>CAWGYQ010000001.1:0-339408 GCA_963826865.1 uncultured Acidobacteriota bacterium
CCGCCAGGGGCTACCGCTCCGCTCCCCGAGCCTCCGGTCGACCCCAGGTTGCCGGACCCCAGGACCCTCGGCGTTCGTCGGGTCGTGAGCGATCAGGACGGAAAGAAGTCCATCGCCGCGAAGTCGCTGAAAATGGCAAGCTGACCGCAGCCCTTTCAGTTCTCGCACAGCCCCGCCGGACGATACGGCGGGGCTTCGTTTTTCTGGAACCTCATAGAGCGATGAACGACGAGAGATGGGTGTATCTCGTGCACCACGGCCAGGCCGCGGCGCCTGACGTCGATCACCAGCGCAAGCTCACGGCTGCCGGACTGGAGCACGTCGCCCGGCTGGCGTCCGACGCGGCGCTTCGCGGTGTGAAGCCCGCCGTGATCTGGCACAGTGGCAAGGCGCGCGCTCGCCAGACGGCTGAAGCATTCTGGCGCGCCTGCAATCCCTTGGCGGAGTTTGCGGCGGTGCGCGGCCTGCAGCCCGACGATCCGCCCGACTGGATGCGGGATCGGATCAGTAGCGAAGGGCGCGACGTGATGCTGGTGGGCCACATGCCGAACCTGCCCAAGCTGCTCGGGCAGCTGACGACTCCCGGTTCCCAGACGACGCTCCCGCGCTTTCCGTTGCACGGCCTCGTGGCGCTCATCGGCCAGCAGGCGAAGTGGGTCGAGCAATTTCAGCTCGGCCCATTCGCCTGAAGATCGTGGCGCAGTCGCCGGGTACTCAGAACCGAAAGACGATGCCGCCGGTGCCTCGCCAGTAGCGGAACTTTCCCAGATCGAAGTCGAGATTGTCGCCGATGTCCGACAGCGACTGGAAGTAGCGCAGATCGCCTCTGAGCCCGATGTTGTTGGAGAGAAACCCGATCACACCGCCGCCGACGTTGATGCCGAAGCTGTTGTCGCTGATGTCGTCGAAGAGATCTCCTGCACTTTCCAGGTTGGCTCGCATCAGACCGATACCTCCCGCCGCGTACGGGCGAAATCCAGGTCCGGTCTGTCCGCCGATAGGTGCGCCAACCACCAGATTCGCCATGATGGTCGTCAGGTTGCTGTCGTCCAGGAAGTCCAGATCCTCGTCGTTGGCTTCGAAGAACTCCGGCGCGTACGCGAAATCGATCTCGAACCCGATGATGCCCCCGCCCATGAATGTGAGCGCCACGCCGTAGTTCAACTTGTTGGCGAATTCGTTATCCGTATTCTCCGAGTCCGTCAGCTCGCTGCCGAACGTGGTCCCCAGGTACGGAGACAGCAGCCAGTCGGCTCGCGCCGGCGCGGGCGCGAGCGCGAGACACATCAGGGCTCCGAGCACAGCAGGTTTGCGGAAGTACATTGACGGCTCCTTTGTCGACACCAGTGGCATCTCATCTGAGATGCGTGGCAATGAACTGCAAGGGGTGCGCCAATAGGCGCGTGTCGCCACGCCACCGCGACCGCGGCCTGTCTGGTCGCCGGTGACATCGAAGACGCGATGTGCTGTAACTCGCTTGCAGCGGGAGTGTTATGAGCTCCGGGCAGCGGCCAGGCTCTGTGCGGTCTGCTCCAGAAGCCTCCAGGCGTCGCCCACGTGCCGGCTCGTGGTTCGGATATGTCCGATAGCCAGCCGGAGCGTATAACGTCCATGCAGTCGCGTATGTGACATGAAGATTCGGCCCGACCGATTCACCGTTTCGAGGATCTCTTCATTCAGGCGGTCGAGCTCCGCGTCGGTCCACGATCCCGTGGACGGCCGGGCTCGAAAGCACACGACGCTGAACGGCACCGGTGCCAGCAGCTCGAAGTCCGGGTGCTCTTCGACCCACGCCGCAAACTCGGTCGCGAGCCCGATGTGTTCGCGGAGTCTTGCCTTCAAACCCTCAGCGCCGAAGTACCGCATGATGATCCAGAGCTTCAATGCGCGGAACCGGCGGCCAAGCTGTATGCCGGTGTCCATCAGATTCTTCACCGTGGCCCCTTCGCGCGTCTGAAGGTACTCCGGCGTCAGCGAAAACGCCTCGCGTACGACATCCATCCGCCGGCAGAAAAATGCGCTGAGGTCGACCGGCGTGAACAGCCACTTGTGAGGGTTGACCACGAGCGAGTCGGCCAGCTCGCACCCGTCGAAAAAGTGCCGTCGCTCGCTCAGCAGGGCAGCCGCGCCACCGTAAGCGGCGTCGACGTGCAGCCACACGTGCTCGCGAGCGCACAGCGCAGCGATCTCGCGAACGGGGTCGACGCTGGTGGTCGACGTGGTGCCCACTGTGGCCACCACCGCGATCGGGATGATGCCCGCCCGGCGGTCCGCAGCAATCGCCTCCTGGAGCGCGTCGACGCGCATCTCGAAGCGTGCGTTGGCGGAAATCTTCCTGAGCGACGCGTGGCCCAGCCCCAGCGTGATCACGGCCTTGTCGATGGAGGAGTGCGCGTGCTCCGAGCAGTAGACCGCGACGCCGTTTGGGGCTGTCGCCCCGCTCAGGCCGCGCTCGCGCACATGAGGCACGGCGGCCTCTCTCGCAGCCGCCAGCGCGTGCATGCTCGAAATCGATGCGGTGTCGTAGATGACGCCTTCGAAATCAGGAGAGAGACCCATCAAGTCTCGAAGCCAGCCCAGAGACACCTCTTCGAGCTCCGTGGCAGTCGGCGAGGTTCGCCAGAGCATGGCCTGCTGATTGAGCGCCGCCGCCAGGAACTCGGCCAGCACACCTGGAGCGCTGGCGCTGATCGAGAAGTAGGCAAAAAAGCCTGGGTGGTTCCAGTGTGTGAGGCCAGGCACGAGAATGCGCTCGAAGTCGTCGAGGACGGCATCGAACGACTCACCGTGGCCGGGAGCGCTCGATGGCAGCGCATTGACGATGTCGCGCGGCTGCACCGTCGAGAGCACCGGGTAGCGTTCAGAGTCGTCCAGGTATTCGGCGATCCAATCGACGAGGCGATGCGCGTGCCGACGAAAGTCGGCCTTGTCCATATCGCCCGACTGCGGCGCGAAATCGTTACTCATGGTGTCGTGTGGGAAGTTGAGATCGTGCGGGGCGGCGCGCTACCGGCGCTGGCTCCCGATGTAATCGAGCATGAACGCCTTGAGCGGAGCGCTCGAAAGGCCGATCATCTCGGCGCCGACGCACCGGCCGTAACGGTGGCGGCCACCAGCAGGGCGATGAACAGCAGAACCCGCATGCCGTGATTGTATCGCCGGCGGGAACGGCGGGCGAGGCCTCTTACCGCTCGACGGTGATGGTAACCGGATCGATCAGACGCACGGTCACGGTGGATCCTTCGCGCAGCTCGGCGGCGTTACGACCGCCCGACAGAACAGCGGCCGTGCCCGCACCCGCGCCCGCAGTTCCACCGATCACGGCGCCTTTGCCGCCGCCCAGAATCGCACCGAGGATCGCGCCGCCAATGGCGCCGCCGCCGATCTTGGCCGTGCTCTCGCCTGATGGCGAGGATCCCTCACGAATCAGGGGTTCGGTGTTGAGGTTGGTTCGGGTGCCGTCGGCGAGCACGAGTGTGTGGAAGCGAACGCCGAGCCTTGCACGCCCTTTCATCTTGCCGCCGCGGTCGGCAACCGTGACCGAGCCGATCATGCGGGAACCGGCGGGAATGGCCACCTCGTTGCCCACTCTCACATCTCGCGTCACGCGTGCGTCCACCACGTCCTCAATCTTGGCCGTTTCGGTGCTGACAGCTTTCTCGAGCTGCAGCCCGATGACGGAGTCGGCCGAGACAACCAGTTCATCGAACTGTTTCTGATGCTCCTCGGTGGGGAGAACCTCTGGAGCCCGCGTCTCGGCTGCCACCGGCTCAGGCGGCACGTTCTCGCTGACGACGATTGGCTGACCGCTCGGTGCTGGCGCGGGCGGCGGCGCGGGCGCCGGCGCCGGCTCGGGCGCAGGCTCGGTTGATGGGGTGCGCGACGCCGTGGGACGAGCAGCGGCCTCCGGTTGGCGCGTTGGACGTTCCTTCGTGGGTGAAGGACGAGGCTCGACGCGCGGTGGACGCGGTGGCTCCACGACAGGAGACGGCGCGATCGGCGCGGTGTCTTCCAGGACCGCTTCCGTTTCCATGACGGCGCCCGGCGCAGGCGCGACATCGACAGCGGTCGCTTCCTGAGGAAGCTGGCCCGTGTTGTCGCGGGTCGCGAAATAGGCTCCGCCGCCCACGACCGCGGCGGCCGCCAATGCGACGACGAGGAACGCGGCGCGATTGGTGCCCATCAACGTTTCTCCCGTTTCCAGGTTTCGGCGGCGCTCAGTGTCTCCGTGACGCCCGTTCGGCCTCTCGCCGCT
This sequence comes from uncultured Acidobacteriota bacterium, assembly GCA_963826865.1. GTDB lineage: Bacteria > Acidobacteriota > Vicinamibacteria > Vicinamibacterales > CAVPJW01 > CAWGYQ01. The sequence continues at coordinate 4,256 of CAWGYQ010000001.1, forward strand.
GGCGTTAGAAATGCACCAGCAAGCGCCGTGCCCGACCTGGCCAGCTGGATGGTGCCATAAACCCATGCAGCAGAGTCATTTAACATTCACGATCTCGACTGCGGCGTGTCACCTGATGGCGAATATTGTCCACTTTCAGGCGCTAGTCGACGGCAGCCCGTCGTGGGTTGGGCCTCGGCGTCGGGGAGCGTAGAATGGGGATGCGTAGGGGGCAAGCGATGCGGATCAATTGGGTCGCCCTGCTCGTCGTTCTCGCATGCGTCGTATCTGCAAGACCGGCCGCTGCGGTCAGCGTGCACGACCTCGTCGAGCTCACGCACGCCGGGCTGGGCGACGAGGTGCTCGTCGCGTTGGTTGAAACGAGTGGCAAGGTCTACAGCCTGACGCCCAGTGACATCGTCGAGCTCAAGCGGGCGGGTGTCAGTGAGCGAGTCATTGTCGTGATGCTCCGACAGGGGCGCACGATTCAGACACCGGCGGGACCGAGCGCCTCTCCTGCACAATCGGTCGCGCTCTCACCCGACTTTGGTGCGGAGCCCTGGCGCGCTGATATGGCCGGCGTCGTTTCGCCCGCCACGGTCGTGGTCCAGGCACCGGCGCCCACGGTGGTTGTCGTACCGTCGGTCGCCACAGCATTCCCCTTCTTTCCATCCGTCGGCTTCCCGGGTCACTTCGTTCCGTCCGTCGGCTTTCCTGGCCACGTCAGGACGTTGGTCACCACGTCCTTCGATCACCCGGGCGGCTTCGGCCGATTCATGAACGACGGCTTCCGTACGGGAATACCCCTCAACTCCGTGACAACGATCGCCACGACTCGTCCGCCTCGCGGCAGGAAGTCTTCGAAGTAGTCAGCGTGAGGGCGCGAGCGCGCGGATGCGCGCGATGAGTGCCGGATCATCGGGCAGGATTTTCGCCGCCGGCAGCCGCCCCACGAGCTCGGCCCAAATCGGGTTCTTCTGAAAAACGCTGCGGAAGATCGGTGCCGCCTCGGCTTCACGGCCCACCGACGCCAGCGTCACCGCCTGCCAGAACGGCAGCTCCTCGATCTCGGGCGCAAGCCGAGCAGCCTCCGTGTACTCTTTCAGGGCTTCCTCGATCTTCTGCTCGGCCACTAGGTCGTCCCCGCGCGACGCTCGTGCGTACGCGCGCTGCAGGCGCACCAGACGGCGCAGCTCGTCGACTGGATTCGGATTGTCTTCCACCCGCAGGTCGAACGTCCGATCGGCACCGGCCCATGGCCGCCCGGTGGACTGTGGCTTGACGATGAGCAGGGCAGCCGACTGCTGGCCGCGGATGTCGCCGCCCACGGCCTGACCGGCTTCGAGCGCCGCCAGCATGCGATCGGCGAGATCGCCCTTGGTCCGCTCGTAGGCCTGGGCCATCGCGGGCCATACGCGGTCGTTCTCCATCAAATTCGCCTGCACGGAGAACTGGCCACCCACGTGATGGCCTGCTGAAGCAATTGCCAGCGATCCGGTGTGTGCCGCGACGTTGCCGCGCGCATCCACCATCGCCACCTGCCGGACGTCACGCTGCGCGTCTCGTTCCGTCAGGATGCGAAGCGCGTCGGTGGCGGTCTGTCCACCGCGAATCAGCTCCAGTCCTCGCGGCCCGTAGCCCGGATCGACGAACGACTGCGTGGCGATGGCCCCTACGCCGGCCTCGGCCCAGGTGACGATCGATCCCACGGAGAACCAGTGCGACTGTACCGCCACGCCGAGCTCTCCCGTTGCCGGATCACGCGCGACGATGGAAAAAGTATGGACGAGGGAATCGGCGGAGGCCGATCCGGTGACGAGGACGAGCGCCGACAGCAGTCCGGTGAGCGCGTGCCGCATGACTGCTCCTCCCTCGGGATGAGTCGCAGGTGAACGGTACGACTCTGCGATAATAACAGGGTCAATCATGCAACGAACGAGCGACGTGATCGTGATCGGCGGCGGCATCATCGGGTGTGCCGTTGCCTACGAGGTCGCGTCACGTGGCGCCGCAGTCACCGTCGTAGACGGCCGCGGCATCGGCCGGGGCGCCACGCGCGCCTCCGCGGGAATTCTGTCACCTCATATCGAGGGGCACGATCGCGGAGTGCTCCTCGACATCGGCGTCCGCAGCCTGGCTCTTTACGACGAATTCGTCGCACGCGTGATCGCCGATACCGGCTGCGCTATCCCGTTCGGGCGGATCGGCACGCTGGAAGTGGCGCTTGCAGACGAGTCGGCCGATCACCTGAGAGCCGCCGCGGCTTCTCAGCACGCGCGAGGTGTCAAGAGCCTGTTGCTGGACGGCCTCGAGGCGCGGGAAGCCGAACCGCGATTGTGCGAGGGCGTGCAGGCCGCGCTGCTCATCCCCGAGCACGCCTTCGTCTCGGCGCCGCACCTGGTGCAGGCGCTGGAACGGGCGCTCGCGGCCAGGGACGCGCACGTCGTCAAAGCGCGGGCCTTGAGGGTCACACGGCCATCGCGCGGGCTCTCGGTCGAGACGGACGAGGGTGATGTGCTGAGCGCTGACACCGTCGTGCTCGCTGCGGGCAGCTGGTCGGGCGGCGTGGAGTTGGAGAACCTCCCCCCGCTGCCCGTGAAACCCGTGCGAGGTCAGCTCCTCCGGCTGGCCTGGCCGGGTCCCGCGCTCGCGCACACGACATGGGGCGCGCGATGCTATATGGTTCCCTGGCCGGATGGAACCCTGCTCGTCGGCGCCACCGTCGAGGACGCGGGGTTCGACGAGCGCACCACCGTGGCGGGTGTCCGCGACCTTCTCGATGCGGCCTGTGAGCTCGTGCCGGTTGCGTGGCAGGCCGGCTTCATCGACGCGCGGGCGGGTCTCAGGCCGGCATCGCCGGATGAACTGCCGATCGTCGGCCGATCGACGCGGCTTCCCGGGCTCGTTTACGCGACCGCGCACTACCGTAACGGCGTGCTCCTCGCGCCGTTGACGGCACAGCTCGTGGCCGCCATTGTGGAAGGCGACGATGGCGATCCGGCACTCGCCGCGATGGCGCCGGGCCGCTTCGGCGAATTCTGAGCCGGCAGAAGGTGAGAGTCGTCATGGCACTCCTGACGCGTTCCGAGATCGATCGTCGCTTCACCGGGCTCCAGGGCTGGTCGCTTGAAGGCAACCAGATCCGCAAGCAGTACACCTTCGACGGATTTCCTGAAGCGGTCGCCTTCGTCACGCGTCTCGTCAGCGACGCCGAGGCCGCCGACCATCATCCCGATGTGGTCATCAACTACCGGAAGGTCACGCTCATCTACAGCACGCACAGCGAAGGTGGCCTGACGGAGAAGGACTTCGAGGGCGCGAAGATGGCCGATGCGCGTGCGGCAGCGTGAGACTGAAGAGGATCTACAGCGCGCGCGAGGTGGCGGCCATCACGGGCCTGACCGCCCGCCAGCTCCAGTGGTGGGACTCGTGCCGCCTGGTGTCCGCGGCGATTCCGGCCCATCGTACCGAGGCCGGCGGCTATACCGAGCGACGCTACTCGCCACACGATCTGCTCGAGCTGGCCGTCCTGGCCGATCTCAAGCGCCGCAAGTTCTCGGCACACAAGATTCGGACGCTCATCGAGACCCTGCGGGCCCGGTTCGGGGTCCGGCTGTTCGAGGCCATCAGTGGAAGCGGTCGCGTGCGGCTGCTCACAGACGGCCGCGAGATCTATGCGCGCACTGAGACCGGCCAGTTCTTCAACCTGCTGCGCGAGCCGTCGCAGCCGCTGCTGGTGATTGGAGCGGAGGGCGCGCTGCGCGAACTCAGCTCGCGCCTTCGTCCGCGAAAGAAGAAACGGTCCGCGCCTCGTCGGAAAGACTAGGTGATGGGGAACACGCGTTCCAGATTGGCAGCGGGTCGCGGAATGACATGAACACCGATGAGCTCGCCGACCCTGCGCGCTGCCGCGGCGCCCGCATCGGTCGCGGCCTTGACGGCGGCGACATCTCCACGCACGAGCGCGGTCACAAGCCCGGCATCCACCTTCTGCCATCCCACGAACACCACGTTGGCCGTCTTGAGCATGGCGTCGGTCGCCTCGATCATGCCGACCAGTCCGCGTGTTTCGATCATGCCGAGCGCATCACCCACGACGGACTTCTCGGTGGCAGTTTTGGCGGTCATCGGCAGCTATCCTACGCGATCCGACCTCGCGCCGCCACCGCGAGCGTGTCGACGAGCTCCAGACCCTCGACGAGCCGCACACAATCGACCAGATTCGAGACGACGCAGGCGTGGTTGGGCAGTATCCGTACCAGGTCGCCCTCCGAGAGCCGGCTGACGCCGCGCACGCGAACGGTGGCGTGCTCTTCTGACAGCCGCTCGATCACGAGCGAGTCGTCCAGACTGGTCTGGTCCAGATCGCTGTAGACGGCGCCATAGCCCTCCGGCCTGGCCCCGCCCCGCACCTGATCGCTGCTGAGCGTCTTGCTGCCGCAGTCGAAGATGATCCGGTCTGGCGCGGGCCTCGAGACCACGCGTGCGAGAACGGTGAGCGCACAGTCGTCGATCGCAGCCCCGCCGAGCGCCACCTGCGTTCGATCGAGATACACATAGTTGCCAGGCCTCAACTCCGTGATGCCGGGCTGTCTGGTGCTGAAACGAGCGGTTGGGGTGGCGCCCACGCTCAGCTCGTTGATCTCGATGCCGCGGGCGCGCGCTGCGGCTGCCAGGCGCGTCAGGATCCGCGCCTCGGATTCGGCAATGGCCTCGATGTCGGCCGCAGACGTCGCGCTGTAAGCATGACCGGCGTGACTGAGCAGGCCAGAAAGCCTGAGTCCGGGGAGAAGGGCCACCGCCTCGATGAAATCCACGGCGTTCGCATGGTCCGGGTCGATACCGCAGCGATGGAAGCCGACGTCGACTTTCACCAGGACTTCGACGCGCTCCCGCGTACCCTCGAGACGCGCGGACCACTCATGCGCGACCGCCAGCGAATCGACGATGAACGAGATGCGGGCGCGGGCCTGAAGTGCGAGGATGCGCGACGCATTCGAGGGATGGATGGGGTAGGGCAGCCGGACATCCTCGATGCCCGCCTCGACGAACACTTCGGCTTCGCCGACCTTGGCGCAGCAGATACCGGCGGCGCCTCGGTCGATCTGCCACCGCGCCACGGCTGGAACCTTGTGTGTCTTCGCGTGCGGGCGGAGGGCCATCCCGTTTTCTGCCGCCGCAGTCTGCATACGGTCGATGTTGCGGAGGAGCCGCGAGCGATCGATCAGCACTTGCGGGGTCGGAAGCGCCGTCACCTCCATCAGAACCCTCGCGAGACGAGCCGCAGAGTGACCTGAGCGACCCCGCCCTCGCCGAGCAGGACGGGTGTGGCCATTGGCTGTATCTGCTGTAGGAATGAGCTGTCCTGTTCCTCGCCGGTCTCGAGGTAGTCCACGGCCACGGCCAGATACCTGGCTGCGGGAAGGCCGCGGATCTCGAAGCGTCCGTCCTGATTCGGCCGTGCCGCTACCACGAATCGTGTCGGTGGCCTCCAGCGATTCGAGTCGTCAGCGAAGATCACGGCGACGTAGTCGCGCACCGGCTTGCCCGTATCCATGACAGCGCCCGAGACGCGCGTGGCCTGATTGGTCATGATGACCCGGAAGCTCTCCACCCGCTCTCCGCGCGAGAAATCAGTTGGCGTGTCCGTCACGTCGCGACCGTTCAGAAGCACCCTCTTGAGAGACCAGCCGTCGGGCGGGTCGTCGAGGCGAATCAATCGCTCGCCCAACAGTCCACCGATCTCGAACGTCCAGTCGTTGTTGATGCGGGCGCGGCCGGTCCTCCCGCGCGCTCGGGGCAGGGTCGAGGGCGCGTAGACGCGCATGCTTCGCGGGTTGAGATTCGCCGGCGCCGCAGGATCGAAGACGATCACGCCGCTCGCCGTGGCCCCCGGGGTGGTGCGTACGACCAGCCCGGACACATCGGCGCCAGTGACGTTCACGACCATGGACGCAAACTCGGCGGTGTCATCGTCGTTATTGGACGTGCGCACCTCGAGAATGTAGTCGCCGGGCGCGACGTTCGAGATCCGGAAGGTGCCGTCCGGCTCGATCCGGCTGCTGCCGCCAGGGCCGAAGACTGCCTGCACGTCGCGTGACTCGGGCTGGAGCGACACAGAGCCTGACATGAGCGGTCGGCCGTTCGACGCCAGAGCCAAGCCCCGGACGATGGCCGTCGGTACGAGCAGAAGGGAGAAGTTCGCCGACGCTTCCTGACCGACGGCGAGCGTCACGCGCTGAGCTTCGGCGGCGGAAGAGGTGCCCGGGTAGTACGTGGGGGCGTAGCTCAATCGATCGTCGGTGCCGCTCTCATACGGCGGCACTTCTGCGCTGATGACGTATTCGCCGGGCGGGAGGCCGAAGAGGCGAAACTCGCCGCGATCGTCGGTTTGCACCGAGCGTCCGGACCCTTGCAGCCGGCGCTCCCCGTTCTGAAACCGATAGCGCATCGCCTGAACGCGAGCGCCGGCCATCGCCTCGCCGAACTCGTCGTAGATTCGTCCGCTGACGATGGCGCCACGTGGGAGGTTGAAGTCGATGCGCTCGAGCACCTGTCCAGACCCGATGTCGACGCTCTTCCCGCGCTCGTTCGGTCGGCGCTGGCCGTACGAGACGGTGACGTAGGCCCCCTTGGATGCGGTCAGCGTATAGCTCCCCGGGGGCAGCTCGCGAAACTCGTACCGCCCTTCGCTGTCCGTGCTCGAGACACGCCATTGCGGCAGACTCTCGGACGATGCCCGTACGATCGCGCGCCGAATCGGCAGGCCGTTCTCCGCGTCTACCACACGGCCGCGGATGACACTGGTTCCGGTAGCCGGTCGTGGGTCCCGCGGTGGCGCCTGGCCCGGGGGGCGCTGGGCGACGAGGGTCGTCCCGACGACCGCCGCCATCACGGCGAGCGCCATCGCTGCCCGAAGGAACTGACCTGGCATGCCCTCACACTATAAGACAGACGCCTGTGGATTCTTGGCGGCCCGATCGTGATGCGTCGCGGCATTGACAGCCCGACCGACCGGGCGTAGAGTCGAGTCGGTTTTTCGACCAAGACCTTCTCGCCTTCGCCGGTCAACGCCCTCTGGTGCAGACGATGATCCGACCGTTGAGTGCAGCCATCCTGGTGACGGCCACGCTCCTGGCGGCATCTCCCGCGTTCGCACAGCGCACCACCGGCACCATCTTCGGCACGGTCACCGACGAATCCGGCGGCGTTCTTCCCGGCGTTACGGTCACGCTGACGAGCACGGCCGTCCCGGGGATGCCCACCACGGTCACATCCGACGCCGGTACCTACCGGTTCGTCTCGCTTCCCCCCGGTTCGTACGAGCTCACGTTCGAGCTAGCGGGTTTCGGAACGATCAATCGGACGGGCACGAGCGTGCCGCTCGGCTCGTCGGTCCAGATCGATGAGATCCTCAAGATCAGCGGTGTCGCGGAAGCCGTGACCGTCACGGGTGAGACGCCGGTCGTCGACGCGACCACGAACCAGATCTCGACCAACTACAACCGCGAGTGGGTGGAGAACGCGCCGGTCCGCCGAAACACGTTTTTCGATCTGATCAACGCCGCGCCTGGGGTCAGCGCCGTCACGTCCACCAGCTCTGCGTCCACGTCGTTCGGATCGGGCACGACAGACAACTCGTATCAGCTCGACGGCACCGACTTCACGGCGCCGTCCACGGGTCAAGCCTGGCCGTGGCCGAACACCGACGCCATCGAAGAGGTGCAGGTGCTCTCTCTCGGCGCAACCGCTGAATACGGGAACCTGATGGGGGCGGTGTTCAACGTCGTCACCCGCCAGGGCAGCAACGAGTTTCACGGCGACGTGAACTACTACTTTCAGTCGGACGGATTGACGTCCCGCAACACGACTGACGAGCAGGACGGGGGCCTGCCGTATTATCGCGACCAGTTCCACGATGTCACCGGTCAGCTCGGCGGCCCGATCATCCGGGACACGCTATGGTTCTTCGGGTCGTTTCAGTATCAGCGCGACTGGGAGGCGCCTGCCGGCACCGAGCCATCGTTTCCCGGCCGCTCCGAGGCCAAGCGGATATTCTTCAAGCTGAACTATCAAATCAACGATAACAACAAGGTCCAGTTTCAGTACCACGACGATTTCTACAAGATCCCTGAAGTCGGAAACGCGTTCACGGCGCCAAGCGCCGTCGCCTACGAGCACGGGCACAATCCGTCGCCCGGCGTGGTGTTCACGTCGGTCGTCAACAACAAGACCGTGCTCGAGGCGCGCTATTCGGGCTTCTACGGCGACGATCACGGCGATCCGCTGAACGGCGGGCCGCGAATAGCGCCGCGCTTCTCCGGGCTCGACACGGGGGAGGTTTCGGGCGGTATCTACTACTTCTACGACGGCAGCAACTGGAAGACGGCGTTCAGCGGCAAGGTCACGCACTATGCCGACAACTTCCTGGGTGGGAACCACGAAGTCAAGCTGGGCGTTCAGTACAACAGCGGCGGCAGCGACTACTTCTTTGGCTACAACGACTACATCTATACCTACGGCGGCGTGCCCCAGTACCGGCTACACGCAGCTTCCGCACGCGTCGGGTGGCCAGATGCGCGGCATCGGTGTGTATGCGGACGACACGCTGCGCATCGGCTCGCGGCTGACGCTCAATCTCGGCGTGAGATACGACTACAGCAAGGCGTACTTCAAGCCGCAGCCGGTCTACGACCGCTTCGGTCAAGAGACCGGCGAGACGACACCCGGCGTGGACGACCTTTTCGACTGGCACAGCGTGTCGCCGCGGCTCGGGTTCAATCTCAAATTGAACCAGTCGGGGCGATCGGTGTTGAAGGGGCACTACGGGCGCTACTACAGAGGCGTGGTCACCGGTGAGTTCGAGGCGGTCTCGCCCGCGGTCACTCCGCGATTCCTGTTCTCAGGCTTCTTCGATGAGAACGGCGATCCGCTCGACACCGAGCTGGTCTCGGACAACTCGAGTCTGACGGTCGATCCGAACTTCCGCAACCCCTACACCGACCAGTTCATCGTCGGTTTCGAGCAGGCGATTACCGCCGACCTCGGCCTGTCGGTGAACTATGTTTACAAACGAGGCGAGCTTCCCGGAGGGTGGCAGGAGGTCAACGGCGAGTATCAACAGGTGAACTACGCCGATGTGCAAGGCACCGATGCGAGCGGCGCCGACATCCCGGTGTTCCAGCTGCTCACGCCGGTGGAAGACCGCCTATTCCTGCTCACCAACCCTGACAGCATGTTCAGCCGCTACCAAGGCGTGGATATCCAGCTCGTCAAGCGCCTGTCGAATCGCTGGCAGGCGACGGCCGGCCTCACGCTGGCGAAGGCCGAGGGCCGACTCGGCTCGAGCCTCGACCCGCCCGCCGATGGTACGCATTCCACCGCCGATACGTTCGGGCAGAATCCGAACGACTACGTGAACAGCGACGCTCTCCTCACGAGCGACCGTCCGGTCGTCTTCAAGCTGCAGCTCGTCGGCGAGCTGCCGTGGGGCATTACAGGAGCAATCAACTTCCAGCACCAAACGGGCAAACCGTGGGCGCGAACCGTGCGGGTCACGGAACCCGATCTCGGTCTTCCCCAAACCACCATCCTCGCCGAACGGCTCACGGGAGACCGTCGGCTGCCAGACTGGAACAACCTGGATTTGCGCGTCGAAAAGGAGTTCGCGTTTTCGGACGACTTCGGCGTGGCCGTGTTCGGCGACTTCCTCAACCTCACCAACAGCGACGCCTTCGAGGACATCGGCAGCCGGGAAGGCACCGCGGACATCTTCGGCCTGCCGACGCTCTTCGTCTATCCGCGAAGGTTGATGATCGGCGCAAAGGTGCGCTTCTAGCCCAGACCGCGAAGGCGATCGGCCGCCGCTCGAAACGTCGGCTGGAGCGCCAGAACCTGTCGATACAGATCCGCCGCCTCCATGCGTCGTCCTTGACGCTCCAGCGACAGCGCGAGATTGTAGAGATATTGCGCGTTCTGGCGATCGCGTGAGACGGCCTCGCGAAAAGCCGACTCGGCGCCGGACAGATCCGTACTGCCCCCGAGGACCATTCCCAAGGCATTCCAGTAGGAGGCAGGCGAGGGATCGAGGATGACGGCCTCGCGAAGATGAATCAAGGCAGCGTCCGTGTTTCCAAGGTCCCGATAGAGCTCACCGAGGCGGACCCTCACGAGGGCGTCACGCGGTGCGAGCGGCAACATCCGCTCGTAAGCCTTCACGGCTTCACTGGGATTCTTTCGTCGCCGCCACACCTCGGCCTCGCGCTCATAGAGAGACGCGTCTCTGGGTGAAGCGGCCTGCCCGCGTCGCAGCACTGCAATCGCTTCCGCCAGATCGCGTCTGGCGATGAACGAGTCCGCAAGCGCCAGGTACGTTGGACCGAACGAGGGAAGACGCTCGAGAGCCGTCTCGAAGCGCCGAATGGCCTCCGGATGGCGTCCGAGTCCGGCCAGCGCGCGCCCGGAATAGAAGTTCACCTCGAAGCTGTCGATGCCGAGCGCGTCCAGCCGTCCGAGCCGGTCCGCGCTCGTCCGAAAGTCGCCCACATGGAGCGCGCTCAGACCTTCGCGCATGAAACCGTTGATCTGTCTGAACTCCTCGATCTTGTCCTTGGGATCGGCGCCGCTCGCCCTGGTGGCCGAGGGCGGCCCTGCGCTCACATACCCGAGTGCGCCGAGCTTCTCCAGCAGGTCGGCCGACACGTTTGCGGCAGCATTCTCGCGAACCGTTGAGTGCTCCCGCTCGAGCTCCAATTCGAGTGCGGCTCTGAGCGCACGAGCCCGCGCTGGCTGGGCACTCACGAGGTTCTGAAGCTCTCCAGGATCGGTGGCCAGATCGTACAGCTCCGCGCGCGGCGCCAGCACGTACTTCCATCGGCCATCGCGAATGCTGCGGAGGTCGCTCCAGCCGTAGTGAAGAAGGGGCACCAGCGTCTCTCCATAGCTCGCCGAATCAGCCTCGGGAAGATCGTCCCCGTTCAGTGCCGCCGTGACGTTTCGCCCTGACAGGACGGCGTCCCGGGGAAGTGCGACGTCGAGAAGGTCGAGCACGGTCGGAAACAGATCGACCAGACGAATGACCGGCTCGACTCGCGTGCCGGCCTGGAGCCCAGGACCGCGCATCACGAGCGGCACCCGCAATGTGCTTTCGTACACGAAGAAGCCGTGGCCCGATTCGCCGTGCTCCCCGAGTCCCTCACCGTGATCGGAGGTGACGACGACCAGCGAGGAATCGAGAAGACCAGCCTGTTCGAGCGCGCCGCGGATCTGGCCGACCAGGGTGTCGGACCACGCCACCTCGCCGTCGTACGGTCGCCCGGCGTACCGAGCGGCAAAGGGCTCGGGCGGCTCGTACGGGTCGTGCGGGTCGTAGAGGTGCACCCACAGCGCCAACCGGGCAGTCGGCGTGCTGGCGCGGGCCTCGCGCAGCCACTCGAGCGCCTCACGAGTGGTGTCGTCACCGCGCTTCTGGATCGTGTTCAGAAAGATCTGGTCGGGTTCCTTTGCGCCGGCAAAGCGGTCGCCGTAGGTCTCGAAGCCGCGATTGAGCCCAGACTGCCTTGTCAGCACGACGGACGACACGAACGCCGCTGTGCGGAAGCCGGCGTCTCGAAGGACTTCGGCGAGTACCGGGATTCCGGGTGTGGCGAACGACGGCGAGATGTTGTCCCGGATACCGTGCCCGGATGGGTAGCGCCCGGTGAACATCGACAGATGCGAGGGGCGCGTCAGAGGCACGTGCGCCGCAGCGTTCACGGCGACGACGCCCTCTCGCGCAAGGCGATCGATCGCGGGCGTCTCAACCTGCGTATTGCCATAACAACCGAGACGATCGGCGCGAAGCGTGTCGATGGTAATGAAGACCACGTGTCGCGCGGCGCTCGGGACGGCTGGCTGAGGCGACGGCGAGCACGCCCAAGCGGGCAAGGCAGCGATCACGATAGAAGCTCGAAGCAGCCAGGCGAGCTCGCGCATCATGGTCCGATGGATGGTGCCGATCACGGGGAACCGGAAGGCCTCGGGTTGAGGCTCGACTGACGGTCGCCCCGCGCGTGCTCGAGACGGCGTCCCGCGGCGGCTTCGCGCGCCGAGTCCGCCTTGCGACCCAGCCGCGCGTAGATATCGGCCAGAGTGTAGTGTCCAAGCGGGGCAATGTCTGGCGGCGGCCGCCGTGCCAGCCCCTGGCGAGCCGCCAGCTCCGCGGCCTGCAGGTCGCCCGCGTCGAGAAGAGCCTTGGCCAGATACAGCTGGCCGGCTGCGAATTCCGGGTTGGCATCGACCGCCTCCCGAAAGTGCGCGACGGCCTCGGGTGAGCGTCCTCGTTTCGTCAACAGCTTCGCCAGATTGAAGTGCGCCTGGTACATTCGGGGGCTCACGCGCAATTCCGCTTCGTAGGCGTCGATGGCTGGGTCGATTGCACCACGCTCCTCGAAGACCAGGCCCAGGTCGTAGTGCAAGAGCCGCTGGTCCGGCTTCAGCGCCCGCGCACTGAGCAGCGAGCGCTCGGCTTCGTCGAATCGTCGAGTCTCGATCTGACACTCGGCCAGTTTCACCAGAAACGCGGCGCGTTCAACGTCGAGCGACAGCGCGGCGTGGAGCACCGCTTCCGCGCGGTCGAACTGCCGTTCGGCCATCCAGAGGTCGGCCAGCTGGAATCGCGCCTTCGTGTTTCGCGGATTGAGGGCCAGCACCCGCTCGAATCCAGCTTCCGCATCGGTCAGCCGGCGTGCTTCCTTGTAGACGAGTGCGAGGCTGAAGGCCGCGCCCTCGTGGTCGGGATCCAATTCCAGCGCACGGCGATAGGAAGCCATGGCGTCGGTCGAGCGTCCGGCCTTGCTGTGAAGGTTGCCCAGCATCATGTGGCCTTCGACGATCTCCGGATCGGCGTCGAGCGCCTGCCGCACTTTGGCAATGGCTTCGTCGAGACGTCCGGCGACGGAGTCCGTCGCCGCCATCTTCAGGAATCCGTAAAGACCAATCTTGTCCTTGGGATCGCCGCGCGGTCGATCCTCCAGATTGCGCGCCGTGATGCTCGAGCCGACATACCCTAACGCGCGGAGCCTCTCCTCGACTTCGGGTTCCACGCTCACTGGCGTGCGCCGCCGCCCGCTCGCGGCCGCCCCTGCCATCAACTCGTGCAGCGCACGCTCGAGTGAATCGGCGAGCCGCGGATTGACCAAGGACAGATCGCGTGTCTCGCCGGGATCTTCCCTCACGTCGTAGAGCTCGCGCCTGGGCGCGGCGACGAACTTGTATCGACCGTCGCGAACGGACAGCAGCTCGGCCCAGCCGTATCGGTACCGCGGATACCAGGTCTCCGAGAATGCCAGCAGGTCGAGTTTCGTGCCTCGTGTCAGCGGAATGAGCGACGCGCCCTGAACCGACGCGGGCACGTCCACATCGAGCAGATCGAGTGCCGTGGGCATCACGTCGACAATGCGGACCTGGGAATCGATGATCTGTTTCACGACACCTGGGCCCGCGATGATGAGCGGGATGTGCACCGTTGCGTCGTAGACGAAGAATCCGTGTGTCTGTTCGGCGTGCTCGCCAAGCGACTCGCCGTGGTCGGCCGCCACCACAATCACGGTGTCATCGAGGCGACCCGACGCTTCGAGGCTGCCGAGCAGGCGGGAAACGTAGGTATCGGTTGCCGCGATCTCCGCGTCGTAGGCGCCCGACATGGTTCGTGGAAACCGGTCACGAACTTCCGGCGGCGCCGCGTAGGGGGTGTGAGGGTCGTACAGATGAACCCAGGCGAAGAACGGCCGTTCGAGATCGGTCGCGAGCCAGTCGATCGCGCTCCGGACGACTTCGTTCCCGGGCCGCTGCGCTGCGTCCAGGCCCACCGACATGTCGTACTTCGCGAGGTCGAAGTCGTCGACGTAACGTTCGAAGCCCTGGGCGAGCCCCCATCGCGAATCGAGCACGAACGCCCCGACGAACGCGCCCGTTCGATATCCCTGCTCGCCCAGCGTGTCGGCGAGCGTGGTTTCGCCTTCGTCGAGGTAGAAACCGCCGTTGTCGCGCACGCCGTGATGCGGCGGGAAGGTGCCGGTCAGGAGCGACGCGTGGGCCGGTAGTGTCAAAGGCGCGACGGTTGTGGCCTGCGTGAACCGCAGCCCCCGCCCGGCCAGTCGGTCCAGGGCCGGAGTCGCTCCCGAGGTGTAGCCGTAACTGCCCAGCCGGTCGGCGCGAAGCGTGTCGATGGAGATGAGCAGCAGGTTCGGACGGCGTCCGTAGGGGGGAAGCCAGCCGGAGCGCGCACCTGCCCAGAGCGTCGCGGCCACGCCGACCGTCAGCGCGAGAGCCCGGAGGAATCTGGAGCGCCGCACGGCGTCATTCTATCGCCGTGTCCGAGTCGAGTTCCGGTGGCAGACGGAGACGCGTATAGAATGCGCGCGCCGACAACCTGTGGCCACATCTGCCAAGCTTCCCGAACCGCCGGCGGGCAACACGCGCGACCGCGCCGAGCTCTCGAGGTTCGGCTACGCGCAGGAGCTCTCTCGAACGCTTGGACTGCTGGCCGGTATCGGCATCGCCTTCTGCGAGATCTCCCCGGTCGTCGGCGTCTACACGCTATTCGGCTACGGGCTCGCCACCGGAGGCCCGTTCTTCATCTGGGGCGTTCCCATCGTCCTCGGCGGTCAGCTGCTTGTCGCGCTCGTCTTCAGCGAGCTTGCGGTGGAGTATCCACTGGCCGGATCGCTTTATCAGTGGGCGCGTCGACTCATCGGACCGCGGTATGGATGGTTCGTCGGCTGGCTCTACGGAATTTCGCTGATCGTGACCCTCGCGGCGGTCGACCTGGGGGCCGCACCGTTCGTGGCCGCGTTGATGGGGTGGCCGTTGACGCGGGACGTCCTCGCGATCATCGGTGCCACGGTCGTCATCGGCCACACGATCTTCAATCACAGAGGGCTGCGCGGCACGATGATCGTCACCTGGCTAGGCGTCGCGATCGAGCTGACAGCCACCGTCTTCCTGGGCGTTGCGCTCCTCGCGACCGGCCCTCTTCAGCCGTGGTCCACGCTGGTCTCCCGTGAGACGCCGAGCGGACCGGCCGGCGCTGGCGCGTTCATGGCGGCCATTCTGGCAATCGCCTGGATCTTCTACGGCTTCGAGTCTGCGGCCGATGTCGCCGAAGAAATCGTGGATGCCCCTCGGAAAGTGCCGCGCGCCATGGTGCTGTCTCTCGTGGGCGGGGCAGCAGTCACCGTGTTCCTGCTGATCGTGCTGATCCTGGCCACGCCGGATGTCGCCGCGGCAGCCGCGAACCCTGCCGCGACCATCCCGATCATTCTGGAGGCGCGCCTCGGATGGGCGCTTTCACGGCTGGTGCTGGTGCTGGTTGTGCTGGCGTACTTCTCGTGCGGCGGGGCGGTGCAGACGGCGGCAGCGCGTCTCGTCTACTCCTACGCACGCGATGGGATGGTCCCCGGGTCGACCTGGTTGCGACGGGTCACGCCGGGCCGCCGCGTGCCAGCCAATGCCATCACGTTCGTTGCCATCGGTGCCCTCGCGGTCATCGCCCTCACGAGCGTCGAGCTCGGGGCCGTTGATGTCACGACGCTCGTCGCCTCCTTCGCCGTCGTCGGAATGTATCTGTCGTACCAGAGTGTCGTGCTCGCACGGCTGATTGCCTCCGCGACCGGCTGGGTCGCTTCGGGTTCGCACGATCACTTCTCGCTCGGGCGATGGGGAACCGTCGTGGCCCTGGCGGCGTTGCTCTACGGCTCGGCCATGACGGTGAACCTGTGCTGGCCGCGTCCTTCCGCGAGCGCCGGTGGATGGTTGACGCTGGCCACGGCCGCGGGGATTGTCGTGCCAGGCGCGGTCATCGCCCGCTGGCGGCGTCTTCCGACGGACCGGATCTGAACGCCGTCCTGCTGCTCATCGCACGCGCACGCGGCTCTGCTCACGCATGAACTGCTGCACGTAGTACGGCCCACCCGTCCCGCGTCCCGTCGAGCCGCTCGCCTTCCAGCCTCCGAAGGGGTTGATGCCTGGCCACGCGCCGGTGGTCGCGCCGGCGCGGCGGTTGGCGTAAAGCACGCCCGCCTGAATGGTGTCGAAGAACCGCTGAAGCTCCTTGTCGTCTTCGGTGAAGATACCCGCCGTCAGGCCGTACTCCGTTCGATTCGCCAGCTCGATCGCTTCGTCGACCGACACCACATCGCCGATGACCGTGATCGGAACGAAGAGCTCTTCTGAGAACAACGGGTGGTCGTTGGGGAGACCATCGATGATGGTCGGCTCGACGAAATAGCCGTGATTGAGGGGGTCGTCCGTCAGGCGCCGGCCTCCGGTGAGAATACGGCCGCCGTCGCGCCGCGCCCGCTCGATTGCCGACTCGTAGGTGTTCACGGCGGCTTCATTGATCACGGGGCCGAGCCACACATCCCGTTCCAGCGGGTTGCCCACCTTGATCTTCTTCGTCTTCTGCACGAGCAGCTCGACGAATCGATCGCGCACCGCCTTGTCCACGTACACCCGGGAGCAGGCGGAGCACTTCTGTCCCTGCGCCCCGAAAGCCGAGCGCATGACGCCGTCGGCCGCCTTGTCGAGATCGGCCGATCGCATCACCAGCGCAGGGTTCTTGCCTCCCATTTCGATGATGAGCGGCCGCGGCACCGGACGCGTGGCGTTGTCGCGCATCAGCTTCATCCCGACGTCCTTCGAGCCCGTAAAGACGACGCCGTCGATGCCGGCATTGTCGATGAGCTCCTGGCCCGCGGTGCCCCCTGGGCCGGTGACGAAGTTGAACACGCCGGGTGGTAGCCCGGCTTCGGTGATGGCCTCGTACAGCTTGTACCCGATGAGCGGCGTCGTGCTCGCGGGCTTGAAGACAACGGTGTTGCCCGCCACGAGCGCCCCGCCCGAGGGGCCCGCCGCGAGCGCCATGGGGAAATTGAAAGGCGCGATCACGGCCCAGACGCCGAACGGGCGAAGCACGCTGAGGTTCTGTTCGCTCTCACTCAGTCGTCCCATCTCGCGCACGAAACCGCGATTCCCGGCCATCTCATCACAGTAGTACTCGATGAGATCGGCCGACTCCTCGACGTCGCCGACGCACTCCAGCCGGTTCTTTCCGGCTTCATAGCCCATCAGCGCCGAAAACTCCCAACGGCGAGCGCGGATCGCCGACGCCACGGCCTTGAGCAATCGCACGCGTTCCTGCCACGGCAATCCGCTCCAGGCCGGGTACGCCGCACGGGCCGCGCCAATGGCCTGCTGCACGTGTTCGCGCCCACCCTGCTGGAAGCGCCCCAGCAGCAGGCGCGCATCAACCGGGCTGTGGTCGTCGAACTGTGAAGAAGCGTCGAGGGGCGCGCCGTTGACGATCATCGGATAGGTGCGGCCGAAGGTGTCCCGTACTCGAACGATGGCTTGATCGAGCTCGCGATGCAGGTCCTCCATCCGGTCCGCGCTCATCGTCGCGTAGGTAATTTTTTGGGCAGGCTTGGTGGTGGTTTCCATCGGTCACCTCGGATAGCTGTCCGTCACTCGAGGGCGAGTGCGCGCGTCGCACGATCGAGGGCGAGCGTCAGTCGGGTTACTTGGCCAGCGAGACGGCCGTTGTCACGAGCCGCGAGTGCTTCGGCCAGGCCCGGCAGCGGCTCTGGAGCATACGTGAATTTTGGCGCATAAATCAGATGGCGATACCAGGGACGGCCCGGAATCCCCGCCGGATCCAGCATCGCCCGCTCGGCACGCATCAGACGAAGGTTGGCTGCCGACAAGTCCGCGAACGAGGGTTGAGCGCTCTCCAGCAGTCGCGATCCGTGAGCTGAAAAGGCCGAGGCTGCCACCTTGAACCGTTCGGCGGCCGCCCGAACCGGCGCAAACGCTGCGGCCACGTCCTCAGGGTTTCCGCTGGTCCGCTCCAGGTCGCCCAGGAACTCGAGCACGCGATCGGCATACGGCTCGTAGTCGAGTGGCAGCAGCTGGGCATTGGCGAGACGCAGTGTCAGCACACCCCAGAACTGGGTCATCGTGGTGTGGTAACGGAATCCAGGGTCCCCGATCCGAGCGACCCACTGATGCGTGTCGTACATGGAGTGGTACACGCCGTATGGACCGTCGAAGGTGAGATCGGCCACCGGGATTCCCAGAAAATTCAGGAAGACCGTGTAATCCGAGCCGCTGCCCAGACGATTGTTGACGAGGCTGTCCGACCGGCTCGTTGGCAACGCGCCGGCTGCGCTCGCGCGCCGATCGCGCCACGCCGCGGCGAGGGGGATTGACGCCTGCGGATCGGAGACGCGCCCGGCCGCCTCGGTAATCAAGCGATTGAGCGAGGGAACCGCGCCGATGCTGAGATTGGACCCGGATGCCGCGCTGTCCACGTTGAGGTATGCCACGGCATTTGCTGACAGCTCTTTTTCGAACTGCTCGCCCCACTCGGTCGAGGAGGTCAGTGTGAACTCTTCGGCGTCCCAGCTCGCAAATACGATCGTGCGTAGTGGGCGCGAGCCGTCACGAGCGAGCGCACCGAGCGCCCGCGCCAGCTCCATTTGAGCGGCGCTCCCGCTCGACGGATCGACGCCGCCAAAGATCCACGCGTCACGGTGATTGCCGACGATCACCAGGCGGTCGGGCTCCGCGCTCCCTCGGATGCGGCCGATGACCGTCCAGATTGGTCGAACGCGATCGTCCATCTTCACCCGCAGACGTACAGCCGCACGCCCGCCACCGACGCGATACGGGAAGGGCAGCTTGCCCTGCCAGCCGTCAGGCGCCACGGGACCGTCGAGGCTGCGCAGGAGAACTTCGGCGTCCTTCCACGAGAGGGGCGCGCTGACAATGGCCGGCAGCGACGCGGCCTGGGACGGCGGAATGCGCCGCGCTCCTGGAATCGACGCCCAGCCCGGTGTGAGCGGATCTCCCGGGACCAGAAAATCGAAGACGATGCCGCCGCGTTGAATGTGCGACGGCGGTCCCCATGGACCGTCCGGGTACACGGCGCCTTTGCCGTACCCGTCGTCGGCGGGATCGGAATAGATGAGAATGCCGGCGGCGCCGCGTTGCTGCGCCGTCAGCGCCTTGAACCCGCGATAGCTGTAGGGTACCGAGTAGCGCACGAGCGCAATCTTGCCCTTGATGTCGATGCCCTGCGTGGCGAGCCAGTCGTAATCGGACGGATTGCCGCTGCCAGCGTAGACGAGTGGAGCGGTCACATCGCCCGACGCCGAGTACGCGTGATGAGGAATGCCCACATCGGCGCGAGCCGTCGCCGGATCGCCGTCAATCGGATCTTCCTTCAGCGAGAGCGTCTGCGCGATCGGCGCAGTCAGCGCCACCGAGACTTCTTCAGGGTACGGTAGCAGCACTTCGTGCTCGACGATCTCGACCTCGTCGAAGCCGTAGCGCCGCCATTCGTCCCGCACCCATTCGGCCAGTTCGCGATCGCGTGGAGAACCGGCGACATGCGGCTCGCGCGTCAGGAAGGCATGGGCATCGGCCACGCGTTCAGCCGACGGGAGGGGCAGAAAGCGAGCCTCCAGCGCTGCCTGGCGACCCGCCGTGTTCGCCGAGAACCCGAAGATCTCGACACGTGCGGGCGACGAGGGATCCTGACCGGCGACAAAAAGACCGGTCGAGACCGCGAGACTCGCGGCGACGGCCGCGACGCCGGACCGGACGACCCACGCGCTGCTCATCGACTGACTCCTCCCCAGGCGCGTGTCAGCTCCGGCCCTTCACGTCCTTGATGATCTCGCGTGCGGCATTCATTCCGGACGCTCCCGTGAGGACCCCGCCGGGGTGCGTGCCCGCGCCACACAGGTATACCCCGCCAATCGGCGTTCGATAGCGCGCCCAGCCCAGCAGCGGCCGCATCGTGAAGAGCTGATCGAGCGCCATTTCACCGTGAAAGATGTGCCCCCCCGAAAAACCGTAGACCTGGTCCAGGTCGGCAGGGGTGATGATCTGGCGAGCGACGATCGTCTGCGGCAGATCGGGCATGTAACGCGCCAGCGTACGAACCACCGTGTCGCCGAGCAATTCGGTGTGATCGGACCACGCGCCGCGCTTCAAACGGTGCGGCGCGAACTGCACATAGATCGACATCACGTGCGCGCCCGTCGGAGCGAGGGTCGAATCGAGAATCGTCGGAATCGTGACGTCGAGGTACGGTTCTGGCGAGAGCTCGCCGTATTTGGCCGCGTCGAATGCGCGTTCGAGATAGTCGATATCCGGTCCGATATGGATCCGTCCGGCGAGCGACTGCCGATCGAGTCGGCTCGAGCCATCCACCGGCCCGACGAATGTCGGCAGGCGCGACAATGCGAGATTCACCTTGGCCGTCACGCCGGGCGTGCGGTAGCAACGCATCTTGGTAGCAAATTCGGGATCCAGATGGATCGGGTCTATCAGCCCCAGAAGTGTGCGTTTCGGGTCCGCGTTCGACACGACTGTTCGGGCGGCAATTTCTTCGCCGCTCGTCAGCACGACGCCCGTAGTTCTGCCATCTCGAACCTGGATGCCTTCGACGCGGGCGTTCGTTCGTATCGTGGCGCCGGCCTGCTCGGCCGCCTCGGCGAGCGCGCGGGTGAGCGCTCCGGGACCGCCCTTGACGAATGACGCCGTGCCGGCGCTGTGGGGCTCGCATGCCGCCTGCAGGAGAAAGAGTGCGCCGCTGCCGGCGGACCAGGGGCCCAGGAACGCCCCGAAAATGCCGCGAGCCGCCAGCGCCGCGCGCAGCAACTCCGTCTCGAACCACTCCGAGACGAGATCGGCGACCGCCATGGGGACATAACGGAGCAACCGGTAACCGTCTGCCTTCCCGAGCTTTCGAAAGCGGCGACCCGTCTGGAGCAGCGTCCACAGCTCGGCAGAGGATGGCTTTTCGATGACCGGAGGCGTCACAGTCATGAGGCTCGCGATGAGCCCGCCGATCTGCGCCACACTGCGATGGAAGTCGGTGAACTTCGTCGCGTCCTTGGCGGACACACGTCGAAGCTGTTCGGCAGTCGCTGATGGATTGTCGAACAGTGACAACGCCCTCCCAGCAGGCGAGAGCGCGGTCAGCCGCGGGTCCGGACGAAGAAACTCGACGCCCCGCCGCTCGATTGCCGTATCACGCAGAATGTCGGCGACCAGCGGTCCGCCGGCGTGGGCCAGGATCGGCCCGCGAAATCCTGGATGGAATTCTTCCGTCACCGCACCACCGCCGACGAGCGGACGTGCCTCGAGAACGAGAGGCTTCAGGCCGGCTCTTGCCAGATAGAACGCTGCGATCAGCCCGTTGTGACCGCCTCCGACGATGACGACCTCGCGAGTTTCTGGCATCGTCGGTCAGGCGCCCGCTGTCGCCTTCTTGCGGCTGGTCGACGCTCCGCCCATGTCCTTCAGCATCTTGAGGGCCGCGTTGCGGCCCGGGGCGCCCATGATTCCGCCGCCCGGGTGTGTCGCCGAGCCGCACATGTACAGTCCTCGAATCGGCGTGCGGTATTGCGCCCAGCCGGGCACCGGCCTCAGAAAGAACAGCTGTTCGAGCGTCAGCTCGCCCTGAAAGATGTTGCCCTCGGTCAACGCCCAGTCGCGTTCGATGTCGAGCGGCGTCAGCACCTGGCGATGTCTGATGATCTTCCGGATGTTGGGCGCGAACTCTTCAATGGTATTGATGACCGTGTCGCCGAATTCTTCGCGCCGGTCGTCCCAGTTGCCCCGGGCCAGCTTGTACGGCGCGTACTGGACGAAGCAGGAAAGAATGTGCTTGCCGGGCGGCGCCACCGACGGATCCGTCAGCGTCGGAATCACCATGTCGATGTACGGCCGCCTCGAGAAATTCCCGTACTTGGCGTCGTCGTACGCGCGCTCCATGTGTTCCACGCTCGGCGAGATGGATACTGCGCCGCGCAAGTGCGCGCCTGGCCCTCGCAGGCACGTGAAGTCCGGCAGCGCGTCGAGGGCGAGGTTGACCTTTCCTGAGGACCCGCGGAACTTGTAGCGGCGAATCTCGTCGACGAACTCGCCCGGCAGCGCGGCCGGATCCAGCAGCTTCAGGAACGTCACATGGGGGTCGGCGCTCGAGGCCACGACATCGGCCGCGATCTCCTCGCCGTTCTGAAGCGCCACGCCCACCGCGCGTCCGCCCTTGACGACGATGGCGGCCACGGGAGCCTCGGTCCTGATCTCGACGCCAGCCTCTCGTGCCGCGTCACCGATGGCGTTCGAGATGGCGCCGGTGCCGCCGCGCGCGAATCCCCACGAACGAAATGCCCCGTCGATCTCCCCCATGTAGTGATGGAGGAGCACGTAGGCCGTGCCAGGCGACCGCACGCCCAGGAACGTGCCGATGATGCCGGACGCCGACATGGTGGCCTTGAGCACATCGGTCTCGAACCACTGATCCAGGAAGTCCACGGCGCTCATGGTCATGAGCTGCACCATGTTGGTACTTGTCCTGGCCCGGCAGCGCCTGGAAGCGGCGCGCGAGGAACAGCAGCTTTCTGAGCTCGCGTGGATCGAGTGAAAACGGATCGGGCGGCGTCATGTCGAGGATCGGCTTGACGAACCGGGCCATCTCCACCATCGACTTGCCGTATTCCTCGTACGCTTCGGCGTCCACCGGCGAATGACGCGACACCTCGCGGCGCGTTTTGGCATGGTCGTTCACACGCCAGAGATAGTTGCCGTGCATGGGCGTGAACGTGCCGTCGAGCGGCAGTATCTCGAGACCGTGGCGGGGAAGATTCGAGCTCGCGGATGATCTCGGGCCTGAGCAACGAGACGACGTAGGAACAGACGGAAAAATGGAAGCCGGGGAAGACCTCTTCAGTGACGGCCGCGCCGCCGAGCACATGCCGCCGCTCGAGAACGAGCACCTGCTTGCCGGCACGAGCCAGATAGGCTGCGTTGACGAGGCCGTTGTGGCCGCCGCCGATGACGATGACGTCGTATTTCCGCATGACTCCTTCAGAGCCGCGCGAGCGATCCGCAGAACCCGGCCGTGGGCGAACAGGTCCCGGCTGACCGTTCGAGGTCAGACTAGCAGTGGAACGCCGGACTCAGGCCGGCGCTGCGCGTCTCGTTGCCGAGGACCAGCGTGTGCACGAGCAGGTGGATGAGGCCGGCGAAACGCGGCATGATGGGCGGAAAAGTCTGGCATACACACCCGGCACTGTCAACGCGCCGGGCGGGACCGCTCGCCGATCAGCCGGGGGATGCGACATATAATCAACCACGGCGCAGCCGCACCCTCGCTATCGCGCGTCTGCCAGGATTGAGACATGCCGATCGGAACCGCCGTCCACGACCGTACGTTTCCTCTTTGCGAAAGCCTGAACTATCGCGAGTGGTCGGGCTACTACACCGTCAGCTCGTACGAGACGCATCACGAGCACGAATACAACGCCATTCGAAATGCCGCCGGGCTCATCGACGTGTCGCCGCTCTACAAGTACATCATCAGCGGCCGCGATGCGACGCGTCTCGTGGATCGTGTGATTACCCGGGATGTGCGCAAGATGAGCGTCGGCCAGGTCTTCTATACCCCCTGGTGCGATGAGCGGGGCAAAGTAATCGACGACGGGACCGTGTCCAGACTGGCCGAGAACCGGTATCGATGGACCGCGGCCGATCCAAGCCTCCGATGGTTCCATCAGAACGCGCTCGGCATGGACGTGACGATCGAGGATGTTTCCGAACGGTTGGCCGCCCTGGCGCTTCAGGGACCGACCTCGGCGCAGATACTGCGGCAGCTGTCCGACGCCGACATCGATGGCCTCAAATACTTTCGCGTGACGACGGGGACAATCGCGGGCGTTGGCGTGGAGATTTCACGCACGGGCTATACGGGCGATCTCGGCTACGAGATCTGGATTCCTTCCGAGCACGCCGTGACGGTGTGGGACACGCTCGTCGAAGGCGGCCTGGCGTTCGACATCCACCCCGCAGGCATGCTGGCGCTCGACGTGGCCAGGATCGAGGCCGGGCTGCTGCTCATCGAGGTGGATTTTTTCAGCAGCAAGAGAGCCCTGATCGAGAGCCAGAAGTACTCACCCTACGAAATGGGCCTGGGTCGGCTGGTGCAGCTCGAGAAAGAGCCGTTTGTCGGACGGCAGGCGTTGCGCGACGAGCACCGAAGGGGTTCCGCGCGTCAGATCGTCGGGCTCGCCATCGACTATCCGCAGGTGGAGGCGCTCTTCGACAAGGTCGGATTGCCGACGCAGGTGCCCTCGGCCGCATCGCGCACGCACGTGCCTGTCTACCGGAGCGGCCGTCAGGTCGGCAAGGCGACCTCGACCACCTGGTCACCGGTCCTCAAGCAGCTCATTGCACTGGCCACGGTCACTTCGGAGGACGCCGCGATCGACACCGCACTCGAAATGGAAGTCACGGTCGAAGCGGTCCGCCATCACGTGCGTGCGACGGTCGTCAAGACACCGTTCTTCAACCCCGCGCGAAAAATGGCGACGCCACCCAGATAGTTCCGCTGCGCTCATTCCAGCGCATCCCTCACCTTGTAGTACGCCCCCAGCAGCGGAAGAAACCACGGCGTACCGTTGTAGAACGGAATCGCACGAAAGGACAGATCGCGAAACGGATTGACGATGGTGCGGCCCAGCATCGACTCCGCTGCGAGGCGGCCCAGGTAGGTAGCCATCGCCACGCCGTGGCCGGCGTAGCCCAGCGCGTAATGGACGCCGCCGTGCTCGCCGAGCCGCGGCAGAAAGTCCGTTGTGAAGCACACGTGCCCGCTCCAGATGAAGTCGACGTTCGTGCCGGCCAGATCGGGAAACACGCGCCGGAGATCTCGGGCCAGAATCCTGGCACTCGTTCGCGTCGATCCCGGAGTCGATGGCGCAAATTGCGCACGGCCGCCGAATACGACGCGCCCGTCGTCCGACAGCCGGAAGTAGTGGAGGAAGTGGCGCGTATCGATGACGACGCGCCGTTTCGGAATGAGGCGATCCGCAAGCTCCGGCGACAGCGGCTCCGTCGCGATGATGAAGGACCCGATCGGAATGACGCGACGGCGGAGCCATGGTGCGCTGGCATCGGTGTACCCATTGGTGGCCACGAGCACCGCTTGAGCCTCGAGCGTGCCAGCCGATGTCGTGAGACGGAAGGTGGTGCGATCGCGCGAGATGTTCGTGACCGAGGTGCGCTCGAAGATCTGCGCGCCGGCTCGAGCCGCCGCTGCCGCCAGCCCGCTCACATACTGCGCGGGGTTCAGTACCGCGCTTCGCTCGTCGAGCAGCAGCCCATGATAGCCATCGGATCCGAGCTCGCTCGATTGAGCGCTCGGTGGTACCAGCGTGACGGCGTGATCGAACTCGGCAGCCAGCAGGTCCCGCTCGCGGCACAACGAGTCGTAATGCGAGGGCTTGGCGGCGGCTTGAAGATGGCCAGATCGCCGGAACCCGCACGCGAGGTGTTCTTCGCCGATGAGGTGTTCGACCAGATCGATTGCCGCAAGCGAACAGGCGAAGAGCTCGCGTGCGCGAGTCTGGCCAAAGCGCCTGAGGAGGTCAGCCGGGCCCAGCTTGAGACCCGTGAGCACCTGACCGCCGTTGCGGGAGCTGGCGCCCCAGCCCACCGTCTCTTTTTCGAGAACGGCAACCGAAGCGCCCGCCCGTCGGAGATGAAGGGCCGCGGACAGGCCGGTATATCCGCTGCCGACGATGGCAACGTCGGCGCGCGGCGGCAGGGAAGGCGGCGGTTCCGGATCGGACCGGGCTGGCGGTAGCGTGGTTGACCAATAGCAGACAGGTTCGAAGCTCAAAGCTCACTCGCCCATCTCACCTCGTCTCCCACCGCAATGTCGCCGTCATCGAGCACTTCGCCGTAGGCGCCCCCGCCCCACCGTTCACGCATGAGACCCTGGAGCCCGGTCGCGACAGCCTCCATGCGCTCGCACGGTCTGGTCTCTCCGGCGATTCGCAGACGGCAACTGCCGATGATGAGCACGCGATCGCGCGAGTCGTGCAGGTCGATGCCAGTCACCAGGAGGTTTGCCCGGCGGCCGGATGGAGCGACCGCCGTCCCGAGCTCGCGTTCCAGCTCCACCCATCGCTCGGCCGAGATCACGGTGACCTGCCGGCGGCCGCCCTGATCCGCGTTGCCGACCAGTCCTAGACCGGCGCGGAGCGTGGCGCGGGGAACGGCGTCCATGACGCCGTAGTGAGCGCGCTTCAACCAGATGGAGACTAGTGACGATGCCGGCTTGACGGCAGACATGGGAAGCTCCGGAGTCGGCAGGTCCGATGGGCGCGCATGGATATGATACAACCTCGCCCGATGGCCGATGCTGCTCGCCGTCGACCGGTGTCGCGACGCTGAAGCGGTCGGTCCCTCCGTTCAAAGGAGACGCCGTGACGTTCAGTTGGCTCAGGCACGTGGCGCTCGGTCTCGTCGTGTTGCTCGGTCTCGCGGATTCCGCGCAGGCCCAACGTGCCATTCTCATCGTCCGCCACGGTGAGAAGGTGGACGACTCACACGACCCCGACCTGACGGAGGCGGGGCGAGCACGCGCGGACTCGCTGGCGCGCGTGCTGCGCGACATCGGCGCCACCACGATCTACAGCAGCGATTTTCAGCGGACGCGAAAGACGGCGCTGCCTCTGGCCGACTCACTCGGCTTGAGCGTGAGTATCATCGCGCGGGATCCGGCCACCGTCGTCCGCAGGCTTCGCACCCATCGTGTTCGCGATACCGTCGTGCTCGTTGCCCACTCGGACACCATTCCGGGCATCCTTCGTGGCCTCGGTTACCGCGAGACGATCACGATCGCCGACGCCGATTACGACAATCTCTTCGTCGTGATGCCGCGAGCCGGCGCCCCACCCACCGTGCTCCGGTTGCATTACTGACGTGGCTCACGCCCTGTGAGTGTCGTCATCCCCTGACGTCTCGAAGCGGCTGCCCGGTGGGCGTATCGCGGTGGGCTCAGCTGTCCAATCCTCGCGCCAGGACCGTGACGGCGCGAGCAGCCGCGTCTCTCCGCGCGACCTCCTGAGGTACATTCCACTGCCATGAAGCCCATCGACGACATTGCCCGGCTGCTGGACCTCGACCCTTCGCACATGGAGCCGTACGGCCGGTACAAGGCCAAGGTCACACCTGAGGCGATGAAACGGCGCGAGCCGCGCGGGCGGCTCATCCTCGTTTCGGCGATCACGCCCACACCCGCGGGCGAAGGCAAGACCACGTGTTCCATCGGGCTCTCCCAGGGGCTGGCCCTGAGCGGTGTGAAGACGGCGGTCGCCCTGCGCGAGCCGTCGCTGGGCCCCTATCTGGGTATGAAGGGCGGGGGCACGGGCGGCGGCCGATCGCAGGTCGTGCCCGCCGACGATGTGAATCTGCACTTCACCGGAGATATCCACGCGGTTGAGAGCGCCCACAATCTGCTGGCGGCGATGGTGGACAACCACCTCCACCACGGAAACGCCCTGGGCATCGAGTCGAGACGCGTGATCTGGCGGCGTGTGGTCGACATGAACGACCGCGCGCTGCGCGACATCGTGATCGGGCTCGGCGGGCATCGCGAAGGTGTGCCGAGAGAGACGGGCTTCGATATCGCGGCCGCCAGCGAAGTGATGGCCATTCTGTGCCTGGCTGGCGGGATTCCCGATTTGAAGGAGCGTCTGGGCCGCATCGTCGTCGGGTTCCGCGCCGATGGCACTGCCGTGCATGCGCGCGATCTGAAAGCCGTTGGCGCGATGTCGGCGCTGCTCCGCGACGCGATCAAGCCCAACCTCGTGCAGACGATTGAAGGTGTGCCGGCGTTCGTGCACGGCGGGCCCTTTGCCAACATCGCGCACGGCACGAACTCCATTGCGGCCACGCGGCTGGCTTTGGCGTACGCGGACGCCGTCGTGACCGAAGCGGGGTTCGCATTCGAGCTCGGCGCCGAGAAATTCTTCGACATCAATTGCCGCTATGGACAGTTCGCGCCGTCGTGCACGGTGCTGGTCGTGACGCTCCGCGCGCTCAAGATGCACGGAGGCGTGCCGCTCGCCTCCATCGCGGCGCCGAATCCTGACGCCGTGGCCAAGGGTCTGCCGAATCTCGAGAAGCACGTGGAGAACATCCGGAAGTTCGAGCAACGCTGCGTCGTGGCGGTCAACCACTTTCCGAGCGACACGGACGAGGAGATCGCGGTCGTGCGTGAGCATTGCGACGTGTTGGGCCTCGAGGCCGTGGTTGCGCGTCCGTTCACGGACGGCGGCGAGGGCTGCCTCGCGCTTGCGAAAACGGTGTGGGCAGTCGCCATGCGATCACGCCCGCACTTCAAGCCGCTCTACGAATGGGACGAGCCCATCGAGCAGAAGATACTCAAGGTGGCCTCGGAGATGTACGGCGCTGAGGCTGTGGACTATCACGTGCGCGCGGAACGCGACCGGGCACAGATCGAAAAGCTCGGGTTTGGCCGGCTGCCGATCTGCATCGCCAAGACACAGCAGTCGTTGTCCGACAACCCGACCCTGCTGGGCCGCCCGAAGGATTTCCTGGTGACTGTCAGAGAGATTCAGCTGGCCGCCGGCGCAGGTTTCATCGTGCCGATCACAGGGGAGATCCTGCGCATGCCCGGCCTGCCTTCGCACCCCCTGGCAGAACACTTCGACCTTTCGGACGCGGGAGAGATTCTGACGCGTGAAGAGCCGGCGTAACCGGCTGAAGGGTCAGAGCGCGCCGATCGCCAGGTCGATGGCCTCGAACGTGCGGTCGAGGTCGTCGTCCGAGTGCGCCAGCGAGAGATGGAACCTGTGCAGCGGCGAATTGTAGATTCCTGCCTCCAGCAGCCGGTAGTCGAGGTGTCGGCGCGTTTCCAGATCCGAAGCCCAGATCTCGCGTGACGACCGAATCGCGCGTTCGGTGAAGTAGAAATCGAAGGCGGCTCCGACACCGATGACTTGTGCCGTCAACCCGCGCCGGGCGAAGAGCTCTCGAAGCCGGGCGCGGCAGGTGTCGCCGCGTTCAATCAGGCGCGTCAGTTTCCCATCGTCCTGCAGGAGATCGAGGAGCGCCAGGCCAGCCGCCAGAGCGGCAGGCGTGCCGTTGTAAGTGCCGCCGTGAAAGACATAGGCATCGGCGCTGAACGGTGGTGAGGCGCTTCTCGCGGCGTAGGGTGCGACGAGCTCCATCAGCCCGCGCTTGCCCACGACTGCGCCCATCGGCAACCCGCCGCCGATCGCCTTACCGAGCGCCGTCAAATCCGGCGTGACGCCGTAGATGCCTTGAGCGCCCGACAATCCCACGCGCGGCCACGAGACGACTTCGTCGAAAATCAACACGATATCGAGGCGGGCCGTGCGCTCACGGACCAGGGCGAGAAACGCCGGGTCGGCGGCGATGACGCCCCGGGCGATGGGTTCGAGGATGACGGCTGCGAGGTCCGGCTCGACGTCGAGCGCCCGCTCGAACGCGTCGCCATCGTTGAAGGGCAGCACCACCGTGTCTTCGGGATGGGGAATCCCGTCCGACGACGCGACGGCGGCGCCAGGACTGTCGAGATTCATCAGGACCGCGTCATGCGCGCCGTGGTAGTGGCCTTCGAACTTGACGATCCGTCGCCGTTTGGTGGCGCCTCGCGCGATCCGCAGGGCATGCAGTGTTGCTTCCGTCCCGGAGTTCGTGAAGCGCACCATGTCGGCCGACGGCAGCACCGAGGCGAGCCGCTCGGCGTAGGCGATTTCGAGCTCGGAAGGCGCGCCCAGAATCACCGTCCCCGCGCGTTCCATTTCCGCGCGAATCGCGTGCTCGATGCGTGGATGGCCGTGGCCGGCGATGAGCGGTCCGAACGCGAGGCAGTAGTCGATGTACTCGCGGCCGTCCACATCGACGATGCGCGAGCCGTGCGCGCGGGACATGAAGAGGGGGTACGGAGGGAAGAACTTGACGTTCGAGCTGACCCCGCCGGGAAGCCGCCGTGTCGCGCGGGCGGCCAGCGCACGTGAAGCGGGAGTCAGCGCGCGGTAGGTATCGAATCGGTCGCTCACATGCCCCGGTCCCGTCCGGCGGCGGCGGGCCGCGCGACCAGCGGCTCGTTCAGAAATCGAATGAGCGGGGTCACCAGGCGAAAGATGCGGAGCAGCTCGGAATAGAAACCGGCGCTGGTGGCAAACGCCCCAGGATACTCCTTGCCGGCCAGGTACTGCTTCAAGCGGAGATAGTCGGCTGCGGGATGCGAGGGCTGAAACGCCCTGGGCACGCGCTGCAGCCGCTCGCCGTCGAGTGCGCCAAGATCGCGCGTGAACGAGGGCGCCTCGACAATCTTGCGGAGTCGCCTGACGTTGGTCGCGATGTGCTCGCGCACGCGCACGAGTTGAGGCGTCGGCGGGGCATACATGCCGCCACCAATCCAGACCTCGGACGGGGACACGTGAAAATACAGGCCGCCTCCTTCGTGCTTTCCGAGACCGCGCCAGGGAAACACCGCTGCCACGTGTGTCTTGAAGGGTGACTTGTCCTCGGAGAAGCGCGTGTCGCGGTAGATGCGGTACAGCGACGCGCGAGGCGAGGCGACGAGCTCGGGAGCGAAGAGTCTGAAGTCAACGGCGAGCTGCTCGATGATCGCGATCATCGGCGCGCGAACCTCGGTGTCGTATGCGTCGCGGTTCGCCCGGAACCACTCGCGGTCGTTGTGACGCTTCAGCGTCCGCAGGAAGGCCAGGCCCGCCTTACTGAAGCGCAGCGAAGAGGGTCGTGCGGGTGAGGTCGACACGGCGCTCACGGGCGCGCCTGCGAGTACAGGTAGTCGAGCGTCAGGCTCGTCAGCGCGCGCACGCCAACTGGCAGCGCGGATTCGTCGGCAAAGAACAGCGGGGAATGGTTCTGCGCGGCAGTCTTGGGATCGCGATCGCCAGGCGTCACGCCGAGGAAGAAGTAGAGCCCGGGCACTCTCTGCTGAAAATAGGAAAAATCCTCCGCCGTTCCCACCAGCGGCCCGACCCGCAGGTTGCCGGCGCCGGCCACGCGCTCGAGCGTCGGCACCATGCGACTGGTCAGCGCGGGATCATTGATCGTCACGGGAACGCCGCGATCGGACTCTGACCGCGGCCGATCCGCCCGCCGCGGAGGCAGTGCTCGTGGCGATCTCCCGGATGCGCCGTTCAATGTCGCTGCGCACGCCCTCGTTGAACGTCCGCACGGTTCCGCCAAGCTCGGCGGTGTCGGGCACGATATTGGTTCGGTTGCCGGCATGGAACATGGCGACCGTCACCACGGCCGGCGCCTCGGTGATGTTCACGGTCCGGCTGACGATCGTCTGCAGCGAGGTCACGATCTGCGCGCCGATCACGATCGGATCGACGCCGCCCCAGGGCACGGCGCCGTGTGTCTGTTTGCCCTGGATGCTGATCGTGAAGGTGTCCGCGCTTGCCATCAGCGGACCAGCTCGATACTCGATGGTTCCGGCGCGCAACGGAAAGACGTGGAGCCCGAAGACGGCATCGACCTTCGGGTTCTCGAGCACGCCCTCCTTGACCATCAGCTCGGCGCCGCCGGTCTCGCCCGAGGGAGCGCCTTCCTCGGCTGGCTGGAAGATCAGCTTGATCGATCCGGGCAGTTGATCCTTCACCTGCGCGAAGACGGCGGCCGCGCCGAGGAGAATGGCCATGTGATTGTCATGCCCGCACGCGTGCATGACACCAACCTCCTGACCGTTCCAGGGCGCCCTCTCGATCGATTTGAACGGCAAATCCGTCTGTTCGGTGACCGGCAAGCCGTCCATGTCGGCCCTGAGCGCGACGACGGGTCCAGGTCGGCTGCCGCGCAGGATTCCGACGACGCCGGTATGCGCGATCTGAGACGTGACCTCGTAGCCGAGCTTCCGCAGCGTCTCGGCGATGATCTTCGATGTTCGAAACTCACGATTCCCCAGCTCGGGATGCTGATGAAAGTCGCGACGCCAGGCCACCACCTGCGGGGTCAGATCGCTCGCGAGGCGGTCGATCTGTGAAGCCAGCGGGCTGGGCTGCTGACCGCTCGCGCTCGCGGTGAACACCACGAAGATCGCGAGCACACGTGCCGCGACGCGCATGTTCACTCGCGAGGCGGCACGAGGATGAACGATCGGGCCGGACGCGCGATCGCTGGATTCGCCGAGCCCGCCGGATCCGAGGGCCTGACTCCGGGCGATTCGGGCGGCAGGCTCTTGAGTGATCAGTACCATCCGATCGGCTGCTCGTTGAGGTTGATGAACACCTGCTTGACGTTCAGATATTCGTCCACGCCCCACTTGCCCAGCTCGCGGCCGAACCCGCTCTGCTTGTAGCCGCCCCATGGCGCTTCGACATAGGTGGGCTGCATGTGGTTCACCCAGACGATGCCCGCGCGCAGCCGCTTGACGGCGCGCATCGCGCGGAAGATGTCGCGCGTCCAGACGGCTGCCGCGAGGCCGTAGTGGGTATCGTTGGCGATCTCGAGCGCCTCGTCTTCGCCGTCGAACGGAATGACCGCGGCCACCGGCCCGAAGATCTCCTCCCGGGCGATTCGAGCCGTGTTGTCGACATCGGCAAAGATCGTAGGCTCGACGAAGAAGCCACGGCCCAGCGCTCCGGCGGTTGCCGCACGGCCACCCAGCACCACCCTGGCCTCGCCCCGGCCGATTTCGAGATAGCGCTTGACCCGCTCGTAGTGCTCCTTGCTGACGAGCGGCCCCATCTTGGTCTCGCGAGCCATGCCCGGCCCGAGCGTGATGCGCTGCGCGCGCTCGACCATGGCGTCGAGGAACTTCGAATAGATGGAGCGCTCGACCAGGATGCGGCTGCCCGCCGAGCAGACCTCACCCTGATTGATGAAGACACCGAAGAGCGCGCCGTCGACAGCGGCCTCGAAATCAGCGTCCGCGAAAAAGATGTTCGGCGATTTGCCGCCCAGCTCGAGCGAGATCTTCTTGAGCGTGTCGGCGGCAGACCGCATGATGATCTTGCCCACCTCGGCGCTCCCCGTGAACGCCACCTTGTCCACGCTCGGATGGGCGACGAGAGGAGCGCCGGCCGTCTCCCCGAGTCCGGTCACGATGTTGACGACACCGGGCGGCAGGCCGGCATCGTGGAAGTGTGCGGCCAGCTCGAGCACTGTGAGCGGCGTCTGCTCCGCGGGCTTCAGCACGGTGGTGCAGCCGGCGCAGATCGCTGGCGCCAGCTTCCAGGCAGCCATCAGCAGCGGATAGTTCCATGGGATGATCTGCGCCGCCACGCCGATTGGCTCTCTGAGGGCGAGGCTCATGGCGTTGTCGGGCACCGGCAGCACTTCGCCATGAATCTTCGTGGCGAGACCGCCGTAATACTCGAAGCACGTCGCGACATCCGCGATGTCGAACTCTGATTCGACGATGGGCTTGCCGCTGTTGAGCGTTTCGAGCTCGGCGAGGTCGGCCGCATTGTCGCGCACGAGCTGAGCCAGCCGAAAAAGCAGCCGTCCGCGGTCCTGCGCCGTGGTATCGCGCCATGGTCCGGAGTCGAAGGCGCGGCGCGCTGCCTGCACGGCACGGTCCACGTCGGAGGCGCCGCCATCTGGCACCCGGGCGATCACCTCCTGGGTCGCCGGATCGACCACGTCGATCGTGGCGGCCGAGTCGGAGCGGACGAACTCACCGTTGATGTAGTGCGAATACGTTTTCATGGGCGTGATGACCCTTCTTCGGAGCTCTCGTAGAGACACGCCTCGATCACGTCGAGGCCTTCGTCCAGCTCTTCGTCCGACACCACGAGCGGCACGAGCACGCGGATGACGTTGCCGTGTGTGCCGGCGCCGATGAGCAGCACACCTCGCTCGCACGCCCGCCGGATCAGCCGACCGGCCTCTTCCTTCGCCGGCTCGCGCGTGGCCCGATCCCGCACGAGCTCGACGGCGACCATGGCACCCAGGCGTCGCACGTCGCCGACCAGGGCACATCTCGAGGCCCATGACACCGCGCGCTGGGCGATACGCGCGCCAAGCGCCTCGGCCCGGGGCAGAAGCGGCGTCTCGTCGAAGATGTCGAGCACGGCGTGGGCCGCGGCCAGAGCCAGCGGGTTGCCGCCGAATGTGCCACCCAGGCCGCCGACGCCAGGCGAGTCCATGAGCTCGGCGCGTCCGATGACCGCCCCGAGCGGCAGGCCGGCGGCGATCGACTTGGCCGTGACCAGAAGATCCGGCACCAGGTCGAAGTGCTCGCAGGCGAAGAACCGGCCCGTGCGGCCCATGCCGCTCTGCACTTCGTCGGCAATGATCAGAATGCCGTGGCGCCGGCAGAGCGCGGCCAGCCTGCCGAAGTACTCGAGCGGCGGCACGACGAAGCCGCCTTCACCCAGGACCGGCTCGACGATCACGGCAGCCACCGTGGCCGGATCCGCATATTTCTTGAAATGCTCTTCGATGGCGTCCACGCACGCGACATTGCAGTCGGGGTACTGCAGGTTGTAGGCGCAACGGTAACAGTACGCGTAGGGCACCCGCACAACCTCGCCGACCATCGGCGCGAATCCCCGCTTATAGGGATCGACCTTGCTCGTGAGCGACATCGTCAGCAGCGTGCGGCCGTGGAACGCGTCCTCGAAGCACAGCACGGTGGGCCGGCCGGTCGCATGCCGCGCGATCTTGACGGCATTCTCGACCGCTTCGGCGCCGCTGTTGAGGAACAGCGCTTTCTTCGGGAACGTGCCCGGTGTCCGGCGTGCCAGGCGTTCAGCCAGCGAGACGTAGAGCTCGTAGGGCGCCACCGAAAACGCGGTATGGGTGAAGCGATCGAGCTGCGCCCGCACGGCATCGATCACGGGCTGCGCCGTGTGTCCGACGTTCAGCGAACCGATCCCGCCGGCGAAATCGAGGTAGTGATTGCCGTCGACGTCTTCAACGACGACGCCATGGGCCGCGTGGGCAAAAATCGGGGTCGCGTGAAAAACGCCACGCGCGACCGCTGCCTCCCGACGCGCCATGCAGGCGCGCGACCTGGGACCTGGGACCTCGGTGACCAGTCGGATGGCGCCCATCGGGGAGGACTATATCGAAGCCGTCTGGCCGGCGGCAATGTCGGGTGCATTTCGTGTGTTATTGTCCAACACCGTTGGCGGGGACCCTCCGTCACGAGCGATGGGCGTTCTGCAGCCCGTGCGGTGGCCGAAGCCGTGAGAGGAGACACAATGGAAAAGCGGGCGACTTATGACGATGCGCACCTGATTCTGAAGCTGTACGACATGCGCCGCGAGGACCGCCTGCGCCAGGCACGCCAGTGGTTTGCCGCGAATTTCAAGGTCAGGACCCTGAAGGAGCTGGACGCGCTTTGCCCGCCAGGCTCCGACGCCAATGCGTCCTACCGCATGGTGACGAGCTATTGGGAAATGGTGGCGTCGTTCATCCGCGCCGGTGTCCTGAACGAGGAGCTGTTCTACCAGAGCGGCCGCGAGCTGGCGTTCGTGTGGGAGCGCATACGCGACGTCGTGCCCGAAATGCGCAAGGCGTTCGGGGACGACGCGATGTTGAAGAACGTGGAAGAGGTCGCTTCGTCCCTTCGGGAATGGGCGAACCGCCGCTCGGCCGGGTCCTACGAAGCGTTCAGCACCCGGGTACGTGGGGCATAGCGAGGCCCTGTTTCAACCCGAGATGAGGGCCCCGCTCTTCCGTGCGGCGGGGGACAGGCTTCTGGCGACGTCGGCGAAGGCGGCGAGATGCGCATCGACGTCGGCCAGCGTGTGAGCTACTGAGATCGTCCACTGCTCGTCGTAGTACTGTCCGCCGGGAATGATGCCGCGGTTCATCATTCCGAAGAAGTATTCCCAGAAGAGCACCTTGTCCACGCCGAGAAAATCGCGGTAGTTTTTCACGCGCTCGCGCGTGAAGTAGATGCAGCCGTTGGCGCCGACGCCGGTGGCGTGCGCGGGAAGTCCCGTCTCGTCGATGATGTGATTGTAGCCGTCGATCATCCGCTGATTGAGCTGGCGGACTTTCGGGAAGATGTCGGGTGTCAGCACTTCCTTGAGGGCGGCGAGCGCGGCGGCCACGGCCAGCGGACCGGCGTTGTAGGTGCCCGCGTGGAACACCTCGAAGCGCTCGATCGAGGCCATCACCTCGGCGCGCCCGCCGAACGCAGCAATTGGCGCGCCTCCGCCGAACGACTTCGCCATCGTCACCAGATCCGGTTTGACGCCGAAGAACTCGAATGCACCGCCGGCGGCCAGCTTGGAGCCGGTCTTGACCTCGTCGAAGATCAGCACTGAACCCTCACGTGTGCAGAGGTCCCTGAGCCCTTCGAGGAATCCGGGCTCCGGCATGCACACGCCGATGTTCATCATGACGGGCTCGACGATGAGGCACGCGATGTCGCCCGGATAGCGCGCGAAGGCGGCCGAAACCGAGTCGAGATTGTTGAACGTGGCGGCCACGGTGAGCGCCGTGATCTCCTGCGGGATACCCTTCGACGCGGGAACCGACAACGGGCTTGCGGCATCGCCGCTCGAACCGGCCGCCGGCTTCAGAGCCACCAACACGGCGTCGTGCGCGCCGTGGTAGCCGCCCTCGAACTTCAACACACGACGCCGGCCCGTCACGCCTCGCGCGACCCGGATGGCGTGCATGGTGGCCTCGGTGCCCGAGTTGGCGAACCGGATGCGATCGAGCTGGAAGCGGCTGTTCAGCTCTTCGGCCAGATCCAGCATGAGAGCGTGCGGCATGCCGAACATCAACCCGCGTGACGCCTGCGACTGAATAGCCCGCACCACCGCCGGGTGCGAGTGTCCGGTCATCAGCGCGCCGAAGCTCAGCGCGTAGTCGATGTACTCGTTTCCGTCGGCGTCCCACACGCGAGAGCCTGAGCCGCGGTCGATGAAGACGGGATACGGATCGTAGAAGCGAAAATTGCTCTCAACACCGAGGGGCATGGACGAGAGACCGCGCTGGCGCAGGGCCAGCGAGCGGCGGGTACGCTCGCGGTAGCGATCGAGTTCAGTCATGACCATCCTGCCCGAAGGAAAGCGGCCGCTCAGTTGGACGTGGTCGTCAGCGCGGCGTCTCGGCTGAAGACGATTCGACCATCGAAAATCGTGGTTTCGACTGTGGCATCAAGAGCCCGGTCGGGGGTCTCGAACACATCGCTCGACAGGATGACAATGTCGGCCAGCATCCCCGCGGCGAAGGTGCCCTTGCGTTGCTCGTCGAACGAAGCGAAAGCCGCGCCGCGCGTGTAAGAGGTGAGCGCTGCAGGAAGCGTGAGCCGTTGTTCGGGAAGCCATCCGCCCTCGGGGAGCCCATCGGGCGTGGTGCGTGTCACGGCCATGTGCAGGCCCTGGCGCGGATCCATCGTGACGACAGGCCAGTCGCTGCCAAAGGTCAGTGCGCCACCCGACTCGGCGATGCTCCGCCAGACCCAGGCGCGTGAGGCGCGATCGGGCCCGATGTTCGCCGCCCACACGGTGATCTGATTCGGTGAGGGCGTGGCGTGCAGTGGCTGCTGCGCCGCGATCACGCCGAGTCGCCCGAAACGCGGGACGTCGGCGAGATCGATGGTCTCGATATGCTCGATGCGATGGCGGCGTCCACGCGCGGGCGCCGGGTTCGCCGTCGAGGCCTGCTCGAAGGCGTCGAGCGCCATGCGCACGCCCTTGTCGCCGATGGCGTGGATCATGATCTGCCAGCCACGCGCGTCCATCCACTGGACGATCCGGTTGAGCTCGGCCACCGAGTAGTTCGCGTTCCCGCTGGTCGCCTTGTTTGCGTACGGTGCCAGCATGGCGGCCGTATGGGCCTCGATCACGCCGTCGGCCATCAGCTTGACCGCGCCGGTCTTCAAGAGCGGATCATCGGGGAATCGGCGCCACAGCGCATCGAACGCGTCGGCATCGGCCGTCGCTGAATCCAGGCTCGATCGACAGCGCCGAATAGACCCGCAGATCGAGGTCGCCGGAGCGGCGAATCTCATCGTAGAGCTCGAGCTCTTCGGCATTGCCGCTGGCGTTCTGGATGCTGGTGAGCCCGTAGCGATGGGCCAGACGAATCGCGTTCCGCAGTCCCTGGAGCTTGTCCTCGCGCGTCGGTTGCGGCAGCACGGCGTTCATCAGATCCTGCGCCGACTCCTTCAGCACGCCGGTCGGCTCACCCGTGTGCGGATCCTTGACGATGATGCCGTTCTTCGGATTCTTCGTGCGTCTCGTAATGCCGGCAAGCTTCAGAGCTTTCGTGTTCGCCCACGCCGTATGCCCGTCGTAACAGGTGATGTAGGCCGGACGATCGGGAACCAGGGCATCGAGCATCTGGCGGGTCGGCAGTCCACCTGGAAACGGCGCGTAAAACCATCCTCGTCCAAGGACCCATTCACGATCCGGGTGGGAGTCCGCGTAGGTGCGAATCGTGGACTGGATGTCCTCGAGGGTCTTCGCGTCGAGCAGGTTGATCTCGTCCAGGCCGAGACCGCCGCTCAGAAAATGCATGTGCGAGTCGTTGAAGCCGGGGACGACTGCTCCGCCGTGCGCGTCCACGACGGTCGTCTGCGCCCGGCGCAGGCGTTTGATCTCACGATTGCTGCCAACCCTCAGAATGCGATTGCCGCGAACGGCGATGGCCTCCTGGAAGGCCGCCGCCGTCGTCTCCGGTATAGACGCGACCGTTGAAGACAATCAGATCGACCGGGCCCTCGTCGTCGCGCTGGGCGCGGACGATGAGACCGGCGACGAGCGTCGCCGCAGACGATGACGGCGACGATGATGGTGGCGAGGCGTGACGCCATGAGACCCCCGCGCGAGCGGCACCAGCATCGAGGTGAGCAAGCCCGCAGCGCGATTTTAACACGGCGTCCGGACGGCCGAGCGAGCCGAAACTCGCGCCAAATCGGCCCGGTTCCTGTCGACGGCCGTGTGATAATCCGCCCGTGTCGATCGACGCCGGGCACTCGAGCCTGCCCCGCACGCTCCGATTGAGCGACCTGGTCCTTCTCAAGGTCGCTGCCATCGTCAATCTGAGCTTCATTCCACCGGTTGCGGTGTTCGGCCGCGTCGACGGTCGGCGCTGTGGGTGCTCGCTTTCGTCACGTTCTTCGTTCCCGAGGCGATTGCCGTTCTGGCGTACGCGCGGCGCTATCCGGGCGAGGGTGGCATGTATCTGTGGACTCGCCGGCAGTTCGGCGAGACGCACGGTTTCTTCGCGGGCTGGTGCTACTGGGCGAACAATCTCTTTTACCTGCCCATGCAGCTCGTGTATGTCGCCGGCGTGCTGGCCTACGCGGGCGGTCCGCGCTGGGTCGGTCTCGTCGACGAGAAGTGGTTCGTGTCGCTCGTGGCGTTCGGGTGGCTGGCCATCGCCACTGCCGCAAACATCCGAGGTCTGGCGGTGGGCAAGTGGGTGCAGAACGTGGGCGCCATCGCCGCCGGGGCGACGGCCGTGCTCATCCTTGCCGCAGGCTTCTCCGCGCACGTCGAAGGGGTAGGCGCCGAGACACCCCTCGCAACGGGACTCGGACTGGCAGACGCTCTCGGCATTCAGCGTGATGTGCTTCGCGTTCATCGGCATCGAGCTGGCCTCTACGATGGGAGACGAGATCGAGAATCCTGGCCGCGATCTGCCTCGGGCCATCGCGCTGGCTGGTGGGGTCTCGTTGGCGTTCTACGTCTTCGTCACGTTGGCGATGCAGACGCTGGTACCGATCTCCGAGATGGGGACCATCCAGGGGGTCATGCAGGCCGTCGATAGCGGCGCGTCGCGTGCTGGAGCCGAGTGGGTCATACTGCCCGTGGCCCTGACGCTGGCGATCGCCATTGCGGGCGGTGCGGCCGCGTGGTTCGCCGGATCGGCACGCATTCCATTTGTCGCGGGCGTGGAAGGTCACTTGCCTGCCGTGCTGGCTCGTGTCCATCCCCGATGGGGATCGCCGTACGTCGCCCTGGGTGCCTATGCGGTGCTGGCAGCGGCCTTCATCGTGCTGACGCTCATCGGGTCGTCCGTACTCGAGGCCTATCAGGTGCTGCTCAAAGCGGGAGTCGTTCTGCAGCTCGTACCCTTCGCCTACATGTTTTTTGGCCTGATGCTCCTCGAAGGCGAGGGCTTCGGGTCGCGCGTCGCGGGCTTGCTCGGTCTGGCCACGACGCTCTTTGGAATCGGATCCGCCTTCATTCCAACGGGAGACGTCGACAGCGTGGCGGTCTTCGAGATCAAGATGTTGCTGGGCTGTCTGGTGCCGACGGCGATCGGATTCTTTCTCTACTATCAGACACGCTCCCGCCGAGGAGAACGATGACGTCTTCGACTGCTCCCGGTCTCGAGCGGGCGGCCCCTCCACGCGGGCGTGTTGTCGATCGCGATGCGGCCTTGATCAAGGGCATCGGACTGACGGGCGCCACCCTGCTCGTCATGGGCAATGTGATTGGGTCGGCAATCTTCCTGACGACCGGCATCATGGCGGAGCGCCTGCCTTCAACGACGCTCATCCTGACGGCTTGGGCGGCGGGGGGCCTGATCGCCCTGGCCGGCGGGCTGACCTACGCCGAGATGGGTTCGATGTTCCCACGGTCGGGCGGGCTCTACGTCTTTCTCGAGGAAGCCTGGGGCCGCTTGTGGGGATTCCTGTTCGGTTGGGCAGGCGTGACGGTGGTGCACACAGGCAGCGTGGCCGCGGTGGCCGTCGGATTCGCCGAGTACTTCGGGTATTTCTTCCCGTCTCTCGGCACCGACCGGGCATTTGCCGCCGTCCCGCTCCCGTGGGGCGTCCTGTCGATCTCGGCCGGGCAGATCGTCGCCGCTCTCTCGGTCTGCGTGCTGGGCGCCATCAATTACGTCGGCGTGCGCACTGCCAACGCCGTCCAGGCACTTCTCACAGTGCTGAAGGTGCTCGCCCTTGCCGCGTTGCCCGTGCTGGCGTTGGCGGCGTTTCGCGTCGAGCCGCAGTTCCTGCCGATTGTGCCGGACGTGCCCCGACCAGCGGCCGCCTTCGGCGTGGCGATGATTGCCGTCATGTGGGCCTACGAGGGTTGGTACTACGTGACGTTTGCCGCCGGCGAGATCAAGGACGCCGCGCGCAATGTCCCGCGCGCGCTGATCCTCGGCATCCTGGCATTGACGGCCATCTATCTCGTCGTCAACGTGTCCTACTTCGTCGCGCTCACCCTCGACGAGATGAGCGGCGTCGTCCGCATCGCCGAGCGCGCGGTCACGGTGCTCGTCGGCGATCGAGGCGCAACCATCGTGGCGGCGACAGTCATGATCTCGACGCTCGGATGCAACGCAGCCGGGGTGCTGGCCTCCTCGCGCCTCTGCTATGCGATGGCCTCCAACGGCGTTTTTTTTCGCGCGGGCAGCCGCATCCATCCGCAGTACCGAACACCGCACGTCGCCATTGTCATCACCACGGCGTGGTCGGTTCTGCTGACGCTCAGTGGCAGCTACGAGGCGCTCTTCACGTATGTCACGTTCGCGTCGGTGCTGTTTGGCGTGCTCGGCGGCCTCGCCATCTTCAAGCTGCGCCGGACCATGCCGGACGCGCC
The DNA here is from genome assembly GCA_963826865.1 of uncultured Acidobacteriota bacterium. Classification (GTDB taxonomy): domain Bacteria; phylum Acidobacteriota; class Vicinamibacteria; order Vicinamibacterales; family CAVPJW01; genus CAWGYQ01. The sequence goes on from CAWGYQ010000001.1 coordinate 45,631, forward strand.
TCGTCCGTACCGGACGTGGGGATATCCTCTCGTGCCGGCTGTGTTCGTGATGGGATCGGTGCTGCTGGTGTTCAACACGCTCGTCGAGCGGCCGATGGAATCCATCGCCGGTCTCGGCCTTGTGGCGCTCGGCCTGCCGGCGTACTGGTACTGGACGAGGACGAACCCGGCATAGAGACGGATTGCGTCCTGGGCCCTCCATGAAATTCGCGATTGTCGGATCAGGAGCAGTTGGTGGCTACTACGGCGCCAAGCTTGCGCAGCATGGACACGACGTCACGTTCGTCGCGCGTGGCGCGCACCTCGAGGCCATTCGCCGCCACGGGCTCGCCGTTCAGAGCCCGCTCGGCGACTTCACGGTGCATGCGCCGGCCGAATCCGACACTTCCCGCGTCGGCGTCGTCGACGTCGTGATTTTTGCCGTCAAGAGCTACTCGAACCACGAAGCCATTCCGATGTTGTCAGCGCTCGTCGGCAGCTCGACGAGCGTGCTGACGCTGCAGAACGGCGTCGACAGTGCCGACCAGATCGCCCGCGTTGTCGGTGAGAGCGCGACGATTGCCGGCGCCACTTACGTGGCGACGGCCCTGGAGGCGCCGGGGTTGATCGTGCAGACGGGCACGCATCGCCGCATCGTGTTCGGTGAGGTGTTCGGCGAGCGGTCTCGTGTCTCGCCGCGCGTGGCGGCGATTTGCGACGCGATGGTCGCTGCCGACATCCTGGCAGAAGCCGTGGACGACGCCCGCCGCCCGCTCTGGGAAAAGTTCGTGTACCTGGCGCCGTTTGCCGGATTCACGGGCGCCGCCAGGCTGCCCATCGGTCCGCTCAGAAGTGAGCCAACGATTCGTCGGGCGATCCTCGAAGCTGCGCGCGAGGTCGAGCAGGTAGGCCGGGCGGAGGGGGTGAGTCTGCCCGAGGAGCTGGGCGCCAGCCTCGTCCGCTATCTCGACGCGCTGCCGGGCGAGACCCGTTCATCGCTGCTCATCGACCTCCAGCAAGGCAAGCCGATCGAGGTCGAGGCACTGCAAGGATCCGTGATGCGGCGCGGCCAGAGCGCCAGCGTTCCGACGCCCATCATGTCCACGCTCTACGCGCTCTTGAAACCCTACGAACACGGGCCCGTCCGCTGACGGGTCTCGTGCTAGATGCTGACGGCGCAGCGGTTGGCTCCGGCCTCCAGCTGTCGCATGTCGCCCGGCCAGCGCTCCTTGGCTTCGTTGATCTGGACGATTCGATGGTGGTTCGGCGGCGTCGCCGGAATGTGCGCGAGCACAGCGGCGATAAAGGCCTCCTCGTCCAGCGCGGTCAGCGACACCGCGGTCCGTACCGCGGCGAGTGTCGCAGCGTGGGGCTCGCCGTCGAAAGGCAGCGGAACGCTCGCGTGGCCCGGTAACACGATCAACGAATCGGCGAGCGGCAGAACGCGTCGGGCGAGCGACTGGTACAGCAGGCGCGCGCGCGCGCGCGATTCATCGCCGCTTGCTTCGAGATCGGGCCGGCCGACGCTCGCGAGGAACAACGTGTCGCCGGTGCAGAGCGCCGCGTCCTCGACCAGCAGACACGTGCTCTCCCGTGTGTGTCCGGGTGTGCGGAGCGCCGAGAGCGATACGTCGCCGATCCGCACGCGGTCGCCGTCACCGAGCGATGTGAAAGGACGGCTGACACGGTCGGTCGCGGGAAGATAGATGGGCGCGCGGGCGGCTTCGGCGAGCTGGTAGGCATGGCTCACGTGATCGGCGTGCACGTGCGTGTCGAACACGGCGACGATCCGCCATCCACGGCTTGCCGCCAGCGCCGAATACACCGCAGCGTCGAGTGACGGATCGACCACTGCGGCTTCTTCCTTCGACGCGATGAGGTACCAGAGACATCCCTTGCCGGTTCGGCGCACCTGGACGATGTCCAGGTCGCGGCGGTCGGGGCAGGGCACGACGGCCGTGTTCCAGGCGTTGGTCCAGGCCGTCATCCCTCCGCGGAGTGAAAAGGCCTCGAATCCGAGCGAGTCCAGCGCCCTCGCGGCCAGGAGACTGGTGTTCCCTCGCGCGCAGACGGTCACGACTGGTCGATCGCGCGGAAGCCCGGCGACGCCCTCAGCCAGCGATCGGTTGTCGCCGCGCTTCAAGTCCACGTACGCGTCGACGTGCCGGCTGCCGGGAATGATCCACTCGGCACGATCGACGGCAGGCCGGACGTCCACAACCGTCAACGGCTGGTGCTCGTCGAGGGCTCGCCGGAGCTCCTCGACCGTGACTTCAGCGATCGCCATGGTCACTCCCTGCCAATCGTGGCAATGCGTCGAATCATTTGCGCGCGAGTCATCTCCAGCGTAGCATGTGCCGTTTGCGGCACCAAAAGGTCGGCGCCGAAAGGTTTTCCGAATGTCACAGGCGTACGCGCACCCCGAAGTGATCGTGAGCACCGAGTGGGTCCTGCAGCACCATGCCGACCCGAATGTTCGGGTCGTGGAGGTCGATGTCGACACCAGCGCGTACTCCGAGGCTCATGTACCCGACGCGTGCGGCTGGAACTGGACCACCGAGCTCTGCGACACCGTCGTCCGAGACATCGTGCCGCCCGGTAGGCTCGAAGAGCTGCTCGGTCGTTCGGGCATCGATAACGACACCACCGTGGTGCTCTACGGCGACAACAACAACTGGTTCGCCGCGTGGGCGTTCTGGCAGCTCAAGATCTACGGCCACGCCGACGTACGCATCATGGACGGTGGACGGAAGAAGTGGATCGAGGAAGGCCGTGAGCTCACGACAGAGGTGCCGAGCCCTGCTCGGACACCCTACAAAGCCGCTCCCGCGAACATGGCGCTTCGGGCGTTTCTGCCCGACGTTCAGCGGGCCATGAACGATCAGCGAACGGTGCTCATCGACGTCCGCGGTCCACAGGAGTTCACTGGCGAAATTCTCTCGCCCCCGGGCCTCCCGGAGACCTGTCAGCGGGGCGGCCACATCCCGGGAGCGAAGAACGTGCCCTGGGCAAAGGCGTGCAACGACGACGGGACATTCAAGAGTGCCGAGGAGCTGAAGCAGCTTTATGGCACGCAGGGGATGACGGCCGATCGGCCGGTCATCGCCTATTGCCGCATCGGCGAGCGTTCGAGCCACACCTGGTTCGTGCTCAAGTACCTCCTCGGACTGCCGGATGTGAAGAACTACGATGGTTCATGGACGGAATGGGGCAATCTGGTTGGCGTTCCCGTGGAAAAGCCGTAAACACCCATCGAACATCACCGATGCAGCCCGAGGAATACACCTTCTTGTCCGGAACAGCCTGCCCGTCCTGGCGCCCTTCGAGCCGATGCCGATCGTTACGCCCGGTCTCGTCGTCTTAATCGTCCTGCTGGGCGCCGTTGCGGGCGGGGTCGGCGCCCTGCTCGGGATCGGCGGCGGCGTCTTTCTCGTGCCGTTCCTCACGCTCGTCCTAGATGTTCCGATTCAATACGCGATCCCCGTCAGTTTGTGCACCGTCATTGCGACGTCGAGCGCTGTGTCGGCCGGCACCGCGGGCCGCCAGTTGATCAACCTTCGACTGGGGATGGTGCTCGAAGTTGCGACGGCTGCCGGCGGCCTCGTAGGCGGCCTGACATCGCGACTCTTCCCGCCCGCCGTCCTCTATACGCTCTTTGCCGCCGTCACCGCGGCGTCTGGCCTGACGATGCTCGGACGTCTCGGGCGCCGCAACGTGATTCTGGATCCGGACGCATATCCCGGACGGCTGGGCGGCCGCTACTACGAGGAGGAGAGTGGCCGCATCGTGTCCTATCAGGTGAAGCGGCTGCCCGTTGCACTCGGCGCATCGTTCGTGGCGGGCAACATCTCGACGCTCCTCGGCATCGGGGGCGGTACGGTCAAGGTGCCCGTCCTGAACGCGTGGTGCGGGGTGCCGCTGCGGGCCGCGGCCGCGACCAGCGCGTTCATGATTGGTGTTACGGCAACCTCCGGCGTGCTGATCTACTACGGGCGCAACCAGATTGCACCCGAGCTGGCCGCCGCTGCCGTGCTTGGCGTGCACGCTGGCTCGTGGGCCGGGCTGCGGATTGCGTCGCGGGCGTCGGCGCGATGGCTCAAGCTGCTGATGGCGATTGTGCTCTTCGTCGTTTCCGCGCTGATGCTCCTGAGGTCTGCATGACGGTCGACTCCAGTCGACTCGAGCGAAGCCTCGGGCGAGTTCTCGGCGTGGGATTGATTCTGAGCACGGCACTCCTCGCCGTCGGCCTCCTCCTCACGCTCGCCGGGCACGCCACTGCGGCGCCGCTTTTTCTGAACGCCGGCTTGCTGACGTTGATGGCCACTCCAATCGTTCGCGTCCTCGTGGCCATGATCGATTACGTCGTGAACCGGGACTGGATGTTTTTGACACTGACGGCGTCGGTTCTGCTGGTTCTCCTCGGCAGCTGGTTGCTCACGTAAGCCCGCCCGGTTGAGCCCTCGCGCAATTACGACTAGACTCGCGCCGATGGCCGGTTGCCAGCACGCCGCGCGATGAGCTTATCGCCAGCCGCGCCCGAGGGACGGCGGCCCACGAAATGGGCCAAGCTCATCGATCAGACCACCTGCATCGGGTGCCACGCCTGCAGCACCGCCTGCAAGTCCGAGAACGAGGTGCCACTGTCGGTCAACCGCACCTACGTGAAGTATGTGGACGCCGGCGTGTTCCCCCACACGCGCCGCGCCTTTCAGGTGACACGCTGCAACCAGTGCGACGACGCCCCGTGCGTCACAGCATGTCCGACCACGGCCATGTACAAGCGTCCGGACGGGATCGTAGATTTTGTGAAGGCAGTGTGCATTGGTTGCAAGGCGTGCATTGCCGCGTGTCCCTACGACGCAATTTTTATCAACCCGGAGGATCAGGCCGCCGAGAAGTGCAATTTCTGCGCACATCGAATCGACAGCGGACTCGAGCCCGCATGTGTCGTCGTGTGTCCCACCGAGTCCATCCTGATTGGTGATCTGAACGACCCGCAGTCGAAAGTGGCGCAGATCGTGGCAGGCGAAGCCGTCGCCGTCCGCCGTCCGGAGATGAAGACCGAGCCCAAGCTCTATTACAAAGGAGCTGATTCGGTGACGCTCGACCCGCTGGCGGCGCTTCGTCCTGCCGGCGGGCTGTTCATGTGGAGCGAGCAGGGCAACAGGAACCACGGCCAGATTTCGTCGGGCAATCCGCGGCCTGCGATGAGCTCCGCTGCCGCCGTCCTTGCCTACGACGTCCCGCACACCGCCCCCTGGGGCTGGAAGGTCAGTCTGTACACGTGGACCAAGTCGATTGCCGCGGGCGTCTATCTGGCAATCGTTCTACTGGCGCTCGCTGGCACCGTGTCGTGGCGATCGCCGGTCTGGACGCTCGGCGTTCCGATAGCTGGCGGCGCGTTTCTCGCGGTCACGGGTTGGCTGCTGATTTGGGACCTCAAACATCCCGAGCGCTTTTACCTGATCTTCACGCGCCCGCAGTGGGGGAGCTGGCTCGTGCGGGGGGCGTTCATCATTGGCGGATACGCGGCGGTGCTCCTTGTGCATCTTGCGGCGGCGCTGATGGACGAAGCGGATCTCGTCAAGTGGCTCGCCGTGATCGGTGTACCGCTTGCCGCCATGACCGCGGCCTATACGGCGTATCTCTTTGCGCAGGCGCGCGCCAGGGACCTCTGGCAGAGTGCGATTCTGCCTGTGCACTTTCTCGTGCAGGCGCTCGTCGCCGGCGCGGCGGTGATGCTGGGCGTCGCCCTGGTCCTCGATGCTCAGGCCGTTGCGCCGCTTGCCTGGCTGCTGAGCGTCAGCAGTCTCGCGCATCTGGTGCTCGTGATGGTGGAGGCGATCTCAGGAGAGCCCACCGCGCATGCGAAGCTCGCGCGGTGGGAACTGACGAGTGGCACCTTCGGCAGGTACTTCAAGCTCGGCGCGAGCCTGGCTCTCGCCGGTACGCTTGCGCCCTGGATCGGCGCCATCGCGCTGCCCCTGGCGCTGGTCGGCCTGATGGCCTACGAGCACGCCTACGTGCAGGCGGGCCAGATTGTGCCCCTCGCGTGAGACGCGCCGTGGACACCTCCGACCTCAACCGTCGAGTCAGCGCCGCGCGGGAAGCCGTGGAGAAGCGCGGTGAGACGTTCTATCCAGGGGCGAGCCGCATTCACCTGGCGGCGTTTCCTCCGAAAGAACGATGGGACGATTGGGTCGAGCTCGACTCGAAGTCGTGGCCGCGGCGTGTGGAGCGCCGCTTCATGCTGGTGCCGACCACGTGCTTCAACTGCGAAGCCGCGTGCGGTCTGCTCGCGTACGTCGATCGTGAGAACGGCGAGGTTCGCAAGTTCGAAGGGAACCCCGAGCATCCCGGCTCGCGCGGGCGCAACTGCGCCAAGGGGCCGGCGACGCTCAACCAGGTGACGGATCCCGACCGCATTCTCTATCCGCTCAAGCGGGCGGGCGCGCGAGGATCCGGCCGCTGGACCCAGGTGAGCTGGGACGAGGTCCTCGACGATCTAGCCGCGCGCATCCGCACCGCCATCGTTGCCGGTCGTGCCAACGAGGTGATGTATCACGTCGGCCGACCCGGAGAAGACGGGTTCACCGAGCGGATCCTCGCCGCGTGGGGTGTCGACGGCCACAACTCGCACACCAATGTCTGTTCGTCGAGCGCGCGGGCGGGTTATCACTTCTGGATGGGATTCGATCGGCCGAGCCCGGATCATGCCAACGCCCGCGTCATCCTGCTCGTGAGCTCACATCTCGAGGCGGGACACTATTTCAATCCTCATGCGGCGCGGGTGATGGAAGCCAAACGCAACGGCGCGCGGCTCATCGTGTTCGATACGCGACTCTCGAATACGGCGACCCATGCGGATCGGTGGGTGGCGCCGTACCCGGGGTCGGAAGCCGCGATCCTCCTCGCCATCGCGAATCACATCATTCAGCACCGCCTCTACGATCGGGACTTCGTCAGGCGCTGGTGGAACTGGGAAGAATTTCTGACGGCGGCCCATGCCGGCGTGGAGCCCACGTTCGAAGCCTTCGAGCAGATCCTCTCTGAGACCTACGCTCACTACACATTCGAGTTCGCCGCGCACGAATCCGGCGTGGACGCGGCGCTCATCGCAGAGATCGCGGCCATGGTGGCGGAGGCCGGCTCGCGGCTCTCGAGCCATGCCTGGCGCAGCGCCTGTGCCGGCAATCTCGGTGGCTGGCAGGTGGCGCGCGCCCTCTTCATGCTGAACGCGCTGCTCGGAGCGGTGGCGACCGAAGGGGGCACGTATCCGAACGGATGGAACAAGTTCGTGCCCAGGCCGATCTACATACCGCCCCATCCGCCGGCATGGAACGATCTGACGTGGCCGCTCGAGTATCCGCTGGCGCTGAACGAGTTGTCGTTCCTGCTGCCGCAGTTTCTCAAGGACGGCCGCGGCCGTCTCGACGTGTATTTCACGCGCGTCTACAACCCGGTGTGGACCAACCCCGACGGCTTCAGCTGGATCGAGGTGTTGAGCGATGAGCGGCTCGTCGGGTGTCACGTCGCGCTCACGCCGACATGGAACGAGACCAGCTACTTCGCCGATTACGTGCTGCCGATGGGGCTCGGCCCCGAACGCCACGACTTGCACTCGTACGAGACGCACGACGCCCAGTGGATCGCTTTCCGTCAGCCCGTCTTGCGCGCGGCGCAAGAGCGGCTCGGGAAGGCGGTTGGCGACACACGCGAGGTGAACCCTGGTGAAGTGTGGGAAGAGAACCAGTTCTGGTTCGAGCTGACGTGGCGAATCGATCCCGACGGGTCGCTGGGGATCCGGCGCTTCGCCGAATCGGCCCGCGAGCCCGGCACCAGGCTGACGATCGACGAGTACTACGGCCACATCTTCGAGCATTCGGTGCCCGGCCTTCCCTCGCGCGCCAGGGAAGAGGAGCTGTCGCCGCTCGAGTACATGAGGCGCTACGGTGTTTTCGAAATCGGACGGAAGGTGGGTCCGCTTCACGAAGAACCTATCTCAGCCGAAGAACTCGAGGATGTGGCCGACGATCGCTATGGCCGTGTGTTCACGGCGGCGCCGAAACCGCAATCGCTGAATGTTGTTCCCGCCCCCACGCCGGAGGGCGACGATCGAGGTCGGCGTGCCGTGGGCGTTCGGGTGGACGATGTCGTCAGACGGGGGTTTCCCACGCCCAGCGGCCGCCTCGAGTTCTATTCGAGCACCCTCGCCTCATGGGGCTGGCCAGACGAAGCGGTGCCGTCCTACATCAAGAGCCACGTCCACCGGGACAACCTCGAGGACGACCAGGTGCCGCTGATCTCGACGTTTCGCCTGCCCGTCCAGATTCACACGCGAAGCGCCAACGCGAAATGGCTCGACGAGATTGCCCACACCAATCCCCTCTGGCTTCACCCTGAAGACGCGCGGAGCCGGGATCTCTGCAACCGGCGATCTCGTACGTGTCGAAACGGCCATCGGCCATTTCGTCGTCAAGGCATGGGTGACCGAGAGCATCCGGCCCGGAGTGGTGGCGTGCAGTCATCACATGGGACGCTGGAAGATTGGCGCTCAGGGACAGCGGCAGCTGATGGCCACCGTCGATCTGGCACACGACGCCTCAGGATGGCGAATGGTCCGCAGGAGCGGAGCGGGCCGCTACGCTTCGTCCGATCCCGATACCGCGCGGATCTGGTGGACCGACGTGGGAGTGCACCAGAATCTCACGTTCCCCGTGCACCCGGATCCGGTCTCGGGGATGCACTGCTGGCATCAGGCCGTCCGGATCGTGAAGGCGGCACCCGATGACAGGCACGGAGACATCTTCGTGGACACGGATCGCTCGCGAGAGATCTATCAGGAGTGGCTGCGACTGACGCAGCCTGCCGATCGTGTCAGCCCGAACGGCTTGCGGCGTCCGTACTGGCTGCTGCGTCCGCTCAAACCAGCGCGCGACGTCTACCGGCTTCCCGCGACCCCTGCGCGCTGAGCGCGTCGGTCTTCAGATTATGGAGCTCCTGCGTGCGCTCGCCGCTCTCGCCGAATCTCCCTCGCCCGGCCTCGAGCGGGTCGCCGACGCGCTCGGTCTCGGTGTGCTGCCCGACTCCGCCAGCTACACCAATCTCTTCGTGCTCGAGCTCCAGCCGTATGCCTCGGTGTATCTGGGGCCCGAGGGCATGCTCGGGGGCGAGGCGCGCGATCGGATTTCAGGGTTCTGGCGGGCGCTGCGCTTTCCGCCGCCCTCCGAGCCCGATCACGTGGCCACGCTGCTCGCCTGCTACGCCGATCTGGCCGAGAGGGAATCGGGGCTCGATGAGGCGCGTGCGCGCCTCGCGGCCGGCCGCGCACGCGTGTCCTTCTTCTGGGAACACGTGGTCTCCTGGCTGCCGGCATGGCTGACGGCAATCGAACAGAAGGCGCCACTTTTCTACCGGCAATGGGCCGCGATGCTGAGAGATGTGCTTCGTGAACAGGCGCAGCAGATGGGCGGACAGGAGCCTCTCTCGCTGCACCTGCGCGAGGCGCCGTCCATGGCCGACCCCCGCCAGGAGGGCGCTGCGGCGTTCGTCGCTTCGCTGCTTGCGCCTGTGCGGAGCGGCCTCGTCCTCACTCGAGCCGACCTGAGAACCGCCGCGTCCGAGCTCGGAACCGGGGTTCGCATCGCCGATCGCTCGTCCGCCCTCACGACCCTCGTCGCGGACCAGCCGACAAAGATGCTCGGATGGCTTGCGGCTCACGCCGGATGGTGGACGGCTGAACACAGCCGCGATCCGGTGTTCGGCCTCGCGTCCGGTTTCTGGGCCGGACGCGCGGAGCTGACCGGATCGCTTCTTCGGGAGCTTCAGCGGGAAGCCGGCGAGCTCAATTGCTTCCCCCGCTCATGAGACGCTCAATCGCCTCCACCGTGCGCGGAACCTTTGCCGAGAGTTGCTTGAGACCCGTCTCGGTGAGCAGGAACGAGTCCTCGACGCGAACGCCGATGTACTTGTACTTCTCGACCGTTGGCCGCACCTTGGCGGCAAACGCGGCGTTCTCCGGTGTCTTGGGCAAGTGGTCGAGCGCTTCGGGCCGGATATAGAGTCCCGGTTCGATCACGAACGCCATTCCGGGCGCAAGTGGCCGGTTGTAATCGCCCACGTCGTGTACATCCAGGCCAATCCAGTGAACGGCGCCGTGCGTGTACCACGTGCGGAATTGCTCGCCACCCGCATCGGTGATGAGCCCCAGCTTCAGCAATCCGTCCCGGATCACGGCCTCCGCGGCTCGTTCGACGTCGATGGTCTTCGCGCCGGCCGTTGCGGCCTTCATTCCGGCTTCCTGGGCCGCCAGCACGAGCTCGTACAGCTGACGCTGTTCGGGCGAGAAGCGGCCGCTCACCGGATACGTTCGCGTGATGTCTCCGGTGAAGTACTGATAGGCGCCGGCGGCGTCGACGAGCAGCACTTCGCCCGCCTGCATCTGTCGCCCGGACGTGTTGTAGTGGAGGATCGTGGCATTCGGCCCGCTGCCGACGATCGAGGGATAGCCCGGTGTCATGGCGCCGTGGGCCATGTAGACCTGCTCGATTGCGGCCTCCACCTGATACTCGTACGCGCCGGGGCGCGCCGTCCGCATGCCGGCGATGTGCGCGTCGTTCGAAATGTCGACGCTGCGCGTGAGAACGCTCTGCTCATAGGGTGTCTTCACCTGGCGCAGGCTGTGAATGATGTCGGTGGCGTCCTGGAGCGTGATTCCCACGACGCGTTCCGTGATCCGCTTGCCGAATTCCTGCGGCGTGCCCAGCTCACCACCGACCTCCGTCGGACCGAGCAGCATGGCGAGTCGCGCGCGGCCAGCCTTGAGCGCGTCGAAGAACGCGTCGTACTCCTGGGTGACCGTCCTGCGGTTCAGGCCGTACGCGCGGCGTGCGAGCGTGGAGTTGATGAAGCGGTCGAACTCCGACGCGCGGTACACGGTCTGAATGCCGGACAGCTCGCGGGCTTCCTCCACCGTCAAACTGTGACCCTGCCAGTGCTCCCGGACCGGATCGAAATCGCTGATGAAGAGAAGGGCTTGCTGTGTCTTGTTGCCCGGCATCAGGACGAGCGTGGTGCCCTCTTGCGCCACGCCGGTCAGGTAGTAGAGGTCCGAATCCTGCCGGTATTCGTAGTAGGTGTCGTTCGAGAACAGCCGGGGCGGCGCGCTCCAGAGGACCAGCATGGCATCCGGGCCGAGCTGCTCCATGACTCGGGCCCGCCGCGCCGCTAGATCGTCCTGAAACTCGCCCGCCGAGGCCGGTGCCACCGCCAGGCATGCCAGCGCCAGAAACCAGGCGCATCGACGTGCGGCTCCACCGCGCGAAGCGGATTGACGGGTGACGCGAAGAGAGGCTGTGAACTTCATCCCCAAACTATAAACCAGAGGCGCCCGTGTACACCCCAGGAAGCCAAGTCCCCGGTGACGAGAGGCCCAACCACGTGATGAGACGCCCTGGCCGCCGTCAGGTGTCCAGCGTGTCGAACGCCGTCAGTACCGCCTGGCGCGTGTCGGAGGCGACCAGTGGAAACGACTGGAGCACGTGGGACAGCTCGTCACCCGTCAGCCCATACAGGCGTGACACCACGGCCTGGAGCTCGATGTAGGCAGGCAGGTCAGCGCCGCGGGCCGCCAGCAGACGATTGGTCAGGCGAACCACCCGGATGAACCCGGCGTCCCGCGGGTCCACGACCGGGACGCGCAGCTGCCTGACGATTGCCGTCGTGACGTGTGTCGTCACGCGCAGGCGCACCAGATAGTTGGCCACGTAGCTGTTGAAGACGCCGCAGAGGAAGCGCAGGGCGGCCGGGTCGAGCATTGTCGCCAGGCAGAAGATGGTATGGGTCGTCACCACATCCGGAGGAAGGATGGTGGCGATGAGCGTGAGCTGGTTGGTTGGACTGGCGACGTCGCGATAGGCCACACGCTCGCGCTGAAATGTGCGGCGCGGATCGACAATCCGGGCGGCGAGGCTCCGTGGAATCCACGATGTCACGCCCGGGACGTCAGCCGCGAACGGTCTCAAGTGTTTTCCTTCCAGAACCGGCAAATCCTCTCGGTCGCCGGAGAAGTGACGGCGGTCTTCGGTGGCGTTCAGTTCACGTCCGAAGCGCGCCCTCCAGCCGCCGTCATCTCCGAGAGCCGGCATCGTGCTGAGGATCTTTTCCACGATCTGCAGATCGAGGGGCGAGCGAAGATCGGGGATCACATGGTGCTCCTTCGAGAAGTCTTCGATGAACCGACGCGTGAGCATCACAGGAAACGTGTCGTCGCTCTGTGCCGGTTGGTCCGGAATGCGATCGAGCACGGACGGCGCGCATTCGCCGAAGCGGCACCGGACCTCTGTCGTAGGCCTGCCTGCGGTGGACGTGAGCAGCAGGAAGCGCAGGCCCCGATGTATCGGAAAAATGCCGGTCCGGTTGTCGAACCCCACGATCGAATCGGTGTCGCAGGCTTCCAGCAGGCGGCGTCGCAGCAGACGCGCGCCATGGTCAGTGGCCAGGCCCGACGGGAGCACGAGTCCCAGACGTCCTCCGGGTTTGAGCAGGCTCAGAGCACGCTCCAGAAAGAGGTGGTACAGGTTGGCGTGGCCTTCCGTCCGATCCCGATAGATGCCCGCGCAGCGCACGAAGCGCATCAGGGCCCTGGTGCGACCCGACGAAGCGGCGTCGGCGGCGTGGAGCATGTCCCACGGCGGATTGCCGACCACAGCATCAAAGCCGCCGTCCGCGCGGACGCGTCCGTCGGTGTCGAAAAATATCTCGGGAAACTCGAACGACCAGTGGAAGAAGCGGTGGTCTGCGGCAATTCTGCCCGCTTCTCGGATCCAGGCGCTGGTCATCTCACCAGGCAATGCCGAGCGTCCGTGACGCAGCATGGACGCGATTTCGCCCAGCGCAGACGCGGGGGGCTCCGATCCAGATGGCCAAAACCAACCTGCACACCAAAGGTCCGCGAGCCGCTTGCAGCGCGAGAGTCCCGCTTCGGGCGCGCCGAGCCTGGCCAGGATCAGCTCCTTGGCGCGCACCGCGGCCACGGTGTCGTCAGGGTCGAGTGCGAGGTGCAGGCGATGTGGCAGTGTGTCGCGCAGCACCGACTCCATCTCGGGCGCTTCGAACAGCGGCAATCTGGCGGGTCTTGCGCTTCGGCGACCCGCCCCTGAAGGTTGTCGCGAAAGATCGTCGAAGGACGCGCCAACCAGGCTGTCGCCAACCTGCAGGTGGTGGTCTAGAAATGTGAGCGGCCGGTCGGCGGCAAGCGTGGCGAGCCACAGCGAAAGGCACGCGAGCTGAACGGCCATCGGATTGATATCGACGCCGTACAGGCAGCGTTGGGCGACGAGCCGGCGGATGGTCGCGCGGAGCTGCACATCGAGCTCCCGGGAGCAGGCGCGGCCCTCTCGAACGAGCGCCGTCTCGTATGCGCTGGAGAGATACCGGCACGAAGCCACCAGGAAGGCGCCGCTGCCCATCGCCGGATCGAGCACGCGGAGGTTGAGGATATCGTCCGCGGCTCGACCGCTGATCAGCGGGTGAAGCGTGCGTCGCACCAGGTACTCGGTGATGGAGCGCGGCGTGTAGAAAGATCCGGTCGCCTTGCGGCGCCCGCTGCCCGTCCGGAGCACCAGTCTGGGTTTCGCGGCGGGCGTCGCCGGCGTCTCTCCGATCGACGGCCGATAGTCGAGCACGCTCTCGTAGACGGCGCCGAGCTCTTCGACACCCAGCTCACCGTACGACACGCGCCGCCGGCCCGCTCGCCCCTCCGGACGCGACGACAAGCTGACGATCGCCTCTCGCACCACATCGTCGGGGATCCCGATCCGATCGGCGGCGGCAGTCCGTTCCGGGGCGAAGAGCCGGCCGTTGAATGGCGTCACGACGAGATCGCCCGCGTGGCAACCGTGATGCGCGAGACGGCAGATCGCCTGAAGCGCCTCCCAGAGCCCGGGCTGGCGCATCGGGTCCTCGGCCAGTGCCCGAATCGACTCGATGCTATAGCCGGCGCGGAACAGCGGGTGCCACAAGGGAACCAGCGTGCGGGCTTCTGCGAACAGCAGAAAAAGAATCCGGTACACGATCGTGAGGCACTGCTCGTGCAGCGTCGAGACAAAACCGGGCTCTGTCCGTCTCTGGCGCCGTCGCTGGCGGTCACGATCGACGGCGCCGTTCAGAAGGGCGACCAGGGCCTCGAGCACTCCTTCACGCAACGATCGGCAGACACCGACCGCATGACGCTCCGAAGCGATGAGGATTTCGTCCAGCGTGCTTCGATCCGAGTTCGCCGCGCTGAGGGCCTCGGCGCGCAGCGTTCCCCAGAAGGCCTCGAACGACGCCTCGTCCTCGATCGTGTGAGACAGGTCGAATTCCAGGTAGCGTCGTGCGAACGACCGCTGGGGGTCGATCAATCGCACGAAACGCCCATCCATGACGATGGACCAGCGAGCGGATTGGTCGGCGGCGCAACGAATGGCCTCACGACGAACGGTCTCGAGGGATTCGCCCCACGGCGTTACCAGCAGCCACGCGGCGAGCCGGCCGAATGCCTCGAGGCCCGCCGCGCAGAACCCCCGCTCTCGCTGGCGGATGTCGTGGACCTCGAAACCCAGCATGGAGAACAGCGGCACGGCGGCGATATCGAGAATCGTCCTGACGCCAGATGCCGGTCCGAGCTCGGCATCGATCCGCCGCCAGAGCCGGCGCATGCCCTTCCGCCCGGCGTTCCGCGTCAGTTCGCCCAGACTGCCTGCGAACTCGGACGACAGCCCGCTCCGAACGTAGGCGTGCGACAGGAGCGTGCCCCGAAGACCGTGTGGCATCAGGGCTCGCAGTCAGGGGAGAACGCGGGCCGCGAGCAGGAGATGGACTTCAATCATGGGCGCTCGATCTGTCGCGATCGGCATTGGACCGACCGATGTGGATGGGCGGTCGAGACCGAGACGTGTCGTGAAGACGCCGTCAAAGAGTCCAGGCTGGCGCCTGAGGCTGGAGATCTGTCGCGCAAAGCGGTCGAGCGCGTGCTCGCGCTCCGCCGTCAACCGCTGGAATGCGGCCTGTGCGGCCTGTTGAGCGGTCGCTCGCGCATGCGCGAATGCCGTCGCGGTCTCCAGTACCGCTGGTGACGCCAGCGAGAACTCCTGGCGCAATCGGCGTTTCCAACAGGTGCGCGCCTGTGATGTCGAGTCGAATTGGTTCACCTGAATGGGCACGACGCACTGCTCGATGGCCGCTCCGCCGAGGTCGAACAGCCGAACGCGACAGATGCACAAGAGACCCGACGGCAACTGCCGCTTGCCGCGGCACTGGATGGTGGTGAGCAGCGGTCCGGAGGCCTCGATGGCAGCAGTCTCACGCGCAAGCAGACGGTCGTATTCCGGCACCAGGCGCGGGGCTTCGCGACCGGCCAGTCGACCGAGAACCTTCCGGGCCTCGACCAGACGCGTGGCTTCGGCCCGACACGCGGCGCGAAGATCGAGACGAACGGTGTCGCTCCGGACTCCGGCATCCTTGTCCCGGGCCGCTGTCCCGAGCCCAAGCAGTTCGGCCGCCAGATCCTCCTCCCGGATTGCGCCGAGAGGGCTGATCACGTCACCGATGCCCGAACGGGCCGCGTCAACGCGGCGGGTCAGTCGAGACAGAAGGCCGACCTCGGCAGTGTCTCGTGCGACGAGGTGCATGACGTGCACCGTGCGCTTCTGATCCAGTCGATCCACACGCCCCGCCCGCTGCTCGAGCCGCATCGGGTTCCAGGGCAGCTCCAAGTTGATGACGAGGCGGCAGCACGAGTGCAGATTCAGGCCTTCCCCGGCCGCGTCGGTGGCGAGCAGCAGCCGCAGACGACCCTTCGAGAAATCGCGACGAATCTCGTGGCGCTCGCCGGGCGGCAGGCCGCCATGAATGCACGCGTACGGGCCGTGACGACCGAGGCCGCGATGCAGGCGCTCGAGAGTGTCGCGGTATTCAGTGAACACGATTGCCGGCTCGTCTATTCGCGAGAGGAATCGGTCCAGGACCTCGACCTTGCTTTCGGCGACGGCAGCAGCTTTCGCCGCGGTGACAATCCCGGCCAGGGCTTTGCATTCCGTGGCGGCATCCAGGAGTCCGGGTGCGCCGAGGATGTCAGAGGGGACGTCATCGTTTGAGTCAAGGTCCCCTTCCGTCTGTTCGCCTGCGGTGAGCGGCAGCGCGGCCTGCAAGGGATGTCGAGGCGCCGAATCGAGCGCCGCCAGACGTCTGCAGAGAGACACCTCGAGCGACGCCGCGCTCGACAGCGCACGCTTCCAGAGCACCACCATGGCCAGTTGCGCCCGGCGATCGCTCCGACTGGCCGCTTCGCGCCACACGGCGGCCAGATACCGACCGAGCAGGTCGTGCATGCGAACTTCGGTTGGGGTCGAACGCACACGCAGAATCGACGTGCGTCTCCGTCCCGTGAGTCCGATGTCGCCACGAGACCGGCGAACGACTGCGATCGGGCCCTCACCCGGCAGCCTTCCCGTCCCGCAGAGTGCACGGAACGCCGCCTCGTCTCCGTTGTGCGGGGTGGCGGTGGCCAGCAGCACGACGCGCGAGCACGAGGCCAGTTGTCGCGCGGCTCTGGCGCGCCCGGGTGCGCTCGCCACGCCGTGCGCCTCATCCACGACCAGGAGATCCCAGCGGATCGCCGACAGCGGACCGAGCATTTCGGGATGCTTGGCGAAGTCGATTGAGAGAATCGAAATCCCAGGTGCGGTCCAGGGATTCAGGCCCTGCGGCAACGAAGCCACTCGGCGTTCCAGCGTCGCTGAATCGACGACCTCAGCGTCGAGGCCGAATTTTTCCCGAAGCTCCTCGGCCCACTGCGCGCGCAGGCCGGCCGGCGTCAGGATGAGAACCCGATCGCCGAGACCGCGAAGGCGCATCTCTGCGCACACCAGCCCGGCCTGAATCGTTTTGCCCAATCCAACCTCGTCTGCCAGCAGCAGGCGCGACGCCTGCCCTGTGACGATCGCGAGAGCCGCCTCCAGCTGGTGCGCGAAGAGATGGACATGAGCCGTGAGGGGAGCTCGCAGCTCGCCCGGCGCGAATCGGCCTGCGAGTGCTGCTCCGAAAGTCCGCATCCATCGCGCGCGAGACACGAAGCGCGGAACCTGAGGTCTGGCGAAACGCCGTGGCTGGTCGAATGGCAAGAGCAGCGACCTTCTCGCGCCACGATTCTTCCCACCGACGCCGAACACGTCGATTCGCGCACAGTCGTCGTAATGCCAGAGCCGTTCGACGCGCCAGCGATCGCCGCGCAGCCGGACGTAGTCGCCCGGAACCAGGCTTACTGAAGGTTCTGCCACATTGGGAACGCAGAGTTGCGATCAGTTTCTGCGTTCCGTCACGCGCGCGTGCGCGCGTTGCCGGACACCGAGACGCCCTGCCGAACGAACAGGCAAGTGGCGTGCCGAGGAAGCGGCCGAGGCCCATGCGTGTCGATGATCGGCGCGCCGCTTGGTGCACCTTATCGGGGGATCTATAATTTCTGGCATGTTTCCCGTTGAGGCCGTGGAGCCGTCGTCGAAGACGGGAAGACGAGCCATGGACGTCGCGCCGCCGCTCGAGCTCGGCTCGGCGCCGGTGATTGCCACCGAGCGCGTCGCGGCATGCGCGGTCTGCGGTGGCGTCGAGACCGGTACGGTACGCGCGGGGATACGACTACGAGCTGCGGACCTGCCGCAACGAGTGGACGTTCGTGCAGTGCGTCGGCTGCGGGCACGTATGGCTCAATCCGCGCCCGGCCATCGGGACCCTCGGCGTGATTTATCCGGCGCACTACTATGCGTACGACTACGAGACGCGCGTCAACGCCATCGCGCGGCGCGGCAAGGCGCTGCTCGACGGTCTGAAGCTCGGCGCCATTGTCAAGCGGCTCGATCGCGCGCCACGAACGTTCATCGACATCGGTTGCGGCACAGGCCGGTACCTGCGCGCGATGGCGGCGCGCGGCCTCGCGACCCGCGACATCCGCGGGCTGGAGCTGGACCAGCGGGTCGTCGATACGCTGGTCGCGGAGGGCTTCCATGTCGCGTGCGCGCGCGTCGAAGACGCGTCAATTCCCAGCGGCGCCATCGACCTCGCGACGATGTTCCATGTCATCGAGCACGTCGATGCGCCGGACCGCGTCGCGCGGCGCATCGCCGAGTGGCTCGCGCCGGGTGGCATGCTGGCCGTGGAGACCCCCAACGTCGACGCGCTCGACCGGCGCCTGTTCGGGGGCGGGTACTGGGGCGGCTACCACATCCCGCGCCACTGGCATCTGTTTACCCAGGAGACACTGGGGCGGCTACTCCGCGACGCAGGGCTCGAGCCGGTGACGACGCTGTACCAGACGGGGCATTCGTTCTGGATGTTCTCGTTGCACCACTGGCTGCGCTATTCGGGCCGCCCGCAACCAGGGCTCGCGAGGCTGTTCGATCCATTCAGCAGTGTGATTCCGCTCGCGGCCTTCACGGCGTTCGACAAGGCGCGCGCTGCCGCAGGGATGCGTACGTCCTCGATGCTGATGATCGCGAGGCGGCCGTCATGACCGGGAGCGCGCGGGAGCGCCGCGACCCGTACCAGCCGTTTCGCGAGCAGATGCTCACCCCTGCGCGTGTGAAGGAACTCAGCCAGCTGCGCCCCGACCGCGTGGTTGTCGACGTGGCGCTCTGCTGGCTGATCATCCTGGCGGCGTGGTGGCTTGCGGCGGTCCATACCACCTGGTGGATCGTCGTGCCGTCGATGGTGGTCGTCGGTACGCGGTACTACGCGCTGTTCGTCATAGGTCACGACGGCCTGCACCGGCGGCTCTTTCCCGGTCGTCGCACGAACGATCTCTTCTGCGATCTCTTCGTGTTGGGCCCGATCGGCGCCGTCACGCGCCTCAACAACCGAAATCACCTCGGACACCACCAGCACCTGGCCACTGCGAACGATCCGGATCGTCACAAGCACGGGTGCTTCAACAAGAGCACTCGCCTCGAGCTGGCCGGCTATCTCTCCGGCGTCACGAGCGTCTGGACGTCCGTGCGTCACGTCTTTCTTGCCTCGGGGCGCGCCCCCAGTGGGGAGGTGCGGGACGACGGCTACACGCTGCGCGATGTCGGGCTGCTCGGCGGCGTGCAGCTGGTGATCGTCACGGGGCTCACGTCGGCCTTCGGCTGGTGGGGATGGCCGCTGATGTGGGCGCTCCCCGTGTACGTCTTCACGTATCTCGGCGATTCGATTCGCAGCTTCGCCGAGCACTCGCACCCCGAGGCTGACGCGCTCGCCGACGAGCACCGCTTGATCACGTACGTCAGCAACCCGTTGGAGACCATGTTCTTCGCGCCGAAGAACATGAACCGTCACGCGGCCCACCATCTGTGGGTGTCGATTCCGTACTACAATCTCCCGATCGCGGACGCCGAGATGCGCGCACATCCGCTGGCCGCTCAGCTCGAGTGGCGCCGGAGCTACATCGGGTATCTCGTGCGGTACGCGCTGGCTCTTCCGCTCGAGGATTGCCGCGCCACGGCCAGGAGCGGGTGAATCCGGTATAGTTCACGTCCCATGGGCGGCACCACCACGATCGACCGGGCCACCATTCGCGCGTTGTCCGTTCCGTTGAGCTCGCAGGCCCTGCTGGATGTTTCCTATCGTCCTGCACATGACGAGCACACAAGCTGTCCATAACGCCCAGCACCCTCAGGTGGCCGATCTCCCGGAACCCTCGGTGGAAGTTTCGGTGGTGATGCCCGCGCTCAATGAAGCCGACACGATCGAAGCCTGCGTCGAGAAAGCGCTTCGCGCGCTTCGGGACTCGGCAATTGTTGGGGAGGTCATCGTCGCCGATAACGGCTCGACGGACGGATCGCAACGGTTGGCAGAGACGCTTGGGGCGCGAGTTGTGCATGTCGAGGCGCGGGGCTACGGCAGCGCGCTGATGGGCGGGATCGCGGCGGCGCGCGGACAGTTCATCGTCATGGGTGACGCGGACGACAGCTACGATTTTCTCCAGACTCCCCGCTTCGTCGCCAAGCTCCGCGAGGGCTTCGACCTCGTGCAGGGTTGCCGGCTTCCCGCCGGCCGCGGAACCATCGAGACGGATGCGATGCCGTTTCTCCACCGCTGGCTCGGTAATCCGCTCTTCTCTCTCATGGCGCGGCGGTGGTTCAAGGCACCGATTCATGATGTCTACTGCGGGTTGCGCGGATTCCGAAAAGACTTTCAGCAGTCGCTGGATCAGCAATGCACCGGGATGGAATTCGCGACGGAGATGATCATCAAGAGCACTTTCGCTCGCGCTCGAATCACAGAAGTGCCGGTGACGCTCCGACGCGATGGCCGGAAGTCGCATACGCCGCATCTGCGGACTTTTCGGGACGGTTGGCGCACGCTGCGATTCTTTCTGCTTTTCAGCCCGCGCTGGCTGTTTCTGCAGCCCGGTCTGCTGCTTGTCAGCATCGGATTGATCGGGTACACCTTGGCAATACCTGCGGTCAAGATTGGCCCGGCGACGTTTGATGCCCACACGCTCCTGTTTTCGAGCTTGTTCCTCCTGCTGGGATATCAGTCGGTTCTCTTTGGGATGTTCACCAAGACGTTTGCGATCAACGTAGGGTTGCTGCCCAGCGATGCGAACTTCGAGCGATTCTTCAGGCTGGTGAATCTCGAGCGCGGTATCGTGCTTGGCCTTGGCGCATTGACGGTCGGGTTGGGGATGTTGCTGAATGCGGTGCTCTTCTGGGACCGCGTCGGACAGGTTGACTACGCCCGGACGATGAGATGGGTCATCCCTGGCGCGACCCTGACGGCGCTGGGATTTCAGACGATCCTTTCCGGGTTCTTTGTCAGCATCCTCGGGATGAAACGAAAGTGAAGTCCAATCCAAAAACGTCGTCAGCAACGGCATTCGACGCCATCGCCGACCGTTATGACGCCGAGCTTCAGCGCGGTCTGGCGGTGAGCGGGGAAGGTAAAGAGTACTTTACCGAGAACCGCGTGAACTGGGTTGCCGAGCAGTTGGCTCGACTCGGTGCTCGCCCGCGCCGGATCATGGATTTTGGTTGTGGGACAGGCAGCGCGACGAAATATCTGATGACGCTCCCCGACGCCGAATCTCTCGTGGGAATCGACGTGTCTGAGGCATCGCTCGACGTCGCCAGACACATGTTCGGGTCATCGCGCACGAGCTTTCAGTCGGTGGCATCGCACAGGCCTGCAGGTGATGTTGATCTGGCGTTCTGCAACGGCGTGTTTCATCACGTCCCTATCGCCGACCGGACATCATCGGTCGATCACGTGTTTCGCTCGCTCCGGCCGGGCGGGTTGTTCGCATTCTGGGAGAACAACCCGCTCAATCCTGGCGCGCGAATCGTCATGAGGCGATGCAGTTTCGATCGCGATGCTCAGACACTCACCGCCGGGGCTGCGAAACGACTTCTGCAGGCGGGAGGATTCGAGATCCTCGGGACCAACTTTCTGTTCATCTTTCCTCGCATCTTGCGATTCCTGCGCTGGAGCGAACCGCTCGTGTCGTCATGGCCGCTGGGGGCGCAATACCTGGTGCTCTGTCAACGGCCACCGCACTGACGATTCACAGTCGCGGTGAGGATCCCACAACCCGCCTGTCACGGAGCTGGAGCCACGCGGCACCGGACAGCACTGCGCCGCTGACCAGCATGAAATAGGCGGGCGCCATGTAGTGAACGTTCAGCGCCGGAAAAGACGTGGCGGCAATCAGCAGTAGCAACACCGCGTGCGTGAAGGCAATCACCCAGGCTGTGAGAGCCATCACGTAGCAGACATTGCCCACTGCCGTCCTCCAAGAGAAGAGTGTTGCAGCAACGAACGCGAGCGCACCCAGAAGGAGGACGGGGATAAAGAGATACTTGTAAGAGCGGAGCGTGAGGAGGCGCAGGTGGGCCGCCACGGCATCCGCGCGTATCACCCTGTATTGCTCCTCGCCCGCCGATACGGCTCGATCGACGTAAAGTGTGCCTGCACCAACGCGAATACCAAGCGGAGCGCTCGCCAGGTCGACAAACCTCCGTTCGACACGAGAGCCGTCAGGCGCCTCGGCCCGCAACACGCACTGATCGTTGCACTCGACGTTGATCGTGTATCTCTGGAACGCAGCAAGATTGTCGGCGAAATGCGTGGCAATATCGGGACTCTTCTTGCGTTTGAGCTGTGCATTGGCTGCGGATCCATCGGCGCTGACCACCGACAGCGAAAGCCAATCGGCGCCAGATCGGTAATACCAACCACTGATCCACACAGTGAAAAGTCCGGCCACATCCTGTGATTTCGTATGCCGGGGGTAATTCAGGAAACGCAGGAATGCCTCCAATTCGACTTCATTTCCGTCGGAAGAAGCAGGTTCCTCGCCCAGACGTGGAATGAGCAGCAACTTGACCATGCGCTGGAAATTTTCACCAAGGCCCTGGGCAAGCTGATGCCAAGTGACGGGCGGCATTTCGGCAAAAGGCTGGGACACGCACTCCAACAACCCTTTGGAGCAGGCGGCCTTCACCTCGTCGGCGAGCCGGCCAAAGAATGTCGAGGCTGCGGCCGGCGAGGAGAAGTGTCCCCTGCGTTCGGCAACGTCGCGTAATGCCCACACAAAATGTCCCGCTCCGATCTCGCCGCACGTACTCGAATGAATGGCGCAGCCGAACTGCTCCCAACCCCGTCCGGGCCCCTTGAAGTATGAGTCCGTCGATGCAAATGTGGGACTCACGGCGTTGACATGCTGCCTGGTCGCATGCGTCATTGCCACATAGCGCTTGGTGCCCCCTGAGCGCACGCTGTGCAGCGCCTGTAGGGCTCGCTGAAAATTTGTCTCCTTGAAATCGACTCCGACGAAGCTACCGTAGGCCATCCAATTCCCAGCGCGGAACGCGACCTGAGTGGAGGCGAAGACGCCGATCGCCACCACCAAAAGAGCGCCGAGGCTGGCAAGCCGCTTTTCTCGATAGGACTGTATTGCGGCGGCACCAAGCAGGATCGCGAGTCCGGGCGTGACCGCCACACCTTCTTCGCGCGTGAGCCAAAACCAGCCGAAACTTGCGCCGCCGAGCGCTGCGAATAAGAGCCTCTGCCCAACATAGCGGGCGCCGAACAATGCCCAGGCAAACGCCGCGAGGAAAACAAGAAGCTGATCGAAATAGAGTCGTTCCCTTCTCACGTGGAGCAAGTCGCTCGTCAAGGAAACCGGCTGCCACAGCAAGAGTGTGAAGAGCAGGCCGGAGAGAAACAGAGAACGGATAAACCTGTGTGCCACGAACACGAAGAACGTTACCGCAGCGCAATGGAACACCGCATGCGCGAAGCTGACCGGTGTGCCCAGCCAGTTGTTGGCAGCGAGGAAAGCCGGATAGCCGGGCCCCTTCATGAGGGTGAATTGGCTGAAAGAACCTAACCAACGCCCCTCCGCCAAATGGCGGCCGAGCGACATGAAGAGACCGTCGTCGTGAGCAGCAATCGCAAGGATCGAGATCGGGGTATGCGTCACGACAAAGATGTAGAGCAGGATCATGCCTCCTGGGTAGAGCCAGGCAACGCAGCTCCTGAGTCCGCCGCGCGATATGGCGGGCTTGTATCGTGCGAGGGTTGGCATGTTCATCGCCAATACTTCAACGCTCGAGCGCTCAGCGTGATGAGAAGATGGCGTTGAACAACAGCCTGAAGGTCGCGAGCGATTGCGCGCGATGCTGGGCCCGAAATCCGATGAGCACGACCCGGCCGAGACCCACGCGCGCGTCGATGACGGCCGCCCGATTGGCGATGACGGATTCGCCCTGCAGCCATCCGCTCATCAGGAGATCGCGGGGCGCATAGCGGCCGACGACCTGAAGATTCGGGCTCGCGGCGCCTGCCGCATGACCCTGCGCGCTGTCCGCCGCCGCGGTCCGCACCTCGTAGGCCGAGCTGTATGCAAACACGCCGGCGGTCTCCGACGGCATCCCGTACGCCAGAGGCAGCATCGGATCAAGATGCAGGCGAAGAAGGGATCCGGGGCAGAAGAAGTGATTGGAGTTCGTCTCACGTGCCACGTCGCGGACCGGGAGTCCGAGTGCGTCGATAGCTAATCCGCCCGCCGAGTCGAGCGTCACGAGTGTGCCACCCGCCCTGACGAACGCCACCAGGCTCTCCACACCTTCCTGGCCCAGGCCCCCGGTGTATTCGGGAGGCATCGTTCCGGGTGAA
The DNA here is from genome assembly GCA_963826865.1 of uncultured Acidobacteriota bacterium. Classification (GTDB taxonomy): domain Bacteria; phylum Acidobacteriota; class Vicinamibacteria; order Vicinamibacterales; family CAVPJW01; genus CAWGYQ01. The sequence goes on from CAWGYQ010000001.1 coordinate 69,799, forward strand.
TGGCCGGACATGAGTCGATCCGGTGGCGCATCGGGAAGAATGATGACGTCCACGCGGCTGCGCAACGCGCCCTGACGGATGTCCGAATCCGTTACCGTCTGGAACGGAAACTCGTACTGTTCGAGCAGCCAGCGCGTCCACCCCTCGTCGATGTTGTCCACCCAGGGCTTGTAGAGGCCAACCCGTGCCGCGCGCAGCGGTGTCGCCGTGCCAGGCGGCCGACCCTTCGCGCCTGCCACCCTGAGACCGAGCTCGGAGGCTGCGCGCTCGACCACGGCGCGCGCCATTTTCGAAGCGCCGACCACGAGCGATCCGGCAGGGTAGACGTACCCCTCCATTTCGAACGGGGCAGCCAGCCACCTGGCGTCGAGTCCGCCTTTGAGCGCTCGATTGATGGCGATTGCGCCGCCCGTGCCACGCGTATCGACGAGAAAGTATGACGGCCGGCGCTCACCCCACACCGGTGTCGAGGGCACCACCGCGCGATCGAGCCGCGTCATGGCTGGCGGCTCGAAGCCCTGCTCGATGGTGACGACCGTCACGCCCATCTGAAGCGGCAACGTCCATCCGGCGACGTCATACGGACGATCCGGCGGCGCGCCGGGAGCAGTACGGCCGACGGGGTACTCCTGCCGCTCGAACAGCGTCTTCACGTAGGCGCGGAACGGCTGCGCCATGAAGACAATGACGGTGCCAGCGGGCTGGACTGAGCCGGCGGCCTCGAAAGGCTCGAGCGCCTGATCGACGTCGACCTTCGATTCAATCAGCAGGTTGGTGAGCTTGGAGGCGGCATGCGGATCGTGCTGATCAGGCCGGATGAGATACGCGTAAGGGCCTCCCTGTCGGCCGGCCTCGATCGCGCGCCGTCCCATGGCGTAGAAATTCCGAACGAGGACCTCTCGATACCGCGATGCTCCCTGCAACAGCCCCCGCACGGCGCTCAGGTTGTAGTCGACGATGTCGCGCAGGGCCCAGGTGCCGCCGGGCCACGGGTTTGGAAAGTTGACGGTCTTGCGGTACTCGGGCAGCCCTCGCGGCGAGCCGGTGAGCTCGTCGCTCGAGATCGTGACGGGCGATGCGATGCGAACGCTCGCCACTTCGGTCAGCAGACACACCGTGTTGTGACCGAGCGGCGCGGAGTCTTCATACCCCGGCCAGTAGTAGTCGAACATCGCGTTCTGGACGACTCCCGATCGGTTGTCCTGCTCGAGCGACAACGCCATGGCATGACCAAGAAGCCCAGCCTGCCGCCAGATGAGCGGGTCATAGTTGGGATCGATCGGGTCGTAGTTGGGCGGCACGAAAAACCGCGGCCCTCGCTGTCCCATCTCGTGCATGGTCAGAAAGACCTGCGGGTGCCAGACGTTGTAGAAGAACCGCGCGAGGTTGCGGTTCTCGACCATGTTCAGCATGAACGCGTCGCGGTTGATGTCATGGCCCGCGTACTTGTGATACAGCCAGGGCATCGGCGCGCCTTCGAACGACGTGCCACGCTGCTTCTCGTACCAGTCCACGACCAGCCGATGGCCGTCCGGGTTGAGGGAGGGAATCAGGACGAGGACTACGTCGCGGAGCACGGCGAGTGTTTCCGCATCCGTGGCCGTGGCCAGCTCGTGCAGGAGCTCGCTGGCGGCCTGCGTGGCGCCAATCTCGGTGGCGTGAATGCTGCAGCCGATGGCGACAACGGCCTTCTGGGTGGTCGCGAGCGCGGCGGCTTCCTCAGGCTGGAGCGCGGCGGGATTTGCCAGCCGCCTGTTGGCAGCCTGAATGGCCGGCAGCGACCGGATATTCTCCGGCGCGCTGACGATCGCGGCAATCATCCGGTTGCCCTCTGTCGTCGAGCCGATCTCGACGAGCTCCACACGATCGGATCGCGCGGACACTTCTTCGAAATAGCGAACGATGTCGGCCCAGGCTGCGAGGCGGCCGTCTGCGCCCATCCGGAAGCCGAAGAAAGCCTCCGGCGCCCGAACCTGAGCACCGGCTTCCGCGGCGACGAGGAGCAGGCAGCACAGAAGAAGGGAAACTCGCGCAGAAACGACAGAGGTCCTGTTGAAGATTCCGAACGATCCCGGGCGCATGACTGCTCCGCTCGGTCAGCGTGACCGCCAGCGAAATGATAGCAGGTGACCTCGTTCGCCCGGTCAGAGCTGTGTCCCGGGCCCGGAATCGCCGCTGTCCGGCTCTTTGGGCGGACGTACGCGGCGGCGCGGCAGGATGACCACCGGCCCGCCCGCCGTTGGCTCGGCGGCCTGCGCGCTGCTGGTTCGGTCGCTGCGTGAAGAGCGGATGCTCAAGGGCGATGTCACCTAGGTGCGCTACTGCAGCCGACATCTTCGGGCGGGTCCTGCCCGGAGTGTTCTGATACCGAAAGATCCGTCAACCCTTGAAATACGGGCCCTGTGGGAACGTGTGCGCGGGTTTTCTGTCGTTGTTTTCGGCGAATGGTTGGGTTAGGATTCCGCGCGAATGGTTCAGCTAGGTTGGTAGAACCCTGAGCGTAGCGCTCCATAGGAGATCCGCGATGAGCTTCCTCGAACCTCGGTCGTCCTCAATCGGTGTTGCGCACGGCGCCTCACGATCCGCCTGGGCCATGGTCGTGCTATCTCTGGCCTTGCTCGCCTTCCCGGCGCCAGCCTCCGCGCAAAATCTGCTCGATAATCCCAACCTCGATTCGAGCTTGAGTGGCTGGGACGGGAATGCCACATTCGATTCCTCGTTAGGATCGCCGAGCCCCGGCTCGGCACGCCTGCAAGTGGAGATTTCGGACGACGAAGACGGCGACGACGCGACAATCCTGGTTCAGTGTATCGACGGCATCGTCGCGGGCGGCGAGTACTCCTTCGGCGGCCGAGTTGTGAATAGAGTCCGACCGAGTGAAGGGTTCACCGGCATTGCGATTGGGTGGCACAGCGACTCGAACTGCATCGACGATAGTGAGCTCGAAGTTGTCGTCGCTGGCACAACGTCAAGCGACAGTTTCCAATCCCTCAGCCGCACGGCGGTGGCCCCGGCTGGTACTGTGGCTGCCCTGATAGTCGCGGTCACCGGAGTTGAGGAAATCGACCCGGGGCCGGTCGACGTGGATGAAGTTGATTTCATCCCCGGCACATACGACGTCAACGCGGATTCTTTGTTCCTCGTGCTCGAATCGGACGTCCCGACGATGGGAACGCTGTGGTTCGTCGTGCTGGCGCTCGCGCTCGTGTTCGTCGCGACGAAGGCACTGCGGTCGTACAGGCCGGGCGACGACCTGACGGCACCGCACGCGGGCCGGGACCGCAGCCGTTTCTGTTCGACCCGATCAGGGCGTTATGAGTAGCCAGCCGGTCACGTCATCCGGCGCCAGCGTCAATCCTCGCCGAAGCGCGGCGTCCGGGGCCTGCCTTGCCTTCGGCGTCGGTACCGTTCTGACCGTCATTGTCGCGTGGCCGGTCGTGGTCTCGCCGACCACGACCACCTTTGGCAGCGAGATCGTCGGCCGTCACCACGACCCCTTCACGGTCATGTGGCAGATGGCCGGCGCAAGTGCCTCGGGCCCCTACCTGCAGCCTTTGACCGACTGGGTGGGTTGGCTGTTGGCCCGCGTGATGGATCCGGTGGCCGCGTACAACACGGTGGTGTTGCTCTCGTTCCCGTTGAGCACGGCGACGAGCTATGCACTGGGACGCTATCTGGGCCTCCCGCATGTGCCGGCACTCGTCGCCGGGCTGGCGTTTGCGTTCGCGCCCCTGCACGTCGCGCACGCGGCCTATCACGTGCACATCGCGCAGACGCAATGGATTCCGCTCTATCTGCTGGCTCTGTGCGCGATGGTCGATCGTCCGTCGCTTGTCCGTGCGTTCTGGCTGGTCGCGGCGTCTGGCGCGCTCGTGCTCTCCAATTTCTATGCGGGCCTGCTCGGCGCCGTGATCACTCCGGTCGCATTGGTCGCTTATTGGTGGACGAGCCCATATGCCGGGCGGCAATTTGGCGCCTTGTGGCGCCCCGCGGCCGTCCTCGCGGGTGTCGGTTCGATTGGTCTGGGCACGATGGTCTGGCAATACCCGAAGCTCCTGTCGAGCGAGTCCCGGTTTGCCTTTCCGATCTCGGACGTTGCGGACTTCAGCGCCCGCTGGTGGGCGTATTTCGTGCCTCCGGTCGATCACGCGCTTTTGGGAACCAGGGCGCGGGACATCTTCGTTCGGGCCGACATCGGTAACGCCCTGCTCGAACAGCAGGTGTTCGTGAGCTACGCGCTCCTGTTCCTGGCCCTTGCAGCGAGTCTGGCCGCCGTCACTCGATGGCGCAAAGAACCGCACTTGCGTCCGATCGTGGCCTTCGCGATCGTGGCGTTGGTGGCCGCGGTCGTGTCGGTTGGACCCGCGGCCTCGTCGTGTTCTCCGGAGTCGCTGGCTCCGGCGTGTTGGCTTCATGGCGTGTTGCCCATGTTCCGCTCCTATGCCCGCTTCGCACTGCTCACGCACCTCGGCGCCGCTCTGGCTGCAGGCGCCGGCGTCGCGTTGCTCACGCGATCACGCGCCGGGTACTGCCGTGGCCGTCGTGTGTGTGGTGATAGCGGGGTTCGAGTACTGGCCGCTGCCGGCCCGTGCGCGCGACGTGTTGCCCACTGGAGGGCATCGATGGCTGGCCGATCGGTGGCCCGACCAGCGGACGCTGGAGTGCGGCCGCCAGACGCTTTCGGATATCCGGGTCGACTGGCTGATGCGAAGGCGTCTGACGTACTTCGCTGATGTGGTCGAGACGTGCGGCGATCCGAGATCTGGGTGCGAAACTGGCTGCGTTGGGCTATACGCATGTCGTGGACCGCAGGTCGCAAATAGCGCCCGCGGCGGGTATCCCGGAGGCCGGCCTGAGACTCCTCGCAGAGTTTTCCGACTCGCGTGTCTACGCCGTGGTCGCTCAGATTCCTCCCGTGGTCACCTTGGATGCCGACGGCTTTCACGACTTCGAGATTCGTGAACAGGATCGGTGGCAGTGGATGGGACCCGAGGGTCGCTGGCAGGTGCGCAATACCACGAGTCAGGCGCGTCTCGTCGAGCTCGCGATCGAGCTCGAGTCTGTCGATGCGCCTCGGACGCTCGAGATCAGCCTCGACGGAGCGCCCATCGAGCAGCTGCGCATCCCTGTTCGGAACTCGCCCTACCGGCTCGGGCCCTGGCGGCTCGACCGGGGGGATCATGCGCTCATGTTCAGAACGATCGAACCACCATTCCGTGCTTCAAAATCCGATAGACGGAAGATTACGATTGCGTTCCGAAATGTCCGCTGGATTGAACCACCGCCGCGATCGGAGTCGGCGGTCCGGGTGACGAGGCCGCAGGACGGCGGAAGAGAATTGGCGGGATCTGCTGATGCTCGGTCACACTGACGCGCCTGTCTTGACCGGCCAGCCGGTGTCCGTGCGCGACTTCCTCGTGCGGGCCGCGCTCTGGAACCTCGCCCTTTTTGCGGCGATTCGCCTGGCCTGGATCGATCGCTACGTCATCGACGCGCTGGTCGAGTTTCAGAAGTCGATCGTGTTCTGGTACGGAACGACGCCGCGCCCTGGCATCGTCGTCACCTCGAGCTGCAGTGGCGCCGACGTCATGGCGCTTTGTGCCGGTGTCACCTTGTCATTTCCGGCCACCTGGAGACGCCGGCTCGTTGGCACGAGCCTCGGACTCGTCTTCATCCTGGCGCTGAACGTCATTCGGATTGTCTCGCTCTATGCGGTCGCGTCGACGCCCTCGACGCTCAAACTTCTTCACATCTACGTGTGGCCGGCGATCTTGACAATCGCCGTCGTGCTCTACCTGTTGGCGTTCATCCATTTGAGCGCGCGGCGCACGGATGTCATTTCGACCACGCGCTGGACCCGGTTTGTCGCAATCGCGCTCGGCGCACTCGTCGTCTATGCGGCCGCCGTCCCCTGGATCTTCACGAGCAGCGCACTGCATCGGGCAGGGGTCTGGACGGCTTCGGCCGGGGCGCTGATTCTCACGGGCCTTGGAGCGACAGCTTGGGCGACAGATAACTTGATCATCACGAACCGGGGAGCGTTTCGGGTCACCCAGGAATGTCTCTTCACGCCCATGATTCCCGTTTATCTTGCGGCCGTGTTCGCGATGCCGCTATCGCGAGGACGGCGATTGACGTGGTTGGCGCTGGCAGTTCCGATCTTCGTGACGCTCGGCGTGGCACGCGTGCTCGTGCTGGCCTTGCCCGCCTCCATGATCGACTTGCCGGTGTTCCTCGCGCACGGCTTCTACCAGTTCGTCGCCGGGGCCATTGTGATCGTTGCGGGCGCCCACCTGGCGCTTGGTCGTCACTCGGGTCTGCGCGCGTCGCAGCGGACGTTGGCAGGGCTCGCCTTGGCGCTGGGAGCGGGGCTCGTCGCTGTCCGCCTCTGGGAGCCGGCCCTCGTGCAGGCTGCGATAGCGCTCCAGACATTCGTTTCCTCCACGATCACGGCGCTCTCGACCGGTAGCGACCGGCAAGGGGCGCTCGCGCTCCTGCCCGCATTTCAAGTCGGGCTCGTCATCGGGCTTTGGTATGTGCTCACGGGAGGACGCGGGTTCCGGGGACTCGGGATAGGCCTGGCGGTGCTGTTCTGCACGCAGCTGGCGTTTCTAGCCGTGCTCGGTACCGCATCGGCGTGGTTGGACGTCGCGCCACATACGCTCGTCGTTCGCGCCTGGGCACTGGGGGTTCCGCTCCTCCTCGCAGTTCGGTGGGTGGCGCAGGCCGGTACGGTCCTCGGCGACCGCGCGTACGGAAAATTCTGGCACGAAGTGGGCGAAGAGTTTCCAGATCTCGCTGGCGCGGCGTCGACGACGTATTACTTCGAGAACGAGAAGCGGTTGATCACAGCCGCGTTGCCGTCCCTTGTGGGTTGCACGCTGCTCAAGACGGATCTCTGGGACGAGGCGAAGAACACGCGCATCATGCAGTGGGCGGCAGACCAGGGCAGTCGCGTCTACGGCATCGATCTCTCCGAGCCCGTGGTCCGCGCGGCGCGGGCAGAGTTCCGCGGACGTCGCGTCCGGCCCGCGATCAGCGACGTTCGCCGCTTGCCGTTCGCCGACGGCTCGTTCGACGCCATCTACTCGATGGGCACGGTCGAGCATTTCGCGGAGACCGAGATGGCGGTCGGCGAGCTCGCGCGGGCCCTCAAACCCGGCGGCCGCCTCATTCTTGGCGTGCCGAACCGGCACGATCCGTTCCTGCGCCCGTTGATGGTGGCGATCCTCAACGGACTCGGCGCCTACGGCTACGGCTATGAGAAGAGCTATTCCAGGCGTGACCTCAAGCGGATGCTGCTGGCAGAGGGCCTGGAGGTGACGATGGAGAGCGGCCTGCTCTTCATGCCTGGCTGGCTCCGCATGCTCGACCTCTGGTGTCATACGCGGAAGCGGCGGCTCGCGCGGGCGACTGGGGCAGTCGTGCGGTTGTTCGCGTGGCTCGACAACCGCGTCCCCGCACTGAGACGGCACGGATATCTGCTGGCATCCGTTGGCGTGAAGCCACCCGTAACAGGCCACTTACCCGAGTCGCCGGGTTACGACCCGCACCCTGCGCTGGACACACCGGTCTGGCAGTTACCTGTCATTGACCCCCCGTCGGGCTCGGCCCCTGCCACCGGCACGGAGTACGTCATCGATGTGCGCGGCTGCGACGGCTCTGCGTTGCAGTCGCTCCCGCGCCTGCAGCGTCTTTTCAGCGAAGTCCTTGCGGATCTCGGCATGCGTCGGCTGGCGCCTCCGGTGTGGCACGTCTTCAAGGGGCACGGTGGAGTGACCGGGATGGTGCTGCTCGCCGAATCTCACCTGACCATCCACACGTTTCCTGAAGCAGGAATGGCGGCCATCAATCTGTACTGTTGCCGTTCCTCCGTGGAGTGGGACTGGAGCGGTCGACTTCCTTCGCTTCTGGGCGCGACGGAAGTGACCGTCCGGATTCTGCAGCGAGGGTAGCCTCGCTGCTCGATCGTTCAGTCTTCCTCTATCAGCCTGGCCACGGTCGCGCCGAGATGTGAATCGGGGGCGTCGAAGAACTCGACGACCAGCGCGTGGCGCTCGAGCGTCGCCTGCACGATGCCGCGCTGGATGCCGCGGCCACGTCCGTGAATGAGCCGAACCTCCCGAAAACCGGCCTCGTGCGCCGCCCGGAGGTACTCGTCGACCACGGATGCGACATCGCCGGGTCGGAACGCATGCAGGTCGAGCGAGCCGTCGATGGGTATGCGTCTAGCCGTCATGTCAGGCCCCTCGTATCTTCGGGCTCGCGTCAAGCTGAACCGGCCACGGCCGGGGCCTTGACAACCGCGGGAAAACGGGCAGTTTCTTGAGCCCCGTCGATTGACAGTGGGGCATCTGCGCGCTAGGATACGGCCCGTTTTCCGAAGTCCCTCGTTCATCGCGGCGCGCGTGATGATCGAGTGGTCACCTACGAGCGCGCCCAAGTTCAGAGGGGGAGCCGATGCCAGACGCCCGCAGAATGGGCAAGTCCGAGCTCTTTTCGCATTTCGCCGAGCGCTTCGAAGTAAAGCGCACGCAGGCGCGCGACATATTCGACGAGCTCACGACGCTCGCCGAAAAAGAGCTCAAGCGTGCCGGGGAATTCGTCCTGCCCGGCATGGTCAAGCTGGTTGTGCAGAAGCGCAAGGCGCGAATGGGGCGCAATCCGGCGACAGGCGAGCCAATCAAGATTCCGGCCAAGACCGTCGTCAAGGCCCGAATCGCCAAACAGTTGAAGGACGCCGTCCTGCCGCGCAAGTAGCGACGGCAGTTGCCGCCAGCCGGTCATCGGGGCCTGTCGGCGTGACGGCCGGCGAATGCGGAATGGAGAATTAGGAGCTGAGGACGCGCGGGCTCCCGATCTGCTGATTCTTCATTCTTCATTCGACTGTTCGACTCTTGCAGTACCCGCTCGTGCCGGGTCGCCCTCGTTTCCTCTGATCCGCCTCGCCAACTCCCGTACGTCGAGCCGGTCCATCTTGAACGTCAGCGTGCTCGGCGGAATGCCGAGATGGCGCAGCAGCGCCACGCGGAAATCTTCGTACGCGGTGCACGAGTTCATACTGGCTCTCGTGGCGGGGCTCGGCCCGACGATGAACTCGCGATCGCCATCGGCGATGAGCCCTTCGACATCGCCACAATATCCAATCGTCGCGCTTGAGCAGCGAAACAAACGCCTCACACGCACGTGCGTCGGCGCCGACGATTAGGACCCTCGCACGCCTTGACACCCTCAGAATGCGTTCAGTAAGGTACGGACCGAGCAAGGACTCGCGTCGCGTGTACGCACGCGGCGCGCGCGCTCGCCGATCCACACCGTCGCCCTCACCCCGGACCTCTAGCCGAGGAGCCATCACGTGCCCACGCAGTACGATCTCGTCATCATCGGCGCCGGCACCGGCGGCTATGTGGCCGCCATACGGGCCGCCCAGCTCGGTCTGCACGTGGCTGTGGTCGAGAAGCAGAAGGCGCTCGGCGGTACGTGCCTGATCTGGGGCTGCATTCCCACGAAGGCGCTGCTCGAGCACGCGCATGCGCTGAAGGTCGCGCAGCACGGCGCCGAGTGGGGTTTGTCGATCGGCCAGGATGTCACGATCGACATGGCAAGAGTGCAGGCGCGCAAGGACAAGATCGTGTCGGGGCTGACGCGGGGCATCGACTATCTGTTCAAGAAGAACAAGATTACGTGGATCAACGGGACCGCCCGGCTTCAGGGTGATGGCCGCGTGACGGTGGTCGAGGGCGAGAAGCAGGACCTCCTCGCCAAGGAGATCGTCGTCGCGACGGGTTCCGCGCCCCGGAGCGTGCCCGGCATCGAAATCGACCGGCGCCGGATCATCACGAGCGACGAGGCCATCGGCCTGAAGGCGGTGCCGAAGTCGATGATGGTCGTTGGAAGCGGTGCCGTGGGTGTGGAGTTCGCCTCCATCTTTCGCCGTTTTGGCACCGACGTCACCCTCGTCGAAATGCTGCCGCGCATCGTCCCCCTGGAGGACGAGTCGATCTCCGCCGAGCTCGAAAAGAGCTTCAGGAAGCAGGGGATCGCCGTGCTCACCAATAGCCGTGTGACATCGGCGCGCGCGTCGGGCGACGGGGTGGACGTGGAGGTGTCGGTTGCGGGCGGGGCGAGCGAGACGAATGGCGGGGCAAGCGAGAGCAAGCGCGTCGAGTACCTGCTGGTAGCAACCGGTCGCGGACCCGTCACGGCTGGACTGGGAGCAGAGGAGGTAGGGCTCGAGCTCGTCAGCGGCTATGTGAAGGTGGACGAGCTCTACCGCACCCGTGTCCCGCACATTTCCGCGATCGGGGACGTCATCACGTTCGGGCAGCCCGGTCACCCGCAACTCGCCCATGTGTCATCTGCCGAGGGAGTCGTTACGGCCGAGCGCATCGCGGGTCACGAGACGCGGCCGATCAACTACGACCACGTGCCCTCGTGCACCTACTGTGACCCCGAGATCGGCAGCGTCGGGCTGACCGAGCATGAGGCCCGCGAGCGCGGGTACGACGTGCGCATCGGCACCTTCCCGATGGGCGTGCTGGCTCGCGCCAAGATCGCGGGAGAGGGAGAGGGGTTCGTCAAGATCGTCGCCGAGAAGAAGTACGATGAGGTGCTGGGTGTCCACATGATCGGCCTCCGATCGACGGAGCTGGTGGCCGAGGCCACGCTCGCCCTCCGGCTCGAGTGCACGGTGGAAGAGCTGATTCGCACGATCCATGCGCACCCGACCATGGCCGAGGCCGTGGGGGAGGCCTCGCACGCCACGCATGGCGTCGCGATACATATCTAGATGAGCCTTTCCACCCCCGCCGCGCGTCCCTCCGACACGCTCTCGCGGAACCAGCGCCTCGAGCTGTACTACTACCTGCGACTGACGCGAGACATCGAGGAGCGGCTGACGATTCTCTATCGCCAGTCCAAGGTCGTGGGCGGTCTCTACCGCAGCCTGGGGCAGGAGGGTGAATCGGTGGCGTCGGCCTACGCGCTGGAGAAGCGCGATTGCGTCGCGCCGCTCATCCGCAACCTGGGATCGGTCGTCACGCGGGGTGTGCGGCCGCGAGACTTGTATGCCCAGTACATGGCGAAGGGCGGATCGCCGAGCCGCGGACGCGACCTCAATCTGCACTTCTCGCACATTCCTCCATCGGGCGCCAATGAGCCGATGATTGTGGGGCCGGTGAGCATGCTGGGCGACCTCGTGCCCGTCATGGGCGGTGTGGCGCTGGGCTCGCGTCTGGCTGGACGGCCGATCGTCGCCATGACGTATATCGGCGACGGGGGGACGAGCACGGGCGCGTTTCACGAGGGGCTCAATTTCGCCGCCGTGCAAGCGCTACCCGTGGTGGTCATCGCCGAGGACAACAAGTTCGCGTACTCGACTCCCATCGCCGAGCAGATGGCCATCGACCTCATCGACAAGCGAGCCGAGGCCTACGGCGTTCCGCACGAGATGGTGGACGGCAACGACGTGCTGGCCGTCTACGACGCCGCGAAGCGCGCGGTCGATCGAGCCCGGGCCGGCGGCGGACCCACGCTCGTCGGCGTCGACACGATGCGCATGAAAGGCCACGCCGAGCACGACGATATGCGCTACGTGCCAAAGGCCATGCTGGAAACGTGGAACGCTCGCGATCCGATCGCCCGGTATCGACTGACCCTCGGCGAGCACGGCACGGCCACCGAAACCGAGCTGAACGAGATCGACCTGATGAGCCGGCGGTACGCCGAGGAGGAAGCCCGCCTGGCCGAGGAGATGCCGCTGCCCGAACCTTCGACCGCCGCGCGCGGTGTGTGGGCGGACGACGTGTTCTTCGAGCCGCGTGTGGAGATCGTGTCCTCTCCGTTCGCCGCAGAGTGAACGTGCCGGTCACCTATCTCGAGGCGATCCGTCAAGGTCTGGCCGAAGAGATGGCGCGCGACGAGCGTGTCTTTCTCATCGGCCAGGACATCGCCACCTACGGCGGCGCGTTCAAAGTCACCGAAGGGCTCGCCGAGCGGTTCGGCCGTGAACGGGTGATCGATACCCCTATCTCAGAAACCGCGATCATCGGCGCGGCAATCGGCGCGTCCTACACGGGAATGCGGCCCGTGGCCGAACTGCAGTTCATCGACTTCGTCGCCTGCTGTTTCAACATCCTCACCAATTTCGCGGCCCGCAGCCGCTACCGAAGTGGCGCGGCGGTGCCCATCGTCGTCCGCGGACCGTGTGGCGGAGGGGTCAGCGGAGGGCCGTTCCACTCGCTGAATCCCGAGGCGTACTTCCTGCACACGCCCGGCATCAAGATCGTCGAGCCGGCCACGGTGTACGACGCCAAGGGCCTCATCAAGGCCGCGATTCGAGACGACGATCCGGTGCTGTTTCTCGAGCACAAGTACCTGTATCGCCGAATCAAGGAAGACCTGCCCGCCGAGGACTATACGGTCCCGATTGGCAAGGCCATCGTGCGGCGGGAGGGATCCGACGCGACCATCGTGACCTTCGGATCGATGGTCTATGTCGCGCTCGACGCCGCAGCCACGCTGCAGGACCAGGATGGAGTGAGCGTCGAAGTGATCGACCTCAGGACGCTGGCCCCGCTCGACCGTGAGACCGTGCTCAGCTCGGTGGCCAAGACCAGCAAGATTCTGCTGCTGCACGAGGCCGTGCGCACCGGCGGCATAGGCGCCGAGCTGGCCGCCATCCTCTCGGAGGACGCCTTCGAGTATCTGGACGGGCCGATCGTGCGCGTCGCCTCGCTCGACACACCGGTTCCCTACAGTCCGCCGCTCGAGCAGGAGTTCATGCCGACCGTGGATAAGGTGGTGGCGGCGGCGCGGAAACTGGTGAAGTATTAGACCTAGAGGATTCTCCATGTCCACTGAAGTCGTCATGCCGCAGATGGGCGAGTCGATCGCGGAAGGGACCATCGTCCGCTGGATCAAGAACGTCGGTGATCGGGTGGAGCGCGATGAGCCGCTCTTCGAGATCTCAACCGACAAGGTGGATGCCGAGATTCCCTCGCCGGCCGCGGGCGTTCTGACGGAGATCAAGGCGCAGGCGGGTGCGACTGTGCCTGTCAACAGCGTGGTCGCCGTGATTGGCGAGGCAGCCGCCAAGGCTGCTCAGCCGACGTCGAGCGCTCAAGCAACCGAAGCGCCGTCCAAGGCGAGCTCGTCGGCGACACCCCCGGCCGAGTCGCCCTCGCCGCCGCAGGATCAAGCAGACGGCGTGGCGGCCGAGTCGCCGGCGCCTGCGTCGAAACCCGCACCCGCGGTCAGTAAGGCCCCCTCGGCTCCATCGAGTGCGCCTCCGACGAAGGTCGCCGAACCATCGGCAGGCGAACCCGAATCTCAGGAAGAGCGTCGGCGAACCAAGTCATCGCCGCTCGTTCGAAAGATCGCGCGCGAGCAGCAGGTGGACATCACCCAGATTTCTGGCACGGGCATCGGCGGACGCGTGACCAAGGCCGATATCCTGGGCCATCTCGGCGCGGCACCGGCGATGGAGCGCCCCGCGCCCGGCGTGTCGAAGCAGACCACGCCACCCGCGCCGGCCTACCGCGAAGGCGAGCGTGTCGAAGTCGTCCCCATGCCGGTGATGCGCCGCAAGATCGCCGAGCACATGATCATGAGCCGGCGCACGTCCGCGCATGTGCATTCGGTCTTCGAAGTGAATTTCACGCGCGTGCACCAGCTGCGCGAGGAAATGAAGGCCGAATTCGAACGCGCCGGCAGCAAACTGACCTACCTCTCGTTCATCCTGCGCGCAGTCATCGATGCGTTGAGCGCCGTACCCATCGTCAACGCCTCGATTGACGGAGACAAGATCGTCTACAAGAAGGACATCAACATCGGCGTTGCCGTCGCGCTCGACTGGGGTCTCATCGTCCCCGTCATCCGGAACGCGGACGAGAAGAACCTGCTCGGGCTGAGCCGCGCGGTGGCCGACCTTGCGGCCCGCGCCCGCAACAAGCAGCTGAGGCCCGAGGAAGTCCAGGGCGGAACCTTCACGATCACCAATCCCGGTGTCTTCGGTGCGCTCTTCGGCATGCCCATCATCAACCAGCCGCAGGTCGCGATTCTCGGCATCGGCGCGATCGAGAAACGGCCGGTCGTCATCGACGATGCGATCGCGATCCGACCGATGGCCTATCTGACCCTGGGCTACGACCATCGATTGATCGACGGCGCCGTCGCCGATCAGTTCATGTCCGAGCTCAAGAAGCGGCTGGAAAACTTCGACGTCAATCCCTAGGACGATGGCCACTCGGGCCGAAGAGTCGCGTCGCGCGATTGAAATCCGCCGTCTCGGCATGGTTCCCTACGACGAAGCACTCGAGGTGCAGCGAGCGCTCGTCGAGGACCGCCGGGCCGGTCGTGTCTCCGACCTGCTGCTGCTCCTGCAACATCCGCACGTCATTACGCTCGGCGTGCGCCGCGACGGGCGGTCGCACGTGATTGCCTCGCCCGAGGAGCTGAACGCGCGCGGGGTCACGATCGTCGAGACGAGCCGCGGCGGAGACGTCACCTACCACGGCCCGGGGCAGCTCGTCGCATATCCCATCCTCGACCTCAGACCGGACCGGTGCGACGTGCACCGCTACGTGCGCGATCTCGAGGACGTGATGATCGGCACTGCGGCCGACTTCGGTGTCCAGGCCACGCGCGTGGCGGGCTTGACGGGCGTCTGGGTCGGCGACGAAAAGCTCGGAGCCATCGGCGTTCGGATTTCCCGATGGATCACCAGCCACGGCGTGGCCTTCAACGTCCACACCGATCTGAGTTACTTCCGGCTCATCGTCCCGTGCGGTATCGCCGACCGCGGTGTGACCTCTCTGGAAGGTTTGCTCCATTCCCCGGTCACTATGGATGAGGTTGAGGAGCGATTCGCCCGGCGTTTTTGTGAGCGCTTCAGTCGAAGCGCAAGTCCCGCTTCCGAACCCGCCCTCGCCTGACCAGGCGCAGCACCGTTTTCGGGTCGTCCAGAAAGGCCGTGTCCGCAGTCACTTGCGAGTGTCAGGACCGCGGAATATCGGCTGCCCTTCGGGTGTTCTAGAGCTGTCAAAGGGCGAGATCACCCATGAGAGTCCAAGAAGACACGGTGTTGATCGATCGGCTCCGGGCTGGTGACGGGGTCGCGGTGCAGCAGCTGGCCGACATGTACAGCTCGAAGATCTTTCACCTCGCGTTTCGTTACATGAAGAATCGCGAGGACGCGGAAGAAGTCGTCCAGGACGTGTTGCTGAAGGTCTACCAGAAGATTGGCGCCTTCCGTGGCGACGCCGCGCTCTCGTCCTGGATCTATCGCATCACCTTCAACACGGCGATGTCACGGCTGCGTAACGGGAAATTCGCCCGCGCGAACGAGATGGACGAGATCGCGGAAACGGACTCGTCGCACGAAAACGGAGGGCGACGCCGCGAGGTGGCGGACTGGTCACTGATGGCCGACGACGAGGTGTTCCGGGCCGAACTGCGTCGGCGGCTCGCCCGTGCCGTCGCCGAGCTGCCGGCCATCTATCGCGCGCCGGTCGTGTTGCGCGACATCAACGGTCTGTCGACTGAGGAAGCGGCGGCGGTTCTGCACGTCAAGGATCAGACGCTCAAGTCACGCCTGCACCGTGGCCGCATGATTCTTCGGGATCGCCTCTCGGATTTTGCCGGCGGTCTCTCCCTGCACCGTCAGGCGACGGTGCAGTAACCGCCGTCAGGGACGGGTTCCGAGCACTACCTTCGAGGCCACGTTCTTTCCGTTCCGGACGACCACCACGTCGACCGACTCGCCCGGCTTCTTTTCCCTCAAAGCGAAGGTGAAGTCGTGGAGGGTGTCGATTCGCCTTCCGGCGAATTCGACGAGCACGTCGCCACGTTCGAGGCCCGCCTTGGCTGCCGGACTGCCTTCACGGATCTCCGCAAAACGCACACCGTTGCCGTCGTCCGCGAAATCCGGGACCGATCCGAAGTACGGACCGTAGCCGGCCGGGGCCGACT
The DNA here is from genome assembly GCA_963826865.1 of uncultured Acidobacteriota bacterium. Classification (GTDB taxonomy): domain Bacteria; phylum Acidobacteriota; class Vicinamibacteria; order Vicinamibacterales; family CAVPJW01; genus CAWGYQ01. The sequence goes on from CAWGYQ010000001.1 coordinate 85,768, forward strand.
CCGGCGACGATCCGCCGTGCGCCCCCGCAGCGGCCGCTCCTACAAACGGAATCCGCTCTGCCCGATTGGCGTAGCGCTGGGCCAGCGCGAGCGCGAGGCGCGCGACGGCGGCCCCTCCCTCGGCATCGATCCGTTCCCAGTCGTCCGACGGGCGGTGGTAGTCGGCATGAAAGCCGGAGAAGAATCCAATGGAGGGCACTTTCCGCAACACGAACGACGTGTCATCACTCGATCCGACGCTGGCACCTTCGCGGAACGTGCGGATCTGGAGAGGAATGCCTTCGAGTGCGGCACGCAGATCCGGCTCGAGCCCGGGTGCCGAGTCGAGGCCGCCAACCAGAATCCGTCCACCGGGGCGGCCAATCATGTCGAGGTTGATCATCGCGATCGTGCGATCGAGCGCGATGACGGGATGCTCGACATAGTAAGACGAGCCGAGCAGGCCGATCTCTTCGCCGGCGAACGCGGCGAAGATCAAGGATCGCGCGAAGCGGGTGCGGTCGGTGGCTGCCGCTCGCGCCACCTCGATCAGGGCGGCCGTGCCGGAGGCGTTGTCGTCCGCGCCGTTGTGAATCTCCCCGGCGGCATTGTCCTGTAGAGAGAAGCGCGCGCCATGCCCCAGGTGATCGTAGTGCGCGCCCAGCACGATCCCTTCGTCGCGACGCGACGGATCGTGACCAGGCAGACGGCCCACGACGTTGCGCACGGTTCGCTGCACCTTGCGCATCCGTTCCGTGTAGCGAACGGTGACGCCCTGCAGCAACTGTGAACGCGGCTTCAGATCGGCGTCGACGGCCCGCGCCACGGCGGACAGATCGAGGCCCGCGATCGGTGATGCCACGGCGGCGGCCGACAGACGCAGCACGCGGATGCCGTATTGCTCGGCCTGTGCTTCACGGTTCCACCTCTTCAAGCCCGCGGCGTCGTCTTCGTGTGAGGGGTCGCCGAGGATCAGCAGCAGACGCGCACCCCGCGATCGGGCGGCCATGGCCTTGTGGCTCAGCGTGGCATGGCGCGTCAGCGCACGGCCGTCGAATGGACTCTGGGGGTCTGTCTCCTGTGGCTCGTGGCTGAAGACGAGCACCGCCTTGCCGGCCACGTCGATGGCCGCGTAGTCGTCGTAGTTGATGGTTGGTGCCGAAATGCCGTAGCCGGCGAAGACGACGGGCAGGGTCTCTTCCGGCGTGGTGCGGCCGTCATCGGTAAACGAGACGGGATAGTAGTCGGTGCCGGCCTCGTAGCCCGCCTCCTCGCCGCCGACCCTCAGCTTCAGCGCCTGCCCGGGCAGTGTCTGAACGCCCGTCACGACATTGAATGGCTGGAAGAACGTGCCATCGGTGCCGGCGGGCTCGAGGCCCGCTTCCCGGAATCGACGGGCGATGTACTCGGCCGCGCGCTCGAGCCCGTCCGTACCGTTGCCGCGTCCCTCGAGCCCGTCCGAGGCGAGGAACTTGATGTGCTCCAGAAACGTGCCGGCGTCGATCGCGCCGTTGTCGCCGACCACGCGGGCGGCCGAAATGAGCCCGATAATGCAGACGAACGCACGAAGACGAGGTGTGAGCCGCGGCGCCAGGCGCATCAGTCAATTGTAGCGCGACCCAACCCGCTGGTTCCCTCAGCGGGCTTGCGCGACCGCGTTCTCGAAGAGAACGAGCTCTTTGGGGTTGAGCAGCGGCACCCGGTACCGTCCGATCCCGCCGGCTCCGAGTTGCACCGGAAATGCGGAGCCCGCGCGCCGCGCCCCGAGCTCGCCGTCGAGCATCACATGGCAGGTGAGAAACTGGCGACCTCCCAGCAGGAGGGCCTCCGCCACAGCGCTTGCCGCCGAGGCGAGAGCGTAGGGTCCTGGTGGCCAGAGGGCCATCAGCCGTTGTCGCATGCGGCCGAGCGACGGCGAGTCGAGGATTGAGGGCAGGGGCGATCCCGCTATCGACGCCTCGCTCCAGGGAACGACGAGACGGGCGGGCGGCACGCCCAGTATCGACACACCAACCTGACGAGGAGACGCGTTGGCTTCAAGTGCGATCAACGCGCGCAAGGCGGACACGAGCGCCTCGGGCGCCGAGCCTAGCACGCGCTCTCGCGCGAGCCCCAGCTCGAGAACGCCGCGCTCGACGAGATCCAGCTGGCTCGCGCCGGCGCACACGAGCGTGCCGTCCATGCCGAGGCGAGACAGCTGCCGGAGAAGCGCGAGCGCGGGCTCGCCGCTCCATTCGCCACCCGTGGTTCCTGCGCGATCTGCGACTACCACCACGCCGGCGCCGACAGCGGATCGAATATCGCCATCGGCGACGACGCGCGTGTCGAATCGCTCGATGGGTCCTGCCTGCTGGATGTCGAGTGCCTTGCCGGAGGCGATGCCGACCGCCTCGTCGATCAGGCGGATTTCGGAGATCGAGTCGCGTCCCGCCAGGGTTCGGGCAATCGTGGCGCCCAGCTCGCCCGCTCCAATGATGGCCACCAATCGCATGGCTGCGGTATTGTATATGTTCATTCCGCATGGCATCTCTGCTGGACAACCGCGTAGCGATCGTGACGGGCGGATCCCGCGGCATCGGATATGCGATCGTCGAGGCGCTCGCTGGCGACGGCGCCAGCGTCGCACTCAGCGGCACGCGCGATCAGCGCTTGAAAGAGGCTGAATCGCAACTCTCTGCGCGATTTCCAGGGCGCATCCTGGCCCTGCGTGCGGACGCCCGCGACGAGTCCCAGGTCCGAAGCCTGGTGGAATCGACCGTCGAGCGCTTCGGGGGCCTGGACATTCTGGTCAACAATGCCGGCATCGGTCACTTCGTCGAGGTGGCCACCATGACGTCCGCGCAATGGCGCGACGTCATCGACACCAATCTGAGCGGCGTGTTCCACGCTTGTCATGCGGCCCTGCCGCATCTGCGCCGTCGCGGCGGCGGCTGGATCATCAACATCAGCAGTCTTGCCGCGAAGAATTCGTTTGTTGAAGGTGCGGCGTACTGTGCGTCGAAGGCTGGCCTCAACGCGTTCAGCGAATGTCTGATGCAGGAAGTGCGCTTCGACGACATCAGGGTCAGCTCCGTCATGCCGGGATCCGTCGACACGTCGTTCATGGGCCGCGGCCGGAGCGCCACCTCCGAGTGGAAGCTCACGCCGGGCGATGTCGCTCAGGTCGTGCTGGATCTGGTGCACCACGACAGGCGCAGCCTGCCCAGCCGTGTGGAGCTGCGCCCGTCGAAGCCGCGCAAGGGTTAGAAGGGAAGAAGTCATGACTACGGCGCTCGGCGGCACGATGACCGGTCACGAAATGGTCGCCTTGTCGAAGCGGCACACGCTCTACGAGTGGTCCGCGCAGTCAAAGGTCGATCCCATTCCGGTCGCGCGGGCGAAAGGCGTGTATTTCTGGACGCCAGAGGGCAAACGCTTTCTCGACTTCAACAGCCAGTTGATGTGCGTCAACGTCGGGCACGGCGAGGAGCGCGTGATACGTGCGATCCAGGAGCAGGCTGCAACGCTCGCCTACGCCAATCCGTTCATGGCCACCGAGGTTCGCGCCAGGCTGGGAGCGAAGCTCGTCGAGATCACGCCCGGCGATATCGACACGTTTTTCTTCACCAACGGCGGCGCCGAGTCGAACGAGAATGCCATTCGCATCGCGAGGCTCGTCACGGGGCGCCACAAGATTCTGGCGCGCTACCGCTCGTATCACGGCGGCACGGCCGGGAGCCTGACGCTGACCGGCGATCCCCGGCGCTGGGCGGCCGAGCCCGGCATTCCCGGTGTGGTCCATGTGCTCGATCCGTACCACGGCGTCCAGCGCGGCTGGGACTCGGCAGAGCAATCGTTGTCGATGATCGACGAGATCATCCAGCTCGAAGGCCCGTCGACGATCGCGGCCTTCATTCTCGAGAGCGTGACGGGAACCAACGGCGTGCTCATCCCTCCTGATGGATACCTGCAGGGCGTGCGCGAGCTCTGCACGCGGCACGGCATCCTCATGATCGCCGACGAAGTCATGGCGGGATTCGGCCGAACCGGTGAGTGGTTCGCCATCGACCACTGGAAGGTGGTCCCCGATCTGATCACGATGGCCAAAGGCCTCACGAGCGGCTACGTGCAGCTGGGCGCCGTCGGCATGCGGCCCTCCATCGCCCGGCACTTTCAGGACAAGGTGTTCTACGGCGGGCTCACCTACAACAGCCATCCGTTGGCATGCGCCGCCGCGCTTGCGGCCATCTCCGTGTACGAGGATGACCATCTCATCGAGCGCGCCAGACGGATGGGTGTGGTGATGAAGGAGAAGATGGCGGACCTGACTTCACGCCATCCCTCAATCGGCGAAGCCAGATCGATTGGCCTGTTCGGCGCCGTGGAGCTGGTGAAGAGCCGGAAGACGCGCGAACCGATGGCGCCGTTCAACGGGACCTCGGAGCCGATGGCCGAGCTCAACCGGTTCTTCCGGAGCGAGGGACTCTACACCTTCGTGCGCTGGAACACGTTCTTCACGAACCCGCCGCTCACGATCAGCGAAACGGAGCTCGCCGAGGGATTCGCCATCATCGATCGCGCTCTCGACATGATGGATCGCTACGTCGAGGACTAGGCACGGACTACCCGGGACCGAACGTCGGCTCGAAGCGGCCGTCTGCTGCTGTCCAGCCTCCGTCGGCCAGGAGCAGGGTCCCGGTAACGTAGCTCGATGCGTTCGACAGCAGAAAGAGTGTCGGTCCCACCATCTCCTCCGCGGCTGCCCATCGGTTGAAGACGGTCTTGGCCGCGTAAGCCGCGTACCACGCCGGATTGGCCTTGATGGGCTCGGTGAGCGGCGTTTCGACGACACCCGGTCCCACCGCATTCACGCGCACGCCGAACGGACCGAACTCCGCAGCCGCCGCGCGCACCATCTGCACGATGGCCGCCTTCGTTGCAGCGTAGACCGCCTGACCAGGCTCGACCACGAGCGCGCGGATCGACGAGAAGAGCACGATGCTGCCGCCGCGCGTGTCGTGGCTCATCGCCCGGCCGGCGGCCCGGAGCACGGTGAAGCTGCCTTTGACATTCAGTGTCCAGACGCGGTCGAACTCCTCGTCCGAATAGCGCAGAATAGGCTTGCGCACGTTGATGCCGGGGGTGCACACCACGCCATCGAGACGGCCGTGACGGGCGACGATATCCGCGAAACAGGCGTCGACCAGAGACGAGTGTCGGATATCGAGCGCGATCGATTCGGCCGGGAACGACGCCGAGCGAATCGTGCGGGCCGTCGCGTCTGCAAGGCCGCCGTCGACGTCGGCGCACACGACTCGAGCGCCATGCTCCGCAGCGCCTCGCGCAACGACCTGGCCAATGCCGGAGCCGGCTCCAATCACCAGGACGATGCGGTCGTCGAGTCGAAAGAGCGAATCGGTCACAATCCGCTCCCGGACTTCGGACGGCCTCGCGACGCCCACTCCGAACTGCCGGCTGCCAACGACGGACTCGCCGACAGGTTCCGTCGATAGAGCATGACGGCGCCAGAGCCCAGCATCGACGCCAGGAGTCCCAGCATCGTTGGCGTCCATCCCCATACGGTCTGGCCGCCGGTCGCAAGCTGTGCGGCGAGCAGCACTGTGATCCCGCACCCGATGGCCGAGGCGGCCTCCGTCGTGCCGAAGCGTCTCACGTACAGGCCAGCCGTCAGCGGCACGAACAGGCTGACGGTGAGCAGCGAATAGAAGATGCTGAGCGCTCCGATGATCGTCGGGATCACGATGGCCAGCAGCACTCCACAAAGAGCCCCCGCGATCGCGGCGAGCCGCGCCACGCGCAGCACGCGTCGATCGTCGGCGTCCGGTCTGACGAAGCGCCTGTAGAGGTCCTGCGACAGCGAGGTGGACAGCATGAAGAGAATCGCGTCGCAGGTGCTGATCTCGGCGGAGACGAGGGCCGCGAGCCCGAGGCTGCCGATGAATGGCGAAACATCTGTCGTCAGCAGTGTGGGGAGCGCGAGCTCGGGATTGGGGAGCCCCGGATGAAGCGCGCGGGCAATCATGCCGAGCAGTGTGGGGAAGACCGCAAACACCAGCAGTACAATCGCGTTGACCCCGACACCGGTCCGCACGGCCCGGCTGTCGCGCGCGCCGTACACTTTTTGGAGTAGGCCGGGAGAAATGAAAAACGCAGGCCCGAGCACGGCGAGGTAGCGCCACCCTGACGCTCCGCCCTCCCAGAAATTCCAGTACGACGCGGGTGTCGCCGTGGCGGCACGGAGTCCATCGAGCCCGTTGACGGCGCCGAGCATCACTGGCAGGACCACGGCAAACCCGGCGAGCAGCACGATGAGCTGTACCACGTTCACCCATGCCGACGTCAGCAGGCCTCCCGCCGTGAAATAGGTGGTCATCACGGCGCCACCGACGAGACAGCCGATCCATTTGGGCACGCCAGCTACGACGTTCAGGATCCAGGACAGGGCAATGAGCTGTCCGGCGAGAATGGCGAGCGAGCCCAGCCAGAGCAGGGACGCGACCGTGCCGCGAATCGCGCGGTTGTAACGAAGCTCGAGGAAATCGCCGACGGTCTTCAGATCGTGCCGCTCGGCGATTGATCGAATCGTGGGACCGACCCAGAAGGCCAGCACGAGCGAGCCGAGCCCGGCCGACCCCACCCACCACCAGGCGCTGAGACCGTCGCGATACCCGAGTCCGGCCGCTCCGACGGTGGACCCGGCGCCGATGTTCGCGGCGAGCATCGTGGCAAAGAGCAGGGAGCCGCTCAGTCGACGGCCGGCGACGAAAAAGTCGCCCGTCCCGCGCACGGCGCGCCCAATCCAAAGCCCCATCGCTATCTGGAGCATTGAGTAGAGGACGAGCAGGGCGAGGTCGAGGCTCATCGGCGCTCGGCTGCGCTCAGATCGCGGGCAGCGGGCAGTCCGGGCAACCCCGTGGCTTCGCGGGCCGCGCGCATGACTGCGTCGGCCGTCACTTCCGCGGCGAGCGCGCCGATCAGCATGAGATTGACGTCGCCCTCATGGACGCCAGTAGCCAGCGCGAAAATCGTGTCGCCGTCCGCGGGCGTGTGCACGGGTGACACCGTGCGGGCCAGCCCGTCGTGCGCCATCTGCGCCACCTTGGTCGCCTGCGCCTTGGTCAGACGGGCGTTGGTCGCGACGACACCGATCGTGGTCTGCTCGCCATTTCTGGGGGGCTGGACGAGCGCACCGGAGCGCACGAGGACGCGCGCGTCGGCCAGCGCGCGGCCGTTCGGCGTTCGCACGCCGGCGATGACGCGGCCGTTGGCGGGATCGATGACATCGCCCACCGCGTTGACTGCGACGAGTGCGGCGACCACCGTGCCGTCGGGCAGCGTCAGCGCTGCGGTTCCGATGCCCGCCTTCATGGCCCGTTCCATCCCTGCGATCTTGCCGACGGTGGCGCCGGCGCCCGCCCCGACGCTGCCTTCGGCCACGGCTCCGCGGGACGCTGCCGCGGCGGCCCGATAGCCGCAGTCGGCCGTGGGCCGGATCTTCGGATTCCCGCCCGCGTTCAGGTCGAACAGTATGGCTGCCGGCACAATCGGCACCCGCGTGTTCCGCATCTCCACGCCAACGCCGGACTCCTCGAGGAACCGAACCACCCCGGAAGCCGCATCCAGCCCGAACGCGCTGCCGCCGGCCAGGACCACGCCGTGCACGTGCTGCCCGCTGCCGACCGGATCGAGCACGGCAGTCTCGCGCGTTCCGGGTGCCGAGCCGCGTACATCGACGCCGGCTACCGCACCCTCGCGCACGAGCACCACGGTGCAGCCGGTGGGTCGTTCGGCCAGCGTGTGATGCCCCACCGTCACGCCGTCGACGGCGGTCAGCCCGGCTGGCGGTTCTTGACGGGATTGACTCCCGGCGGCGCCGACGAGCAGGGTGACACTCGAGAGCGCGAGCACGAGCTTCGCAAGGGAAGCGTCACGCGATCGGCGAAGGGGAAAGTCGGGCACAGAAGGCGGGAGGCGACGTGCTATCGTAACCCGCACCGCGCTCAAATGAACCTCCGATCACGCGAGCGAGTCCTCGGCGAGGTCGATCGGGCTCGTGACGAAATCCTGGCCTGCGCCGCCGAGCTCGTGCGCATCCCGACGGTGAATCCACCGGGCGAATGCTACGAGGAGTGCGCGCGCGCCATCGGCCGTCACCTCGATCGGTGCGGGTTCATCGTTGAACTGCTCGCGGCCGACGGCTGCCCTGAGCATACTCCTGCGCACCCGCGCGTGAACGTCCTCGGCCGGCGGGCGGGTGCCAAGCTGCATCCCCTCATCCACCTCAACGGTCACTTCGATGTCGTGCCGGCGGGCGAAGGATGGAGCGTCGATCCGTTTGGCGGACTCGTCCGCGACGGCCGGCTTTACGGGCGCGGCAGCTCGGACATGAAGGCCGGAATCGCCTCGGCGATCTACGCAACCGAAGCGATCCGGCGCGCCGGGATCGCGCTCGAGGCGACGCTCGAGGTGAGCGGAACCGTCGACGAGGAGAGCGGCGGGTTTGCGGGCGTCGCGTGGATGACCGGGCGCGGCCTCATCGCGCCCGGCCGCACCGACTTCATGATCATTCCCGAGCCGCTCAACGTCGATCGGATCTGCATCGGCCATCGCGGGGTGTACTGGTTCGAGGTGACGACCGAGGGGCGAACGGCGCACGGAAGCATGCCGTTTCTCGGAGTCAGCGCCATCGACCACATGTCGGCCGTGCTGCACCACGTGCAGGAGACGCTCAAACCCAGGCTGGCCACCCGGTTCACCGAAGTGCCCGTCGTTCCACCCCTCGCACGGCACGCGACCATCAACGTCAATAGTCTCGAAGGTGGTCAGCGTGCGGACGGGATTCAGACGCCGTGTGTGGTCGACCGATGCCGCGCGATCTTCGACCGGCGCTTTCTGCTGGAGGAGGGCTTCGAGGCGACCCGCGCCGAGATCGTGGCGATGCTCGACGAGCTGGGCCGCCGCGTGCCCGGGTTTCAGTTTCAGCTGCGCGACCTGATGGTGGTCAATCCAGTGAGGACACCGGCGAGCTCGCCGCTCATGCCGGCTCTCGGGCGAGCCATCCAAGACGTCCTCGGCAGGGAAGCGGCCATCGTGGCGAGTCCCGGCACCTACGATCACAAGCACGTGGCGCGCGCTGGCGTGGCCGACTGCGTTGCGTACGGACCCGGCATTCTAGAGCTGGCGCACCAGCCCGACGAGTGGTGCGGCGTCGAGGATCTCGTGAATGCCACGAAAGTTCTCGCGCTGGCGATTCTCGACCTCGCGGGCCAGCCCTAGGCTTTCCCTCCGCGCCACGCGCCGAGGGTCGACGTCAGGGCTTGCGCGTGGCTTTTCCCGTCATCGGCACGAAACGCACGGGCAACGTTTTCGTCTCGGTGAGGCCGGCCGCGGTACGCCGGACAACGGTCATTTCCTGCACGCCACGCCCCACCGGGACGACGAGTGTCCCACCGACAGCGAGCTGATCGACGAGCGGCTGCGGAATGTGATCGGGCGCTGCCGTCACGAGGATGGCGTCGAAGGGCGCAGCTTCCGGCCAGCCGGCATATCCATCGCCGGCCCTGACATGGACGTTTCTGTACCCAAGCTTCTCGAGGGTTCCGGCCGCGCGCTCGGCGAGATCGCGAACGATTTCGATCGTGTACACCTCGGCGACGCATTCCGCGAGCACCGCGGCCTGGTATCCGGAGCCTGTTCCGATCTCGAGCACTTTCTTTGTGGCGGTGGGCTCGATGGCTTCCGTCATGTACGCCACGATGTAAGGCTGCGAGATGGTCTGGTCGAAGCCGATGGGGAGCGGGCGGTCGTCGTAGGCGTACAGGTTGCACGTCTCCGGGCATGAACAGGTGCCGAGGCACCTTCCGCATCGCCGTCAGCACCCGTTTGTCAGCGATGCCGCGCGCGAGAATCTGCGTGTCCACCATGCGCGAGCGTTCGGTGGCGGGCGGGTCGGCGGCCGGTATCGGCACGCCGGGCTGCTGCTGTTCGGATGTGGCTGGCGCCAGACAGGCCAACCACAACAGGCCAAGTGCGAGGGCGAAGCCGCACCAGAGGCTGGCGATGGTCATAGCGACGCGACCGGCCGTTGGGCGCGGTTACCCAGCGTCAACGAGCCGAATTGGACTCCGCAGCCTGCGCAAGCACACCGAGCAGACGCGACGCATCGATGTTGCCACCCGTGACGACGACGACCACTCGTGGTCCGAGCGAGTCGAGGCGGGAGCCGATGAGGCTTGCCACGCCGGCAGCGCCGGCGCCCTCCACCACCAGATGCTCCTGGGCGACCAGTCCCGCAATCGCATTCGTCAGGTCGTCTTCCGACACGAGCGCGATCCTCCGCACGTGGCTCCGGATCAGATCGTAGGTGAGTGTTTCGGGATCCACGTTGCCGGCGAGCCCGTCGGCCAGCGTTGGCTTCACCTGGATCCGCGCCAGCCGCCCTTCGCGCAGGCTCGTGGTAAACACGGGTGACGCCGCCGCCTCCACACCCGTCACCACCACCATTGGTGCGACAGTTCTGAGCGTGACCGCCATCCCGGCGACGATCCCGCCGCCGCCGAGCGGCACGACGACCTCTGCGACGTCGGGCAGATCTTCGAGAATCTCGAGCGCGATGGTGCCCGTGCCGGCCATCACGTCGGGATGACTGTAAGGCGACAGATACGTCGCACCTTCGGTTCTGGCGAACGCGTTGGCGAGCTCCTCGCTGTGCTCATAGCTGTCGGCGGTGGCGCGAAGGTCCGCGCCGTATCGGCGAATTGCCTCGAGCTTTGTGACCGCCGCGTCCCGCGGCGTGAAGATTGTGGTACGGATGCCGGCGAGCGAGCCTGCATAGGCCACAGCCTGTCCGTGGTTGCCCGCCGAGGCGGTGACGATGTTCGCTGTGTCGAGCCTCGCGGAAGAGCCGACGTCGGATTCCAGCAGACGACGCACGAAATTGACGGCGCCTCGCACCTTGAACGCGCTGGTGATCTGCAGAGACTCGAGCTTCAGCCAGACCTCGACCCCTGACACCTCCGACAACCAGGCTGATCGAACCAGCGGCGTGCGGCGGACGTGGCCGGCGATGCGGCGTCGTGCCTGGAAGACATCGGTCACATTGAACGGCGCGGTGGCGCTGGCTGTCGGGGGCATGCGGTTACCTGGCTGGGGTACCCTCGTGTGACAGCAGCTCGCCCAGTCGTATCACGAAGGCCGACTGCGCCAGCACCTCGTCGGCGCCCGCGGCCCTCGCGCGCGCGATGACCTCGGCAGAGGTGTGTCTGACGTAGCCCACGGTGCGAATGGCCTGAAGATCGGGGTCGCTCTTGAACGCGGCGATGGTACCGAGGGGATCGAGGCGCGTGCTGTTCAGATCGAAAATCGCGAGCGCCGGCTTGAGCGTGCGCGCGTACTCGAGCGCCTCAGCCGGGCTTCGCGCAAACTCGATCCGTGCGCCGGTATGACGGGCCGTCACGGCGATCTTCGACTTGAAGAGGATGTCGTCGACAACCGCGAGGATCATTCGGGTATTGTAGCAGCAGGGAGGAGGTCGTCTTTATCGTGCTGCTGGAAATCAGGGCCGTTGCGCCCTTCTTCAAGAACGGGTTCGTGGTCGGCTGCGATCGCACCGCCGAGGCGGTGTTGATCGATCCCGGCGACGAAGTGGCCGAGCTGCTCGAAATCGTCAGAAAACGAAGGCTGGCGGTCGGGCACATTCTGCTGACCCACGCGCACGTCGATCACGTTTCAGGTGTGGCCCGGGCCAAGGCCGCGCTTGACGCACCCATCTACCTCCACCGTGCCGACCTGTTCCTCTACGACGACGCGGTCCAGCACGGTCGCCTGTTCGGCATCGACGTCGAGCCGCCTCCGCCGGTGGACCATTTCTACGATCTGACGGCCCCTCCGCTTCGATTCGGCGATTACGAGCTGCGCGTGCACCACACGCCCGGGCACTGCCCGGGAGGTGTCTGTCTCCAGGTGGGCCCGGCTGGCACGCCGGGCACGCAGTTGTTCGTCGGGGATACGTTGTTTGCGGGATCGATTGGTCGCACCGATCTCCCCGGGGGCGACCACGCCACGCTCATCCGATCGATCAAGGACGTGCTTTTTGCCTTCGGAGACGCCGCAGAGGTCTATCCGGGGCACGGTCCGTCCACGACCATCGGCCGCGAGAGACGATCCAATCCGTTCCTGGTTTCGAGCTGAGCCGAAGAGGTCAGGCAGAGTTCTTCGAAACCGTCAGCGACAACCGGCCGATGTTCAGCGTGTCGCCGGTCGTCAGGTGGGCCGTCGATACCCGCGTGCCGTTGACAAAGGTGCCGTTGGTGCTCTCCAGATCCTCGACCTGAAGCACGTCGTCGGAGACCGCCGTCAGCCGGCAGTGGAGGCGGGAAACCAGGGAAGCTTCGACCACGTAGTCGGCGACAGGCGCCCGGCCGACGGTTTTGATGCTGCCGGGTGACAGCCGCAGGGTCAGCGCCGTTTCTTCAGGTCCTTCGGGGGATTGGAGAATCCACATGGCGCGCCTGTCCAACCTCAGCCGGCCCCTATCCTACGACAGCTCACGAACTTCGTCGCACGAATCTACGTAGGTTCGAGTGTGCCGCCAGAAGTAGCCGGCTGGCTGGAGGGTGCGAGGAGTTACATGAAGAAGCGCCGCCGACTGACGGTGTACGGATCGCTCGTCCTGGTGCTGGCGGTTGCGGCCGCGTGGGGCATCTCTACGCTCGACGGCGCCGGCAGCGATGTCGAGGAATCGCGTCTTGCCACGGTCGAGCGCGGCCCGATGGTGCGTTCCGTGGTCGCGACCGGAAAAATCGAGCCGATCACCAAGGTCGAAATCAAGTCGAAGGCAAACGGCCTTATCCAGCGTCTCACCGTGGACGTCGACGCGCAGGTCGTCGAGGGCCAGGTGCTCGTCGAGCTCGACAAGGAGAACCTCACCGCCAGGCTGCGTGAGGCGCGCGCGACGCTCAAGGCTGCCGAGGCGTCACTCGAGGGTGCTCGCGCCACCCACCAGCGAAACGTGGTCGAGGCCGAGGGACCCGACGTCGAGTTCGCACGCCGCGCGTACGAGCGCGCACAGGCGTTGTCTGCGGACAAGCTGCTGGCGCCCTCGGGACTCGACGAAGCGCGGAGCGCCTACGAGATGGCGCAGAACCGGCAGCGGGTGGCGGCCAGCCAGCTCGGTGTCGCGAAAGCCAAGGTGGCGGAAGCCGAAGCCACCGTGGCGCAGACGCAGGCGGCCGTGGAGCGAGCCGAGGAGGAGCTGACGAACGCCACGATCCGGGCGCCGATCGCTGGCACGGTGCTCGCCCGTCACGTGGAGATCGGCAGCCCCGTTTCCTCCATCCTCAACCTCGGCGCGGCGGCGACGCCGGTGATTACGATGGGCGACATCAGCCAGGTGTTCGTGCGCGGGAACGTGGACGAGACCGACATCGGTCGTGTCCGGCTCGGCCAGCCATGCCGCATCTCCGTCGAGACCTTCAAGGAACGGGAGTTTCGCGGCAAGGTCACGCAAATCGCGCCAATGGGCACCGAGAAGGACAACGTCACCAACTTCGAGGTGAGGGTCTCCATCGAAAATGCTGCTCACGAGCTGAAGCCGATGATGACGGCCAATGCCGAGATCGTCCTCGAAGAGCGGCCCGACACGCTCATCGTGCCCGAGGCGGCGGTGACCTACGATGAGGCGCGCCAGGCGTTCGTGGACGTCGTCGACTCCTCGGCGCCCACCGGCCGGCGCCGCGTCGGCGTCAAGATGGGCATCTCGAACGGCACCCGGACCGAAGTGCTGAACGGGCTCAGCCAGGGTCAGCGCGTCGTCCTGCCATGACGGAGCTCGTCGCGCAGTCGTTCGACAATCTTCGCGCGAACAAGCTGCGCACCCTCCTCACGATGTTCGGCATCATCTGGGGCGTGGTGTCGATTGTCGTCCTGGCCGCGATGGGCGAGGGGTTTCAGCTCGGCAATCAGAAAGTGCTCGAAGAGCTCGGCAAGGACATCGTGATCGTCCGCAACGGCCGGACGAGCACCGAGGCCGGCGGCCAGCGGTCGGGCCGTCAGATCAGGCTCACGATGGCCGACGTCGAGCTGCTGCAGGCGCGTGCCCGGCTCGTCGAGCACATCAGTCCCGAGTTGATGCGCGCGGCCGTCAAGGTGAAGAGTCCCTTCAACTCGAGCTCGCTGCAGATGAGCGGTGTCTGGCCGGTCTTCCAGGCCGTCAGGACCATCGAGGTCGACCGCGGCCGTCTCCTGAACGGCGCCGACAGCGCCGAAGCGCGGCGGGTGGTCGTCATCGGGCACGAGGCCAGCCGGCTGCTGTTCGCTGATCGAAGTCCCGTGGGCCACGTCGTGCAGCTCGACGGCCTCTCGTACACCGTGGTCGGCTGCATTCGAAAGAAGGATCAGGACTCGAACTACACCGGGCAGGACGACGAGCGGCTGTTCGTTCCGTACGAGGCCATGCGGCGGGACTTTCCGCTCACCGGGTCCTTTGACACCCGCGATTCGCTCTCGGCCATCATCGCGGCGCCCTACGCGCACGTGGCGGACGATCTCGCCAGGCAGATCGCGCGCGATCGCAGCCGCGGCATCTTCGCGCTCGACGGCCGGACGCCCGTCGAGCGCGAGATCCGGGCGGTGCTCGCCGGGCGCCATCGCTTCGACCCCGACGATCTCTGGGCCATCTCATTCTGGAACACCTCCCTCGAGTCGGCGATGTTCGGCCGGATGATCGGGGCGATGGACGAGTTCTTCCTCAGTGTCAGCGTGATCACGCTGCTGCTCGGCGGCATCGGCGTGATGAACATCATGCTCGTGGCGGTGCGCGAGCGCACCCGCGAAATCGGCGTTCGCAAAGCGCTCGGCGCGACCTCGCGCGCCGTCGAATGGCAATTCTTCAGCGAAGGCCTCTTTCTCACACTCCTGAGCGGGCTGATTGGACTTGCCGTGGCCTGGACGCTCTGCGGGCTCGTCAACATGCTTCCGCTGCCGGCACGTTTCAGCGGGATGATCATCACATGGCCCCTGGTCGTCTTCTCGATTGGCGCGCTGGTGGTGATCGGCACGGCCGCTTCCACCTATCCCGCACGGAGGGCCGCGTCGCTGCCGCCCGTGGAGGCGCTGAGGTTCGATACCTAGATGTGGCATTTCCGCGAGATCGTCGGCGAAGCCGGCCGTGCACTGGCTGCCCACCGCTTTCGCGCGGCGCTCACCACGCTGGGCATTGCCTGGGGCATCGTGACGGTCGTGCTGCTCCTGGCGTACGGCAATGGGTTTCGCGATGCGCTCGTCGTGGGATTCCGGAACGCGTTCTCGGAAGGGACATTTCTGGTCATGAACGGGCAGACGAGCCTGCAGGCCGGCGGCCAGCGCGCCGGGCGCCGTATTTGGCTGAAGGAGGAGGATGGGGAATACCTGAAGGAGATCGGCTACGTGAAGTACGTCAGTCCCGAATACATGGAGTCGCTGCCAATCGCCTACGGCAGCCGCTCGATGACGGCTGGCGTCCGCGGCGTTGCCGCCGAGTACACGCTGATGCGCAGCGAAACGGCCGAAACCGGCCGTTTCATCAGCAGCGATGATGTTGAGAATCACAGACGCGTGGCGTTTCTTGGTTACGAGATCGCGCGCAACCTGTTCAACGCCATTCCGCCCGTCGGCGAGCGGGTACGAATCAACGGCCTGACGTTCGATATCGTCGGCGTGATGGAGAACAAGGCGCAGATCTCGAACTACTTCTATCCCGACAAGTATTCGGTCTTCATCCCGTACACCGTGGCCCGTCAGCTCTGGTCGCAGGATTACGTCGACGACTTCGTCATCGAAAGCCTGAGCCCGGCTGTGCACGATCGGGCCGTGCGAGCCGTTCGCGACGTGATGGCGGCGCGGCACCACTTCGATCCAGCGGACGATCATGCCGTGAGCATCAGGGATTCCTCCGAAATCATGGGCATGCTCGACGGCATCACCAACGGGCTGCAGGTCGTCCTCGTCTTCATCGGCTCACTGACGCTGATGATCGGCGGTGTGGGCGTGATGAACATCATGCTCGTGTCGGTCACCGAGCGGACGCGTGAGATTGGCGTACGCAAGGCGCTCGGCGCGCGCCGTCGCCACATCCTCGTGCAATTTCTGCTCGAAGCCCTCGCGATCACGGCGCTCGGCGGCCTCATCGGCATCGCGCTGTCGTACCTGCTGGTGACGCTGATCGGGTCGCGGCCGTTCCTTGGACAGCTCCTCGACGACCCGTCGGGAAAGACGGACATTCAGCTGGTGCTGTCGCCGGATGTGATGCTGGCGACGGCGGCCATCTTGGGTGTCGCGGGTGTCCTGAGCGGGCTGTGGCCGGCGCTTCGCGCGTCCCGCCTCGATCCGATTGAATCTCTGCGCTACGAATAGGCCCTGACCAGCGCAGGCGCTGACGGGGCTAGCTCTTCGGCACAGGTGCCGGCATCGCCTTTTGGAGCCACGCTGCCACCGTGTCCGCCAGCGTGGTGCTCACTTCGTTCGGCTCGGCCGGTCGATTGATCAGCTCGTGATCGACACCGGCGATCTTTTGGACATCCACGGGCGCCTTGCGCTTCCGTGCCGTGGCCAGAGCGACCACACGATCGGCGTGCTCGGGCGGAACCATGGCGTCGGCCTCGCCGTGAAGTACCAGCAGCGGCTGGTCCAGGCGCTTGAGAGGCACCGCCGGATCGAACAGGAGAAAGCTCCGATAGAGGGCCGTGTCCGCACGCCGGCGCATGTCCGGAGGAATACCTTCCCACGATGCCCCTTCGATGACGGCCTGCAGGATTTTCTGCTGGACGTCGAGCGCCGTTTCCCGCTCTGACTGTGACAGCGTCGAGCGATCCAGCGCGAGGCGCTGCTGCTCGGTGACCACCTCGGAGCCCGTCGTGCCGGCTGCGGCCATGGTGACGACCGCCCGGACGTTGCCGAAGCCCGCCGCGGCCTGGAGAGCGGCCCAGCCGCCTTCGCCGTGGCCGACGATCGCGATCCGTTTGTCGTCGACGTCCTTTCGCTCTCTCAGGTATCGAACGACGGCCCGCGCATCGTCGGCGTAGTCGGCGAGGCTCACCGACTCGGGACGCCCGCCGCTCTGTCCCGTGCCGCGCTTGTCGTAGCGCACGACGAGAAATCCGCGATCGGCCAGCAGCCCCGCAAGCTGTCCGAGTACCGGCACACCGTTGGTGACCCCGTCGCGATCGAACGCGCTCGAGTCGCCGAGCAGGATGATGGCAGGCAGCAGGGCGGATCCCGTCGTGGCCGGCCGGCTGATGGTCGACGCCAGCGTAAACCCGTTGCCCTCGATCGCCACCTGCTCGTCGCCCTGGTGGCTGATGCGTTCGACGCGAGCCGAGACGAGGGACACGTCATGGCGGAGCACGTCGAGGGACTGATGCGGCAGGTGTACGCGCAGCAGCCGCCCCGTGTTGTCGGTCCAGAGCTCGGCGTCGACTTGTCCGGCTGGGCTGACGATCGACAGCTGGTAACGCCGCGCCTCGAGCGTCCTGGTGCCGATCTGGAATCGCTCGTTCGACGCGCCCTTGACTTGCAGGGTCACCTCAGCTTGCGGTACCACGAACGCCTTGAGCTCGACCGGCGACGGAGTCGCAGAGAGCCGTGCAGCGACCGCCTCATACGCGCCGAAGAAGGGGCTGGGCAGCGCGATGGTGTCGGCGGCGACGTCGACCGTCTTCGTTTCCTGCTCGCCGAGGTACGAGTATTCAGTGGTGGCTTTCGTCCCCTGAAATGCCGTGTGCAGACGCTGCGGCCGCCCCTGTACCTGCCGCGTCCAGCGTCAGCTCCAGGGGCTTCCAAGCCGGGTCGTACCGAATTTCGAGACGCCTCGTGATGATATTGAACGGCGGACCGAGACGCCCGGTCGTGCTGATGGTCCAGCCGTCGGGATTCCGTGCAACGGTCGTGTCCTCGGAGCCGACCTGCCGGCCCCCGACGAAGACGTTGAAGGTGGTCGACTGCGGTTCGGTCTGGGCCTCCGCCAGGGGGCCTGCGGCGAGGCAGACAAGGGCAGCGATACAATGAATCCGACGCACCTACTGAGAATAGCACGCAGCCAAATGCTCTCGCTGGATGGGTACCAGGCAGCCCGAGAACGCTCCGTCGTCGCCGATCGTTCCGGTCGCGGCACGATTGTGATTACCGGCGGCGACCGCATTTCACTGCTGCACAACCTGCTCACCAATGACATCGCGGATCTCGGACCGGGCCGCGGCTGTTACTCCGCCTACCTCACCCCGCAGGGCCGCATGATTGCCGACATGCGCGTGGTGGTGCGCGACGATCGCGTGCTGCTCGATGTCGAGCCTTCGGTGACCCGTGAACTGCTCGAGCGCCTCGATCTCTCGATCTTTGCGGAGGACGTACAGGTGGCGGATTGGACCGCATCGACATCAATCCTTCGCGTGGCCGGTCCTGCCTCTGTCGCGACCATCGCGGCGGCTTTCGGCAGCCTCTCCCCGGGTCTTCAGCATGTTCGCGATGAGCTGACCGCGCTCGGCGAGTACGACAGCCGTGAGTGGATGGTCAACCACCGAAGCGTCGTGATCGTTCGTGACGATTCGCTCGGGGTCATCGGGTACAACGTACTCATCGGGTGCGAGCACGCGGCGGAGCTCGAGCAGGCCCTTCGAGCAGCCGGCGCTGTCGCGATCGAGGAACCGACGCTCGAAGTCCTGAGAATCGAGGCCGGGCGGCCGCGCTTCGGGATCGACATGGACAGCGACACCATTCCGCTCGAGGCCGGGATCGAGCAACGTGCCATCAGCTTCACCAAAGGGTGCTATCCCGGCCAGGAAGTGATTGTCCGGATTCTGCACCGCGGGCATGGCCGGGTGGCCAGACGACTCGTGGGCCTCGCGCTCCATGGTGATACGACGGCGTCGCCGGCCGATTCAATCGTTGCCGCTGGCCACGTCATAGGTCGCGTGACGAGCGCCGCCTGGTCGCCCGCGCTCGCGAGGGGCATCGCGCTTGGCTACGTGCAGCGTGGCTCGAGCGATCCGGGAACCAGTGTGGCCATCGAACACCTTGGTGCGCGCGTGGAGGCCGTCGTGTCGCTGCTGCCCTTCAGTTCGAGCTAGTCTCCGGGTTCAAGCCGTCTTGTTGTGCCGTGAGCCGCGCGATCAGCTCCTCGTCGGCCGGGGGAAAGCGCAGCCGGCGAAGATCCGCCCGGTTTACCCACTGCAGCTCCTGGCCAAGCATCGGCCGCGGCTCGGTCAGCAGGGTGCAGCGGTGAAAGTGCAAGCACACCACGCGATCCGTATAGGCATGCTCGGTGGCGAGGACTTCTTCGCCGACGACTGCGTCGCAGCCCAATTCCTCACGCAACTCGCGCGCCAGCGACGCCGCGTTCGTCTCGCCCGGTTCCGTTTTGCCGCCGGGGAATTCCCAGTAACCCTCGAGATGTGTACCGGCCCGCCGCCTGGTCACGAGCAGATGACCGTCGCGCTCGATGACGGCCGCGACAACGGAAATAACGGGTGCGGTCAGGGGCGTGCCCTCTTCTCGCGCTCCGGATTGAACGGGTAGGCCTCGCACATCGTCGCGATCGGACACACGAGACAGAGCGGCTTGCGCGCCGTGCAGACGGTGGCTCCCAGATCCATCAGTGCCTGGTTGAAGTCGAAAACCCGCCGACGGGGGACCAGTGCTTCGGAAACCGCCCAAAGCCTGCGGCGCAGGGCGTGGGAGCGCGGATCGCCCTTCGCGATGAACACCCGGAAAAGGACGCGCGCGACGTTCGTGTCGAGAATGGCGGCACGATAGCCGAAGGCAAAGCTCCGAATGGCGCCCGCCGTGTAGGCGCCGATCCCCTTGAACGACCTGAGCGTCTCCTCGTCGTCGGGGAGGCGGCCGCCGTAGCGGGCGACGGCTTCGCGGGCGATCGCGTGGAGCCGCACGGGCCGGATGTTGTAGCCCAGTGGATACCAGGCGTCGACGACCTGCGCGTCCGGTGCGGCGGCCAGCGCTTCGAGCGACGGGTATCGCTCGAGCCACTCGCGATACTTGGGCAGCACGCGATCGACCTGCGTCTGCTGCAGCATTATCTCGGACACCAGGATGTGGTACGGATCGCTCGTGCGCCGCCAGGGAAGATCGCGGCCGTGACGCTCGTACCAGCCGAGCAGTCGACGCCGGAAACGCCGCCGAGCCGGCGGCGGAGGAAGCGGTGGCGGCGCGGAACGTCGAGACATGGACATGAGTCAGCAGGTCGTTGCTCGGACGCCGGCGCCTGGCGGTCCTATAATCGGGGCGTGAAACTCTACACGAAAACCGGCGACCGAGGAGAAACGGCGCTCCTGGGTGGCGTGCGCGTCAGCAAGACGCATCCGCGTGTCGAGGCGTACGGCGAGGTTGACGAGCTGAACGGCTGGCTTGGCTTCGTGCGGTCGGGGGGCGTGGACGCGGAGGTCGACGAAATGTTGCAGCAGCTGCAGCGCGACCTGTTCGCCCTCGGGTCGCGGCTTGCGGATCCCTCCAGCCGTGTCGGCGATCGCGTGGCCAAGACTGCTCTCGGAGCGGACGATATCGCACGGCTCGAAGGATGGATCGATCGGCTCGAGGAGTCGGTTCCTCCACTCCGTCGGTTCATTCTCGCGGGCGGCACGACGCCGGGCGCCGCCCTCCACCTGGCGCGCGCCGTCTCCCGGCGCGCCGAACGGCGAATCGTGGCGCTCGGCGATCAGATCGAGCCCGAGCTCCTGATCTACGTGAACCGTCTGTCCGATTTGCTCTTCGTGCTCGCGCGTGCCGTGAACCATCGCGCCGGCGTCGCCGAAGACCGAGTGGTGAGCGAACGGGCGTCACGTGCCTCGTCGCTCGATGTCGGCCTTCACCGCGTCGTAGACGCTGCGGGCCAGCTCCTGCGACACGCGCTCGCGGATTGATCCGCACTCGACGAGGGTCATGCCCGCGGCCATCTCGATGGCCACGTCCCATCGATCGCGCGCGATGCCGTCCGGTTGATCTTCGAACGACGTCGGTGGCAGGGCAGCGGCGGCGCCGGCCCGCCGTGAGACGGTCGCGGCAATTGGCGTGCCGTTCACCAGCACGCGGACGGCCAGGATCGACGTCTTGGCGATCGACTCCTCGCCGTAGTAGAAACGCTCCGCATCCTCGGAGAACAGCACCAGGTCCGTTCCACCGGGAATCTCGGCCACCACGGTGTGGCCGCGGGCGCCTTCGGCGACGCGAGCCTCAGCCCGCCGGCGGCGATAGCCGTGCAGCGCCGCAACAAGGCCCACGGCGACCACGAGAAGGACGAGAGCAACGAGGCCGGCAAACACATCGCGCATCGGGTGGCACCCGGACCGCATCGCGGAGCCAGGGCGGAAGCAATAGAATACGAGACTTCATGGCCGGAGCGTTCGGCGAGCAGAGGGAGGCCGACTCGCTCGGTGAAGCCTACGCGTATTGTCAACAGGTCGCACGCCGCCACTACGAGAACTTCCCGGTGGCGTCATGGCTGCTGCCCGCCGGAATGCGCCCGCACGTGGCGGCCGTATACGCGTTTGCCCGGCTCGCCGACGATTTTGCCGATGAAGGCTCGCTCTCGCCGTCCGAGCGCGAGAACGCGCTCGACGGCTGGCGCGCGCGCCTGCACGCATGCGTAGCCGGCGGACAGCGCCCGGCGGTGGACGAGCCGCACCGGCAGGTGTTCACCGCGCTCGGCGCCACCATTCGAGATCGGTCGCTGCCGGTTTCGCTGTTCGACGACTTGCTGAGCGCCTTTCGACAGGATGTGCGGGTGGCGCGCTATCGGTCCTGGGAGGATCTGTTCGACTATTGCCGTCGATCGGCGAACCCGGTGGGACGTCTGGTGCTGCGCATAGCCGGTCGTCAGGACGCCGAGCTGGACGAGGCGTCTGATGCGGTGTGTACGGCGCTCCAGTTGACGAATTTCTGGCAGGACCTCGACGTGGACTTCCGTCGCGGTCGTCTCTACCTGCCTGCGTCCGAGCGCGAAGCGGCCGGGGCTCTGGAAGAGGATCTGGCATCGCGACGCCTGACGCCCGCCTGGCGTGCTGCGCTCTCACGCGCCGTGGAGAAGACCCGCGCGTTGTTCGACCGCGGGCGGCCGGTGGCCGATCGCGTACCGGGCCGGCTCGGCCTCGAGCTTCGCCTCACATGGCTGGGTGGGATGCGCATTCTCGATCGTCTCGAGCGGGTGCAGTACGACGTCTTCGCGGAGCGTCCAACGCTCGGTCTTCGAGACGCCGCGGCCATTCTCTCGAGGGCAGCTCGCTGGGATCGACGTCGGAAATGATCCTCGAACGTTGAGGCTTCAGTGTCGCGCGATACCAACTTCTACTACTCGTTCATCGTGCTCCCTCCCTCGAAGCGCAACGCCATCGTGGCCGTCTGGGACTTCTGCCGCGCCGTGGACGATGTGGCCGATGAGGGGAGGAAGGAGAGCGACGGACCGCGGGTGGAGCGCGAGCTGCAGGAATGGCGTGTGGAGCTCGACCGCTGCTTCAACGGTCACTTGCCGGAAACCGCGCAGGGCCGGCGGATGCAGCCGTTCATCCGGCAGTTCAACCTGCCCAGGCAGCCCTTCGAGGATCTGATTGACGGCGTCCAGATGGACGTGTCTTATCACCGCTATCCGACCTTCCAGGACTTGCTCGCCTACTGCCGGCGCGTGGCGTCGGCGGTCGGGCTGATTTCGGTCAACATCTTCGGCTATCGCGATCCCGCCACGCGCGACTATGCGATGGAGCTTGGCGTCGCCCTGCAGCTCACCAACATCGTCCGCGACGTGGCGGTCGATCAGGACGACGGGCGGCTATATTTGCCGCTCGAGGACTTGACCCGCTTCGGGGTCTCCGAGACCGACCTCGCCTCCAGGGTGGTGACACCGCCCGTACGCGAGCTGCTGCGTTTCCAGTGCGAGCGCGCCCGCAACTTCTACCAGAAGGCGCGCGGCAGGCTGCCCGCGGTCGACGGCCGCCGTCTGGTGGCGGCGCGGATCATGGCGGCGATCTACTACGAGCTCCTCGGCGACATCGAACACGCCGGCTACGACGTGTTTTCGCGCGTGATCCGCGTCCCTCGTCCCCGGCGCGCACTCATCGCTGCCAGGACGTGGGCGAAAGTGATGGGAGGCGTGGAACGGACGGTATAGCCCGTCGGAGGGCCGCAGGTGTCATGACTGACGTCGTCGTCATCGGTGGAGGATTCGCGGGATTGAGTGCGGCTGTCGCGCTGGCGGAGAGCGGAGCGCGGGTGCAGGTCGTCGAAGCCAGGCCTCAACTTGGCGGGCGCGCCAGCTCGTTTCGCGACCGACACACGGGTGAGCTCGTGGACAACGGCCAGCACGTGCTCTTCGGCTGCTATCGCGAAACGCTGGCGTTTCTCGACAGGATCGGCGCCTCCGATCGTGTGCGGCTCCAAGCTAGCCTGGCGGTCCCCTTCGTCGATCGGACGCTCCGGCTGACCGAGTTTCGATGTCCGGACCTCCCGGCGCCCTGGCATCTGGTGGCGGCCATTCTCGAGTGGGACGCGCTCGGCCTGGAGGATCGGTTGTCGGCGCTCGCGCTGATGCGGCCGCTGAAGCTCGCGCGCCGCACGCAGGCGGACGGCGGAGGCGCGCTCGCGGCTTCGCCCGGCGAGACCGTGGAGAACTGGCTTGTGCGCAACGGCCAGACGGCCCGCCTTCGCGAGATGCTCTGGGAGCCGCTGGCCCTCGCTGCGCTCAATCAGTCGCCGCGCCGAGCTGCGGCCCCGCCGTTCGTGCGCGTTCTCGCAGAGCTGTTCGGCGACGATCGACGGAGCTCGTCGGTGGGGCTTCCAACTGTGCCTCTTGGCGACATGTACGCCGAACCGGCGCGTGCCTACGTGGAAAACCGGCAGGGAAGCGTTCGAGTGAACGCACCGTCCCGCGTCGCCGTCTCAGGCGGCCGAGCGAACGTGTCCGTGCGTGGCGGCGAAGTTCTGCACGCAGAAGCGGTGGTACTCGCGGTGCCTTGGTACATACTGCCGGATATCTTCGATCCGACGCCGATCGAGCTCCAGCCGCTGATCGCGGCCGCGAGGGCCACCGAGTCTTCGCCGCTCGCCACCGTGAATCTGTGGCTCGACCGTCCCGTGCTCGGCGCGCCATTCGTCGGACTGCCTGGCCGCCGTATGCAATGGGTGTTCGACAAGCGGTTGCTGTGGGGCGGTGACGCCTCCCATCTGTCGATGGTATCGAGCGGCGCGGACGAGCTGGTGGGACTGCCGAACGACGATCTGATCGCGCTGGCGACGGCGGAGATCGTCGACGCGTTTCCCGAGGCGCGCCGCGCCCGCGTGCTCAGAGCCACGGTGGTTCGTGAGAAACACGCCACGTTCTCGCTCGCGCCCGGCCAGCCGCGGCGTCCATCCACCTGCACCCGGGTCTCGAATTTGTTTCTGGCCGGTGACTGGATCGATACCGGTCTGCCGGGAACGATCGAGAGTGCGGTCATCAGCGGCCATCGCGCGGCCGCAATCGCGAGGAATTTTCTCGGCGCCGCCGTCGCGCCCAGTATGACGATGTCCGCGGCCTTTCACTGAGACCCGCAGGAGCATTGAGCCGTCCTATGACGTCGGTCGTCGTCCACTACCAGGAGATCGCGCTCAAGGGCCGGAACCGCCCCTGGTTCATCAAGCACCTTGTGCGCAACCTGAAGCAGGCCGTCAGCGACCTGGACGTCCTGGAAGTACGACCGCTGGTCGGACGCATCGAGATGCGGCTCGGGCCGTCCGTCGAATGGGACGTCGTTCGGAGCCGCGTCAAACAGGTGTTCGGTGTGGCGAACTTCTCACGCGCGCGCCGTGTCGCGGCCGACATCGACACGATTGCCGCCAGCGTGCTCGGTGAATTGGGCGGCCAGTCGTTCGAGAGCTTCCGGGTGGTGGCGCGTCGCTCCGACAAGCGGTTTCCGTTGACTTCGCCCGAGATCGAACGTGAGGTCGGTGGACGAATCAAGCAGGCGACGGGCTGGCGTGTGAACCTCGAGCGTCCCGCGATGATCATCCACGTCGAGATGCTCACGGATGAGGCGTTCTACTACTTCGGCAAGGAGCCGGGGGCCGGTGGCCTCCCGACCGGCACCGGCGGCCGCGTCGCCTGTCTGCTGTCGGGCGGAATCGACTCGCCCGTCGCGGCCTATCGGCTGATGCGCCGCGGGTGCACGGTCACGCTGGTCCACTTTCATAGCTATCCGATTCTCTCGCGCACGTCGCAGGAGAAGGTCCGCGAGATCGCATCGCTTCTCACGCGCTACCAGCAGCGCACGCGGCTCTGCCTCGTCGCGTTTGGTGACATTCAGAGGCAGGTCGTGATTGCCGTACCGGCCTCCCTGAGAATCATCGTTTACAGACGGCTGATGCTGAGGATTGCCGAGCACCTCGGGCGACGCTGGCACGCCAGGGCGCTGGTCACCGGGGAGGTGATCGGTCAGGTTGCGTCGCAGACGCTCGAGAACATGACGGCCATCGACGCGGCCTCGGGCCTGACCGTACTGCGGCCGCTCGTCGGGATGGACAAGGACGAGATCACGGCCGAAGCGATTCGGCTCGGCACCTATCCCATCTCAATCATTCCCGACGAGGATTGCTGCACCTTGTTCACCCCCCGTCACCCGGAAACGCGCGGCCGGATTGACGAAATCGAAGCGGTGGAACGTGCCCTCCCCATCGAAGAACTGGTGAGCCGGGCGGTCGCCGAGACCGTGGTGGAACGATTCGAGTTCCCGGCGGTAAAATACCTGCCCGCGACGGACCGCCGGCAACCGACCGGGTAACCCGCACGGACCCGGCCGGCCGTCAGTGACCAGCGAAAATCGCCGCGCGAAACTGACAAGCACGTCGCTCGTCGCGCAGGCCTTACGAACAGGAGAAGGTTGTGACCATCACACCAGGCAAGCTGGCCGGCATGAAGGCCGTTTCGACCCCGCGCGGCGTCATCGCCGCCGCCGCCATGGACCAGCGGGGCTCGTTGAAGAAGGCGCTGGGCAAGGAGAAGGGCGGCGACATCAGCGACGACATGATGGAGGAGTTCAAGACCATCGTGACGGAAGTCCTGACACCCCATGCCAGCGCAATCCTGCTCGATCCCGAGTGGGGACTGCCGGCCTCGAGACGCCGGGCGTCCAACGCGGGCCTGCTCCTCGCTTACGAGCAGACCGGATATGACAACACGCGGCCGGGCCGCATTCCCGATCTGCTGAACCTCTGGTCGGCGCGCCGCCTGAAGGAGGCGGGAGCGAGCTGTGTCAAGGTGCTCATCTACTACACGCCGTTCGACACCACGGCGGTCAATGAAGAGAAGCATGCCTTCGTCGAGCGAATCGGCGACGAATGCCGCGCGAACGACATCCCGTTCTTTCTGGAGTTCGTCGGCTACGATCCGGCGGGCGGCGACGAAAAGGGGCTCGAGTTCGCGAAGGTGAAACCAGAGGTCGTGGCGGGCAGCATGGCCGAGTTCACGAAGGACCGTTACGGCGTGGACGTGATGAAGGTCGAGGTGCCCATCAACATGAAGTTCGTCGACGGCGCCCGTGTGTACGGAGGGGTGAAAGCCTACAGCAGGGAAGAGGCCCTGGAATGGTATCGCCGCGCGGCGGGCCTCGCTACCAAGCCGTTCATCTATTTGTCAGCTGGCGTCAGCAATGCCGAATTCACCGAATCGCTCGAGATGGCGGCCGATTCGGGCGTGCATTTTTCAGGCGTGCTCTGCGGGCGCGCCACCTGGAAGGACGGCATTCCCGTCTACGGGAAACAGGGCGGCGCGGCGTTTCGAGAATGGCTCGAGTCGGAAGGCGTGAAGAACATCAACAACGTGAACGAGCGTCTCGAGGCGGCGACGCCGTGGTTCGAGGCACACGGCGCCAGGACGGCCGACGCGCTCTCCCGCTAGATGCCGGCAATTTTCTTCATGTAGTCCTGCAAGGCCTCGAAGGTGCTGCGGAAGGCCAGCTCGTCCCACGGGATGGTGTCGAGCCGAAACAGCGCCGCCTCGAGGCCTTCCTCGTCCGTTGCCAGCTCGCCGCCAAGGGCCGTGGCCACATACACGATGACGATGGGTGCGCGCCCCGCATAGGAATAGATGTTCAACAGCGAGTCGATCCGCACGTCGAGTCCGGATTCCTCGCGAGCCTCACGCCTGGCTGCCGCCGAGATCTGTTCACCGCGATCGACGAAGCCACTTGGAAACACCCACCGTCCATATCCCGGCTCGATCGCCCGTCGCACGAGCACGATGCGCTTGTCGTCGGTCCGGATGATGGTGCCCACCGCGACCTTCGCGTCGAGATAGAAGACGAAACCGCACGACCCGCAGACCAGACGCGGAGGGTCGCCCGGCTTGAGCTGTCGCGATTCGAGCGGCCCGCCGCACTTGGGGCAGAACCGGAAGTCGTCGTCGTGCGTGTGGTCCATGTGGCTCACCGTATAATCGCCTGAGCCATGTCGATTCTCAAGGTGGCGCGCATGGGCCACCCCGTTTTGCGTGAAAAGGCGCGCCCGCTCGAGCGGTCGGAAATCCGGACGCCCGAGGTGCAACGGCTCGTCGACGACATGATCGACACGATGAAGGAATATCACGGTGTCGGACTGGCGGCGCCGCAGGTGCACGAAAGCGTGCGCATCTTCGTGGCGGCACTCTCGGCTGATGACGAGCCCGCGAGCGAGACAGAGGAGCCGATCGTCCTCATCAATCCGGAGATCGTGGTCAGGGCCACCGAGACGGCCGACGACTGGGAGGGCTGCCTCAGCATCCCGGACCTGCGCGGCCGCGTCCCGCGCGCGGTCGAGGTGAAGGTGAGGGCCTTCGATCGGCACGGCACACGCATCGAGATCGACGCCCGCGGGTTCTCCGCCCGCGTGATCCAGCACGAGTACGATCACCTCGACGGTGTGCTCTTCCTCGACCGGATGCGCTCGTTCGAGTCGCTGTCGTTTCTCGACGAGTTCTCGCGCTTCTGGGCCAAGGAAGACGACTAGGCCTGGGACAACCGGCGTTTCTCCGATGCCCGCTCGGCTTGAAGCCGCTCCAGCTCCACCTCTGAGTGATCCGCGAAGCACATCGCCTGGGCGAGGGCGTGATGACCTGCCTGATCCGCGATCAGACGGTGCATCTCCTGGCACACGCGTCGGTAGGAGGGATGGCCCTGTGGTGCGGTTCTGAGCTCGATGAGGTGCATCGCTTCGCGGGCGTTCATGTCGAGATAGAACCGCACGCGATACGCCATCGACACGCCGTAGCACGCCACCTCGCGAAGACCGGTGGCGGTCAATGCGTCGTACAGGTCGGCCGAGGCGTCCATCACGCGCTTCCAGTCGTCGAGCGCGCCAGCCTGTCGTATGGCGTCTGGCTCGACGTAGCCATGGCGCGTCGTCAGTTTCTGCCACTCGATGGTCAGCAGCCGGTGTCGTTGCAGATCTCGGAAGGCGCCGTAGTCGGTCAGGACGTCGAATCGGTAGCTCGTGCGCTCGAACGCGCGTCCGGGCTTGTGGCGGCGGTTGCGACGCGCGCCGACATAGGCGTGAAGGACCCCGTGACGCTCTTCCGCGCTCAACCCCTCGGCGAGACGACGGAGCTGGTCGTCGGGGAGGTCGGACATGGCGTAGAGCGCGGCGGCCACGACTTTGATCTCGCCTTCGGGATCGAAGTCGGACAGCACGACTTCGGGCCGATCTTCCGGCTCGATCTCGTCGAGCATCGACAGAGCATGACACCCGACCGTTTCGCGTGTGTCCGCGAGATACCGGGCCCAGGCGCCGCCGCGGTCGGGCTGATCCAGGCGTGTGAGGAACGCGGGAATCACCTTGCGAAGCTCGATGAGCAGCAGTTCGGCGTACTCGCGAACCTCGGCCAGGGGATTGGCGCGCATCCTGAGAAGCAGCGCCTCGTACGCCTGTCCCGTGCCGTAGAGCCCGACGTTCGATTGGGTCGCCGCCGGCAGCAGTCCACGCAACGTGTCCAGCGCCTTTGCGCGGATTGCGGCGCGGTACACGCCGTCGCTGTCGGAGGGCGCCTGGGGATGACGCGCCCGGAAGTGCGCCTCCATCGGCTCAATCCAGCGCGCGTAGGTCTCGAACGCCCGGTCGAGTGCTTCGATATAGCGAGCGCGAAGGGGTGAGTCGTCGAGCTCGGCAGGCACGTGATATTTCCAGGATCCCCCCGGCCGCTGGGTGTAAGGCACGTAGCGCGTGGACTGCTCGAGATACGCCATCAGCCGGCCTCGCTCGAGCACCTTCGTCAGGATGTTCGAGACGCGTTCGCACGCCACGTGCGCGCCGCCCAGCTGTGCCACCGAATCATCGCCGTACTCGCTGAAGACGCGCGCGTAGAGCTTCTCGGCGCGCGCGAGTCCGACGGTTTCGTTGGACGGTCGGTCTTCGCCGATCGAGTCGAGAAATTCGTCGAGAAACAGGCGGCGGAGAGACTTCGCGGATCGGGAATACCGGGCGAAGAGAGCGCCCTTCACCGTCTCCGGGAGATTGGTCAGCGCGAAGACCGGTCCGTCGAGGTTCGTGAAATAGGGACTGAGCAGACGGCGTTCGTCCGGGGAGAACTCGTCGGGCGTGGCCACGATGTCTGGCACAGCGTATTCATAACACGAAGCCAGGAAGGGCCGCGCACCTGAAGTACACTCACGACATGTCGCCGCGCGTCGTCATTTTCGTCACGATCTTCATCGATCTGCTCGGCTTCGGCATCATCATCCCGCTGCTCCCGTTCTATGCCGAGACGTTCGGGGCCTCCGCGTTCACCATTGGCCTGCTCTCCGGCTCCTTCTCGTTGATGCAGTTCCTCTTCGCGCCCGTGTGGGGGCGCGTGTCCGATCGATTCGGCCGGCGCCCCGTCTTGCTCGTCGGGTTGTTCGGATCGTTCGTCGCCTATACGGTCTTCGGCTTCGCGCGCTCGCTGACGCTCCTCTTCGCGGCGCGGATAGCCGCCGGCATTGCGGGAGCGAACATTCCAACCGCCCAGGCGTACATCGCCGACACGACCACGTCGGAGAACAGGGCGCGCGGCATGGGGCTCGTGGGCGCGGCCTTTGGTCTGGGCTTCGTGTTCGGGCCGGCGATTGGTGGATTTCTCAGCCACTGGGGGTACTCGGCTGCGGCCTTCTTTGCCGCCGGGCTGTCGCTCTGCAACTTCGTGGCTGCCTGGTTCCTGCTGCCTGAATCGCGCCCGCGCATTTCCCCGACGACCGATTCGCGCTCCCGTCTCGACGTGTTCCGCTTCGTGCTCGAGCGCCCGTTCGTACCCACACTGCTCGCCATCTACTTCATCGTCATTGCGGCGTTCTCGAGCTTCGAGGCTACCTTCGCGCTCTTCAGCGAACGGCGATTTCTTTTCAGCGCCTCGACCATCGGGTACATGTTCGCGTTCGTAGGAGTGATACTGGCCCTGGTGCAGGGTGTGCTGGTCGGACGACTCGTTCGCCGAATCGGGGAGCTTCGCCTGGTGCCGATAGCCATCCTGTTGATCGCGCTCGGACTCGCGGCGGTGCCGCTGGCCCGGTCGGTGGGGGCGCTGGCGGCGGCTCTGGGTCTCATCGCCGTGG
This sequence comes from uncultured Acidobacteriota bacterium, assembly GCA_963826865.1. GTDB lineage: Bacteria > Acidobacteriota > Vicinamibacteria > Vicinamibacterales > CAVPJW01 > CAWGYQ01. Next base: position 116,304 of record CAWGYQ010000001.1, read on the forward strand.
GCATGGGCCTCAATTCGCCGTCGCTCATGTCGCTCATCTCCCGCCTGGGCGGTCCCGACCACCAGGGTGCGCTGCTCGGCGTTTCGCAGTCGCTCGCCAGCCTCGCGCGCGTCATCGGTCCGGCATGGGGCGGGTTCCTCTTCGACCGTGCGGGCCTGACCGCACCATTCGTGAGCGCGTCGCTCGTGATGCTCCTCGCGCTGTCGCTCAGCGCCACGGGCCTCAAGCGCCTTCGCGTGCTACCCTTCCTGACTCCCGTCGGGGGGGTGAGATGAGCGGGTATCGATTCGCGCACCAGATCGAGGTGCGCTTCCGCGACTGCGACGCAATGGGCCACGTCAACAACGCCGTGTATTTCACCTACATGGAACAGACGCGCTTCGCCTATTGGCACGAGGTGCTGCGGGCGAGAGGGGGCGTGGCCCCGAAGATGATTCTGGCGAGGGCCGAGTGCAGCTTCCGCCGACCGGCCACGTTCGGCGACCTTCTTGAAGTCCGCATGCGCGCCGTGTCGATCGGCCGCACCAGCTTCGCGAGCGAGTACCAGATCGTTCACGCCCGCGATCGCGGGCTGCTGGCCGAGGGACGCTCAGTACAGGTGATGTACGACTACGCCGCGGCCCGCTCCATGCCAGTGCCCGACGACATCCGCGAGCGGATCGAAGCGTTCGAAGGCGGTTCACTCGCCGGCAAGAGCGTGGCGGCGGAGAAGTGAGCAGGTTACGGATGACTGGACCAACCGTACAGATCTACGGCAAGGACTCGTGCCCGTACACCACAGCGGCTCGAGATGACTACGCCGCCCGGGGCTATACGGTTCACTACGTCAACGTGAAGAAGAGTCCCGCGGACCTGGACCGGATGCTCGCCCTGAGCCACGGGCGCCGCTCGGTGCCCGTCATCGTGGAGGGCGAGCGCGTGACCATCGGCTTCGGCGGCACCTGAGGCGTCTAGCGGAGCCGCCGGGCCGCGGCCACCAATCATGCGACAATCTTCTATAAACAGGCCAGATTTGACTTATTTGTGAAACAGTTCACATAATCGGATAGTCGCCTTCGCACGCCATGTCCTCACCGATGATTCGGCTCCGCCACGTCGTCAAGCTGTTCGAGGGCCGGCGACAGGTCGTCGCGCTCGACAAGATCAGCCTCGAAATCGCCCGCGGCGAAATGGTGGCCATCGTCGGCCCTTCGGGGTCGGGCAAGTCGACCCTGCTCAATCTCATCGGCGGCCTGGACCGGCAGACGTCCGGGGACGTCGAGCTCGACGGCAGGAACCTGAGTGGACTGTCGGACGATGAACTGACCCGGGTGCGCCGCGACACGATTGGCTTCGTGTTCCAGTTCTTCAACCTGTTGCCTACGCTGACGGCTGTCGAAAATGTAGCGCTGCCGCTGCACCTGCGGGGATGGGCGCGCCGAAAGGCCCAGGATCGGGCCCGCGAGCTGCTCCGACTGGTGCAGCTTGGCCACCGCCTCGATCATCTCCCGGATGAATTGTCAGGCGGCGAGCGTCAGCGCGTGGCGATCGCCCGCGCGCTGTCGATTTATCCACCGATTCTTCTGGCCGACGAACCCACCGGGAACCTCGATACGAACACTGGTGCCGAGATCCTCGCCCTGATCAGAGACGTGCACACGCGTCTCGGCGCCACAGTGCTGATCGTGACCCACGACGCTCAGGTCGCTCGAAGCTGCCCGCGCACGGTTGCGCTCAGGGACGGGCGAATCGTCCGGGACGAGTTGAATGATCCTTCTGAGGCTGATCAGCTGGCCCTACGTTCGTAGGCACCTGCTGCGCTCGCTGCTGACCACCACGGGCATCGTGCTCGGCGTGGCCGTGTTCGTGGGGATGCACACCGCGAACCGGTCGGTCTTCTACGCCTTCGAGCGCACGGTCGACAGGATCGCGGGGGCGACGGAGCTGCAGGTGGCCGCGGGGGAGACCGGCGTCCCTGAGGACGTCCTGGAGCGCGTGCAGTCCGTGCCGGAGGTGCGCGTGGCGGTGCCCGTGATCGAGGCCGTCGCCGGCACGCTGGCGCGCGGGCAAGGCAACGTCCTGATTCTCGGCATCGACATGACCGGGGATCGAAGCCTTCGCGATTACGACCTGGAGAGCGGCGACGAGGCGATCATCGACGACCCTCTGGTGTTTCTGGCCCAGCCGGATTCGATCATGGTCACGCGCGATTTCGCGACGCGCAATCAGCTGGACACCGGCGACAAGCTGACACTTCGAACGGCGCTCGGCGAGCGCTCGTTCACGGTCCGCGGCATCATGCGCGGGAGCGGGCTCGCCAGCGCGTTCGGCGGTAATCTCGCGGTGATGGACATCTATGCCGCGCAGGCCATGTTCGGCCGCGGCCGCATGTTCGATCGCATCGATCTCGCGCTGAAGGAGGGCGTATCGGTAGAGGCAGGTCGGCACACGCTCGCCGGTCTGCTCGGCGCCGGATTCCAGGTCGAGCAGCCGGCTGCGCGGGCCGAGCAGTTCCAGGCGATGCTCAGTGTCTACTCGATGACCTCCACGATTTCGAGCCTCTTCGCGCTCTTCATCGGGATGTTCATCATCTACAACGCCTTCTCGATTGCGGTCACCGAACGGCGGTCGGAAATCGGCATTCTGCGAGCCCTCGGGGCCACTCGGGGCCAGGTCCGGTGGTTGTTCCTCGCGGAGAGCGCCGTGGCCGGGCTGATCGGTTCCGTAGTCGGCGTGGCAGTCGGCGCGCTGTTGGCGCGGACGATGGCCGGGTATGTCGGCGGCATGCTGGAGGGAATCTACGGCATCGCGGAGCGTGCCGAGGAGGTGAGCGCCGATCCTGGCCTCGCGTCCATCGCGGTCGCGATCGGCGTGGCGACCAGCATGCTTGCCGCGTGGATTCCGTCGCGCAACGCAGCGCGAGTCGACCCGGTCCACGCGCTCCAGAAGGGCAAGTATCAGGTGTTGACGGCCGGCGAGAACCGCGTCAGACGCCTGCTCGCGCTGGTGCTGGCGTCGGTTTCGGTGGCCGCCCTGATGCTGGGGCGCTCGGGGCTGATGTTCTACGGCGCCTATGCGCTGTCGATCGTGGCCGCGCTGCTCCTGACGCCGAGCGCGGCCATGTGGCTGACCCGTGCACTCAGGCCGATGCTCAAGCGCCTGCTGCCCGTGGAGGGCGCGCTCGCCGCCGACAGCCTGCTGCAGGCTCCGCGCCGCACGTCGGGCACCGTCGCGGCCTTGATGCTCTCGCTCGCACAGGTCATCGCCATCGGCGGAATCTCGCAATCGAGCTACGCGTCGATCGTGAGCTGGCTCGACACCGCACTCAATCCTGACCTGTTCGTAGCGGGGTCGTCGAACCTGAGCGATCGGACGTTCCGCTTTCCGCCGGAGCTCGCGGCCAAGGTAGCCGGCGTCGATGGCGTCGATGAACTGCAGCGCGTCAGGAGCTTCCGGATTATCTACGCAGGCATCCCTGTACTGGTGATCGGTGTGGAGCTCGAGAGCATCGGCCGGCGCGCGCTGCGGCAATCGGTGGCCGGCGACCCGGAGACGATGTTCGCGGAAGCGGCAGCGGGACGCGGCCTGATCGTCTCAGAGAATTTCGCCTTGCTCCAGGGTCTGTGGCTTGGAGAGGCCGTCGAGGTGGCTGCGCCGTTCGGCACGCTCAGCTTGCCGATCGTCGGGATCATCGACGACTGGTCCGATCAGCAGGGCAGTCTCTTCGTCGATCGCAGCCTTCTCGAACGCTACTGGCACGACGACACGTCCAACGTGCTGCGCGTCTACGTCGCGCCAGGCACGAGCGTGGCGTCGGTCCGTCAGGGCATTCTCGATGCGGTCGGTCAGGAACGCCAGCTCGTGGTGATGACCAATCAGGACGTGCGCCGCTACATTCTGGAGCTCACCGAACAGTGGCTCGGCCTCACCTACATCCAGATTCTCGTGGCCGTCCTCGTTGCGGTGCTCGGCATCGTCAACACGCTGACGGTGTCGATCATGGACAGGCGCCGCGAGCTGGGCGTGATCCAGGCCGTCGGCGCGCTCAGGGCACAAGTTCGCCGTACGGTCTGGATGGAAGCGCTCGCCATCGGCGTCGTCGGGACGGTGCTGGGTCTCGCCTTCGGCGCCGTCAATCTGTACTACGTGCTCGAGATGACGGTGCGGGATCTGTCGGGCATGCGGCTGGGCTACGAGTTCCCGTTCCAGATCGCGGCGCTGATCTTTCCGACAATTCTGGCCGCGGCGTTCGTGGCCGCGCTCTGGCCGGGCGAAGCGGCGGTCCGAGGCTCGCTGGTGGCGGCGCTCGAATACGAATGAGGCAGCGATGAGAGCTCACATTTCCCTGCGCGGGATTGGCGGAATTGTCGCAACGATGATGGTGGCGGGCTTGTGCGGCGACGTGGCCAGGGCCCAAGACGCTCGCGAGATCGTGCGTGAGGCGCAGCGTCGTGCAGAGGCCAGGTCCCAGCGCTACGAGGGCACGCTTCAGGTGATCGACCGGCGCGGGAAGATCAGCGACAAGCGGTGGGAGTACGAGCGGCTGGGCTCGCACGGCAACAGCAAATCGGTGCTCCGTTTCACGGCGCCCGCCGAGGTCAAGGGCGTCGCCCTGCTGATCCTCAATCATCCCGATCGCGCCTCCGATCAGTGGATGTGGACGCCCGCGCTCGCCCGGGAGCGTCGCATCGCCCTTCAGGATCGCTCGACGCGCTTTTTCGGCACGGACTTCAGCTTCGAGGATCTCGAGGAACGTGACGTCGAGCAATTCGAGTATCGCCTGCTGGGCGAGGAAAATCTCGGCGGTGTCGGCCACTGGAAGATCGAATCGACGCCCGGCGAGCGGAAGGCGTCACAGTACACGCGGTCGGTCGTGTGGATCCGCAAGGACAATTACCTGCTTGCGCAGGTCGAGAACTTCGTCAAGGACCAGGTGGTGAGGCGGCTGAAGTACAGCGATATCGTGAACGTTCAAGGAATCTGGACTGCCAGGGTCCTCGAAATGGCCGACCTCGGTCGCGACAGCCGCACCATCCTGCGTCTCGACAAGCTGCAGTACAACCTGCCGCTCGAAGACAGCAGCTTCACCCTTCAGGCGCTTCGGCGCGAATCGTGACGTCGACCGACGCCAACCACACGGACGGCGTCAGGGCCGGTTGCTCGAGGCGCCGACGGCACACGCTCGTCTTTGTCGGGGCGATGGCCTGGCTGTTGCTGCTGGCCGACAACGCTCCTGCGCAGCAGGTGACCCAGCGGGGGTTCGCTGACGTCCGCGGCGTCTACTATCCCCAGACCAACGGTCCTGACGACAGCCACGGCGGGGTGGACGGGCTGCTTCGCTACGAGCCGGCGTGGGAACCGGTGTCCTGGCTGCGGATCGCCGGCGCCTTCGATGCGCGAGCTGACACGCGCGGACTGGTCGAGCGGTCGTGGGATGTGGATTGGCGCGACCGCGGGCTCGTGCGCCCTGCACTCTCGGTTCGGCGGCTGCAGGGATCGGTTCGCCGAGGGGGCCTGGTGGTAGACCTCGGCAAGCAGTTCATCCGCTGGGGCAAAACCGACATCCTCAATCCGACCGATCGTTTCGCGCCGCGCGACTACCTCGAAGTGACCGACACCGAGCTGCTGGGCGTCACCGCGGCGCGTGCCAGCTACGAGCGCGGAGCGAACACTCTGGATGTCGCCTGGGTACCCACGTTTACGCCCAGCCGCATTCCTTTGCTCAACGGGCGCTGGGCGGGGCTTCCTCCCGAGGCGGCGTCGTTAGAGGTGGTCGATAGCGGCGCGCGGCTCCCCGGTGGCTCGCAGTTGGGACTTCGGTGGAACCGAGTGGCCTCAGGCTATGAGTTCTCGCTTTGCGTTTACGACGGGTTCAACACCCTTCCCCTCATCGACGCTCGCCCCACGTCGGAGACGATCGATCTCACGCGCGTCTATCCGGCCTTGACGATGGCCGGAGGCGATCTCGCCCTGCCGCTGGCCTGGTTCACCTTCAAGGGCGAAGCGGCTTACTTTCGCGGCGATCCCGATGCGGCGGAGCCCAACTCCGACGACTACGTGCTCTACGTGCTGCAGCTCGAGCGGCTGATCGGCGAATGGTCGCTCGTGGGCGGCTATGCCGGAGAGCACGTCATCACGGCGCGCTCTTCGCTGGAGTTCGCGCCCGATCGCGGTCTCACGCGCGCCTTCGTCGGGCGCGTCGGCTATACGATCGACACCAACCGGAACGTCGCCGCCGAGGTGGTAGCCCGACAGAACGGCGACGGCACCTGGCTGAAGCTCGAGTACTCGCAGGCTTCGGGCCAGCACTGGCGCACGACGGCGACGGCGTCGCTCATCAGGGGAGAGCCGGATGACTTCATCGGCCAGTACGAGCGAAACTCCCACGTCACGCTCGGCGTGCGCTACAGTTTCTGACGTGAATCTCGCGCCGCCAGTACTCATCCCCGCATTCAATCCCGGTTCGATGACCGGCACTGGCAACAACACCTATCTTTTTCCGGACCGTGACGCCCTCCTGATCGATGCGGGCACGGGCGATCCACGTCACATCGCCGCCATCGAAGCCGCGCTTGCCTCCAACGCAGGCCGGCTGACCGATGTCCTCGTCACTCACGCTCACCCCGATCACGCGTCAGGCGCCGCGGCACTTCGCCGCGCGTGGCCGGCCGCGCGCTTCTGGAAGTTTCCCTGGCCGGAGGAAGACCGGCGGCTGGACGTCGAGTTCGCGCCGCTCTCGGATGGCCAGCGGATCGGCACCGGCGGCGCCGTCGACGTGATCCACACGCCCGGTCACTCGCCCGATCACTGCTGCTTCTGGCTGGCATCGCCGGCCATCCTCTGCTGTGGGGATCTTCTGATCCAAGGGGGCACGGTGGTCATTCCGGGCTCGCGAGGGGGTAACATGACGGCATATCTCGAATCGCTCCAGCGAGTCGGCCGGCTGGATCCCCGGCGCGTGCTTCCGGCGCACGGACAGGCGATTGAACAACCGATGGAGTTGATCCAAAGCTATCTGGCTCACCGGCGGGAGCGTGAGGCGCAGATTCTGACGGCGATGACGGACGGGCACTCGACCGTGGAAGCCCTGACCGCCTGCATCTACGACGCGTTGCCGGCATCCTTGACGGGCGCCGCTCGCGACACCGTGCTCGCGCACCTCGTCAAGCTCGAGGCCGAGGGTCGCGCCGAGCTCATCGATGGATACTGGCGCCGGCGAACGGCGGCGGCTGCCAGGTCCTTCTCCTGAGGCGCAATCATCATGGACAACGTTGTCGACTACATCAACGTCCAGCGAGATCGCTACATCGAGGAGTTGAAGGCTCTGCTCGCCATTCCGAGCATCAGTGCGCTGCCAGAGCATGCCGCGGACGTGCGCCGGTGTGCCGCGTGGATGGCCGACGAGATGGGCCGTGTGGGTCTCGAGCACGTGCGGGTCATCGATACGCCAGGTCACCCGGTCGTCTACGGAGAACGGCTGCAGGCGCCTGGCGCGCCGACCATCCTGTTCTACGGGCACTACGACGTACAGCCCGTGGACCCCGTCGAGCAGTGGACGTCGCCACCCTTCGAGGCGACGGTGCGAGACGGTGAGATCTACGCGCGGGGCTCGGCCGACGACAAGGGCCAGGTCTTCATGCACCTCAAGGCTGTCGAAGCCCACATCAAACAGAACGGGCGGCTGCCGGTGAACCTCAAGTTCCTGGTGGAAGGCGAAGAAGAGGTCGGCAGCGCGAACCTCGACGGCTTCATCCGGGCCAACCACGCGCAGCTCGCCTCTGATGTGGTCGTGATCTCCGACTCTCCGATGTTCGAGCGCGGGGTGCCGTCCATCTGTTATGGTCTCCGCGGCCTCGTGTACTACCAGGTCGATCTGCGCGGCACCAAGACCGATCTGCACTCGGGCTCGTTCGGCGGCGCCGTCGCTAATCCGGCGTTCGTCTTGTCACAGCTGCTCGCGCAGATGAAGGATCGCGCGGGCCGCATCAAGATCCCGGGCTTCTACGACGACGTGAGGGCGCTCACGGAAGAAGAGCGGGCCGAGTGGCGCAGGCTGCCGTTCAACGAGACGCGGTATCGCAAGGAGCTGGGCGCGCCTCGGTTGTTCGGGGAGAAAGGCTACACGACGCTCGAGCGCGTGTGGGCGCGCCCGACGTTCGAGGTGAACGGGCTGCTGTCGGGATTCACCGGCGAGGGCTCGAAGACCGTGCTTCCCGCCGTCGCGATGGCGAAAGTGAGTATGCGGCTCGTGCCCGATCAGCGTCCCGACAAGATCGCCGACCTCTTCGAGGCCTACGCGAAAAAGATGGCGCCGAAGACGGTAGAGCTGAAGCTGACGCGCATGCACGGCGGCAAGCCGTGGATGGCGGACTTCGACAATCCCTTCGTGCAGGCGGCAGGTCGCGCGATCGAGCGCGGGTTCGGCAAACGCCCGGTCTTCAATCGCGAAGGCGGCTCCATCCCCGTCGTTTCCACATTTCAAGAGCAGCTGGGCATTCCGTCGGTGCTCTTCGGCGTGGGACTTCCCGACGAAAATGCCCACGCACCGAACGAGAAGCTCGATCTCGGCAACTTTCACAACGGCATCATCGCCTCGGCATATCTCTACGAAGAAATCGCCAGCGTGCCCGTGCCGGCCTGAGACGGCCCGCTCATGGCAACGCTCCGGCGCGATCTCGAGACGCTGGCAAGCTTCCATGGGCGCCTGCCGATGCCGCCCGACGATCCGTTCGCATACGACGTCTGGGAAGTGTTGGGGTTCGACACGACGCCGGCCCGTCGCGAGTTGGCGCTGGTCACCGCGTTCCTCTATCTGTCACACCACTGGGCGACAACCTGCACCATGGACGACCCGGATTGCCGCGTGCGGCTCCCTCAGTTCATCTCAGCAACGCGGCGGCGCAGGTTCTTCACGTGCTCCCAGAGCTGCCCGCGTTCTTCCTGGTCGGCCGGGAGTCCTGACGAGAGCTGCAGGTAGTCCTGGAGATCGCGCAGGGCGCGCGAGAAGTCTTGCAGGTGGTAGCTGATGAGCCCGCGATCGCGCAATTCGCCGAGCGCCGAGGGGTCGACCGCCAGGAGAAGCTCCGTGGCATCGCGTGCCTGGGGGAACGATCGCATCGCGATGTAGAGCCGCTTCAAGTTCAGCAGCATCCGCGCCAGGATCTGGGGCTTGGTGGCTGGCGCGAGCAGGGCCGGCGAAAGCGTGGCCTTTCTGCCGAGATGCTGCTTCAGCAACCTGCGGCAGTCGCGCTCGTCGAGCAGCGCCCCCTTATGAAACGGATCGACGATGAGATCGGCGGAACCGGCGACGGCGGATTGTGCGGCGCGCAGCAGGAAATGACCGGGGAAGTTGACCCCCTTCACATCCACGCCGGCGCGGCGGCCGACCTCGATGTACAGCAGGGCCAGGCTGATCGGAATGCCGGTCCGGCGATCGAGCACCTGATTGAGGAAGCTGTTGCGCGGATCGTCGTACTGCGTGCTGTTGCCGGCAAAGCCTTCCTCGTCGAAGAGGAAGGCGTTCATCGCGGCAATCTGTGCTGGCGTCGCGTCACCTGCCGCAGCCGGCGGTAGCGTGCCGAGCCGCCCACGCACGACGGCACCCATGCGATCGAGCCGTGAGAGATAGGGCTCCGGATCGAGACCCGGGTACTCGAGGAGTGCGATCAGCAACGCCGGACGCGCCAGGTCGGCGTCACTGCTGGCCGCGGCATCGGCCAGCCGCTGAACGACGAGGTTTTTCATGATCCCGCCACGGATGCGTCCTTGAGCCGCTCACCCGCCCGAATCGGCGTCTTCAGCCGGTTCTCCGGTGGAGGGAACGGACAGTCATAGGTCGCGTTGTAGTAGCAGTACCGGATGGTACGCGCGATTGAAGTCGATGAGATACAAGCCCGTCGCCGTCCGATCCAGGTCGAGATAGCGGCCGGCCGGGTAGGTCTCGGCGCCGCTCGTGAGATCCGTGAACGGGACGAAAAGACGGTTCACGGATCGGGTACCCGCCTCGATGAAGGCGCCGAGCGTGTACTGCCGGGTCTTGAGCGTGAATTCCAGGACGCCGACGCGCTCCATCATCCGGAGCTGCCCGGTGGAGGTGGGCATCTCGATCGCCAGCCGCGTCTCGTCCCGGCGCAGGACGGCGGGCACGCTGTAATCCGGATCCGGCGGGAAATATGCGAGGGGCAGCAGTTCGCCGCGACGGGCGGCGGGCACGGGGGAATCGGCCGCCTCGCGAAACACCGAGTCCTTTTCGGCCCGTGCGCTCGCGATCTGCCGGGTGTACTCTTCAGGCGCGGGCTCGGGCGGCTTGCGGTCGCACGCCACGGCAAGCGCGAGGACGAGCGGCGCCACGCGGCGCAAGAGAGCTACGAGCACCGTTCCAGTGGGAAAAGATAGCCGCCGCGGGCCACCGTCTCGTCCGCGAGCTGGCGCCGCAACACGACCGTGTTGACCGGCGTGGTCCGCGTCGAGGCGTCGAGTCGAGCGAGCTCGTTGTCGAGCTCAGAATCGGTGCAGATTGCAGCCAGGGCCTGAGCACCGGACTCTGCCAATCTCCGCCCGGCGTCCGCAACGAAGACGCGTGCAGCCGTCCGGTGCAGGGCGCGATTGGCGAGGCGCAGCCGTTCCGCCTCGAGTGCCCGGAGCAGAGCGCTCTCGGCCGAGTAGACGTCGATCATCATGTCGGCGACGAGCGACAGCACTTCCTGCTCGTCGGCGAGCGAATTCTCGTAGCGGGCGGAGGCCAGGCGGAGCACGCGAAGCGTGGCGCCCTTGCCGCGCGATAGCGCGAACCGAAGGTGGCTCAGCTCGGCCGTCGCCTCACCCGATTGCGCGTCGGGACCGTGCAGCTCGAAAGCGCTTTTCGCGGCCCGGCGAGCGACGAGCGTCGGGATGAGCAGCCGATTGATCTCGTTGGTGCCTTCGAATATCCGGTTGACGCGCGCGTCGCGGTAGTAGCGCTCGGCGGGATAGTCCCGCACGAACCCGTTGCCTCCGTGAATCTGCACGTTTTCGTCCAGCACGTAGTCGAGCGTCTCGCTGCCTTCGACTTTGGCGATTGACGCTTCCACGGCGAATTCCTCGAGGGCGGCGAGCAGTTTGGCTCCGCCCGTCGAGGTGTCGTCGGACGAGCTCAACCAGGCGTCGAGCAAACCGGCGGTCCGAAAGAGCAGGCTTTCGAGCGCGTAGGTTCGGACCGTCATCTCGCCAAGCTTGTGCTTGATGGCGCCGAAGCTTGCGATCGGCCGCCCGAACTGCCGGCGGTCGGCCGCGTACCGTGCCGCCTCCGTCACCGCCTGCCGCGCCCCTCCGGCGCACATGGCGCCGAGCTTGAGCCGGCCGTAGTTGAGCACGTTGAACGCCACCTTGTGGCCCCGGCCGATCTCGCCAAGCAGATTCTCCGGTGGGACCACGACGTCGCTCAGCACGAGCGGAGTCGTCGACGAGCCGTGCAGCCCCATCTTGTGCTCTTCCTCGCCGGTGGCGACGCCTCGAAACGCCCGCTCGACCAGGAACGCCGTGAAGTGCTCGCCGTCGACCTTGGCGAATACGATGAAGAGATTGGCGAATCCGCCGTTGGTAATCCACATCTTCTCGCCGCTCAGCAGGTAACTGCCGTCGGCCTGTCGGCTCGCGCGCGCGCGCGCGCCGAGCGCATCGGATCCAGACCCCGATTCACTGAGAGCGTAGGCGCCGATGAGCTCGCCGGTGAGCAGGCGCGGGATATACCGCTGCTTCTGCGCCTCTGTGCCGACGAGCAGAAGCGGCAGCACTGCGAGATTGGCCTGGCCACCGAAGGTCGCGCCGAACGAGGCCGGTTGCGCCAGACGATCCGCCACGATGACGGCGGCGGCCTTGTCGAGCGCGACACCCCCATACTCTTCGGGCACGTCGGCGCCGATGAGACCCAGCTCTCCGCACCGCATCATCAGGTGTCGGGCGACGCCCCAGTCCTTGCGCTCGAGATCGCCGAGACGCGGCAACACCTCGCCCGTGACGAACTCCGTGGCGGTCTGCGCAATCAAGCGGTGCTCGCTCGAAACCTTTTCGGGCGTCAGCACGCCCTCTGGCTCGACATCCTCAGTCAGCCACGACGCACCGTGGTGCGACGCCGAGAGACGCGTACTCATGAGATCAACGGCAGGCGTTCATTCTACCGCGCCCCGTGGTCGCCGCCGGTCGTCGAGAAGTCGGCCAGCAAATCCACCAGCGCTTCGGCCACCTCGCTCACCTTGCCTTCGTACAGGTGATCGGCGGCATCGATGACGATCAGATCCTTGGGCTCGGCAAGCCTGCCGTAGAAGGCGCGAAGGGTTGAGAGAGGACAGATCTCGTCGAATTCTCCTTGAACGAAGAACTTCGGCTTGAGGCTCGCCTCCACGGCCGAGACATCGTAGCGGCCGACTGGCGGCGAGATGGCGATGAGCGCCCGAACGCGATCGTCGCTGGCGCCCGCCGTCATCGCAATCCAGGCGCCAAACGAAAATCCTGCAGCCCACACCTCGGCCACCTCCGGATAGCGTGACGTCAGGAAGTCCACGGCCGCGCGAAAATCGTCCAGCTCACCACGGCCGTCGTCGAAGCGGCCAACGCTTGCGCCCACGCCGCGAAAGTTGAATCGAAGAACGGCGCAACCCGTTCGCGCCAGCGCCTTCGCGCCCTGGAACACCACCTTCGTGTGCATGGTGCCACCCTCGGTCGGGAGCGGGTGGGCAAAAACAACCAGCGACCGTGGACCAGCATCATCGGACCTGAACTCCGGCAGATCGAGCAGGCCCTCGATCAATCCGGCCGGGCCTCGAAACTCCACCTTCATGACGGCTCCCGCGACACGGTCGCGACTGGAGCACGAGACGACTCGTGAGCCGATACGCCGGACCCGGCGGAATCTGTGCCGGCGCTGGCATGAAAATCCGCGAGGATCTCGGCAAAACGGTCCGGCCGCGTGATGCAGCCCAGATGGCCCGTGCGCTCGACCGTTCTCGTTTGCGCGTGCGAGATCAACGAGCGGTATTGAAGCGTGTCCTCCACCGGCACAACCCGATCCAGCGACCTCTCGCCCGTGACGATCAGCACCGGCATCTGAAGACGGCGGCAATCGGCCACGAAGTCCATGGAGCGGATGAGCTTCACGCGGCGGCTCGCACGTGATGGCGACAGAGGCCGGCGGAGCACCGTCGGAACGTGCCCGGTCATGAAATTGAATCTGTCACGGCCCGCCGGAAATGTCACCGACAGCTCATCGAGCATGCGCCGAAGCGCCTGAAAAGCGAAAAGCGGCGCGAACAGGTGCGGCGTCCGACAGTAGCGGGCGAGGCGTTCGTCGGGTTGCCACCGCGGCGAGGGCGCCGACACGAGCGCCAGCCCGTGCACGCGGTCGGGCCGGCGAGCCGCATAGTGCAGGGCCACCAGACCGCCGTACGAGATTCCGCAGATCACCGGCCGGTCGAGCCGGTGAGATTCGACCAGCTCGTCCAGTTGATCCACCAGGGTCTCGAAGGTCGCCGAGGCGTCCAGGGCTCGCTGGCTCGAGCGCTCTCCCGCCAGCGAGTAGGACACGACGCGAAAGCGGGCAGACAGCGCCGTGATGGCCGGCCGCATCCACTCCCAGTGCCCCTGGACGCCCGGCACGACGACGAGTGGGGGCCCTTCTCCGCTGTCGATAATCGCGTGGCGCATCAGGCAACTCGCTGCGCGTCCATCAAAGACTGTCTATCTCCACCGCGTCAGAATCGTCTCACGATCGAACTGCGCGACACCAACTGCCAGCAGGAGGGCGGCGGCGAGTGCCAGACCGATCGACATCAGCGCGATCACCATCGGCGTCAGCCAGAAAGCCCCCGCGAACTGCGCCACCATCAAACCCGTCAGAGGCAGGATGACGAGGAGTCCAACCTGCTGGGCCGTTCGCGGGTCGTTCACGCGCGACGACGCGATCACCGCCAGCTCGAGCGCGACGAGCGCGGCGAGCGGGCCGAGGATGAGCAGCAGCGCCGCCGTGCGGAGCGTCAGAATCGAGGCGGCCACAGCAGAGCCGGACAACACCGCGATGAGACCAAGATAGAGCGCGGCGGCGCTCTCCGCAATGATCAGCGAGGGAATCATGGCGGCCACGACCTTCGCCAGCAGCAGCTCCGTGGTCGTCAACGGCGTGGCCAGGAGCGGCTCGAGCGTGCGCGACTGCTTCTCGCCGATGATGCTGTGCGTAGCGAACGCCATGGCGCCGGTGACAGGCACGATCAGAAAGAACACGAGAAACTGTTGATAGATGAACGCCTGAGCCGCCGACTCATCGTCGAGCGTGGCGAGCGAGGGGCCCAGCAAGCCGTGCTGTTCGAGCGATCGGCGGAAGTCGGGATCTCCTGATAGCGGTTCGCCGGCGATGGCGGGAATGGCGAGGGTGACGAAGAAGGGCAGGGCGACGCAGGAGATCGCCGTGATGGCGACCGGAAGCAGCGCGGCGCGGTTGCGGCGAAGATCAGCCAGCTCCTTGGCGACGATGGCCCGGATTCGACCCAGACTCATTCAATGAGCCTCAGATAGACGTCCTCGAGCCGAACCTCTTCCGGCACGACGGCCCTCACTTCCGCGCCGGCCAGCACCAGGGCCCGCACGATGGCGGGTGTGTCGGCAGTCTCGTCAATCCAGAGCGACGATCGGTCGATCGAGAGACCGCTCGCGCCTGCGCGCTCGGCGGCCTGCTCGAAATCGGCAGCCGGCTGCCCGAGATCGATTCGGATGCGGCGGCCGAAGAAACGTTGACGGAGCGCAGCGGGCGAATCGACGGCGATGAGTCGGCGCTCGAGCACGGCCACACGATCGGCCAGCCGCTCCACTTCGTCCAGGTTGTGACTCGACAGCACAATGGCGCGCCCGTCGTCTCGAAGGGCTGCGATCAGCTCCCGGACCGAGCGCGCCGTCTGAGGATCGAGGCCCGAGGTCGGCTCGTCGAGCAGCACGACGCGCGGCTCGTGCAGCAGCGCGCGCGCGATGGCGAGCTTCTGTTTCATGCCCTTGGAGAGCTCGGCCACGAGATGGTCGGCGCGATCCGCCAGGTCGAATCGATCCAGCGCGCTCGCGACGACACGATCCGCCTGCTCGATTCCATGAAGACGCGCATACACCATCAAGTTCATGGTGACGCTCAGCCGCTCCCAGTGGCCCGGCACCTCGGTCAGCAGGCCGACGCGGCCTCGGATGCGGGCGGCGTCGCGGTCGATGCGAAGGCCGTCAATCGTGGCCGTGCCTTCGCTCGGCGCGATCAGCCCGGCCAGCATCCTGAGTGTTGTTGTCTTGCCGGCGCCGTTCGGTCCGAGCAGCGCGAAGATCTCGCCGCGCTGCACGTCAAAGGTGAGATTCTCGACTGCGCGCCGATCGCCGAAGCGCCGGCCGAGCTGGGATACCGAGATCACGGAAGCCGATCTGGACTACCGCGGCTGCCCGGCGAGATCGCGCGCGGCGGGGTAGCCGGGCACACCGGTCGCGGAGCGGGCGGCCCGCACAATGGCGTCGGCGACGGCTTCGGCGGCGAGCGAGCCGAGCGCGACGAGATCCACCGACTGATTCCTGACGCCTGTGGCGAGCGCGAACACGGTGTCACCGTCTTCCGGGGTATGAGCGGGTGAAATGGTGCGGGCCAGCCCGTCGTGGCCCAACTGCGCGATCTTCGTCACCTGGGATTTGGTCAGACGGGCGTTGGTGGCAATCACGACGAGCGTGGTGCTTTCGCCTGGCCCCGCGGATCGCGTCAATCCGCCGCGGATGAACTGTCGCGAATCGGCCAGACCGCGTCCGTCGGGTGTTCGCATACCTGCCACAATCTGTCCTGTCGCGGGATCGACGACATCGCCCACCGCGTTGACGACAGCCAGAGCGGCGACGATCAGACCATTGGGCAGTGCGAGCGCAGACGACCCGATGCCGCCTTTCATGGCGCGGTCGCGGCCCGCCAGCTTGCCAATGGTCGCGCCGGCGCCGGCACCGAGGCTGCCCTCCTCCACCGGACCTACCGTCGCGGCTCTCGCGGCCAGGTATCCACACTCGGCGGACGGGCGTATTCGCGGATTGTCGCCCACATCGAGGTCGAAGAGAATCGCCGCCGGCACAATCGGCACCCGTCCGGCTCGCGTCGCGAAGCCGACGCCGCGCTCCTCCAGATATCTCATCACGCCGGCGGACGCATCGAGACCGAAGACGCTTCCCCCTGCCAGCAGCACCGCCTGCACCGTGTCGACGGTGGCGACCGGCGACAGCAGATCAGTTTCGCGGGTGCCGGGGGCTGAGCCGCGCACATCGACGCCGGCGACCGCGCCCGATTCGGCGAGCACCACCGTGCATCCGGTTGGACGATCGGCCAGTGAGTGATGGCCGACGGCGATGCCGGCCACGGCGGTCAACCCATGGGCGAGCAGTGAGGGTCGCTGGCCTCCTTGAGAAGCAGTCGCTACCACAGCGATGCCCGCAATGATGGCAAGCGTGGACGTCAGGAGCGTCCGGAACGCGGACATCGGTCGGAGAAGCACCAGCTCAACCATGGTACCACAGCCGCTGATGTCATCTGCTCATCCCGTGCCACTAGGGCTGAGGCCTGGCCTGGAATTCGTAGCACCCGGGCGTGACCAGGTACTCGACCATCCGGTGAGAACGCGAAGCTCGTCGGCGAGAGGATGCCCGCGCCGCGGAACTGGACGATTCGCGACTTTTCGCCGTCGGCGTCGTAGACGTAGGTGAACGGCACGCTGAAGGCTATCCAGAGATTGCCTGACGGATCGACGGCCGCCGTGCGCACGACGGGCGTCACCAAGGGAAGCTCCGTTCCCTCGGCGTTCGCGCGCCGAGGCCACTTCGTGGGTTGTGCGGCGAGGATCGCATCGATTTCGCGTCCCTGGATATGGCGCTCGAAGAGCAGTGTGCCCTTGGCGTCGTACTTCCTGAAAAGCGGCACACCGGCCTGGAAGACGAAATAGAAACCGCCCCGCGGATCGATCAGCGCCAGCCCGGTGTTGAGCGCCAGGTGCAGATCGCGGTCGGCCTCCTGTCCCGTCGGACGCAGGCTGCCGATGCTCCTGAGGGCTCGCCCCGAAAGCGCGTACTCGGTGATCACCGAACCGGTCTCGGGGAGGCTCATCACCACAGACGTGCCGTCGTACTGGACCGAACCGACGCCGTTCAGCACCATGCCCCCAACCGTGACGCGCGCCGTCATGCGGCCGGGCAGCGAAAATCCGCCGAGCCGGGCGCCCGCCGGACCGAAGAACTGAAGCCGCTCGCGGCCGTTTGGCGCGTCAGCCACCACGAAGGTGCCACCCGGCTCGATGCTGAACGCGCTCGGCTGCAGAAGCCGTCCTTCCTCGTGACCCACCTGCACGATCTGCCACGAGCTTTCGCGGGCCTCGTCGATGCCGAACACGGTGTGCGCCCGCCGATCGAACACGAAGTACTGACCCGAGCCCGCCTGCTGGAAGGCGATCGGCTCGAAGAAACGTCCCGCAATATGCGGAGGAAGCGCGCGGACCGCGCGCAGAACTTCCACCTGGCGAGCCGCGCTCTCCAGCGCGGGCGCGAGCAGCGCGAAACCGGCAGCCGAACAGGCGACCAGGCGCAGAAGATGTGCGATCAACGAACGGATCAGTATGTCGCCGTCACCCGGATGGCGTTGAGGACGTCGGACGATTGCGGAAGGATGACTTCCTCGAGATCGGGATGATAGGCGACGGGCGTGTCCATCGCGCCCACCCGCCGCACGGGTGCGTCGAGGTAGTCGAAGAGCTCGTCGGCGATGCGGGCGGCAATCTCCGCCCCGAAGCCGCAGGTCAGCTGGTCCTCGTGCGCAATCACGACGCGATTGACGCGCCTGACGTAGGCCGCCACGCCCTGCCAGTCGTAAGGGGCAATGGTTCTCAGGTCGATCACCGCAGCGCTGATGCCTTCGCGCTCGGCCTGCTGGGCGGCGACGAGCGTGCGCTGGACGAGTGCGCCCCACGTGACCACGACGAGATCGGTCCCCTCGCGGCGCACCGCGGAGCGGGCGAACGGGATGGTGAAGTCGGGGCCCGGGTACTCGCTCTTGTTGTAGGTCTGCCGGTACAGGTGCTTGTGCTCGAGAAACAGCACCGGATCGTCGCACCGGATGGCCGTCCGCAGGAGACCCGCCGCGTCGGCCGCGTTGGAGGGATACACGACGCGGATGCCTGGACAGTGGGCGAAGATGCTCTCGCCCGACTGGCTGTGGTACGGTCCGCCGCCGCGCAGGTAGCCGCCGATGGGCACTCGAATGACGAGCGGACACGAAAACGCGTTGGCCGATCGATAGCGCAGCATCGTCATCTCGTCACGAATCTGCATCATCGCCGGCCAGATGTAGTCGAAGAACTGAATCTCGACCACGGGCTTCAGCTTGCGCGTGGCCTGTCCCGTGGCGCGGCCGACGATGTTGGCCTCGGCGAGCGGGGCGTTGAAGACGCGATCGTCGCCGAAGAGCCGCTGCAGCCCGTGGGTGACCTTGAATACGCCGCCCTTGCCGGACACCTGCGCCAGCGCCGAGGACCGGCTGCAGTCGGCGACGTCCTGGCCGAAGACGACGATGCGCGGGTTTCGCGCCATCTCGTCTTTCAGCGTACGGTTGATGGCCGCGACCATCGTTTCGGGCTTGCCCTCGGGTGCCGGTACCGACTGGAACTCGTCGGAGGTTGGGTCCACGTCAGGGGAGTACACCCATAGGGCCGCCGTGTCTTTTTCCGGCTTCGGTGCGCGCATCGCATGCTCGGCGGCACGCTGGATTTCGTCGTGAACATCGGCGGCGATGCTCGCAAGCTGCTCGTCGGTGACGAGACGCTCCTGCTGCAGAAACCTGGTGAAGCGCAGGAGCGGGTCGCGCTGGGCCTCGGCCTCGCGCTCCGCCGGCGTCTTGTAAAGCTTCTCATCGTCGGAGAGAGAGTGCGAGTAGGGGCGGATCACCTTGGCGTGCACGAAAGCAGGGCCGCGGCGTTCACGCACGTGGGTCACGGCGTCGCGCATCGTCGCGTAGCTCTCGAGGAAGTCCGTTCCGTCCGCGCGAAAGACGCGCAGGCCCGGGAACGACTCGACGAGCCGTGAGATGTCACCGCCGGGCGTCTGAATCTCGACCGGGGTTGAAATGGCGTAGCCGTTGTCTTCGATCAGGAAGACGATGGGCAGATGACGGTTGCACGCGGTGTTGAGCGACTCCCAGAACTCGCCTTCGCTGGTGGCTCCGTCGCCCACCGACAGATACGTGACCTCGTCGGGATGGAACCGTTCGAGTCGATCGGGAATGTCCTCCAGGCGGGCGTAGAGCAGCGATGCTTCGGCGCACCCGATGGCCTGGAGGCACTGCGTGCCGGTCGGGCTCGACTGCGAGACGATGTTGAGGGCGCTGTCGCCCCAGTGCGACGGCATCTGGCGTCCGCCTGAAGAGGGATCGTCCTTCGATCCGACGGCTGCCAGCAGCATGTCGCGCGCTGTGACGCCGAGCACGAGGCACAACGCGCGATCGCGATAGTACGGATAGAACCAGTCGTACGAGGGTCTCAGATGAAGAGCCGCCGCCACGAGCACCGCCTCGTGTCCGGCACCGCTAATCTGGAAGTAAGCCTGGCTCTGATTCTTGATCTGGATCTCTTTGTCGTCGAGCTTCCGGGACAGGAGCATCCAGCGGTAGGCGGCGAGGAGCTCGTCAGGGGAGAGGCCGGCGTACGTCACGACCAGCCACGGCGCCGGTGGCGCGCGGCTCAACCCCGTTCTTGATGGCGGAGCCCTTCATGCGTCCTCGTGATAACGACGGGCACGTCGAACAACCACCCGCGGAACCGTAGCAGCAGCGCCAGCGCGACAGCCTCCGGGATTATAACATCGGGTCGCGGGGTATAATGCCGCGCTCCAAGCCCGGTTTCCTTGTCTGGAGAGCACACTCGCGCGGCCCGCGCTTCTGCACCGGCCCAGTGTGTCCCGTAACAAGGCTGCAGCCAGGTCGAGAGCGCGTAAACGGAGGCGAGATGCAGGGACGCGACTGCGGGCCGGCGACGATATGAGCCCACCGACCGTTCGACTCTATCGCTGGGACGAGATCGCGCTCGAGAAGGTGACGGAGATGCTCTCGCGCAAGGTCGTCACGGGCGAGCGCGAGATGCTCGCGCAAATCTACCTGAAACGCGGGTGCCTCGTCCCGTCCCACTCGCACGAGAGCGAGCAGATGACCTACGTGCTGCAGGGTGCGCTTCGCTTCGTCATAGACGGCGAGGAGATCACCGTGCGCGAGGGCGAGGTGCTCCACATTCCGTCGTGGGTCGTCCATCAGGCCGAAGCGCTCGAAGACACGTTCGAGCTCGACTTGTTCAGTCCGATTCGACAGGACTGGCTCGATCACACCGACGACTACTTTCGAAAGTAGGCGCGTCGACACCGATGGATCTCGGGCTGCGCGACAAAGTTGCCCTGGTCATGGCCGCGAGCCGCGGGCTCGGGAAAGCCTCGGCGCATGCGCTGGCAGCCGAGGGCGCGCGCGTGGCCATCACGGCGCGGGGCGCTGATACCCTGAACCGCACCGCTCGAGAGATTCGCGACGCGACCGGCAGCGAGATCCTCCCCATCGTGGCCGACGTGACCCGAGGTGAAGATATTTCACGCGCGGTGGCCGACACCGTGGCGACGTTTGGCGGGCTCGACATCCTGGTGACGAACGCGGGCGGACCCAGGCCGGGCCCCTTCACCAGCCTGTCGGAACAGGATTGGCGCGACGCCATCGAGCTGACGTTGATGAGTGTTGTGCGCCTGGCCATGGAGGCCGTGCCCCGCCTCAGAGCGCGCGGAGGCGGCCGGATCATCAACATCACCTCGGCGTCGACCAAGCAGCCCATCGAAGGGCTCATGCTGTCGAATGCGCTTCGGGGGGCGGTCGTTGGCTTTGCCAAGACGCTGGCGACCGAGCTGGCGCAGGACGGCATTCTGGTCACCTCGGTGGCGCCGGGATTCATCCGGACGGATCGCGCCGTGGAGATTGCCGAGGAAGCCGCGCACCGCGAGGGCGTCTCCACGAGCGAGATCAACCGGCGCCTGACGGCGGGGGTCCCGCTCGGCCGCATGGGCGAGCCTGCAGAGCTCGGCGATGTCGTGGCGTTTCTGGCGTCTGAGCGTGCGCGCTATATCACCGGTGTGACGCTCATCGTGGACGGCGGACTCGTGCGCGCCGTGTAATCACTCCGTTCCAAGCAGGGGGCATTCATGGTCATGCTCGTCGTCGTCGGACTCCTCGCGCTCGTCGTCCTCTGGGGGATCCTGACGTATAACCGCCTGGTGGGCCTGCGCAATCAGGTCCACAACGGCTGGCGCCAGATCGACGTGCAGCTGAAGCGGCGCCACGATCTGATTCCCAACCTCGTCAACACCGTCCGCGGGGCGATGGAGTTCGAGCGCGACACCCTGGCGCAGGTGATGGAGGCGCGCGCGAAGGCCATTTCGGCGACCGGCCCAGCTGACGCGGCCCGCAAGGAAGGCGAGTTGACCGCCGTGCTCGGCCGCCTGTTCGCACTGGCCGAGAACTACCCGACGCTGAAGGCGAACGAGAACGTCAAGCTCCTGCAGGAGGAGTTGACCTCGACGGAGAACAAGGTGGGGTTTGCCCGGCAGTTCTACAACGATATTGCCACCAAGTTCAATACGGCGCAGCAGGTGTTCCCCGCCAACGTGATCGCGTCGCGCTTCGGCTTCACCCCGGCCGAGCTCTTCGAGATTACCGAGACCGCCGAGCGGCAGGTGCCGACCGTCGATCTCTCGATGCGGAAGTAGGGATGAACCTCTACGAGCAGCAGGCCGCCAACCGCCGGCGGACCTGGCTCGTCATGATCGCGTTCACCGTGTTTCTGCTGACCCTCGGCATGGGCTTCGACGCGTTCTATCTGGGACAGGTGGGCGGATCGTTTCCGGTCGCGTCGATCCTGGCGCTCGGCGTGGGCTCGGTATCGGCGGCGGCCGGCTATTTCAATGGGGATCGCGCCGTGCTGCTCGGGAGCGGCGCCGTGCCGATCGAAGACATGCGCAGCGCATCCTCCGCCGGCGGGCCCGAGTCGCTCGCGCTCGCACGGCTCGACAATGTCGTCGACGAGATGGCCATTGCATCAGGGCTGCCGCGCCCGCGCGTGTATGTCGTGCCAGACAGCGACCCGAACGCCTTTGCAACAGGCCGCGATCCGGAGCACGCCTCGCTGGCCGTCACGAGCGGCCTGCTGAACAAGCTCACTCGCGACGAGCTCCAGGGCGTGGTCGCGCACGAGATGAGCCACATCCGCAATCTCGACGTCCGGGTGATGACGATCGTGGCCGCGCTGGTGGGAGCCGTCGCATTGCTCGCGGACTGGGCCGGGCGGGGCATGCGCTGGGGAGGAGTCCACCGCTCGAACGGGCGGGATGATGACAAGAGCTCAGGCCTCGTGGCCTTCATCATGTTCGCCATCTGGATCGTGGCCATCGTGCTCGCGCCGCTCATCGCGCAGGTGCTGGCGATGATGGTCTCGCGGGGGCGCGAGTATCTCGCTGACGCAACCGGAGCGGAGCTCACGAGAAATCCGCTCGGGCTCGCCAGCGCGCTCGAGAAGATCGAGCGGGCATCGGAGCCGACAAAGGCCATCGGACGAGGCAGCGCCCATCTCTGCATCGCCGACCCGCTCGAGCGACGGATCGGCCGCCACGAAGGATTCTGGGCCGACCTTTTCGCGTCGCATCCGCCGATGGCCAGCCGCATCGCGGCGCTCCATCAGATGGCGCTCGGCGGCGCAGGGTCGAGCGCACGGGCGCGCTGAGATTGTGACCACCAGGGAAGGTTGCACATGACCAAGGCAGGACGACTCCAGATGATTGGCCTGGCCGCCGTGCTGATCCCGTCGGTATCGGGGCATGCGCAGGAGCCCGGCGCCGGACTCAGGGGATTTTCGGCGGCGAGCGCGCAGGCGCAGCTGGCTCGCGAGCGCGAGTTCATGCGTCTGCCGTCCACCAGGACCGCCGAGCAGTATTTCGACGCCATGACGGCGAAGCCGCACCACACCGGGTCGCCCTTCCAGATCGAGCTGGCCGATTACGTCGCGGACCGATTCAGGAGCTTCGGCCTCGAGGTGTCCCGCTACCGAGTACGGCGCGCTCATCCCGTGGCCAGGTGAGCAGCGCGTGGATCTGGTCGCGCCAGTGGCGCAAGCCATCGCTATCGACGAAGAAACCCTGCCCGGCGATTCGTATGCGGCACAACCCGGCATTCTTCCTCCCTACAACGCGTACTCCCCTTCCGGAGACGTCACAGGTGATCTGGTCTACGTGAACTACGGAGTGCCAGCCGACTACGAAACGCTCGAGAAGCTCGGCATCGACGTGAAGGGTCGGATTGTCATTGCGCGGTACGGCGGAAGCTGGCGTGGCATCAAGCCCAAGGTCGCCGCTGAGCACGGGGCGATCGGTTGCATCATCTACTCAGACCCGCGCGACGACGGCTACTTCAACGGGGAGACCTATCCCGACGGACCCTTTCGCGGCGCGGGCATGGTGCAGCGCGGCAGCGTCATGGACATGCCGCGCTATCCGGGCGATCCGACCACGCCCGGCCGGCCGTCGAAGCCAGGCGTCGAGCGTCTCACCATGGAGCAGGTGACGACGTTTGCGCCGATTCCGGTGCTGCCCATCTCCCATCGCGCCGGTCAGGAGCTGCTGTCGCGCCTCGCCGGTCCCGTCGCCCCAGAGGCGTGGCGGGGCGCCCTCGGGCTGACCTATCGCATCGGGCCCGGACCGGCCCGCGTTCGCGTCCGCCTGCAGATGGACTACGCCCAGCGCCGCGTGATCAACGTGGTCGGCCGCATCAACGGAGCAGAGTACCCCGACCAGTGGATCGTGATCGGATCGCATCGCGACGCGTGGGTGTTCGGAGCGCTCGACGCCGTGAGCAGCCAGGCGTCCATGCTCGACATCGCCAGAAGCTTCGGCGAGCTGATGAAGGGGGGATGGCGGCCCAGGCGGTCGATTCTCTTCGTGAGCTGGGACGGCGAAGAACAGGGCCTGATCGGATCGACCGAATGGGTCGAGGAGCTCCTGGATGATGTGAAGGCTCGCACCGTCCTGTACGTGAATCGCGACGCAGCCGCCGGCAGAGGCACCTACTCGGCGGGAGCCGTGCACTCGTTGACGCCGTTCGTCTACGATCTCGCGCGAGCGGTCGCCGATCCGGTGGAGCCGTCGAAGACGCTCTACGACAAGTGGCTCGAGCGCGCTCGTGAGCAACGCCGCGGCGGGGATAGCGAGCCGCCGCTCGAAGCGCCGCCGATCAACGCGCTCGGGTCGGGGTCGGATTACACGGCATTCCTGGACCACGCGGGGGTGTCGGCGCTCGACATGGGCATCGGCTCGGAATCGAATCGCGGCACGTACCATTCGACCTACGATCACCCGATCTGGTTCAAGAAATTCGTCGATCCCGGATTCGTCTACAACGTCGCTGCGTCGCAGGTAGCAGGTCTCGCCCTCATGCGCTTCGCCGACGCCGATCTGCTGCCGTTCGACTACGAGTCCTACGGTCGCCAGATTGCGACGTACGTGGCCGAGATCGAGAAGGAGGCGGCGAAGACGCCCGCGTCGAAGTCGATCGACTTCGCGGCATTGAGTCGGGCCGCCGACGAGCTCGCCAGGGCCGGGGTCGCCGCCAGGTTGCGAGGCGAAGCCCTTCTGGCTGGCGTGGCGACAGGAAACACACGTGAATTGGCCGATCTGAATCGGCGCCTGATGCAGGCCGAGCGCGACCTGATCGATCCGCGTGGGCTGCCGGATCGGCCCTGGTTCAAGCACACGATTTACGCGCCCGGGTTCTACACCGGATACGGCGTCAAGACGATTCCCGGGGTGCGAGAGGCTGTGGAGGGTGGAAAGTTCGACCTGGCGGCCGAGCAGGCACGCCGCGTCGTGGAAGCGCTCGGACGCGCGACGCGAACGCTCACGGGGACAGCTCCGGCGCCGAGCGCCGGCGGCGACTGACGAGAGGGCCCCACCGCACGCGAGCGGAGGTTTCGATGGCACAGGCGGCGACGAAAACAGGCGGAACGAGCGCGCAGGGTCGCGCTCTGGCGGTGCTCCGCATCCTGATCGGCGTGTTCCTGATCGCTGAGGGCACCGCCAAGATCGGCTGGCTTCTCGACGCGGACCCCTTGTCCGAGCGCCTCGCCACTTATCTGCGCGACGGTGTGCCGGCGGCGCGCTGGTATCTCCGCACCGTTGCGATTCCCGGCGTCGAGCTCTTTGCCAGGCTCGTCGTCATTGGCGAGCTGGGCGCAGGTATCGCGCTGGTCCTCGGCGTGTCGACGCGCCTGGTCGCCACGCTCGCCCTCCTCATGGTGATCAACTTCCACGTGGCCAGCAGCGCCATCTTCCGGCCGTCGTTCCTGTCCAGCGGGTACGGCCTGCCGGTCGTGGGCGCGCTCCTGGCGCTCGCGATGGGGGGGAAGGGATTGCCCTGGAGCCTGCGAAAATAGTTCCTCAGTGCAAGCGGCGGTCCCAGTCGCGTCGCCCGCCGGAGTAGACGTCGAAGCGCTTGCGCATCTTCGCGGTCTTCCATTTCCAGGTACTGATATTTCAGCTCGCCAATGGGGTTGATGCGGCCGCCCCGCAAGTACAGATAGCCAATGACCAGGCCGCCAAGATGCGCCAGATGTGAGGTCGATCCGCCGACATCCGACATCGACGACAGGAAGGCAATGGCTCCAAAAATCATCACCAGGTACTTGGCCGGGATTGGAAAGATGGCGTAGATGAAAATCGGCCGGTCGGGAAAAGACAGCCCGTAGGCGAGGAGCAGGCCGTAGATGGCGCCCGATGCGCCGACGGTGAGCGAGTAGTACAAAGGCACGGTCGCGGCGAACGGCAGAAGCGACACCGCCATCGTCAACAGCCCCGCACCCACTCCCGTGACGAAGTAGTACTTGAGGAACGCGCGCGTCCGCCACATCCTCTCCAGCTCCGTGCCGAACATCCAGAGGCCGAGCATGTTCACCAGGATGTGGCCGAGGCCGCCGTGCATGAAGAGATAGGTCACCGGCTGCCAGATGAAGCCCCGTTCAACGACGGCCATCGGCATCAAGCCGAACACCAGCAGGAGGCGCCGGACGATGAGCGTGACGAGAAACGCCGCGACGTTCAGATAGACCAGGCCTTTGACGCCTGGTGTCATCGGGCCGGGACCGAACGTGTAGGAAAGTCCCGAGTACTTCGGTGGTCGCATGGAAGGATTTTCTTTCGACCGGATCGTACCACAGCCGCCGGCGCGGAACCTTCAGGGCCGGCGCTCGGGCTCGGCCCCAACGTCTCTCGACTCGGCGATGCCCACCTCAGAGGGCTGCGGCACAACGTGCGGCGCATGAGCCGGCAGCGGCCACGCGCACGCCGCGGCCACGATGGGCACGAACGCCATCACCGTCAAGGCGAGTTCGATGCCCACACGATCCGCCAGCATCCCGACGAAGGGGACGCTCAGGCCGCCAGTGCCCCACGCGAAACCCATCATCAACGAGGAGACGGTGGCCGCGCTGACGGGCGCGATCGCCTGTCCGAAGATGACGTTCACCGGCAGCGTGGACTGCAGGAAGAACCCGCCGATCGAGATCAGCAGCACGAACAGCCAGCCGGATGTGAATGGCGCCAGCGCGAGAAATGGCACCGCTATCAGGAGCGACTGCACGATCACGCGCTTGGCGCCGAACCGATCGGCCATCGGCCCGCCGAGGAAGCCGCCGATGCCGGTGGCGAACAGGTAGATGGTGCTGACGACACCGGCTTCCGCCACGGTCATCCCGCGTCGGGTGAGCATCACCGGCACAAACGTGGCGAAGCTCAGCGACGCGAGCGTCCGCAGCACCACTATCAGGTACAGCATCGACAAGGGAAAGGCGTACGGCTTGAGTGCCCGGAACCCGCCGCCATCACCCTTGGCGTGCGGGGCCTCGAGTGGCGGCACGTCCCGTAACAGATATGCCAGGATGGCGATTGCCGGAATGGCGACGACTGGCGTCCAGTGCATGCCGAACGCGCCGGCCAGCGGTGCGAACACCAGCGGCCCCAGCGAAAACCCGAGCGAGCCACCGGTGATGTGCACCGACATCGCCAGGCCCGGATTCTTCTTCCCCCGCTTGTGCACGAGCGCGGCGGCGGGCGGGTGAAACGCGGCGCCGCCGAGGCCACCGATCATCAGAATCACGGCCAGCATCAGGGGCGAGGTGGCGAGACCGGCGAGGCTCAGCACACCGACCGCCAGAAACGGTCCGCCGAGGAGCAGCACCCGCGGGCGCCAGCGGTCGGCGAGCTGTCCGAACCCGAGCTGCGACACCGAGGACGCGATCTGAAAGCACGTCGCGAGGACCCCGGCCGCGGTCAGCGAGAGATCAAGGCGCGGGATCAGCAACGGCAACAGCGGCGCATAGACGTTGCCGAAGCCATCGACGAGAAAGTGGGTACTCGCCATCGAGATGACGACCCGATCGATCGGCACACGCAGTCGTTTCATCGGTCCCTGGCTTTGTCGGGCACGAGGCGCCGCCACAGAAGTTCGGTGGCGCGCTCGAACTCGGCGATCCTCAGCAGCCGCGCCGAAAGCGCCAGCGCCACGACGCCGGACGCGATTGCCACGCCGACGCGCACGAGCAGGCGCGGAATCGACGTTCCCGGGAGCAGCGCTTCAACCTGGTGCGCCACGGCCCAAGCCGCCACTGCCATCGCGATCGACGCGATCGTGATCTTACCGAAGGCAATGGCTATACGAGTGCCGTCGAGGCCGCCGAGCCGTCGCCGGAGCAGCAGGAGGAGCAAGGCTCCGTTGACGACGGCCGCCACGGCCGTGCCGAGCGCCAGGCCGCGATAGCCCATCACCCGGACGAGCCACAAGTTGAGCGCGATGTTCACCGCGACGGCGGTGAGGCTCACCGCCACCGGAGTGCGCGTGTCTTTCAAGGCATAGAAGGAAGGAACGGCCAGCTTCACGGCCGAGTAGCCGACGAGCCCGATGGCGTAACACACCAGCGCTGCTGCCGTCGCGGCGGTATCCGCAGGCGTGAAGCGTCCATGCTCGAAGAGCAGGGCGACGATCGGAGTCGCCAGCGCAATCAGGCCGGCGGTCGCGGGCACGTTCAGCATCAACATCAGGCGCAGGCCGTTCGACAGCGTCGCGCGCATGGCTGCCAGGTCGTCTTCTGCGGCCTGTCGCGAAAGCGAAGGAAGTGCAGCCGTGGCCACGGACACGCCGAAGAGCCCGATGGGCATGTACATCAGGCGGAAGGCATAGTTGAGCCACGACACGGCGCCTTCGCCCTGACCGGTGGCGAGCACCGTGTTGACGAACAAATTGATCTGCACGCCAGCCAGGCCAACCACGCCCGGGATCATCAAGAAAAAAATGGTTCGCAGACCTTCATCACCGAGATCCAGTCGCGGCCGGTAGCGGAAGCCGGCCGCGCGCAGCACGGGCCACTGGACGGCAATCTGGCCGAAGCCGCCCACGATTGTGCCGATGGCGAGCGCGAGAACGCCAGGCTGCCCGAGACGGGGCATCGCCGGGACGAGCAGCAGCGCGCAGACGATCGTGCCGACGTTGAACATGGCCGGAGAGAGCGCCGGAACGAAGAAGCGGTTGAGCGAATTCAGCATGCCCATCACCGCCGCCGCGACGGCGACGAGCATGAGGAACGGAAGCATCACGCGCGTCAGCAGTACCGTCAGCTCCAGCTTGCCGGGCACGCTGGCAAAGGCGCCGGCGAAGAGACGGGCGATCGGCTCGGCGAACACCATCCCGATCGCCGCCAGGCTGAGAGTCGAGACGATCAGGGCGGTCAGGACGATACCGCCCAGCCGCCACGCATCGTCTTTCCCGCGTGTCGACAGATATCGCGTGAACGTGGGGATGAACGCGGCGCTCATTGCCCCTTCGGCGAAGAGATCGCGGAGCAGGTTGGGAATGCGGAACGCGACATTGAAGGCGTCGACCGCGTGGCTCGCGCCGAACAGGTAGGCGATCACCTGCTCGCGCACCAGCCCGAGCAGGCGGCTGGCCATCGTCGCGAGGCTGATGAGTCCGGCGGTACGCGCGAGTCGCGGAGGAGCGGCCAATCACCCTCCGAGGCGCCGGCGCACGATCTCGTTGACGACCTTCCCGTCGACGCCTCGACCCGCCAGGCGGCCCAGCGCCGCCTTCATCACGCGTCCGAGATCGCGGGCCGAGACGGCGCCCGTCTCCGCGATGGCAGCGTCGATCGCCTGTTCGATTTCCTCGGGACCGGCTGCCGCGGGAAGGTAGCCTTCGAGGAGGCGGATTTCGAGCGTCTCCTTGTCCACGAGATCCGCCCGCCCTGCCTTTTCGAAATGCTCGATCGACTCGCGGCGCTGCTTCACGAGCGAAGCGACCACCTGCAGGGCCTCGTCGTCGTTCAGAGCGCGCCCCTTGTCCACCGAGCGGCTGACCAGAGCAGCCTTGAGCATTCGCAGGGCCGAGAGTCGAGCCTGGTCCTTCGCCTTCATCGAGGCTGCGATGGCCGTGTTCACTTCGTCGAGGAGTGCCACGAGAACCTCCGATCAACCGTGCCGGCCGGCGCCGCACGGTGTCACTGTGTACCCGACAGCGCCTCGCGATAGATCTCGCGAAATTCGGCGGCCGCGCGCGGAGCCCTGAAACGGCCCTCGATCGTCTCGGCGGCCGCCTGGCTCGCACGGCCGCCTCGCCCGAGCCGATGGATCAGTGCGCGCGCCAAGCCACCGGAATCTTCGCGCGGCACGATCGTCACCGCGTCGCCGAACAACTCCGCCAGTTCCAGGCCGCCCGGATTGTCAGACGAGACAACCGGCGTACCCGACGCCAGAGCTTCGAGCGCCACGGTCGGACAGGCCTCGAGCAGCGAGGGCAGAGCGAAAACGTCAGCGGCCTGATCGAATCGGGCGACGGCGTCGTTGTCGACGAGGCCGGCGAAGGTTACGTGGTCGCTCACCCCTGCCGCGCAGGCGAGTTCCCCGAGCTCCTCCAGAAGCGGGCCGGTGCCGCAGATAACCAGGCGCGTGTCCGGAAATGCACGAAGCAGCTCGGGCATCGCCTGGAGCAGATGACGCTGGCCGGCCAGCGGGTGCAGCCGTTTGACGTTGAGCAACACGTTCGCCTCGGTGAGGCCGAGGTCTCGGCGCAGTGCCGTGCGCGACTCGGGATCGAGACGCTTGAAGGTCTCTGCGACGGCCGGATACACCACGCGCATACCCGGCCGTTCGAGCCCGAGATCAGACGCCCGGTTCAACAGCCCTCGGCTATAGAACGTGACAGAAGCGGCGCGCTGGTAGAGCCGCGTGAAACGATCGAGAAACCGGACGCCGCGTTTGTAGTGCCAGATCTCGGTGCCGTACAGGGTCAGCACATACGGCTTGTCGAGCCATCTCGCCACGAAGCCCCCGACCTCGGCGAGCAAACCATTGCTGTGGACGTGCACGAGATCGCACTCGCGGATCATCGGTGACACGGCTCGGACCACCGACGAGGCGCTGACCAGCGACTCGATCTTCACGCGGCTCGACAGCGATCGCGCACGGCGCCGGCGCGGCACCCACGTGACCTCTCCGGGCCATGCCACGCGACGCTCGCCGTCGCGCTCATCGCGCGATGGATGGGCGATGTACACCGGCTCGTCGCCGGCCTCGCGCGCCCAGAGGCCCAGATGATAGGGCAGCAGGGCATTGGCGGCCTGGTCTGGCGGCAGATGCGGCGTGATGTGGCAGATGCGCATCAGAAGGTGGCGCGATACTCGCGAAAGGTTACAGGTGTCGCGCCCAGATCCTTCACCGCGTAGCGCAGGAACCGCTCGAGTCGGTCGAGAAACGCCGTCAGCTCCTCGACCGTCCGGTTGTATGGGCTCCCGCCCGCCAGCGCTTCGCTCGAATGGAAGATCACGTTGAGAACGGGAACGCCAGCCCGGCAAATACGGCTCGCCAGCATCTGCATGTCGCTGAGCGACGAATACGACGGGCGCAGCCACAGCATGCGGGCGATGCCCAGCGCGCGAAGCATCCGCCTCGAAAAATACGGCCGCGGTGCTCGCGCGTACGCCCGCTCGAGCCAGCCAGGCACGCGGCGACTGAGCGCCGCCGACACAGGCACCTCGAGCACATTGCTCGAACCCGGACGCCGCACGTCGTCATAGGCGAGAAAGTACGGGCGAAGTCCCGCCCCGACGAAATCCGGCCCGCCCTTGTGCGTCTCGTTGAAGAGGGGGGCCACCGTGGAGTCGAGGTCATAACCCGAGCGTTCGAGTGCCGTCACGTGCGACGCGCCGAGACCGAATCGACCCGAGCGGTAGGATACCGGCCGGGCGCCCACTGATGCGGCGATGGTGCCACTGAGCGCTGCGAGCTGCTGCTCGAATCGCTCGTGACTGAGCGTCAGCGCGTAGGCATGGCGATTGACGTCGTCGGGATCGAAGGGTGGCGTTTCCCAGACGTGATGATGTGCGCCAATCTCGCAATCGCCGCGCGCGACGAGCCCGCGCAGGACCTCGGCGGAGCGCGGATCTCTCGCCACCGGATACGTGGTGAAGTAGGTGGGCCGAACACCGGCGCGCGCAAAGAGCGCGTGCAGCGAGGGAAGGGCATAGATGTTCTCGAACACCTGATTGGCTCGTGCGCCAGGATCCCACTGGTTGTCACCCTCGGTGTCGATGCCGACCAAGAGATGCGGCCCGCTCACGGTACGACCCCGCCTGCCTTCCGCGGCTTCTGGAAGAAATGTCCCTCGGAGGAGCGCGGATCGAGCAGCGGTCCCAGGTTGTGCGCGTGCAGGAACTCGTCGGCAGCCCTTGTGCAGCCCTCCCACCGTCCGTAGTCGTCGAGCACGACGAAGCCGCCTGGGCTCACGGCCCCGAAGAAGGTCTCCAGGCACAGCTTGACCGGATCGTACCAATCCGCGTCGATGTGCAGCAACGCAATGGAGGTCACCTCCGCCGATCGCAGCGTGTCCGCGAACCAGCCCTTGACGATGTGCAGGCGCGAGGCGGGAATCTGGAGTCTGGAGAAGATGGCCGTGACGTCGGCCGGGTCGGCCGCACACCATCCCTCGCGATACTGCTGTGCGGCCTGCCCACCATCCTTGTCGCCCGGCGGGGGCAGCCCCTCAAACGAGTCGAAGAGATAGATGTCGCGCCCCTGCCGCGTGGCACTGGCGAGGACGGCCGCCGAGCCGCCCCGATACACACCGCATTCGACGATGGCCCCGGGAATCGACTGCTCCTCGATCGTCCGCGCCAGCCCCAGCAGCACGTTCAACCGACTGCGCGACGCCAGCGTGTGACGACGCACCTGCCGGAAGAGCCTGAGCTTGTGCGCCGAGTCACGCGCGGCGGTCCACGACGACAGATCGACCCAGGATGGAAGGGTCATCGATCCTGATCGGAATCGCCCAAGGTGACGTGCCACCGGCTGGTGTCGTCGTAGAACTTCGACGGAACATCCACGGCGTTGATCTTGAGCGTGAACTCCATGGTGGACTTCACCTGGAAGTATCCGGATCGACGCATCAGCTTCCGGAACCCCGCGTGCAGCGCGAAGGAACGGAGCTTGTCGGAGTCGGCGGCGATGGCTTCGCGGTCCACCCATCTGAGCAGCGCTTCGAGACCGCGCTCGTCGTCGGGGTCCACGAGGAAGTCGACCAGCAGCGTGACCCGGCCGCGTGCCTCTCGCAGATGGCGGTAAACCGCATACCCGTGCGGCTCGTCACCGCGCTTGAGCGCGACCACCGTGTATCGCACGTGCGGAGGTTCGATGTACTTCCAGTTGAGGTAGCGCGCATCGCGCCGGACGACGAAGTCGAACTTGGGTGCCAGGCGCTCCCAGAGCGTCGTGAATCGGTCGTCGAACCGACGGATCACCTCCACTTCGGCCTCCACGGGCCTGGTGCGGGCGATGATGCGGATGACGGGCAGGCTGATCGCCGAAACGAGGCGGTTCAGCGCCGGCGGCCATTGCGGCCGAAACACGGCGCGGCGCGAGAGCGGCTTGACGAGGCACGGCACGGGCCCGACATCGGCCCACTTCAGTTTCTGAAACAGGCGGTGCGACGACTCGGAGAGACCGAGCCCGAGCGCGCCGCCCACTTCACGGTCCCAGGTGCGGAAGAGCACTTCGCCCAGGCCCTGGCGCTGGCGCTCGGGCGCGACCATCACGTCCATTCCCCAGGCTGCGTCGATCTCCCGGCCTTTGATGCACAGCCGCACGGGCATGGCCGCGTACTGGCCCACAATCGTGGGTCCTTCGCGCGCCACCCAGATGAGCGGCGTGCCATCGGCGTTGTTCGGATTGCGGCGATACTGCCAGTCCCAGCGAAGTTGGCTGGCATCGGCCGCATCGCGACCGAAGACACGCCTGTAGAGCGTCTCGACTCCTCGTCTGTCGTCGGTGCGGAATCGATCTATCTCTGCCATGCTCGTTTCGTGCGTTCAGGACCGCTGGTGCGCCAGGGCGTACTGCACGTGACCGATCACGATGTCCTGCGTCCACGAATTCTCCGTGAGCCACCGGCCGACGGCGGCCGGCGCACGCCGGAACGTGCCCGTGACATACAAGTCTTCACGGACGATGGAGAATCCCGCTTCGGCGATTTGTCCGCGCAAACGGCCCACCCGGACCCGCTCGAGGAGATCGTCGGCCTTCTGTTCATTGCGGCGGGCCGCCTTGATGAACGAGTTCTCGTCGGCACGCTCGCGGAGCGTCCACTCGGCGTGACGAGCAAGAAAGCGGAAGGTGGAAAACGCCGCCGTGCGCCCGACCAACAGGTGCAGTGGGACCGGCACCCGCAGCCGCGGCAGGTGCGCACCGGCGAACGACAGATAGGGCGCGGTGGACAGATACATCGAGCCCGAAGGGGCCAGCACGCGGGCGCACTCGCGGAGATATCGGGGCGCGTCGGCCACGTGCTCGATCACGGCATGCGAAAGCACCAGATCGAAGGCGCCGCCGGCAAACGGCAGGGCCTGGCCATCGGCCCGCACGAAACTCAGATTGGCCACGCGCCGCTCGCGCGCCAGGCGCTTCCCCGCGTCCGAAAATCGCGGCTCCAGGTCGATCCCGACGACCTGGTCGGCTTCTTCCGCCAGCGACAATGGCATGCCTCCGCCCCCGCACCCCGCATCGAGCACGCGGCCGCGCACCCTCACACCGGCCTGGTCCAGAAAGGCCAGCACCTTGGCGCTTCGGTAGTATTCGAAGAGCGCGTAATCGTCACTCGGACCGAAAGCGCCGGTCGGCGTGCGCCTTGATGGCTCGATCGTCGATCTGTCGCACCTTCTGTCACACCCCGGCGCGCCTCGAGGTCCAGCGTCGATGCTCCCGGAAAACGCGTAAATATCCGCTGGATTATCGCTGGCGGGCGCGTCGCGCCACGAAGCATTGTGCGGCCGGATACATTGTACTGTTCTTTGTGTTACCTTCTGACACGTGGTTGATTCCTCCACTCGCGACGGGACACCGCCCGATCACCCCAGGCCGGTCTCGGCGCGGGCGCGAGTCACTGTCGACCTGATCGTGTGCGTGGCCACGCTGCAGTTGATGAGCGAGGCGCCGCTCCACGCCTACATCGATCCCGGCTCGGGCGCGCTCATCTGGCAGGCGGTTCTTGCCGCGTTTTTCGGGGGCGCCTTCTATTTCCGCCGGTTCCTCACGCGGATCACGTTCTGGAAGAAGAGCGACAAGACCGAGACCGATCAGCCCTCGGAATGAGCGACCGGGCGCCATCCGCAGGCCGCCTCGCCGCGTCGTTTCGAGATCCCTCCGGCCGCCTCTGCCGCCTCGACGATCGCATCGTCAGAATTGTCGGAACGGGCGGCCTCGACGACCTTCAGGCGTTTCTGGCGTCGCCCGTTGCCGCGGCCTGGATGAAATCGGGTCGCATCGTCGGGACCACCAAGCTGGACGGCGAGGCCGTCCGTCGATTGCGCGACGAGAGCGCCGAGCTCGCCACGATCATCGACGAGACCGCAGATGCGCTCGTCGTCGAGCACGAGGCGATTCGCTTCGCCAGCTATCCGCACGAATGGCCCGCCGAGATGCTCCGGGAGGCGGGATCACTGACGCTCGAGCTCGCCCGCGCGCTCCTGCCGCATGGCCTTGGCCTCAAGGACGCGACGCCCTACAACGTGCTCTTCCGTGGACCCCATGCCGTGTTCGTCGACGTGCTTTCGGTGGAGCGGCGGGACACGAGCGACTCCCGGTGGCTGCCCTACGCGCAGTTTGTCCGAACCTTTCTCCTCCCCCTGCTTCTCAGACAGCGTTTCGGCCTTCCTTCGAGTGACCTGTTCTTCACGCGGCGAGACGGTGTAGAGCCGGAGGAAGCCGCGCGGATCTTCGGACCGATTCGCAAGTGGCTGCCGCCCGCGCTCACGCTGGCCACGCTACCCGCGCGGCTCGGCAAGGGCGCGGACGAGGGTCGAGCGGCGCGGCACACGCAGGCTGGATCCAACCCGGAGAAGGCGGCGTTCGTCCTGCAGTCGCTCCTGTCCCAGCTTTCGCGGACGCTCACCCGCCTGACGCCGGGCCAAACCGAGTCACACTGGTCCGATTACATGGAGACGCGCACGCACTACTCGCAGACCGACCAGGCAGCGAAGACGGCGTTCGTCGAGCGTGTCGCCTCGTCCCACCGTCCGAAACGGGCGCTCGATGTCGGCTGCAACACCGGGCACTTCAGCGAGCTCGTGGCCAACTCAGGCGCATCGGTCGTCGCCATTGACGCCGATGCCGCCGTCGTCGGCAGCGCGTGGCGTCGGGCGCGCGAGCGGCAGCTCGATGTGTTGCCGCTGGTCGTCAACCTGGCGCGCCCCACGCCTGCCATTGGATGGCTGAACAAGGAGTACTCCTCCTTCCTCGACCGGGCGCGCGGGCGGTTCGATCTGATTGTCATGCTCGCCGTGCTTCATCACCTGCTGGTCACCGAACGCGTTCCGCTGGACGAGGTGGTCGGCCTGGCGAGCTCGATGACGAGCGATCTGGCGATCATCGAGTACGTCGGGCCCGAGGACGTGATGTTCAGGAAGCTCGCTCGAGGGCGTGACCACCTCTTCCTGCATCTCACGCGAGAAGTCTTCGAGCGTGCCTGTCGACGGCGCTTCGCCGTTGTGACGAGCGAGCGATTGCCCGAATCCGATCGGTGGCTCTACCTGCTGCAGAAGCGAGCAGCAGCCGCGATCGATGCGTAGAGATCTCGCCGTCGGGCTCTCGCTCGCCAATCTGTGCTTCATCGGGATCTGGGCCGATCTCCTGCCGTTTCTGTACCTGTCCGAGGGTTATCCGATTGGCGCCTTCCCGTGTCCGCGGGATTTCGGCGCGGCCGTGCTGAACGTCGCGTGGCTGGGAGCCGTCTTCGGCCTCGCGATCTGGCTGGCGGGAAAGCTCTCGGGTCGTGCCGCATTCCTCTCCCGGCTGGCGTTTCTGGCCGTGCTCGTCATTCCGCTCAACGCCATCCGCATGCACTTCAACACCTGGCCGGAGCGCTGGTGGAACGGCGCGCCTCCGGAATGGGCCGGCTGGATCGGCGTGCTGGGTGTTTCGGTCGCGCTCATGGCGGTGTGGAAGTGGAACGTGCAAGTGGTGAAGCTCGCCCGGGCGGCGTTGCTCATCATGCTGCCGCTGGCTCCGGTCATGCTGTTTCAGGCGTTCTGGGCCATGGCGGCCGTCCCTTGTGGAGAGGAGGCGCAGCTCGCTCGCGAGCTGCCCGCTTCGGGCTCGTCGCCGCGCGTGGTGTGGGTGGTGTTCGACGAACTGGAGCAGCGCGCGCTGTTCGAGAAGCGGCCGAAGGGAGTCAACCTCCCGGCATTCGACCGGCTCCGTCGTGAGGCGGTGACAGCGAGTCAGGCACAAGCTCCCGGTCACGAGACCGAGCGCTCGATTCCCTCGTATCTCACGGGCCGCATCGTGACGCGCGCCCTGGTGACAGGCCCGAACCGGCTGCTCATCCAGATCGAGGGTGCCTCGTCGATGGAACCGCTCGGGTCGCAGCCTCATGTCTTCTCGAAGGCACGCGCCATGGGTCTCAATACGGCGCTCGCGGGCTGGTTCATGCCGTACTGCGCGTTCCTCTCCGCGGACTTGAACGCGTGTTCCTGGGAGCCTTGCGTGACGTGCGGCCGGCGTGTGGGATCGTACGGTTCGTCGGTCGGCGAGAGCCTCGTGAATCAGCTTTCTGAGCTCGGTCCCCGGCACGGCCCGCGGCAGCACATCGCGAGCTATCGGAGGATTGCGGCCGCCTCGCGTGTTCTTGCGGCGGACGCACGCTACGGGTTCGTGTTCCTGCACTTTCCGGTTCCTCACGATCCCTGGATTTTCGACGCCAAGACGCACCAATTGCAGTGGCTGCGTCGATCGGGACGGGGCTACTTCGACAATCTGACGCTCGCCGACGAGACGCTCGCAGATTTGCGCCGCGTGATGGAGGAAACGGGCCAGTGGCATCGCTCGACGGTGCTCGTCGTAGGCGACCATGGGTGGCGTAAGCCCGAAGGGTTCGACGGCGGCACGATCGATCATCGCGTGCCGTTCATGGTGAAGCTTGCAGGTGCTGACGCTGCCGCGTCGTTCGACGCGCCTCTTGGCGCCGTGGCTGCTCACGATCTGACGATGGCGCTCCTGGCTGGAGAGGTCCGAACCGCGGACGAAACTGTGGCCTGGCTGGAGCGGTGGTCGGCGTCAGGCGCGGAGACCCTCAGCGGATCGAGAGACGATTCAGCGATCCGTTGACGATTCGGGCAAAACCGGCGGGCCTTTTTCGAAGAGAGCCGCGCGATCGTGGCCGCCTGCCGACTCAGCCACCTCGAATGTCGCGATCAGCCGGCGATGCGGGTAGGCTGCCAGGACCTCGCGAATGATAGGCCCTTCGTAACCGTCACGTGGCTCGATGTAGGTGAGGAGGTAGCGCACGTCGTCGCGCGCGAGACGGTCCGCGTAGTTGCCAAAGTGATCACCCACGAACACCGGGTGGATCCGGTTCTCGAGTGCCAGACCGTTGGCAAGCTTTCCGTGCACCAGGGTGCCCGGCGGCAGCAGGCGGCCGACCTCTATCGAGGCCTGGTAATTCTTGTAGGTTCGGCCTGACGCCCATTGAGCGAACTGGAGCAACCCACCAACGGCGAGCACACAAGAAAGCGCCCAGGCGGCGCCGACACTCCAGCGTTCGGATGCGAGCCAGCGAGGGACCCGCGGCCACGTCGCGAACACGCCTGCGGTTGCGATCGACGCGAGCGCGGCTGACAGCCGCACGCCGGGACCGACCTCATAGAGACTGACCAGTCGAGCGATTCCTCCAAAGATCAGATAGAGGGCAAAGAGCACCACCGGCGCCGCAGCCAGTGCGCGCACCCGCGGCACCGCCGCTACGCCTTCAGGGAGAAGGCGGCGATCTCTGCCGAGCGTCAGCGAAGCCAGGGCGACGACCGGAGGGATCAGCATCACGAACCGGCGCTCGTTGCCCACGTCGTGGAGAATCAACTCGAGCGTGCCAAGCCCAATCCACAGCACAAGAAGCCGCTCGGCGGGCATTCGCGTTCGCCATTGCGCAGCGACGCCCAGCGAAGCGGCGGTCGCCAGTATCGTGGGCAGCCAGAGTCGAGTGAAGAAGTCGTGGACGACGGGGAACCACGATGCACGATCAATCAGGGCACGGAGTGAATAGCTCGGCTTACGAGTGATTGACATCTCGAAGTTGTAGAAACGGAATTCTGCCCAGTGCGGGACGACGAACAGCAGCAATGCCAGCAGGGCACCGAACACGAGGCCCGCGAGCGTCCAAAACGACGCGCCGACCTGTGCGGTGCCGGCTCTGGAGGCCGGAACCGTGGAACCAGGCGTTCCGGACCGGCCGAGAAGGAGCGACAGAACGGCCTCGAGAGCCAGGGCGGCGACGAAGAATACCGCTGAGGCCTTTGTGAAGAAGGCGAGAAGCACCGCCAGGCCGGCGACGAGACCCCATCTCGGGG
Source organism: uncultured Acidobacteriota bacterium (assembly GCA_963826865.1). GTDB lineage: Bacteria > Acidobacteriota > Vicinamibacteria > Vicinamibacterales > CAVPJW01 > CAWGYQ01. Next base: position 155,288 of record CAWGYQ010000001.1, read on the forward strand.
AGGTCGCCGCGCGCGCATATGCGCACCAGGCCAGCACGAGCCACGCGGTCATGCTGGACTCCATGAGCGCCGCGCGGTCGTACATCACGGCAACGTAGGACGTGGCCAGCAGGAGCGCGGCCATCAGGCCGGCGCGCCGGGAACCCAGGTGTGCCACACCTAGGCCCAGCAGGACCACCGCGGCGACGCCGGCGACCTGCGAGACCAACCGCGCCTGACGAAGGCCCACGCCAAACGCCGCGAACGACAGGTACTCGAGGCCTGTGAAAACCGGATTCAAATACATCGGGTTCCAGGCATCGAGGCTCCACGCCCCGAACAACGCGCGGTTTCTCGCGTTGTGCACCCAGGCCCCTTCGTCGTGCCAGGTCACGCCGACTCCGGGAGCCCAGGGTGGATCGGCCGTGTTGAACAAGAATCGAACGAGCGCCGCCAGTATCGCCACCCCGACCATCGAGATGACGAAGAATCGCAGGCTGATGTCCTCGTTGGCGTTCGGCCGCGCCGGGGGTGTCTGCGAGGACGTCACGCGCCTCGGAGTCTGAGGAGCGGGCAAAACCGGGCCATCGGCGCCCGGGCCGAGCGCGCGTCTGCCCGCAGGAACACAACGGCAGAAAGGAATTGGAGGAGCAAGACTCTTGCTAGAGAATCGGGGGAGTGTACTACACGAGCGATTCCCACTCTCACCCCGCGACGTTGTCGGTCATCGTTCCCACCTACAACGAACGCACACGGTTGCCGGAGCTTCTCGATTCGATTCTCGCGGTGTTCGAGGCAAACCGTCTCGCCGGCGAGATCGTCGTCGTCGATGACAACTCGCCTGACGGCACAGCGGAAGTGGCCGAGGCGTACGCGAGCCGCGGACCGGTCCGTGTGCTGCGTCGACCTGGCAAGCTCGGACTCGGCTCGGCGGTGATGGATGGGTTCGCGGTCGCCACGGGATCCGTGCTCGGCGTCATCGACGCAGATCTGAGCCACCCACCCGGCATGCTGCCGTACATGCTTCAAACCCTCGGTAATCGGCGCGCCGACGTCGTGATCGCCAGCCGGTACATCCCCGGAGGCGGAACCCTGAAGTGGCCGATTTGGCGACTGGTCATGTCGCGGTTCGCGTGCATGCTCGCGCGACCGATCACGCCTGTCAGAGACGCCACGTCGGGTTTCTTTCTGATCGCACGCGACGCGATCCGAGACGTCCAGATCGTCTCGGGCGGCTTCAAGATTTGTCTCGAGCTGCTCATACGGAGCTCTCCGCGGGTTGTCGTCGAGATTCCGTACATGTTCACCGACCGGACGGTCGGCGCGAGCAAGATGAATCTGCGCGAAGCATCGGGCTATCTGAAGCAGCTGGTACTCCTCTGGCGGTATCAGCGAGCGCACCCGCAGTCGAGGCCAGAGTACTATCAGGCTCCGCCTCAGAGGATCCCGGCCACGACCGGGTCACCCGTCGCTTTCGGGGCGAGCGATCGGCGTTGACGAATGCGGAGCAGAACGGGAGGCCTTCGGGGCGCTCAGTCTCTGACCCACGTTGATGTCGGCGACGCGTCCACCCAGGAACGTGCGGGACGTGATGTTCCAGGCCAAAGCCGGTTTGCTGATGCCGAGCCGGACCAGATCGCCGACATGGCGTGACAGATAGCGGCGTCGAAGCAGAAACCTGCGGCGCGCTCGCCGAATCGCGCGCATGACGGCGTCAGAGTTCACACCGTTGCCGGACATCAGGTAGTACGAATACTCCATCCGGCTCCAATCCTCCACCGGCAGCAGACTGTCGCGCTGGGCCTTCTCGTAAAGCTCCGTCCCCGGATACGGCACAGCGGGGTAGAAGTTGGCGAAGTCGGGATCCAATTCGAGAGCGTACGCGGTCGTTTGCTCCATCGATTCGACGGTGTCACCGGGGTAGCCGTAGATGAAAAACGCAAACGACTTGATCCCCGCTTCCCGAAGATTCGTGAATGCCGTCTGAATCTTCTGCCGTTCGAGCCTCTTCAGCATCTCTTTGCGAATGTCGTCCGACGCCGACTCGATGCCCATCGAGAGCATCCAGCATCCAGATCGCTTCAGGAGCTTCACGAAGGCCGGATCGTTCAAATTGTCCGCGCGTGCGTTCCCGAACCATCTCACGCCCAGCCGTCGGGCAATGAGCTCCTCGCAGAACGCTGCGAACGTCTTGACATTGAGGGTGACCGTGTCGCCCCAGAGATAGAAATACTCGAGGCCGTGCTTGCGTCGGCCGTGCTCCATCTCGTCGACGATCGCTTTTGGATCGCGCTCGCGGAACTTGTGGCCCTGATGAAGAGGGACGACGCAGAAGTCGCATGAGTACGGACAGCCGCGGCTGGTCTCGACAAGGGCGTAGGGGCGCGCGACGAGCGGCAGCGTGTAATTCCGGAAGTCGATGAGATCCCAGGCCGGGTACGGCATGCGCAGGAATCCTTCGAACGTTCCGCGCTCCCGGTGCGGAACAATCGTGCCGTCCTTTCGATACGTGACGCTCGGAATCGACCCCGCCTGATCCAGGTCTTCGAGGCTGGCAAGAGCCATCACGGCGTCCTCAGGCTCGCCCACGATCATGGCGTCGACGGCGGATGCGCGCTCCATGGACTGGACAGGTGCGCAGGACGCGTGAGGCCCGAAGCACACGAGCGGCGCGCCAAAGGCCAGCTTGAGCTTCGCCATCTCCACCACGTCGGCGTCGAGCGTCGGCGTCGTGCTGCAGAAGACGATGAGTGTTGGTGCGAAATTGTCGCGGATGAGACGCTCGAGCGCCTCTTGGGTGGAGAGCCGCTCCGCGGTCAAGTCGATCAGCCGAACCGCGTACTGGCGATCACGAAGAAGGGCGGCCAGCACGACCAGCGAGTACGGAGGTTTCGTGGTTCCCAGCACCTCCTCGCGTTCCTGGCATCTGCCCTGGCGCGTGAACGCTATACCGTTGATGAGCGGCGGATTGACGAGCAGCGTGTATCGGCCAAGCATTGATTCGTTCGGACAGTACAAGCTAGGTAAGGCGCCACAACTCGATGACCGGGCCAGGCCGCTCCAGCTCGTCGCTGACGCTGGCATCGGTGTTGTGCAGGTACGGTGCGACCGATGTGTGACCCCCCGCCGGCGGCCGGCGGTACGGCGAGAACACCGCAACCAGGCGGGCCTCGCGGGTCAGCGCGTCGAGAAACGGAACGACCGCCACCCGCGGGTCATTGTACCGCGTGACGACAACGTATTGCACGCTGAGTTGACGGAGCCGCTCGAGTCCGCGCCTCCCGCCAAGCTCGCGGTACTCGACATAGATCTTGTCCGTATCGAGCCCGCCATCGCCCAGGTAGAACAGTCGATACGAGGGCTCCGGATACGGCTCGAGCCCGAGCTGCAGTCTCACCTTCGTCGACGCCCGGTCGAGACTCCCCAGATGATGCATCGTTGCGTCGGTCAGACTGGCCCGGGAAGCTCTGAGAGGTGCCGAGTAGGGCTGCACGATCACGGTCGAACCCGGAGCCACGCGCGACTCGATGTAGTCGGCGGCGAGGCTGCGCGTGTCGGTTTGACGGAAGAAAAGATCGGTTCGGACGGACTCTACCAGACCGGGCAGCGCCGCGCCGGCCGCCAGCACCGCAGCCATCGGGCCGCGGCGTGTCGGACCCGTGCGCGACGACAGCCAGGACACGGCCACGCCAGCGAATAGCGCGATGAAAGGCAGCACCGGGTTGAGGTAACGCCCGGCCGGCACCGTATTGCTGATGAAAACCAGGAACGCGGCGGGAAAGAGCGCGAGGACGAGGCCGAGTCTGGCCGAAAGCCGCCACGAGACAACGAACCCGAGAACCGCCAGCAGCGCGACCGGCCAGCCGATCGCGTCGCGCCACAGCATGGTCAGATAGCGGCTCGCGCCGGCGAACGCCATTCCGCCGCCTTCGACCGCCCGATCCACGACGATTTCCCGGTTGGCCGCGATGTCGCGTGCGGCTGTCCTCCACTCGACGAGGATGAAGGGCGAACAAATCAAGAACGCGGAGGCTGCGATCATCGCGGCCAGAGTAAGGGCTCGTAAACGAGCGGTGGCTCTCTCGTTCTCAAGGCGGAACCAAATAGCCGCCGCCATCGGAAGTACAAGAAACACCGTGTAGTAGTGGAGCGAGGCGGCAGCGCCGCATACGGCGGCGGCGAAAGCGAGATCCGTCCTGGGTCGGCCGTCCGGACTCCCAAGCGGCCACACGCGAACGATCGCGATGAGCGCGAGAACGACCAGAAGCGTCGCAGGAACGTCGTGCTTCACATAGTGCGCATCCCGCACGGCCGTTGGCGCGACCGCGAGGAACAAGGCCGAGGCCAGCGCAACACGCCGTCCGAAGAGACGATGAGCCAGCACGTAAAGAGCCGCGACGGTGGCGACTCCGCATACGACTCCAAGGAGACGGCCGGCGAGAAAGACGTCGGTGGGGTCGATGAAGAACTGCCGCTCGAGCGCGGCGAGTGACTCGATGCGTCCCAGAGCGAGCGCCGTCGCGGCATAGGCGCCGATCCATCCGAACAGCAGGTAAAAGTACAGCGTGGGATAGACGAAGTTGTGCGGGTTCAGATCGCCAGTCGCAAACGCGAGCGCGCGCGACATGATCGCGGTTTCATCGCCGTTGTAGACGGCCGGCAGACCGAATCGAATGCCGACGAGGCGCAGAGCAGCCGCCAGGCACAGGATAGCCGCCAGTGCCAGGGCTTGACCCCGCGAGGAGCGCATCGCTGCCACTGTCACGGCCTGGAAGGTGCGGCCCTCTCGGAGGCTGGCAATCGGCGGCCCTGCTCCAGTCTCGCGAGCCGCATGAGTGCTGTGGCCAGCAGTATCCCCAGCGCGATCGGCGCCAGCCCTGCAGCCAGAGCCTCAAACGCCGAAAGCGTGCCCAGATAGTGCAGGTACATCCACCAGAAGTCGAGGCTGAACGCCAACCGCTGAGAAAACTCGCGGTCGCCGTCGTCGGCCGATCGTTCTATTGATGGGGGAGACTCCACACCGGCGAGATAGCGAAGATTCGCGGGCACGGTACTGATCGTGGCCTGGGCATTGAGGACGAGCGGCGAGGCGTGCAGGCGGTAAAGCCTATCCTGCGATGACACCTCCGGGTGAGCGCGCGCGAAATCGAGGCCGACCTTGGCATAGTCCACGAAGATTCCCGGCAACTGGATCACCGAGCTCACGATCACGGCGGCCACGATCAGGCGGCGGATCCTGGCGGTCGCTTCATTCAACCACGGGGCGAGCGGGACGATGACAAAGGGCAGGAGGGGCAGCAGATATCGGGACCCGTACGAACGTCCCGATGGCCAGTTGCCGAGCGTCGCGTAGAAACAGAGCAAGAGCACAATCTGCGCTGCGAGGACGGCCGTCAGGGCTGGATGACGTCTGCGAAGCCTGACCAACGCAACGGTTCCCACCAGCGCGATCGGCGAGTACAGCAGCACGGATCGCCCTGGCGACAGCAGCAGCCCATAGAGCCCCTGCCAGATGGGAGAGCCGAATTCCAGAGCTGGATCCCGAAGTTGACCTGGGTCGAACGGGTTGCCGAATCTCGCGTTGTTGTACAGCAGCCAAACTCCAATCGCAGCGGCAGGCAGCACCGCAAAGGTGGCTGCGCGCCGGAGGCGCGCGGCCATCGATGGTGAGGGAGCAAGAAACGTCCACGCGCCCAGCGGAGCGAGTGCCAGCATCAGCTCGTGCCGTGTCAGGAGCGCGAACCCCATCGACAGCCCCGCGGCAAGCAAGCTCCGCGTGGACCGAATCGACAACCCCACCCACGTCAGGTATGTGCCGAGCGACATCAGGAGCATGGCCAGCGGCGCGCTGAACCCGAACTTCGAGTACGGCCAGAGAACGGTACCAAAGGCCAGTGCAAACGCGGTCACCGTAGCGGCTTGAATCGAGTGGCTCAGCCTCCAGGCGAACAGGAACGCCACGGCGACGCCCGCTGACGCGGCCACCGTGCTGCCGAGTGCGACGACGGCACGCGTCACGCTGTCGGTCCTGCCCAGTCGTGCGCCCATCCGCTGTTCGACGCTCCTTCCAATGAGATAGAAGGGAATGTTGTAGAGCGCGTGGCTCAGACCGAAGGGCGAGTAGGCACGACCGTCCGGCCCGATTGCGAACGAGAACCCCAGCACGTCGTGCGAGAGGGCAATCGATCGCTTCTCCACCAGTTGCCGCGTCAGGTCGTAGGTGGCTACGGCATCGGTGGTCGTAAAGCTGCCGCCGGCGGTCGAAAGATACACGCACTGGGTTGCGGCGAAAACGAGGCAGGCGGCAAGGCGGGCGCGGCCCTCCGCGGCCATGACTGGATGACCGGACGGCGTCCGACCAGGCGCAGATATCGAAACCGGCTTCAGAGAGTCCCTATCCATCGAAAGAGGTGCACCGGGCTCGACCACACGTTCTCTGGATACGGCAGGTTCGTCCGGATGCCGTGCATGAACGCCTGGTAGTGCACGAGCAGCAGGAAATTTGCGCCGATGATCAACAGAGTACCCGCCAGCACGACGGCCGGCCGACTGGCCAGGCGATCGACGAGGGCAGCAGCGCCGAGCGCGAAGATGGGGAAGCAGCTGACGAACCGCCGCAGGCCGTACGCTTCGCCCGCCCACCATTCGAGCACCGCCGCGTTCGCATAGAGCGACACGGCGAACGAGGCGGCACACGCAATCGCCAGCAGCCGGTCCTTGCGCGCGAGCAGCACGAGACCAATAAGCGCCAGCCCGCAGACCGGCGTCCATGACATCAGGCCGTGCTTGTCGGCGAACAGGACATCCAGGAAATGTGGCGAGTTCCACTGCATCCAGTCATCGCCCTGCGGCATCGCGAGCGGCCGGCCGAAGAGAATCATCCACACGACCATCTGGGGCGAGAAGGCCAGTACCGCGGCACCCACGGTGACCGTGAGCCGGACCGCCGCTTGCCTCCATCGTTCAGCGGACGCGGATTGGGCGGCGCGGTGCACCACTTCGACGAGAGGCACGATCAGAAATACCGCGTCCTGCCATCGAACGAGCGTGACGACCCCCGCGAGGGCGCCGACGAGCGCGTATCGTGACAGGGTCTCGGTCATCCGCGTTCTGGACCAATAGAGGAAGAATGCGCTGACGGCGAACATCGACACGGCATGGGAGTAGGTTGGGGAAATCGCCGAGTAGTAGACGGCGTTCGATCCGAACCAGATGACGATGGTTCCCCAGAAGGCCGGCACGCGGCCGAACGTGTCGGCGCACAGCTTGAAGGTCAGCCACGCGCCCAGTGTGGCCAGGATCACTCCGCTGAAGCCGGCAGTTACCTGGAACCATCGGCCGAATCCGTCGAGCGCGTAGCCGCTTCCCGCCATTCGCGCAATCGCCACGGACGTTGTCGCCAGCAGAAAGGCGGGGGTCCACGCCAGGGCGGGACCCACCGACATCATGTTTCGCACGTGGCCTGTCGCAGTAGGCCTTTCGAGCCAGTCGGCACCTGCGGGCAGCGGCTCCTCGAGCCCGTACAGTCGAATGTAATCGTTGCGAAAATGCAGATCGCCATCGAAGACGGCGGACCGCAGATACACGTAGTAGTGCACCGCGTCACCGACGACGATGCGCCCGCTCGCCTTCTTGAAAACCACGACACCCGTCCCGTAGGCGACGGCGAACAGCACGCCGACGAGCGCGATGGTCAGCCCCGGACGTCGCGCGGGCAGCTCGAACAGGCGCTTGATCAGGGCTCCTCCAGGGGGCCGGCCACCGGCCCCGGCGAGCCGGGTGTCACGACGCCGGGGACCAACGTGGACTCGGGTTCTCGACCGGCGCGAAGAGCCGCTCGTCGTCGAGCGGCCGATCCCGCGCGCAGCTGCCCCGCCAGCATTTCGATGTGGCGCCACTCGCCAGGCCGGAAGAACCCGACGGCTATCAGCAGCAGGGGATATCCCAGTAAGACTGCACTGCCACGGAGAAGAAATCCGGCCAGAGGAGACAGCGACGCCGGAATCAGCAGGCGCGCCGCAATGCACATGACCGCACCGGCACCGAGGATCTGGGCGATGCGACGCCACTCGTAGGACATCGGATACGCGCGCTGCGAAAAACGCATGGCCGTGATCGCGAGCACCGCGTAGGCCATCGTGTTCGACCACGCGGCGCCCATCACGCCGTAGCGCGGGATCAGCACGAGGTTCGCGCCCACGCTGGCAACGGCCGCGGCGCCTGTGGCAATCGGATAGTACTTCGTCTGCTTCGTGATGTTCAGACCGATGGACGTCAGCAGATAGATGCCCTGGAACACCACGCCGGCGGCAATCCACGGCACCACCTTCGCGGCGCCGTAGAAATCGGGTGTCGTCATCAGACGAACGACATCGTCCGCCACAGCGGTGAGGCCGGCCGCGAGCAGCACCAGCGCTCCCCATGCGTAAGTCGTAATGCGGCTGAGCGTCGTCTTTGCATCGGGCTCCTTCATCGTCGCGAAGTAGAAGGGTGCCCAGGCGTTCTCGAACGCGCTCAGGAACAGCTTCAGCCCGAGGGCGAACGATGCGCCCACCGAGTAGATTCCCACGTCGCGCAGCGTGACGAAGATGCTCAGCAGATAGCGGTCGAAGACCGCAATCACCTGGTGCGCAAGACCGTGCGGCAGGCGCGGCAGCCCGAAGCGGAGAGATTCGCGGAGGATCTCCGTGGAGAACAGCGGGCGGATGAGCGGCGCGTACAGCGGAAGGATTACAGCCGTGAGCCCGATCGCGACGATCAGGTCGGCCAGTACCACGCCGAGCACGCCCATCCCGAGACCCACCACCAGGAGCAGCTTCACGCCGAGCGTGGCCGCCTGGCCGGAGAACGTGAGGGCGATGAATTTTGCCGGCCTGCCCTGTATGCGCAGGATGTGAAACGGCAGGAAGTAGAAGCCGCCGATGAAGGTGCTGATGAGCACCAGTCGGAGCGGCAGCGTGTAGCGCGTAGTGTCGAACAGGCGCTGGCCGAGCCAGGGCGCGGCGATCAGTGCGGCAGCGGTGAGGGCGCCGTTGACTGCGAGCAGAGCAAGAAAGAGCGTGCTGGCGAGTCGCTGTTTGTCGCGCTCGTCGCGGCACTCGTAATAGAAGCGCATGAACGAGGCGTCGACGCCCCAGCGGAACAGGATCTTGGCCGCGACCTCCACCGTGAGCAGCAGCGCGACGACGCCGTAGTCTTCGGGTGAGAGGTAGCGGACGTAGATCGGCAGCAGCAGAAAGCTGATGGCCGAGGTGGCCGCGTCCCCGAAGCCGTAAATCGCCAGGTTCTTGAAGAGTCCGGCCGCCTTGGCGAACACCTCAGGGCTGCTCCCGCTTCCGGAGCCGGATGATGTTCAGGAAGCACCAGTCCGGGACCGGAAGCAGCCGCGTCAGCCAGCGGTGCAGCCCGGCCAGCTCGGACGGCCGGCGGCGGATCGCCCGCGTGAGCAGCGGCACGGTGGGAAAGATGCCGCGTCGCTCGAGGACGTCGAGCCCGGCGGCCTCGAACAGCTTCAGGTACTCTTTGATGGGCCGGTCGCCCGGGTGCTTCTGCTCACTGGAAGTGCGAATCAGCCGGCCGGTGACGAGAAAATGCAGGCGCGACTGGAGATGAGCGAGGTTCGGCACGGAGAGCAGCATCTCACCCGCGGGCGACAGCACCCGGCTCAGCTCTGCAAGGGCGCGCGCCTGGTCCGCGTACGCGAGATGCTCCAGCACGTCGAGGCAGAGCACGCGGTCGAAGATTCGACTGGCAAAGGGAAGCGCCAGGACCGAACCGGGAGTCACCGCTTTCGAGGCATAGTCCGCGTCAACCCCGACGATCGACAACCGCCCGCGGTACCGCTCGACGAGCACGCCTTCACCACACCCGGCGTCAAGCACCATTGATCTATCGGGCAACTGGTCGAGGTAGCGTGTGACGTATTCGAGCTTCGCGTAGTAGGTGGGGTAGTAGTCCCAGGAAGGATCCGGCTGGCGATGGTACTCGCCGCGCGCCGCATACTCGCCGCGGCGGAGAGGAGACGGGGGACCCTTCATGTCCCCCCGGATTCTATCGCAACGCTCCGAGACGGGGTGCGCGAGAACGCCACGCTCCGCCGCGCGAGACTCATTCGGGCCGGAGTGAGAACCCGGCCCGGACGACTCAGTGGGCCGTAACGCGCACGACCTTGGCAATCCACGTGTTGTTCGACGTCTTGCGGGCGAACACCGCGATATCCCAAGTCCCGGCGTAAGGTACTGTAACTGTCCGATGGTACCCGGAGGAGGTGAAGCGGGCGCCGAACTCCTGCCCGATATCCGGGCGGGAAATTCCATACGTGGCGCCTCCTAGCATCACTGGTGTGCCGCCGCAGGCGACACAGTTCGGATACGCGTAAATGTGCACGGCGTTGATGCCGGTGACGCTGTTCGTCACGTTCTCATCGATGGCCCATCCAGCGACGTTGAACGTGCGCGGCACGTTGGTCAGGTTGTTCGGTGTGTCCGTCCACACCCAGGCCTTCTTGGAAGATGGGGGAGGTGGGGGATTACCGCCGCCAGGTGGGGGCGGGGGATTACCGCCGCTGCCGGGAGGCGGGTAAGCCGTGGAGCTGCCGCCTTCCGTCGTGCTGGTTTGAACGACCTGACCCCAGATAGCACCGAACTTGCGGCTGATCACGTTCATCCAGCGCGGCCCCGTGTGGCTGGTTTCCACGCGGTTGTAGCGCGCGGGCGTGTTCGGTGGCATGGCGATGATGTTCTGCTCCGCTGAGAGGCGAACCCCGTGGCCGTTCAACTCGGCGCCAATCACGTTGTCGATGGAATCGAGGCCGGCCAGCAGGAAGGTCTTGCTGATCGGATTGAAAGCGGACGACAGCGCGTCGTAGGACCCAATCTTGGTCGATGCGACACCCATTCCAACGACGGTTCCGGCCTGGTTGATTTCGGCGATCTTCGCCTTGACACCACCGCTCGCTTCCCACCACGACAGGATGTAGCGGCCGGTCACCGGATTGAAGCTGATGTCGGTGACGGCCGTCGTGCCGGCCGACAGCACGTTGAAGGTCGTCCGCGCAAATCCCGCTGGATTGTCAACTGGAACGCGCACGAACGCGACGAACCGCTGGGAGCCATTCTCGCCCGCGTAGGAGATCCCGAACTCGTTGGCGGCCGAATTCCACGTTGCGCCGGGATCCCGCCCGAATCCCGATGACACGATCACCGAAGGGCCAAGGAGCGACGCACCGTTCGGATGTGTGTTGTCAACTTTTACTCGCAGGACTCGAACTTTGGCCTGCGAAACCGGGGAAACCTTCCACACGATCAGGAACACCTGGCTGGTCGGCGAGTAGGCGATTGCCGCGCCGGCAACGTCTTTCCATGCATTGGAATCCGTGACCACGATGTCGCTGGTGCCAAGAACGATCCCAGTGCTTGTCACAACCCGCATATGCAGCTGTGTTGTGCCGATCTTTTCAGTAGCCCATGTGACCAGAAAACCGCCATTGCCGCTATTGAGATGCGGGCTGTAGCTGGCCCTCGGGAACGAGCCGTAAGGAATGTTGTTCGCGCCGTTGGGTTTGATGACGATGAGAGGGGAAACCGGCGCGCCGAGGGAGTCCACCAGGACCCCGATGACATGGTTCATCGCCCCGACCACCAGGTATCGGTTGTTGACTGGGTCGTACGCGGCGGCAACGCCCCGAACCAGTAGAGGAGACGCAGCAGGTTGAGGCGCTGCGGTCAACTTCGAGAGCTGAGCTGCCGCGGATGGCGCGAAAACCAGCGATAAGGCGAGGCCAATCAGACCTGCCAGCGGCCAACGGAGACCGCGAAGAAGCCGCTCGGAATGCCCAAGGTCCATTACAACTCCCCTTAGCTATCGGCGCTCCGCCCAAGTCGAGGCGTGCACCACCGGTCGAATTGTGTGGATGAGGCGTCCGCCGGACGGCCCCACGGTCTTATCGGTCGGAGGTTGGGCGCGATACAGGCCCAAATCCGCGCGGCATTATACGGGCAGACCGCGATTACGCCAAGCGTCGAATGGAGGGACCGGCGGGGGGGTCAGCGTGCGACCGTGAGGACCTTGCCGGCCGCCGCGATACGGACGAGCCGGTCCGGGCTCTTCAGCAGCCCCCGAAGCGTCGTGAGGTCGGAGGGGACATCGACCGCAAGGGCGCGCATCGCCTCCTCGCTGATCGCGGGATTCTCGTTCCGCTGGAGCTCTTCGAGGACGACCGTCGCCGCGGCGGGATCGTGGGGCGCCAAGAGCGTCGCGGCCGACAAACGAATTTCGGGTGAGCTGTCGTCGACAAGACCACGGACCAAGCCGAGCCAGGCGGCATCCGGCCTGGCCGCCAGCTCCTGGGCCGCGACGATACGGCTGGAGGCGGGTGCTTCGGCAGCAAGCGCGTTCAGGAACTGCGCGCCGCTGTCATCGCCCAAGCGGAGGAGAGCCCCGGCCGCCTTGGCACGCACGTACCCACTGCGATCTTGAAGCAACGGTCGAAGAGGCGCGATGGCCTCATTGGCGCCAAGACGGCCGAGGGCCTCGGCAGCGCCGCCCCGAACTGCGTCCTCGGGATCGCCGAGCTGTTGAACCAGAGGGCCCATGGCGACAGCGCTGCCGCTCGTCCCCAACGCCTCGATCACGCCGATCTTGTTGCCGGCACCGGTGTTCAAGCCGTCGATGAGCGTGGTGACGGCCCTTGGATCGGCCAGTGCCGCGAGCGCCCGGGTTCCGGCGACATTACCCTCCTCGGCAATGGCATACAGACGTTCGGCCGCTGCCGCGTCACCTCCCTCCGCGAGCGCCTGAAGCGCCGCGGCCTGCCCGCGCGGGTTCTGCTTTTCATCGGCAAATTCCAGCAGCATGGCGCGCGCGACCGCCCGGAGCGCGCCCGGTTCTTCCACCATGCGGGCGCCTCGCCAGGCCTCGTAACGATTGAGTGCCGTAGATGCTCCGCTGACAGCGATGTCCGCTTCGACGGCGAGAGCCATGACGTGATGGCTCGCCGGAAACCTCGTCAAGGCACTGACGGCCGTGGACTGTGCCTCCTTCGCCTGGCCATCCGCCAGAAGCGCCCATCCGCGACTCAGGATGGCGGACTCGTCGCTCGATATCGCTCCCGGCCTCGCGCCACCTGATGGCGCCTGTTGTGCGAACGCGAACGGAGCAACAAGGAGCATCGTGACGGCTACCAGCAGCTGACGCTGCCCGTCGAACGACAAGCGCGGGATTAGCATGGCACTCCTGCAGTGGGACATCGCGACTAGCGAGCGTTGGTGGTCACGCTCAGATGGCTACTGCGGCGGCGGTTGAGGGTTGTTCGGATCCTGCGTCGGCATGGGCGACGGGGTAATCATCCCAGGCGTGGGGCCTCCGCCCGGCATGGCCCACGGGACGGCCGTGCCGGGGCCGGGATAGTTCCCCGGAGCCAGCGGATCGCCCACCTGCCCCGGCGCGAAGGGCTGTTGGCCGGGCGCGAACGGCTGCGCAATTTCGCCCGGTCCCGTGACGCCAGGCATCTGCACTTCCTCGGGCGGCACCTGTTCGGCCTCCTGGCCGTCCGGCGGTCCCGGATCGAAGCTCAATGTCTCGGGCACCATCGGGTCGGGCACGGGCTGAGCGAACGAAGGCGGGGGAGGCGGCCGCACCGGTTGCCTGGCGAGCTGCGGAGGCGATGAGGACCCGGCGGGCATGATCAGAATCCGGTCGTAGAGCGAGGCACCGTCGCTGCCCACCCTCCGCGGCGCCGCCACATACCCGCTCGCGCTCCTGAGAATCGTATCGAGCGCGCTCCGCTCCGACACCCATGCCAGTTCGATCGTCAGCGGCGGGCCGGGCACCCGTTCTCCGTTCACGACCTTCGTCTGACCCACGCGCGCCCACTCGGCCAGAATCCGGCTCGGGGGCACGTTGTGGGCGGAGAGCTGGACCCGGCCGTCGCGGATCACGAGCGTGAGCTCCTGGGCGCCTGCTGTGCAGCATCCCAAGAAAACAGCCAGAACGGTCGCCGTCACCGGTCGAGCCAGGAGTCTCACGGTCATTCCAGTATGACGTTTTGGCCCGCGACCTTCAAGGCGCGCGGGCGTCAGGCGAGTTTCGAGATCCAGAGCGGCGAGTCTTTTTTTGGCAGGTCGCAGGCGGTGCAGATGTCGGGGCCGCCGCTCTGGAGGTGCTGCCGGCGCACGCGGCGGTACGCCGCGCCGTTCCAGACCTCTTGGATCGTGGACGTCCTGAGGTCGCCCAGCACCTCGCGGCCGTCGAAATCGGCGCAGCAGAGCGACACCCGTCCGTCCCAGAGGACCGTGAAGGTCAGCCAGGGCCGGTAGCAGGGAAAATTGACGTCGGCTTCGCGGTTGAGAGTGACCGGCCCAGTTGTGCAGGTCCGTCACGTGCACCTTGTCCACGCGCGCCCGCCAATGCTCGATGAACGCGCGCTCGTCGTCCGAGTCGTTCTGACGGACGAAGGAGAGGATCATCTTGGGGTGCGTCCGCCCCAGCTCGATGCGCAGCCGGAGCAGGCGCTCGATGTTGGCAATCACCTTGTCGTACTTGAGCCCGATGCGCGTGCGATCGAAGACTTCCTTGCCTGACGCATCCACCGAGATGTTGATCGCGTCGAGGCCGGCGTCGATCATGCCGCGCGCCACTTCGTCGGTGATGAGCGAGCCGTTGCTGATCATGCCCACCTGGGGCACGCCGCGCTCCTTCGCGTAGCGCACTTTTTCGACGAGCTGGCGATCGATGAAGGGCTCGCCGTAGTTGTGCATGCGCACGTGCGTGATGCCGAGCGCCACGCACTCGTCGACGATCTTCCGGTACAGCGCCATGTCCATGACGCCCTGCCGGCGCTTCATCTCGTCGCGCGGGCAGAACACGCACTTGGCGTTGCAGATGTTCGTGCTCTCGATCTGGACGATTTCCGGCAGATGGGGCGCACGCTCACGTCCCGCCGCCAGGAGCGCACGCCGCACGAGACGGGCGCGTCCCACGAGCGTTCGTTCCACCGTCGATCTGAGCGCGCGGCGTGTGTTCTGCAGCACGGATTCCCTATCGGTCCTGCAAATCGTCCACGATGCGGCGGACGATTTCGTCGAGATCGACCTTCGGGTCGTAGCCAATCATCTGACGAATCTTCCCGATGTCGGGCACGCGGCGCGGCATGTCCTCGAAGCCCGCCTCGTACGCCTGGTCGTAGGGCACCGTCACGATTTCGGAGGGGCTGGCGGTGAGCGCTTTCACTTTCTCGGCCAGCCCGCGAATCGTGATCTCCTCGCCGTTCCCGATGTTCAAGACCTGGCCCACCGCCTTCGGCTCGGCGGCAAGGCGAAGGAGCGCCCAGACGACGTCGCCCACATACGTGAAGCTGCGCGACTGCGTGCCATCGCCGAACACCGTGATCGGGTGGCCGGCGAGGGCCTGGCGGATGAACGTGGGCATCACCATGCCGTACTGTCCGGTCTGGCGCGGTCCCACCGTGTTGAAGAGGCGCACGATGATGACCGGGAGCTTCTTCTCCTTCCAGTACGCGAGCGCCAGGAACTCGTCGATGGCCTTGCTGCACGCATAGGCCCATCGGTGCTTCGGCGTCGGACCGAGCACCAAGTCGTCGTCTTCATGGAAAGGCACCGACGTGCTCTTGCCATAGACCTCGGAGGTGGACGCGACGACCACGAGCTTCTTCTTCTTGTTCGCATGCTTGAGCACCACTTCGGTGCCGCGCACGTTGGTTTCGATCGTGTGAACCGGCTTTTCGACGATGAGCTTGACGCCGACGGCCGCGGCGAGGTGGAACACGATGTCGCTTTGATCGATCAGCTCGGCGAGCAGCGGCTCATTGGTAATCGTGTCGATCGAGTACAGAAAACCCGGACGCCGTTTGAGGTGCGCGATGTTGTCGATGGAGCCCGTCGAGAGATCATCGATCACGGTCGCTTCGTGGCCGTCGTTCAGGAGGCCCTCGGCGAGATGCGATCCGATGAATCCCGCGCCTCCGGTGATCAGCGCCCGCACGTCAGGGGTTGCCCGTTCATCACTGAGAGTATGGCGGCCACCGCACGCTGGGCCGCTTGCTGGTCGGAGCCGATGTCGTGGCGGCTCACGAACTCCTGTCGCGCATCCGCCAGTCGGGCGCGTCTGGTCTCATCATACAGCAGCGACTCGAGCAGGCGTCCCAGCCCCTCCCCCCGCTCGACGCCGGCCATCACACCGGCATCGACGAACGGACTCAGGTTGTTTGGAAGCGAAAGCACGAGCGACGGCACACCAATCGCGAGCGCTTCGATGGCCGCCGTCGAGTTCACGGTGACGAGTAGGCGCGCCGCCGCCAGCAGTGTCCCGAGATCCGTGCCGGCGCCGATGACGGTCGCGTTCGGCACGTCCTGAACGGCGCGCTCGTAAGGCACCGGGCTCTCGCCCGGATGGCATTTCAAGACGACCCGCACGCCCTGGAGTCGCGCCGAGGCCGACAGCAGTTCGTCGAGCACGCCCGCAATCTGGCTGAACTTCGTCGCCACCAGCACGAGGTGATCCCCGGCTGCAGCGCCTGCCGACCGCCGCACGGCGTCGATGTTTTCCGGCGTCAGGCTCGCCGCCGCCCGTGCCCGCTTGTCCAGGAGCGGGCTGCCCGTCACGGCCAGGGAACCGGGTGGGAAGCGTCCCCGGTCTTCGAGATGTTTCGCGGTCATGCCGTCGTGCAGCAGCGTGAGCGTGGGACGAGGGAAGCCCAGGTCGAGCTGATTGTCCGTGGATGCCGCCACCTCGTCCGGCTCGTGCAGATAGTTCAGCCAGTGGCGATAGATGAACCCGTGTTGCAGGGCAACGGTCGGAATCTGTCGCCGCCGCGCCTCGAGCACGAGCGCCCGGCCCCAGCCACCGGCCTCCGCATAGGTGAAGACCACGCGGGGCCGAAGCGCATCGAGCGCTGCCCCGGCCTCGTCCATGGCTCGCGCCGACCACGGAAACTGCAGGTGCGAGATGCCCGTCATCAGGTCGGAGACGATGGGCCACGCATCCACCCCCTCGATGACGGCGGACCGCGCGATGTCCGCGCTCTCGAGCAGGGCGCGCTGAACCTCGCGGCGCATGTTCCAGACTTCCATGGACGGCGCGATGGCGTCGCGCGGCGCGAAGGCTTCCACCGGCGTCACCGATTCGGGCACGCCCGCCAGACGAAGCTCGCGCGCGCGGGCACGCCAGCTCCGCGCCCGGAAATTCGTCGACGGGCCGAGCCCGACGAACCGGACACGATCGGGCGGCACCTGTTCGAGGAGCTCAGCCAGGACCGGGCCCAGGTACGCATCGTTCGCGGCGCTTCCTTTCCAGAATGCGGAGTGCACGAACACGCCGACATCGCAGGGCGCATCGAGAACGGGCGGCGACAGGCGGCGAAGCCTGCCCAGAATGGCTCCGGTCGTATGGGCGCGCGCACTGGCGAGCAGCCGCATGCGCGCGATGGCGCGTTCGTTCCTGGGTGCCGTCGCCGCCAGGGGGCGAATGCCGAGACGACGAGCGACGTCGGGCACGATCAGCCGCGTGACGTTGTCGCCGGCGATCACCGAGACGGAATCCGGCCGCTCTGACCGGATCAGCTCGGCGGTCGATTCGAGTGTCTCGACAATCGACTCGACCAGCTGCGTCTTGTGCAGGTAGATCTCGGCAAACCACCAGAGGCTGTCGCCCCGGTAAGTGAAGCGATCGCGAAAAGAGCGGTGCTCGACCTGCGCGTGCCTGAGCGATTTGATCCAGTGATTCGCGACGGCCTTTGCGCGATCCGAGGCCGGCGCCGTGAGGTAGTCGCCCAGCCGAACGCGTCGCTCGCCCTCACGCGAGCGCAGCAAGACGAGCGGGATGTCGGTGACAGCCACGAGACGTCCGCGATCAGCCCGAACGAGCCTGTGCTTCGAGCACGGAAGTCACCTGGTTGAGCACAACGTTCGCTTCGACGCCGATCAGGCAATCGGGCGCGTGGCCCACGCAGCGCCGCGGCGGCCGGCGGATGCGATTGCACGGGCTGCAGGGGAGATCAATACGGACGGTTCGGCTCGTAGACAGCCGTGGGCCGTACCGGCGAGGGTCCGAGGGTCCGAAGACCGCGACGACGCTCGTGCCCACGGCCTCGGCGAGGTGCATCGGACCCGTGTCGCCTGTCACGAGGCACGTCAGATGCTGCAGGGTGGCCGCCAGATCTGGCAGGTCGAGCTTGCCACATAGATCGAGCATGTTGTCCATCGAGATCCGCTCGCGAACCGGGCCCACCAGGTGATCGTCGCCGGCCGAACCCGTCAGCACGATTGTGCCATCCGTCGCACGCACCAGGCCGGCGGCGACGTTGGCAAACCGCTCGGGAGGCCACTGCTTGATTTCGCGGCCCCCCGGCACGTGGACGCCGATCACGGGGCGTCGGCAGCCTGCCAGCCGTGCCTCCGCGCGCGCCGCTGCTGCAGGCGGAATCGCCAGGAGGGGGCCCTGATGATTGCTGTCATGCAGATAGCGCAGCTCGAGCTCCTCCCGAGTTCGATCGAACGCCGTCGCCACGAGCGCTAGCGCGCTGGCTGCGACATGGCGTCCCCCGTCGTAGCTCACGCGATCGGTGAGCAGAGGCCCTCCGCCCGCATGATCGAAGCCTATGCGACGACGGGCCCCCGTAAGCGCCATGAGCGTATGTGACCGGATGTCGCCCTCGAAGTTGATCGCGAGATCGTACTTCGTTTGCCTGAGCGAGCGAGCGTGTCTCGCGAGCGCTAGCGGAGGCAATCCGCCCGACTCTCGCGCGAGCCAGGCGGCGTCCATCGTCATGACGCGAATCGACCCCGGGATCATGTTGGCCAACGGAGCATTCCAGCTGCCCACCATGAGATCGATGGATGCCTGCGGCGCCAGATCGCCGACTGCCCGAATCGCCGGCAGCGTCATGAGCAGATCGCCGATTCGTTCGAGGCGGAACAACAGAATGCGGCGGACCTCGCCGGCTTGCCGTGACGCGAGCAGACGTGCGGGGACGGCCGCAATCGCGAGCGCCATGTCGGCCATCACTACCAGGCGCCGCTCGGCGGGATCGGAGATCTGAAGGTGCTGCAACACCGGGCGCCCTTATCGAGCCTCGATGCGATCCACCATGACTCCGACGTCGCGATCGTCTGGAGCGCCGAGCGCCGCCCGCGGATTCCACAGGGTGCTCTCGATGCGCATCAGCACCGGTTCATCGCGGGCTCCTGCCGTTCGGGCCACCTCAGGCGGAATCATGAACGAGTAGGGCTGAAATCCGCGGCCCACGTCGGTCTCACCTGTGAACTCGTCGTCGAGATAGACGCGGATGTGCGCGGCAGGCACGCCCGGGGGCCGGCCCCCGTCGTTCATCCACAACGTGAGTGTTCGCGTGTCGGGCTGGAGGCCCACCAGCGGCACATACGACAGGCGGCGGGTCCAACGAAAAGAGACTTGACCCGTTTGCTCTTTCGCGTGGAACCGCACGACGTGCAGGTCGTCGCGCAGGCCGACGTCGAGCGAGTACCACGCGCCATCGTCACGGCCGGGCACAAAGCGATAGATGCCGAAGTCGAACTCCTTCATGCGAGCACCTGTGGGGTAGGCATTGCGCGGCGATGCGTACTCGGGCACCTGAAAGCGCTCGCTCCTCACCGACGCCACAGCGATGCTGCGGGAAAGCAGGTCCGTACCGCCGCCGCCCACGAAATACACGTTCTTGTACCGTGATCCGGCCCAGGTCAGGAAGTCGCGGAACAGGGCCTTGTCGGGGCGCGGATTGTTGAGCACCAGGACGTTGCGCGCGTAGATGTAGGCGAGCGGCAGCGCGAGGACGTGAGTGTCCGACGCATTCCGGCTCTCGACTACCACCAGCTCGTCGTCGCCGAAGGTTTCTGCGAGCGTTTCGAGACGGGGGATCAGGCCGGCGTACTCGACGTGCGCGCGAACCGGCGTGGAGGCCCGATAGAACTCGGCCGCGAGCGGTGCGAGGAGGGCGCAGGCCGCCAGCGGTGCGAGGAGCTTCTCATACGCAGACACACGGTTGCCGCTGCGCGATGTCCACCACCCCGCCGCCGCATCTGCGACACGAAACGCGGCATAGGCGATACACAGAAGAGCGATCGGCAGAATGACCGGAAGAAAGCGGCGGGTCATCCAGAAATGTTCGGGAACAATCCGGATTTTCCAGAAGAAGAACCCGCCGTAGATGAGCGTTGCGAGAAACAGGGCCGGATCGCGCCAGAACCGATCCCTGACGGCGAGCACGAAGCCGACGACAGCGGCGAACAGACCGGCGCGTGTGATGTACCAGCCGAACATGCGAAACGCTGCGGCGTCGTGCACTGCCACGCGGCCGGCCGTCTCACGGAAGAAGTAGGCATACGTGGCGAGGACGAGCACCGTACCGGCCAACCCGTACTGCAGCAGCCGAGCCCATGAGGGCCGGCGCGCGACCACGCGCATGATTGCCAGTCCTGCCACGCCGGCGACGGCCAGCCAGGCGAAGCCGAAGCTCCGCGTATAGGCCACAGGATATTGCGCATAGGGAGCCATCAGGCGCGTGAGATACAGCCAGGAGAGTGGCAGGCAGGCGGCCAGTGTCAAGCCGAACGAGATGACGGCGGTGCGGTGCCCGCTGAAGCGCAGGGCAGCCATCGCGCTGACGGCGGCGAGGGCCAGCAGGATCTCGTAGCGCAGAACCAGCAGCAGACTGAGCAGCACGGCCGCGATGGGGGCGAGCCGACGTTTCTCCGTCGACGAACGCGCGCGCGGCGGCGAGCAGTGCGGCGAGGCCCAGCGCCTGCATCACGATCTCGGAGTTCGGGTACCGGGCGTACCAAATCTGAATCACGTTGAGGGCGAGCAGCAACGCGCCAGCGAACGCCACACGGCGGCCGAAGAGTCGCGATCCCGAGACATACACCGTCACCAGGCCCAGGATGGCCCAGAAACCGGACGTCCGCCGCGCGCCCGTCAGACCATCAATCCCGTAGCCGATGGCGATGGACGCCGGGTACAAGTGCGGGAATTGACCGACGACCGTCCCTTGCGCCGGATCGAGGATGTAGAACCCCATGAAGCGCAGCCCGTAGTAGGGCTGGCGCTCGTGCTGCGGGTAGAACATGTCGCGAAACCTGGCAGGCACGGAGCCGATCACGGGATCGCGGACGACGAGCGATCCGCGCTGCGCGATCTGGATGCCTTCGTTCAGGTAGACGCCCGGATCTTTCCCGCCCATCACATACTCGGCGGGCGGAAAGAACATCCAGACGCCCAGCGCGATGAGCGCCATCGGCGGCACGGCGCCGCGATCGATCGCGCGTGCCCCGCCTCGGTACAGCAGGCGACGGCGGAACACAGCGAGAGTGGCGACCGCGATCACCGAGTCTGCCAGTAGCAGCCGTCCGAAGGAATACTGCCCGGCGACGGCCAGGAGCAGCGTCGCGACGAGAGAGATGGTCACGCTCAGGATGACGGCCCAGAACGCGCGTTCTTCGGCGGGAAGCGCTTCGCGCCGGGCGCGATTGACGCGTGGCACGCGGTAGAGAAGAGCGCCCGGCAGATAGGCTACGAGCAGCAGGCGAGCGAGCGCGGTCAGCACAAGCAAGGCAGGAACTGTCACATTAGCACGTCGAGCGTGCCATCTTCCGCTGACTCACTCCGTGCGTCCTGCGCGCTCGTATGCCCGCTCGAACGACTCGGCGACGCGCTCCCAGCTGTGCAGCCGCACGGCATCGTCGCGACCGGCGCGGCCCAAAGCGCGCCGCTGCTGAGGCTCCGACAACAGTCCATCGATGGCGGCGGCAAGGGCGGAGGAATCGGACGGCGGTACCAGCAGGCCGTTACAGTCCGATTCGATGACGCCGGGAATGCCTCCCACAGGGGTGGCGACGAGGGGCGTGCCCGAGGCGAGCGCCTCCATCACGATGTTCGGCAATCCGTCGACGTTGCCGGCGCTGTCCCGCACCGAGGGTACGACGGCGATGTCGGCGGCTGCGAGGAAGGCGGCAACAGTGGCGTGATCGAGGACCCCGGTGAAGATGATGTTGCGCGAGGCGCCTGCTTGATGTGCCTTCGCGCGGAGGCGTTCGTCCAGATCGCCGCTGCCGCCGATGACCAGTCGAAGCCGGGGCCACCGCTCGACGAGCAACGGGACGGCTTCGATCAGGTACTCGAATCCCTTCTTGTAGACGAAGCGTCCGGCGGTGAAGAGGAGCGGATCGTCGTCGTTCAGGTTGAGCTCCTGGCGAACGCGCATCCGGGCCTCCGGATTCGGCCGGAAGCGTGAAGCGTCCACACCGTAGTGCACTGTTTCGAGGCGTTCGGACCGGGCGCCGAGCCCGATGGCCCGTTCGCGAAGATCGTCGCTGCAGGCTGTGACCCAGCCCGATCGGGCGAAGGCCTTGCGCGCACCGCGCCGGGCGAGCCACGAACGCTCTGCCAGGTATACATCCGACCCGTGCAGGCTGACGACAAGAGGCAGATGGTGAGCGCTGGCGGCGGCGATTGCCCCGCCGGGCACCACCCAATGCGCATGCACCACCGTCGCCCGGTGTTCGCGGATGACACGGCGCACGGTGCGCTTGCCCTCGACGAATGCGAACGGCGCGGCGAGATAGGCGCGGCGCCTCAAACGGACGTCCGCGTCGAGAGCGCCTGCGTACCCGAACACGTTCAGGCTGGTCACGGGCGCGTAATGAAATGGGTGGAAGTGTACGCGGCCTTCGCGCGCGGGCCGTCGAAGAAGCGGGTGAAAGGGCAGCACCACGTGCACGTCGTGTCCGCGTGCCGCAATCCCATGCGCGATCGGGTCCATGAAGGTCGCAATCGTGTCGCCCGGAAATCGCGGATAGGAGCTGGTCACCATCACGACGACGTGGCGTTCGGGTGAGGTCATATGTCGTCCGTTGTCAGCTGCGTGGGTTGGAAGCGAGTCGCGATCCACGCAGAGGCGCCGACGATCAGCGCCGGATCGACGATCGGAATTCTGAAGCGCTCCTGGACGATGTAGAACACCGAGGCAGCCAGCGCAGACAAGGCGAGCAGCCACAGGCTCCACGGGCGTCGTCCACGTCTCCAGAGCTGACGATAACCCGCGATCGCCAGCGGCAGCACGAGCGCGTAGGGAATGACCGAGGCCCAGTAGTACCGGGCCGAGTGGAGCGTGTAGGACGGCCCGATGGGCACCCACAAGAAGAACAGCTTCCTCAGCAGCAGCCCTCCCCACCACAGCGGATCCTGCGCGATGTAGTGCCACGCCTCGTCTTGATAGCGCTGCTCGAGCTCCGCCGGGGACTCCGTACCGTGCTGCCGCAGGAACTCCTGATTGGCCCTCGCCACCGGCGGGTTCGCGGCCAGGTCACCTTCTCCGGAGCTCAGCGGGTGGTTGCCGGTCCAGAACGTCACGCCGCTTTGTGCCGAGATCAGCACGAACCGCCCGTGCGCACGCGCGTTGCGGATCGTCCAGGGAAGAATCACGAGCAGCGCCCCGAGCGCCACGATGATGGCGGCGCGCAGACCTCGGCTGATCAGCAACCACACTCCGGCGCCGAACAGGAACAGCAGCAGCGTCGGACGAGTGAGCGCGCCGAGACCGCCGATCACGCCGGCACTGAAAAGCCGCGCGCTCGTGACGTGCCGACTCGCAAATGTCTCCGGACTGCGATCGATCATCGAGCCGAGGACGGCAGCGCACCCGAGGGCCAACGCCGCGAACAGCGTCTCGCTCAGCACGTAGGCGGGCATCCAGACGAGTGGTGGATAGAGCGCTGCCATCCAGGCAGCGCACACCCCTGCGATCGGTCCGGCAGTGCGGCGCGTGAGCAGGGCGATCAGCCACACCACCACCGTCCCGAGCGCCGACTGCGCAACCTTCACCGCTGTGGGCGTCTCGCGGATCTCGATCCCCGCGCGTGTCTCCCCGCTGACGAGCGGCACGAGAAACAGCGGGTAGAACGGCGCCCGATCCACTCTATGGGCGCCGCCCGACGGCTGGCCGGATGCCGGATACGCGAACCCGTGACCCTGCGCCAGATTGACGGCCAGCGCGAGGTACTCCTGTTCGTCGCGCGTGAGTGGCTTTCCTACCCAGTAGTAGAGGCCGAACAGGAGGCGAGCCACGAACGCGACGACAAGAGCGGCGATGAGGAGACGACGACGTCCTGGTGTCGGCCGACGCTCCGTGGTGGGGACCGGAAGGCTCACGGGGCTGGAGCCAGGCGCCGCTCAGCGCCGGCCTTCGAAGCGGAGCGTCGCAATCTGCTCCGATACGAGTCCAACGAGAAAGATCACGACTGCCATCAGGATGAGCAGCACCGACGAGTTCGTGATGTGATGCTGTGTGGCAATGGTCCAGAGCGCGTAGACCGACCCAATCGTGAAGGCCACCGCGCTGATGGGTACGAAGATACGCAACGGGCTGAAGATGGTGATGACCTTGAGCAGGATCAGAAAGAATTTCACGCCGTCGCGTGCCAGCCTGATCTTCGAGGTGCCCTGCCTGGCCCGCGCATCGACCGGCTCGAAGCGTACGCTGTGGCCCGCCTTGATGAACGCCAGGGTCGTCGTGGTCGGCGTGGAGAAACCGTTGGGAAGCAGGTGCAGGAACTCGCGAAGGTGCTCGAGGCGGGCCGCGCGGAACCCCGAGGTCAGATCGGGGATCTGCTGCCCGGTCAGGTAGCTCGCGATCCAGTTGAGGAGGCGATTACCCAACAGGCGCGACCTCGTGGCTTGAGTGGCGCCTGATCGTGCGCCGACCACGAGATCGTAGTCGCCCAGCGCAGCCGCCAGTCGCGGCGCGTCGGAGGGGCGATGCTGGCCGTCGCCGTCGAGGATCAACGCGAACTCGCCCCTGGCCTGCCGGATGCCGGTCTTGACGGCGGCGCCGTTCCCCTTGTTGTAGGGATGACGCACGACCGACGCCCCCGCGGCCCGGGCCTGATCGCCGGTGCCGTCACTCGATCCATCGTCCACAACGATGATTTCCCGCCAGCGGGCAATCTGGCGGAGCTCCTCGACGAGCGAGCCGATGGCCTCTGCTTCGTTGCACGCTGGAATGACGACGGAGATCTCGGAGGGATCAGCCACGCGATCTCATCGCTCCGACTCCGTGCTGCGACCGGCCGCGGTCAGCGCGCGGTCGGAATCGAGCAGCGCGAGCTCGAGACTGCGGACACGGTACAGCACGTCCTCGATCAGCTTGCGGTTGCCGGAGATGACGTCGGAGACGAGTCCGATGAGCACCACCTGGAAGCCCACGATCAGCAGAATCGCCGCGAGAATCAACGACTGCAGGTGCCCGAGGCCGGTGCCGGTGATGTAGTAGTAGAGAAACCGGATCGAGATCGCGAGGCCCAGCGCGAAGATCGCCCCGCCGATGTAGGAGAACACCTTGAGCGGCTCGTACATCGTATAGACGCGTGCGATGGTGGCCGCCGAGGCCTTGAGATAGGTCCAGACACTCGTAAAGAGCCGCGATTCGCGGACCTTCGGGTTGGTGCGCACGCTGACGTGGGCCACCGCCATCCGCTTCTTGCCGGCCTGAATGATTGACTCGAGCGTATACGAGAATTCGGAGACGATAGTCATGCGCAGGGCGGCTTCGCGCGTGTACGCGCGAAATCCGCTGGTCGTGTCGGGCACGTTGGTCCCGGACGTCTGGCGCACGACCCAGCTGCCGAGACGCTGCAGCCGCTTCCGGCTCTTCGACATCTGATCGTAGGTCTGGATGTTGCGATCCCCGATCACCACATCCGCCGTCCCGTCGAGGAGCGGCGCCATGAGACGCGGAATGTCGGCGCCGGCGTACTGGTTGTCCGCGTCGGTGTTGACGATGAAATCTGCCCCCAGCTTGAGCGCGGCGTCGATACCCGCCACGAATGCGGCGGCCAGCCCCTTGTGACGTCTGAACTTGACGATGTGATGGGCGCCGTGCGCCCGTGCCACCTTCACCGTATCGTCCCTCGAGCCGTCATCGATCACGAGCACCTCGACGAGGTCGACGCCCGGGACGCGCCGTGGCAGGTCGGCCAGCGTGCGAGGCAGCGTCTCCGCCTCGTTGAGGCACGGAATCTGGATGATGAGCTTGGTCACCGGATCATGCCGACTCACCGAGCAGCCGCTCGACGACGCCGTCCCATGTCACCAGGCGTGCGCGTTCGAAGCCCGCTTCCCCAAGCCGTGCGGCGAGTCGATGGTCGGCCGCCAGCCGGCTGATGACGTCGGCAAGTGCGTCGGGACGGGGTTCCACGACGAAGCCATTCTCGCCGTCGATCACGAACTCGAGGGGACCGCCGGCATCCGTCACGGTTACCAGCGGCTTCCGCGACAGGAACGCTTCGAGCGTGACATAGCCGTAGTCCTCGTCGAAGGGCAGGTAAAGCACCGCGAGCGACCCTGCGTAGAGATCGATGAGGTGCGCATCATCGACTCCGCCGATGACCTCCACGCGGTCGGTGAGACCCAGCTGGCGGGCGAGATCGAGCAACGCGTTACGCTGGCTGCCCTCACCGGCGATCACGAGCCGCAGGGAACTTGGGATGCTCGCGAATGCGCGAATGGCCAGATCGGGTCGCTTGACGGTCTCCAGCCGTCCGACCACGAGCACGTAGTCGCCGTAGGGTCCGGGCCGCAGTCGAGCCGCCAGCCTCGGAGGATGATACAGCGCCTCGGCCTCGACGCCGTTGAACTTTTTCAGGCGATTTGCCGTGTTTTTCGCGTTCGTGAACAACCGTCGCGACTCGCTGAGCATCCGCGTGTCGAGCGCGATGAGATGCTCGCGCAGCGCCACGTCGCCCTCGACGTGATCGAAGTCGCTGTAGGGCGTGCCGCACAGTTCGTAGGCCGCGCGGTACTGGTGGATGAGCCACGTCACCTTGTGAGGGTGGCGGACGAAGTACGACGGGAACTTCGTCGCAATCACGAGATCGATGGGCTGATGGCTGCTCTCGCTCAGATCGATCAGGCGCCAGGCGGTCGCGTGCGCGAGGATCTCATCCTTCGGGTACCACTTGAACGGGATCGAAATGCGGCTGGTCTCGTACCCGCGCTCGCGCAGCCGCAGAATCAGTTCGCTCACGTGCGCCTCGGCCCCGCCTTCGATGAAGGGCACCTGCGCTTCGCACACGGCAATGGTTCGAATGGTCACTTGGCTGTGGAAGAACGGCACGCGCGGCGTGCGCGGCTAACGTATCACGTCGCGAAGCGGAAATTGACGACGTCTCCGTCTTCGACGACGTATTCCTTGCCTTCCAGCCTGAGCTCGGCGTGATCGCGGCACGCGGCCAGAGAGCCCCGGGACACGAGCGCCTCGTAGCGCACGACCTCGGCGCGGATGAATCCGCGTGCGATATCGCTGTGAATCTCGCCAGCGGCCACAACAGCGGGACTGCCCCTGGGAATCGACCAGGCGCGGCACTCGTCCTCGCCGACGGTGAAGAACGAGATGTAGCCGAGCAAATCGTAGGCGGCGCGGATCACACGATCGAGGCCCGATTCCGTCAGGCCGAGATCGACGAGGAACGAGCGGGCATCGTCGGCGCCGAGTTCGGCAATCTCGAGTTCGATCTTCGCGCAGACCGCAACGGCCCGCGTGGAGGCTGCCGCGGCCACCGCTTGGAGCCCGACCAGCTCCGTCGCCCGATGGATTTCGCCGACGTCCGCCTCGTCCAGGTTGATCACGATGAGCAGCGGCTTGGCCGACAGGAACTGAAAACCGCGCAGGCGCCGGGCATCGTCGCCCGAAAGGCCGAGGGCGCGGAGCGGCGTGCCCTGCTCGAGCGTCTCGCGGCATCGCACGAGCACGGCGTGCTCGCGCTCGAGATCGGGCGTGCGCATCTTCTTCAGGTCGCGAGCCAGCCGCTCGAGGCGCCGCTCGGCCACTCCCAGATCCGCCAGGATCAGCTCGTCCTCCATCGTCCGCGCGTCGCGGGCGGGATCGACGCTCGACGCAGCGTGCGGAATGGCCGGATCGCGAAACGCCCGCACGACGTGGACCAGGGCATCCGCGTTCCGGTAGGCGACGACGTCCACGAGCGACTGCGCGCCCGATTGTCCGGGGCCAGGCGTGTCGGCGAATTCGACCGTGGCGGGAACGCGTTTGCGGGGATTGAAGAGCGCCGTGAGCCGATCGAGGCGCTGATCGGGCACCTTGGCGACGCCAACCGGGGCCTCGGCCTTGCCCGAGCCGGCCCGTGGCGATTCCCTGGCGCCCGTCAGGAGCTGGAAGAGCGTGGTCTTGCCGGTCGTTGGAAAACCAATGAGGGCGGCGCGGAGCATGAGCCTCGTCTATTCGGTCGATCCAAAACCGTGATCGTAGCACGCCCCTATCAGCCGCCGGGCTCGTGCCGAAAAGCAGATGAGGACAGACGGCGAACAAGGGGCGAAAATTTAGCGTAACTTACTGAGCGGCGGGATTTTGCGATTGACATCCCCAGGGGCCTCTTCTACTATCCCGGTGGATTTTTCTGGAGTGAAGTGGACAAAAAAGTGCTTCGGGGGAACTCCCCGGCCCGGATTGATGACAAGGGCCGGCTCAAGGTTCCGAACGGCTTCCGGTCGCTGATCCAGGACCAGTACGGGCGTGAACTGTTCGTGACGAGCGTGACGGGCGAATCCGTGCGTGTCTATCCCATGCCGGTCTGGGTGGAAATCGAGCACAAGCTGGCCGGCGTGCCCTCTTCCCACCCCGCGCGCCTCAAATTTCTCGACCGGGTGAACTTCTACGGTCAAGTCACCGAGCTCGACGGCCAGGGCCGCGTGCTGATTCCGACGCGGCTCCGGGAGAGTGCATCGATGGCGGGCGAGGTGGACGTGTTCGGTCAGTACAACTATCTCGACGTCTGGAACCACGACCGGTTCCTCTCCAAGTTGCAGCGCGAGCCCTTGACTGACGATGACCTGCGCGCGCTGTCGGAGTTCGGCATCTAGCGCGATGCCCGGTGTGGCGCCGCACGAACCGGTGATGGTGCAGGAGGTGGTGACGCTTCTCATGCGCGAGCGTGGCGGAACCTTCGTCGATTGCACGCTCGGCGCGGGCGGCCACGCCGCGGCGCTGCTCGCCTCGGGCGCGGGACGGGTCGTGGGTCTCGATCGCGATCGATCGGCGCTCGCCGTTGCCGCGGAGCGGCTGGCCGAATGGCGCGATCGCGTCGAGCTCGTGCACTCGGATTTTCGGCAGTTGGCGGCAGTGCTCGACGCGAGAGGGATTCCTGTGGTCGACGGCGCGGTCGCCGATCTCGGTCTGTCGTCGATGCAGCTCTCGGGCACGGATCGCGGGTTCAGCTTTCAGCGGGACGAGCCACTCGATATGCGCATGGACACAACTGAGGGCCCGACCGCGGCGGAGCTGATCGGCGGCGCCTCCGAAAAGGAGCTGGCAGACGTGATCTACGCGTACGGCGAAGAGCGGGCGTCACGTCGGATCGCCCGCCGCATCGTCGAGGCGCGCCGGACGAGTCCGGTCCGCACGACTGGTCAACTGGCGGCGATCGTGCGCCGCGCGGGTATCCCGCGCGGACGGATCGATCCGGCCACGCGCACCTTCCAGGCGTTGCGCATCTGGGTGAACCAGGAGCTCGAGGGACTCGATCAATTCCTGGCGGTTGCGGCCCGGCGGCTGCGCACCGGCGCCAGGCTCGCCATCATCACGTTCCATTCGCTCGAAGATCGGATCGTCAAACACACGCTGAGAGCGCTCGAACGTGGCGAGGCCACGATTCGCGTGCTGACGGCGAAGCCGATCCGGCCAGGGTCCGACGAGATCGCCCGCAATCCGCGCGCGCGAAGCGCCAAGCTTCGCGCAGCCGAACGGCTGGCCTGAAAGACGGGAGCGTCGTATGGAGACGTTCGAATACGCGATCAAGAAGGACGTCCGCAACAACTTGATCATTCGCGAGGTCGACGAGCGACGGCAGCGCGAGCTCTGGCAGTCGGTGGGCATCGGCGGCTTGCTCGTCGGGGTTCTTCTGTTCTCGGCGTGGCAGCACTTCGAGCTGCTGCGTTACGGCTATCGGTTGGAGCAGATGCAGCAGGAGCGCGCGGCCGAGACACGAGATTCGCCGCCATCTCCGGCTCGAGATCGAAACACTCCGGTCGCCGGCGCGAATCGAAGCGCTCGCGGTCGAACGACTTCATCTGGTCGCGCCCCCTCGCGAGGCCGCTGTTGTGATCGAGCGGGTCGTTCCGCCCGATCCTCCGGCCAAGACGATCGTCGCGCGCAAGTAATCGGAAGGAAGGCGGATCGTGGCAGGCCAGCCATCCTACGAGTGGCGCGGCATCTTTCGCCGGCGCGTCGTCATTGCCGCCGCCGCGCTCGTCCTCTGGGCGACGGCCATCGAGTCGCGCCTGGTGTACTTGCAGGTGTTCCGCTACGCGGACCTGCAGGCGCGGGCCCAGCGTCAACAGAACCGGACGATCCAGGTACCGGCGAAGCGTGGCGAAATTCTCGATCGCCATGGCCGCGTGCTCGCCTACAGCGCAGACACGGACTCTATCGTCGGCGAGCCGGGCGAGATCGAGAATGCCCGGCAGGCCGCGGGATCGATCTGTGGCGCGCTGGGCGACTGTACGCCCGGCGAGCTTCAGACGCTGGCCGAGCGGCTGGGCAGGCGGCAGAAGGATTTCGTTTACGGGCGCCGCCAGATTTCTTCCGATGCGGCACGGCGGGTGAAGGCCCTCTCGCTCGACGGCATCGGTTTCATCAAGGAGAACCGGCGCTTCTACCCGAAGAAGATGCTCGCGGCGCACCTGCTGGGCTATGTCGGCGTGGACAACGTCGGGCTGAGCGGCATCGAAGCCGCCTACGACGACTCTGTCCGAGGACAGGCCGGCACGATTCTCATCCAGACTGACGCCAAGCGAAAAGCGTTCAGCCGTCTCGAGCGCCCGCCAACCGCGGGAGCCACCCTCGAGCTGACGGTCGACGAGAACCTGCAGCACATTGTCGAGCGCGAGCTCGCTCTCGGCGTCCGCGCGAATCGCGCGGCGGGTGGCGTGGCGCTGATGATGGATCCTTGGACCGGCGAGATTCTGGCCCTCGCGAACGTGCCGACGTTCAACCCCAACGCGTTCCGCACCGCAGACGAGATTTCGCGCCGCAATCGCGGCATCCAGGACCTCTACGAGCCGGGATCCACGTTCAAGTTCGTCACTGCCTCTGCCGCGATCGAAGAGAAGGTGTTTCGCAAGGAGGATTTCATCGACGTGAGCGCCGGCAACATCCGCTTCGGCTCACGTCAAATCGACGACGTGCACCGTTACGACGTGCTGTCGCTCACCGATGTCATCGTCAAGTCGAGCAACGTGGGCGCCATCAAGGTCGGCCTCAGGCTCGGTCCGGAACGGCTGGGCCGTTTCATCGCGCGGTTCGGCTTCGGCAGAACGCTCTCCCCCGACTTTCCCGGCGAAAACGCGGGCATCGTGTGGAGCGCAGAGCGACTGAACGACAGTGCGCTGGCGTCGGTGTCCATGGGGTATCAGGTGGGAGTCACGCCGCTCCAGATGGCAGCCGCCGTCTCGTCCATCGCCAATGGCGGCCGTCTCCTGCAGCCTCGTGTGCTCAGGGCGATTGTGAAGGACGGTCATCGCGTGCCGGTGAAGCCGCTGGAGCTCGGACGGAGCGTCGCGGCGGAAACCGCGGCCGAGTTGACGACAATCATGGAGGAAGTCGTCGAGCGGGGCACGGCGACCGCCGCCAAGATTCCGGGATTCACCATTGCCGGCAAGACTGGCACAGCCGCGAAGCTCGTCGGGGGGCGGTATTCGACGTCCGACTACAACGCGTCCTTTGTCGGGTTCGTGCCCTCGCGCAAGCCTGCTTTCGTCCTCGTCGTGGTCATCGATTCTCCGCACGCCGGCGGCTACTACGGCGGAGTGGTTGCCGCGCCGGTGTATCGAAACATCGCTGAAGCATCGCTGCGCTACCTGGGCATCGGCCCCACCATCAATCCTGAGCCGCCCGTTCTCGTCGCCCGTCACAAAGCGGGAGGCGAGGTGGTGAGGGTGGCGCGTCCGACGCCGACCATCATCACCCTCGCCAGCGGCGTCCGTACTGCCAGCGACGTGCTGCCGGATCTCAGGGGATTGAGCGCAAGAGACGCGGTGCGGACGCTCACCAGGCTCGGCATGGTCGGGCGTCTCCAGGGCGTAGGGTTCGTCGTCGATCAGCAGCCGAAGCCGGGCACGCCAGTCGAGCTCGGTTCCTCGTGCACGCTCGTGCTTCGACGCCAGGTCCCTGTCCGCGAAACCGAGGTTGCTGCTACGGCCCCCGAGACGACGGGCGGTGACCACCCATGACGATGGCCGACCTCATAGCGGCTCTCGAGGCTCATGGTCTGGCCGTTCACGTCAACGAGCCGGTTTCGCCCGATCGGCTCGTGACCGGATTGGCGTATGACTCCCGGCGCGTCCGGCAAGGAGACAGCTTCGTGGCTCTCGCGGGCCAGCACCGCGACGGTGCGACCTTCGCGGCGGACGCCGCCGCGCGCGGGGCTTCCGTGGTCGTCGCCGAATCGGCGGCGCCAGCCGGCAGCGCGGTCCCCTGGGTGCGTGTGAGCGACGCGCGGCTCGCACTGGCAATCCTGGCCGATGAGTTCAATCGGCATCCCAGCCGGGAGCTGGCGGTCATCGGTATCACCGGAACCAACGGCAAGACGACGACCGGTTATCTCCTCGCCTCGATCTTCGATCACGCCGGGCTGAACTGCGGGTTGCTTGGAACGGTCGTCTACCGCGTGGGCCGCGAGGAGCGCGAGGCGAGCCGGACCACGCCCGAATCCTTGGATTTGCAGGCGCTCTTGCGGGAGATGGTCGACGCCGGTTGCCGGGCGTGCGCGATGGAGGTGTCGTCGCATGCGCTCAGCCTCAAGCGCGCCGAGGGGATTCACTTCTCAGCCGGAGTCTTCACGAACCTGACGCGCGATCATCTCGACTACCACGGCGACATGGAGAGCTACTTTCGCGCGAAGCGGCGGCTCTTCGAGATGCTTCCACGGGGCGCGCCCGCCATCGTCAATCTCGACGATCCGAAAGGGCAGGCGCTCGCCGGATTCGTGCCGCGTCCGGTGACCTATGCGGTGAACCAGTCGGCGGAGGTGACCCCGGGTCCGTTGTCCTTCTCGCTCGACGGACTGACCTTCGACATCCGGACGCCGCGCGGGCTCATCCAGTGCCGCTCGCACCTGGTCGGGCGCCCCAACGTCTACAACATTCTGGCCGCCGTGGCGACAGCCGTGGCGCTCGATTTGCCGTTTTCGGCGATCGAGGGTGGCCTTCTCGCCCTGCGCGGCGTGCCGGGTCGCTTCGAAGTCGTGTCGGCAGCCGCGGACGAGGTGACGGCTGTCGTGGACTATGCCCATACCGACGACGCGCTGCGCAATCTGCTCGACACGGCAAGGCCCCTCGCGGCGGGGCGGTTGATCACGGTCTTTGGCTGCGGCGGCGATCGCGACCGGACGAAGCGGCCGCTGATGGGCGCGGTCGCCCGGCGGTTGAGCGATCTCGTCATCGTGACGTCCGACAATCCGCGGACGGAGGATCCGGGCCGGATCATCGAGGAGATCAAGACAGGTCTCGTGCCGCCGTCCGAGCGTCCCGGCGTCAGCGACGCCGCGTCCCGACGCGATCAGCGCGGTGAGGCCATTCCTGGCTATCTCGCGTTGATCGATCGTCGGGAGGCCATCGAACGCGCGATCGAGCTGGCACAGCCGGGCGATCTGGTGCTGATCGCCGGCAAGGGGCACGAGAAGCACCAAGTGATTGGCGAACGCGTGTTGCCGTTCGACGATGCGGCCGTGGCGCGGGAGGCGTTGTCGAAACGACGCACGCGCTCGCGCGTCTCGTAGGAGTCGTGGTTCGCCTTCGCTCGCGGCGCAGATCGCGGAGAAATGCGAAGAGTCATGGAGCCGGTTCTGACGCTCACGGCCGGCCACGTGGCGTCCGCCGTTGGCGGTGTGCTCCTGTCGGGGAGTCCTGATGTGGTCGTCGGCAACTGCTCGATCGATACGAGAACGCTGGCGCCAGGCGACCTGTTCTTCGCGATTCGCGGCGAGCGGCTCGACGGGGAAGAGTTCGTCGACGAGGCCATCCGGCGCGGTGCCATGGGGATTGTCACCGCGCGGCCCGATCGAGGGCGTGAGGACGTGGTCGTCTTGCGGGTGGCGGACACCACCCGCGCGTTACAGGAACTGGCCCGCCACGTGCGTCGGGCCTCGGGCGCGAAGGTTGTGGCCATCACGGGAAGTGCAGGGAAGACGACGACGAAAGAAGCCGCGGCCGAGTTTCTCGGCGGTCGGTATCGGGTCTTTCGGAACCGGGGCAATCTGAACAATCACATCGGACTCCCGCTCTCGCTTCTGGAGCTTCGGGAGCGTCCCGAGATTGCGGTGGTCGAGCTGGGTATGAATCACGCTGGCGAAATCCGCACGCTGACGGCCATCGCCGAGCCAGAGGTGCGCGTGTGGACCAATGTCGCGCCAGCGCATCTCGAGTTTTTCGCCTCGATCGACGCGATTGCGGACGCCAAGGCGGAAATCTTCGACCAGGCGGCGACGGACACCGTGCTGGTGGCCAACGCCGACGATCCCCGGGTCATGGCCAGGGTCCCGCGGTTCGCCGGTCTTGTCGTCACCTTCGGTGTCGAGCAGCCCTCCGACGTGCGCGCGACGCGCGTTCGCGAGATCGGAATCGAAGGCGTCCTGGCGGATCTCGAGACGTCGGCGGGTCGCGCGGTGCTGCACACGCCGCTCGTCGGCCGCGGCAACCTCGCCAACGTGCTGGCGGCGACGGCGGTTGCCCTGCATTTCGACGTGCCGCTCGACGACGTGGTGACGCGGGCCGCAACGCTTCGCGCAGCATCCGGCCGCGGCGAGGTTCGCCAGCTGGCGGGCGGCGCAGTGCTCGTCGACGACTCGTACAACTCGAACCCGGCTGCGCTCGAGCAGGCGCTCGACGTGATCGCCCGGGAGCGGCGATTCGGACGACGGATTGCGGTGCTCGGCGAGATGCTGGAACTCGGCGACACGTCCCGCGCGCTCCACGAATCGAGTGGCGTCGCGGCGGCTCGTGCCAACCTCGACCTGCTAGTCACGGTGGGTGGTGAGCCGGCGCGTGCCTTGGGTGCCGCAGCGGTCGCGGCCGGCATGCCCGCGGCAGCCGTCCGGCACGTGGAGTCGAGCGACGAAGCGGCAGAGTTGATGGCCGCTTTCGTCGGCGCGGGAGATCTGGTGCTCGTGAAGGGATCGCGGGGAATTCGGACGGATCGTGTGGTGGCGCGCCTTGTCGCGGAGCTCGCCTGATGCTCTACCACCTGCTCTATCCGTTCCACACGCAAATTTCCGTGTTGAACGTCACGCGCTACATCACGTTTCGCACGGCCGCGGCGAGTTTGACGGCGCTGGCCATCAGCCTGCTGCTGGGGCCCTGGATGATTCGCAAGCTGCGCCAGTTCCAGATCGGGCAGGTCATCCGCGGAGAAGGGCCAGCCACGCACCGCCCCAAGGCGGGGACGCCGACGATGGGAGGCCTGCTGATTCTGACCGCCGCCGTGACCCCCACCTTGATGTGGGCGGACTTGACGAACGTGTACATCTGGATTGCCGTCACGGCCACCCTCGCGTTCGGCGCCGTCGGTTTTGCCGACGACTACCTGAAGGTGACGCACCGGTCCCATCACGGGTTGTGGCCTCGCTACAAGTTCCTGGCGCAGGTGGCTATTGCCGTGGGCATCGGCATCATGCTGATCCTGCTGGCCGAGAGGAACCTGTACAGCACGCGCCTCATCTTTCCATTCTTCAAGAACCTCATTCCGGATCTCGGATTGATTTACGTGCCGTTTGCGGTGCTCGTCCTCGTCGGCGCGTCGAACGCCGTGAATCTCACGGACGGCCTGGACGGCCTGGCCATCAGCACCTTCGCCATCGCGGCAGCGGCATTCACGGCCCTGGCATACGTCACCGGCCATCGGGTGCTGGCCGAGTACTTGCTGCTCGTGCGTTTCTCACCGGCAGCGGAGCTGACGATTTTCTGCGGGTCGCTCGTGGGCGCGAGCCTCGGATTCCTCTGGTACAACTCGTATCCGGCCGACATCTTCATGGGAGACGTCGGATCGCTCGCGCTCGGCGGCGCGCTCGGCACGGTCGCCATTCTCATCAAACAGGAACTGCTGCTGCTCATCGTCGGGGGCGTCTTCGTGCTCGAGGCGCTCTCCGTAATCGTGCAGGTGGCCTCGTTCAAGCTGACGGGGCAGCGCGTCTTTCGGATGGCGCCTCTCCATCATCACTTCGAGCTCGTCGGATGGAGCGAACCGAAGATCATCAGCCGCTTCGTCATCGTCGGAATCATCTTCGGGCTCTTCAGCCTGACGACGCTGAAGCTGCGGTGAGCGGGATGGACGAGGTGCGATCGCATGACCGATGGATGTGCGTTGACAGAGTGCCGGCCGGGTTCGGCGAGTCGGACAAGGAGACCATGAGCGAGTTTTCGGTCGCGGGGCAGCACGTGGTGGTCGTCGGCGGCGGCCGCAGCGGCGTACCGGCCGCACGGCTCCTGGCTCGCCGCGGCGCGCGTGTGACGCTCACCGACCAGAGAGAGGACCTGGACGAGGCGGGGGCGCTGATCCGCGACGGCATTGGCCTCGAGCTCGGGAAGCACCGAGTGGAGACGCTACTCGGCGCCGATCTGATCGTCGTCAGTCCAGGGGTCTCCCTCGAACAGCCCGACGTGCGCGCCGCACGCTCTGCCGGGGTGCCCGTCATCGGTGAGCTGGAGCTGGCCTCGCGCTGGCTGCGCGGCCGTGTGATTGCCGTGACCGGGACCAAAGGAAAGTCGACGACGACGACGCTCATAGGGCGGATGTGCCAGCAGGCCGGTCTCGACGCGCTCGTCGGCGGCAACATCGGCACGGCTCTCAGTGCCCAGGTCGAGGCCTCCACGCCGGCCACCCTTCATGTCGTCGAGGTCAGCAGCTTCCAGCTCGAGACGACGAGCCGGTTTCATCCATGGATTGCGGTGCTGCTCAACCTGTCGAGCGATCACCTGGATCGGCATCGTGACTTCGCGGAATACAGGGCCGCGAAAGCCCGGATCTTCGCGAATCAGACCGCCGGTGACTGGGCCGTGATCAACGTGGACGATACCGAGGCGAGCGAGCTCGCAAGCAGCACAGAGGCGTCCCGGCTGCTGTTTTCGGCGACGGGACGCGCCATAGAAGGCGTCGGCGTGATGGACGACCACATCGTGGTTCGTCGTCAGTCGGACGTCACGCCGCTCGTGGCGCTCGGATCGATCCGGTTGCTCGGCCCGCACCTGCGCGCAGATGTGGTGGCGGCGGCTGCGACGGCATGGATC
Source organism: uncultured Acidobacteriota bacterium (assembly GCA_963826865.1). GTDB lineage: Bacteria > Acidobacteriota > Vicinamibacteria > Vicinamibacterales > CAVPJW01 > CAWGYQ01. Next base: position 192,581 of record CAWGYQ010000001.1, read on the forward strand.
GCCGGAGTGCCACCGGACGCGATGACGGCCGCGGTGGAGTCGTTCACCGGTCTCGAGCATGCGCTCGAGCCCGTGGCCGTGGCCGGGGGCGTGCGCTTCGTCGACGACTCGAAAGCCACCAACGTGGAGGCCGCACGCCAGGCCGTCCTCAGCTTCGACGCTGGGCTCGTACCGATCATGGGCGGACGCTTCAAGGGCGGAACGCTCGAGGACCTCGTCCAGCCGCTCGTCTCCAGAGCGGCGGCGGTGGTGTTGATCGGCGAGTCGCGGCCCCGGTTCCGTGAGGCGTTCGACGGGCGCTTGCCGGTGGCCGAAGCCGAGTCGATGAGCGACGCGGTCAGGACGGCCTACGCGCTCGCCCCGCCGGGGGGGACGGTGCTTCTCTCGCCGGCGTGCGCGAGCTTCGACATGTTTCGTGACTATGCCGAGCGTGGCCGGATGTTCAAGGCGGAAGTGGCGCGACTGGTGGAGGAATTGCGAACGACGCGCGAGCAGTGAGCAGTCGTCAGTCGGTTGGCGCGGTTGGGAATCTGCTGCTGGGAACGCGGGCTGCCCCGGCCTGCGAAGCTGGTGTCCCTGCCCACCGACCGACTGATGACTGCTGACTGCTCGCCCGTCGGCGAGACGCGGGAGTCTCTTGGCGACCAGCCAAGATTTCGGGTGCAGCCACCCAGGACTTTAGAGCTCAGGGCGGAGTATGGCGCGAAAACTCAAGTCGGACAAGATGCTCTTCCTGGCCACCTTTCTGCTGGTGTGTGCCAGCGTGGTGATGGTGTACAGCGCCTCGGCGGTCCTGGCGCTCGAACGTTATCAGCAGCCCTATCTCTTCCTGATCAAGCAGGGCATGTGGGCGGCGATGGGTCTCGCCGCGGTCGCGCTCGTGATGCGGTTCGACTATCACAACTACCGCGAGCCCGCGCTCATCTGGACCTCGCTGGCAGTCGTGCTGCTCGGCTTGGTTGCCGTGCTCTTGATGCCTCCCATCAACAACACCCATCGGTGGGTGGGTCTTGGCGGCATCGGTGTGCAACCGTCGGAGCTGGCGAAGCTGAGCATCATCTTCTTCATCGCGGCCATTCTCGAGCGGCGCATGCACAGGATCGACGAGGTCCGCTACTCGCTCACGCCCATTGCCGTCGTCATGGTCTTCATCGTGGTGCTGATCCTGCTGGAGCCGGATTTCGGGACGGCGATGTCGCTCGTGACGATCGCGTTCGTCATGGTCTTCGCCGCGGGATTGAGCTATCGCTACCTGATTGGGGCATCGCTCCTCCTCGTGCCGCTCGTGTGGTACGTCCTGGTGAGCGCGCCCTACCGGTGGCGCCGGCTGATGGCGTTTTGGAATCCCTGGGAGGATCCCCTCGGCGACGGCTTTCAGATCATCCAGTCCATCATCGCCGTCGGCACGGGCGGCGTGTTCGGCCGCGGTCTCATGGCCGGCGTGCAGAAGCTCTTCTATCTGCCCACGCCGCACACCGACTTCATCTACTCGGTGATCGCCGAGGAGCTCGGGCTCGTCGGCGCGACCACCGTGCTCGTATGTTTTGGCGTCATCGCGTGGCGCGGACTGACGATTGCGATGCGCGCACCCGACCTGTTCGGCGCGTTCCTGGCGCTCGGTCTGACTGCCATGATCACCGTTCAGGCGCTGGTCAACATCAGCGTGGTGCTGGGGCTGATGCCGACCAAGGGCATTCCGCTGCCCTTCGTCAGCGCCGGCGGCTCATCCCTGCTGATCTGTCTCATCGGCACGGGCATTCTGTTGAACGTGTCCCAGCATGCGACGTCAGACACATGATGGCCGATCGTTCGCGCATCGGCGGTCGAGGAGCACCGGGTGGCACCGCTCAGGATCGTGATCGCCGGCGGCGGCACCGGCGGACACCTGTTCCCGGGGATTGCGGTGGCGCGCGAGATCCTGGTCCGTCAGAAGGACGCAGCCATCTCGTTCGCGGGCACCGCCCGCGGACTCGAGGCGCGCGTGGTGCCTCGCGAGGGTTTTGCCCTGGACGTGATCCGGAGTGCCGGTTTGAAGGGGAAATCGGCAGCGGCTCGTGTTCGAGCGATCAGCATGCTCCCGCTGAGCGCGGTCGACGCCTGGCGCATCGTGTCGCGGCGCGCGCCCGACGTGGTGATGGGTGTCGGCGGCTACAGCTCGGGACCGATTGTGCTGACGGCCGCGCTGCGCGGCGTTCCGACGCTGGTACTCGAGCAGAACGCCGTGCCGGGACTGACGAACCGGCTGCTCGCGTCTGTGGTTTCAGCAGCGGCGGTGACCTACGACTCCACGCTGTCGCATTTTGGGGGCAAGGGCTTCGTCAGCGGCAATCCGGTGACGGCCGGGATTTCTGACAGACCGGCCGACGCATGAGTCGTCGTCGGCCAGGGTTCGGGTGCTGATCTTTGGCGGGTCGCAGGGCGCGCACGCGATCAACGTGGCCATGGTGGAGGCGGCGGCGCGGTTGGCGGGCGGAGGAGCTGACTTGTCGATTACGCACCAGACCGGCGAGCGCGATCTCGTTCTGGTTCGCGACGCCTACGAGCGATCCGGAATCGACGCGCGGGTGGCGCCGTTTCTCGACGCGATGGACGTAGAGATGAACGCGGCCGATCTGATCGTCTGTCGAGCCGGGGCCACGACGCTGGCCGAGATCACGGCGGCGGCTCGCGCTGCGATTTTGATTCCGCTCGCGGCGGCGACCGACGACCATCAGCGCAAGAACGCCGCCGCGATGCTGGCGGCGGGCGCTGCCGAGGTGATCGACGAGCGGGAGCTGTCTGGAGAGAGTCTGGCGGCACGCGTCGGCGTGCTGGCCGGCAATAGAGCGCGCCGGGAGCAGCTCGCGGCTGCCGCCGGGCGGCTGGCGCGGCCCGACGCGGCGAGGCGAATCGTCGATCGCCTCTACGAGCTCGCCGCCGGTCACGGGAGTTGAGAGAGCCGGCGTGGCAGACGGCGAGCGAACGGCGCCGATCGGGGCGCGGGTGCACTTCATCGGAGTGGGTGGGAGCGGCATGAGCGGGTTGGCCGAGCTGCTGGTTCGGACAGGTCATCAGGTGAGCGGATCCGACCTTCGGATGACGGGGGTAACCGACCGCCTCGCACGGCTGGGAGTGGCCGTCCGAGAGGGACATGCGCGCGAGCACATTGCGGACGTCGATCGCGTGGTGGTCTCATCGGCGATCCGTCCGGACAATCCCGAGCTGATGGAGGCGAAGCGGCGGCAGATTCCGCTCGTCTCCCGAGGCGACCTCCTCGCCGAGCTGATGCGTGGTCACTATGCGATCGCGGTTGGCGGCGCGCATGGCAAAACGACCACGACGTCGATGATCGCCTGGGCGCTCGACCGCGGCGGCCTGGATCCCACGGCCGTCATCGGCGGGCGGCTGCGTGCGTTCGACAGCAGCATCCGCATCGGCGCGAGCCGCTACTTCGTTGCCGAGGCCGACGAGAGCGACCGGTCGTTTCTCTCGATGAAGCCAACGGTGGCCGTGATCACCAATCTCGATGACGAGCATCTCGAGAACTATCGCGGCTTCGAGGATCTCTCGAACGCTTTCGTGGCCTTCGCGAACAGTGTCCCTGGAGACGGAGCCGCGGTCGCTTGCATCGACGACGATCGGCTGCGTGCCGCGCTCGATCGGGTGACGAGCCGCGTCGTGAGCTACGCGCTCGATCGGCAGGACGCTGACGTGTTCGCACGTGAGGTGTCCAGCAAGGGCTACGAGGGAGCGTGCGAGGTGTGGTCGCGGCTCGGGAGCCCCGATACCCTCCCGGGTAGCCCGCGCCACCTTGGCGATATCCGCCTCGGAGTGGCCGGCCGTCACAACCTCAGTAACGCGCTGGCGGTCGTTGCTGTCACTGAGCTGTTAGGCCTTCCTTTCGAGACGGTCGCACGAGCTCTTGAGAGCTTCCGAGGCGCGGAACGCCGGTTCGAGACGAGGGGCGAGCACGCCGGCGTACTCGTGATCGACGACTACGGCCACCATCCCACCGAGATTCGTGCCGTGCTCGAGGCGGCACGCTCGCTCGCACGCGCGCGCGTGCTCGTGGCGTTCCAGCCTCACCGGTATTCGCGCACCAGACAGCTGCTGGAAGAGTTCGGTCCCGCGCTGTCGGCTGCCGACGCGGTGTGGCTGACGGACATCTATGGCGCGGGCGAGGACCCGATTCCCGGCGTGACCGCCGAAGCTCTTGCTGCGGCCATCCGTCGGACCGTGCGGGCGCCGGTATTCGTGATTTCGGATCTCGCGGCCCTCGCCTCGGCGGTCGCCGCGGCGAGCCGCGCGAACGATGTGGTGGTGACGCTCGGCGCCGGATCGATCGGCGTGGTGGGCGATCGAATTCTTGGCGAGCTCGAGCTCCGATTTCCGGAGCGCCGCGCAGACGACGGGAGATAGTGGTCGTGCCCGTAGCCGCACCGGCAGACAAGCGATTTCGCCGGGCCCAGGTCAAGCCGGCCAGAAAGCGCGGCATCGTCAGCCGCCAGGCCCTGCGTGCGGTACGGCTCCTTCTCATGGCCGGCGCGGTGGGCTACGGCAGCTATCGAGGGCGCGAGCTGATGCTGCACGCGCCGTTTCTGCAAGTGTCACGCATCGTCGTTCGGGGCAACGAACGCCTGTCGACGGGTGCGGTACACGGTCTCGTCGAGGGCCTCCGGGGGCAGAACATCGTGACGCTCGATCTGCAGGAATGGCGGGAAACGCTCCGGAAGTCGCCGTGGGTCGACGATGCGGCGCTCAGACGCCAGCTGCCGTCGACGATCGAGATCGTGATCACGGAGCGTCACCCGATGGGGATCGGCCGCGTCGGGCGCGAGCTCTACCTCGTGGATGCGCGCGGCGTGATCATCGACGAGTACGGACCCAACTACGTGGAGTTCGATCTGCCGATCATCGATGGTCTTCAAGCCGCTCCGGGAGCCGGAGGGCCGACCATCGACGAGGGGCGGGCCGTTCTCGCGGCGCGGCTGCTCGCCGCGCTCCACTCGCGCACGGACTTCGCGCGGCGGATCTCGCAGATCGACGTGTCGAACCAGCGCGACGCGGTGGTGGTGCTGGAAGGCGAGACGGCACTTCTCCGGCTGGGAGACGAAAACTTCGTGGAACGGTTGCAGGCCTATGTCGACCTGGCGCCGACACTTCATGAACGGATTCCCGACATCGAGTATGTCGATCTCCGGTTCGACGGGCGCGTTTATGTTCGGCCCGTGGCGGGCACACGACAGAGGGTGACACCGGCCGCTGGTGGCAGCGCCGACAGCCCGACGCGTGCGCGCCAGGAATCGGGACAGGGGTAAGGAAGGTCGGAGGACACGTGGGACGCAAGGTTCGTTATCTGGCCGGCCTCGACGTCGGCACTACGAAGATTGCGGCGATCGTCGCCGAGGCGATGGACGACGGTGATCTGGAGATCATCGGCATTGGCAAGGCCGACTCGAAGGGCATCAAACGCGGTGTCGTCGTCAATCTCGAGGCGGCGGTCGAATCGATCAAGAAGGCGATAGAGGAAGCCGAGCTGATGGCGGGCGTGGAGGTGGACTCGGTTCACCTGGCCGTGTCAGGTCCGCATATCAAGGGCTTCAACAGCCGCGGTGTCATTGCTGTCGCGGGCAAGAACCGGGAAATCACGCGCGACGATGTGCGCCGGGCGATCGACGCGGCCAAAGCCGTCGCCCTGCCCAACGGGCGCGAGATTCTCCACGTCCTGCCGCAGGACTTCGTCGTCGACGAGCAGGACGGCATCGGTGCGCCCGTCGGCATGACCGGCGCGCGGCTCGAAGTGAACGTCCACATCGTCACAGGCAGCGCGTCGTCCACGCAGAACATCGTGGCGTGCGTCAATCGCGCCGGCATGGACGTCATCGACATGGTCATCGAGCAGCTGGCGGCGGCCGAGGCGGTGCTGACGGACGACGAGAAAGATCTGGGTGTGGCCCTGGTCGACATCGGTGGAGGCACGACCGACCTCGCCATCTTCGAGCGCGGGAGCCTCTGGCACACGGCCGTCATTCCCGTCGGCGGCGACCACTTCACGAACGATATCGCCGTCGGGCTTCGTACCCCGATACCGGACGCGGAGAAGATCAAGCGCAAGTGCGGCTGCGCACTCTCGGCCATGGTCGACGAAGAGGAGACCATCGAAGTGGCGAGCGTGGGTGGCCGGCGGCCGCGGATCATGGCACGGCGGATCCTGTCTGAGATTCTCCAGCCACGCGCCGAGGAAATCTTCCACCTGGTGTGGGATGAGATTCGCCGTGCCGGCTACGAAAAATCGCTCAACTCGGGCATCGTGCTCACCGGCGGCGGCGCGATCCTCGAAGGCATGCCGGAAATCGGCGAGCAGATCTTCGATCTGCCGATCCGCCGCGGCGCGCCGATGGGTGTCGGCGGGCTCGCCGACCACGTCAATGAACCCACCTACGCCACCTCCGTGGGCCTGACGCTCTACGCCCATCGGAATCACGTGGTCGAAGCGCCCCGACTGGTGGGCGTGGGCACGCTTGGCCGCGTCGCCGGCCGACTGCGCGGACTGTTCAAGGAGTTCTTCTAGGAGACGGGACAACCATGCCGAACCTGCACGAACCGCGACCGGACCGCAGCACCCGAGACGACGAGGATCTCCGTCTCACGCTCGAGGAGGAGGTGCGCAACGGCGCGCGCATCAAGGTGATTGGCGTCGGTGGCGGCGGCGGCAACGCCGTGAACCGGATGGTCCAGGCCGGGCTCGAAGGCGTCCAGTTCGTGGCCGCCAATACCGACGCCCAGGCGCTGGCGAGCAACGCCGCGCACGTCAAGCTGCAGATTGGATCGAGAGTCACAAAGGGCCTCGGCGCCGGAGCCGACCCTGACATCGGCCGCATGGCCGCGCTCGAGGACACAGACCTGGTGATTCAGGCCCTGACAGGGGCCGACATGGTGTTCGTCACCACGGGTCTCGGGGGCGGCACGGGCACGGGCGCGGCGCCCGTCATCGCAAGTTTGGCCACCGAGCTCGGCGCGCTCACCATTGCGGTCGTGACCAGGCCGTTCCGCTTCGAAGGGAAGAAGCGCGCGCTCCAGGCCGAGCGCGGGCTCGACGCGCTGCGCGACTGCGTTGACAGCGTCATCACCATTCCCAACGAGCGGCTGCTGGCCATCATCGCGCGCACGACGTCGCTGACCGATGCCTTCGCCTCCGCCGACGATGTGCTGCGCCAGGCCATTCAGGGGATCTCCGACCTGATCCTCGTGCCGGGGCTGATCAACCTCGATTTCGCCGATGTGCGCACCATCATGGCCGGCATGGGGATGGCGATGATGGGCACAGGCGTCGCCACAGGCGAGAACCGGGCCATCGATGCGGCGCGCGCCGCCATCTCGAGCCCCCTGCTCGAAGGCGCCGCCGTCGACGGCGCACGAGGCGTGATCATCAACGTGACCGGTGGCACCGACCTGTCGCTCATCGAGGTCAGCGAAGCGTCGAGCATCATCCACGAGGCGGCGCACGAGGACGCGAACATCATCTTCGGCGCTGTCGTCGATCCACGCCTGGGAGGCCAGGTGAAGATCACGGTCATCGCCACGGGCTTCGATGCCGGCGAAGGCCGCGCTCGCGCCGCCGGGCGCGCACAGACGCCCGTGGATCTCCAGAACTGGCACCACGTCAAGGGGCGGAACGAGCCGATCACGGTGCCCGATCGTCCGTCCACGGGCCGGGTGGCAATCACACGCCGTCCGGGGATCGAGCTACCTCTTCAGATGGCGGTGGGAGGCGACGCGGTCGTCGAGCCGGGAGAACAGGCCGAGCCGTCCTCGCCGCTCGATGTGCCCGCGTTCCTGCGCCGGCAGGGCGATGCCTAGTCCGTTCGGCCCCGGCGTCCCTCGCCGGGGCCTGGTTCCGGCCGTCGTGGTAGATTAGAAACACCCACGGCAGTCGACAGCGCCGACGCCTGAAGCTGGGCGTCCTGACCGGCTCGCCAGGGCTCGTCCGCCCGTTGTCCGTCACCAAGTCCCTCATGAGCAACTGGGAACAGCGTGAGCACGCGCGCGAGATCCTCTCGCGAGAGGTGGGCTATGTCCGCAAACCGCACGCGGACCGCCTGCGAGTGGCGCTGGCGTTCCCGAACACGTACTTCGTGGGCATGTCGAACCTCGGCTTTCAGACGGCGTATCGTCTGTTCAACGCCGAGCCCGACATCGTGTGCGAGCGTGTCTTCCTGCCGCCCAAACAGGAGCTGGCCTCCCGGCGGGGAGCGGGCGCCTCGCTCGTGACGCTCGAGTCGCAGACGAGCGTGGGCGACTTCGATGTGGTGGCGTTTTCGGTGTCGTTCGAATGGGACTACACCAACGTGTTGACGATGCTGCGGCTGGCCGGGATGCCGCTCTACGCGTCGGAACGGACCACGCGGCATCCGCTGGTGGTCATCGGGGGCGCCGTTACGTTCGTCAATCCCGAACCGCTGGCGCTGTTCGCAGATGTCGTTGCAGCGGGAGAAGGGGAGGTCCTGATTCCCGCCATGGCCGTGGCGGTCCGGGAAACCTCGGGTCGCGACGAACTGTGCCGGCGACTGAGCACGAGCCGCGGCTTCTACGTGCCGTCGCTGTACGAAGTGGAGTACGACGAGGCGGGCCGCATCGCGAGATACGTCGCCACCGATTCGGCAGCGCCGGTCCCGGTTCGCAAGGCGGCGCAGCCCGTGAACGAGACCGTCGACCCTCCGAGCACGTCGATCTTCACGCCCGACACGGAGTTCGGGTCGCGCTTCCTCATCGAGATCGTGCGCGGCTGCGCCAATTTGTGCCGGTTCTGCTGGGCGGGCTACAACTACCTGCCGGTGCGCGCGTTTCCGACGGCACGCATTCTGGAGCAGGCCGCCGCGGCCCGCCGCCATTCGAGCCGTGTGGGACTCGTGTCGATCGCGCTCTGCGATCACCCGGACATCGAGGAGATTCTCGGCCGGCTGGCCGCGATGGGCTACTCGATCAGCCCGGCGTCGCTTCGGCTCGACGACCTCACGCCGACCATCGTGAAGCTGCTGCGCTCGAGCGGCGAGCGCACGCTGACCATCGCACCCGAGACCGGGTCTGATCGTCTCCGCCGCGTCATCAACAAGACCGTGACCAACGACGAAATTTTGGACCGGGCCGAGCTGATCTTCAGTGAGGGGATCGAGAACCTGAAGCTGTATTTCATGATCGGGCTGCCAACCGAGACCGATGACGACCTCGTAGAGATTCGCGATCTCACTGTACAGATCCGCGACCGGATGATGAAGTACGCCAGGCGTGCCGGCCATGTCGGGCGCATCGCCGGGAGCGTGAACCCGCTCGTGCCCAAACCCGGCACGGCGTATCAGTGGTTGCCCATGGAGCGTCCCGATGTCGTGGAGCGCAAGATTCAGACGCTGCGACACCTGATGGCTGAGATCGACAACGTGTACTTCAGTATCAAGTCCGAGCGGCATTCGTACTACCAGGCCTTGCTCTCGCTGGGCGATCGCCGTGTCGCGCCCGCGATTGTCGCGGCCGAGGAAAACGGAGGAGACTGGCGCCGCGCCGTTGCCGACACGGGGGTCGACGCCGACAGCTACATCTTCCGGGACCGGAGCGAAGACGCCGTGCTGCCGTGGGACATCATCGACGGCGGCATGAAGGCGTCGTTCTTCCGCTCCGAGCTCGACAAGTCGCTCCGCGCCGAGTGGACCCTGCCTCCCAAGCGACACGCCGAGAATCAGAGCCTGCTTCCAGTCCTGACCTGACGGGTCGAGGGACGTGCCTCCATACCGGCCGTTCGATGGGCCGCCTACTCGGCGACGGCCATCTGCGCCTCGAACTCCTGAAACGCCTGCAGGATGAGTTCTCGTACGCGTTCCTGCGCCGTCGCGTCTTCGATGGGACGAAGCAGCGCAAAGCTGCGGCGCTCGCCGTTGACGGAGTACTGCCGCGCGGGAAACGTGACGTTGCGTCCCGAGCCGCCGCGACGCTCCCAGATGCCAAAGCCAATGAGCCTGAGTCCGTCGAGCGGCCCATCGGTGAAATGCAGTTCGGCATCCGCGAGCTTGCCGGGAGGGTTGCCTTTTTCGTTTGGCGCAATCTTGACCGTCATGAGCCCACTCCGTTGCTGAAAGTTTTTGGGTAGCTTCCGGGCGCTGCCAACACTGCGGTGAGCAACGACCGCGCCGCGTGCCGTCGTCTCGAGGCGGCCGCCGAACTTGTTGACAGAGAACGGCTAAATGCGCGGCTCCGACCGGGCAGAGAAGCGGACAGCTCTCAACCGTCGGCGGTGACTACCGTTGTTGCGTGGGTTCGGGGCTGGGGGTCGAGAGCAGAACCACCTGCGCGAGGGCGAGATGTTCGGAATGTGTGATGGTAAGGAGCGCCCGGGTCGCTTGCATGGAAGCGTAACGGCGGGCCGCAGCGCCGTGGAACCTCAGTTGCGGGGGCCCTCCATGCCGGACGACCTCGACGTCGCGCCAGATCACGCCCGCCGAGTGACCAGTGCCGAGCGCCTTCATCGCGGCCTCTTTGGCCGCGAAGCGGCCGGCATAATGCGTGGCAGGGTGACGCCGGCTCGAACAATAGACAATCTCGCCGGACGTGAACACACGGCGCAGAAACCGATCGCCGAAGCGGGAGATGGCCGCCTCGATGCGAGGAATATCCGTGGCGTCGATGCCGATGCCGACGATGGTCATGCAAGAATCGAGGAGGAGGCGAGCGGTGGATTTTTCATGGGTACACGGACCTCTCGGAAGGGTGCTTCGTGCCCCGGCTCTCGCCCCGATGGCCGACGGCTTCTTCACGACGCGCGACCTCTCGCTCGCCGGGACGAAGGAAGAAACCTCGGCAGGCTGGGACGCTCTCGCGGAAGCCTGCGGAGTGGATCGCGATCATCTCGTCCGACTCGTCCAGGTGCATGGCGCGGCCGTCGATGTGCGCCGCCGAGGATCCGCCGCCGCGGCGAACCGGCCGACCGCTGATGCGGTCGTGACCGACGATCCGTCGGTAGCGCTGGCCGTCCAGGTGGCCGACTGCGTGCCGGTGCTCGTTGCCGACAGAGACGGACTCGCGGTGGCGGCCGTGCACGCGGGCTGGCGGGGCACGGTGGCCGGCGCGGTCATTTCCGCCGTTGACGTACTGGACGCAGAGTTCGGCGCGCCCGCCGATCGACTGGTTGCGGCCATCGGTCCGTCCATCGGACCCTGCTGCTACCAAGTGGGCGAGGAGATCGAGCTCGCCTTTGCCCGTGCGGGGTACGACTCCACGAGGCGCCAGCCATGGTTCATCCGGGACGGCGCGAGCAGACCGAGGCTGGATTTGTGGGCCGCCGTCCACGATCAGCTGGTCGCCGCCGGTGTGCCGGCTGCCGGCATTCACATCGCGAGGTTGTGCACGGCTTGCGAACCCTCGCTCTTTCATTCGTACCGGCGGGACGGCGCCGGCGCGGGACGGATGGCCGGCGTCATACGCCTCCGATCCCGATAGCCCTTCAACCACGCGCGTCGTCCATCGCACGATTGGCCAGGCGATCGGCCTCCACATTCTGCTCCCGTGGCACGTGCTCGAACTTCACCGACTCGAGTTGTGAAACCAGCGCCTTCGCTTCGCGGTGAAGGGGCTGCAGCCCTGCATGACGCACCTTGAAGGCGTCGAGCATCTGCTGCACGAGCAGCAGGGAATCCGATCGGATCGTGACGGATGGGTGGCCGTGCTCGATCGCATACCGGAGCGCCGCCAGCAGGCCGTGGTACTCCGCGACGTTGTTGGTGGCGTGCCCAATGGCGGCGCCGAACTCGGCGACGAGCCCGCCGCGACCGTCCTCGATGCGGACGCCGTATCCGGCCGGGCCCGGATTGCCGCGCGCTCCGCCGTCGATGTAGGCGACGATCAACGTCCCGCCAGGGTTACGGCTGCGCGCCGGCGGATGAAGCGAGATTGCCGGGCGGCGCGCTCACGAAGTAGAGGATTCGCTGACAGCTGTCGCACCGGATCAGGCGGTCGTTGAGGCGGACCTCGTTGAACAGCTGGGGCCGAAGGCGCACGTGGCAGATCGTGCACATGCCGTTTCTGGCTTCGGCCATCGCGACGCCCTTGCGGCCGCGCGTCAGCAGCTCGAAGGTCGCCAGCGCGTCCGGTGTGATGTCAGGCACGATCAACGCGCGGTGGCGGGAGTTCTCCTCGAGCGACGCTTCGAGCTCGGCGCGCTCCGTTTCGAGCGCCGCCCGCTCGGCGGCCACGGCCGAGCTCTCTTTGCTCAGTGTGGCTTCGGCCTGTTTGACGGCGGCGGTCAGCTCGTCGCTCTCGAGCATTCGTTCGAGCACCCGGTCCTCGAACCCGGCGACCTCGTGCTGCGCGACCTCGATTTCCTTCTGCATCGCCTGGTATTCGCGGTTGGTCTTGACCTCCATCAGCTGATCCTTGAATTTCGCGAGGCGGCTCTGAACGGTCGTCAGGTCCTTTTCGATAGCGCGCCTGGCGGTCTGGCTGTCGCTCAGCCCGGCCTTCGCCGCTTCGACGGCGGCGCGCGCCGTCTCGATGCGCGCTTCGAGCGCTTCGGATCGCGACGGCATTTCTCCAATGCGCCGTCGGGCATCGTCGGCTTCGAGGTAGAGCTGCTGCAGGCGGATCAGACGTTCGAGATCGGGATTCATGCAGGGTCAACCAGCAAAAAAAAAGGCCCCGCGGACGGGGCCCTGGATTCAGGCGTTGCCGAGATGCATGGCACTTCGGGCGCGTGCGGATTGCATATGCCAAAACTCTATCACAGTGGCCCGCTGCACGGCGTCTTACGTCTCAGGGCTCGGCGGACGAGGCGCTGAGTATCCTCGCGAAGACCGAACCCACTGATGAGGGCGAGGCCAGATTGCTGCCGGCAACCGGCGTGGGAGATCGCTCGCTGTTCGGCGCCTCGAAGATTGGCGCACACTGGTTCTTTCAGAAGGGCAGCTACACGGTCAGCGTGACGCTGGCAGGCGAGCTCGGTGACGGCGCCAGATATCGGGAAGCACTGAAGAAGCTGGCCACCGCCGCACTGGGCCGTCTGTGACTGGAATCTGCCCCACCTAAGTGCCCATCCTTAGGAGAGCGCCGAGGCACCGGCGGCTATAATTACCGTCGTTTGGCCCTGGATCCAGGCAGCGCGCCTGGAGAACAAGACTCGGAAATTCCGGCCGAGCACGCCGGCCGCCGGTCGAAGGAGGCGCATCTGATGGATGGCACCCGACGCGGTTTCTTGAAGGCTGCCGTCACGGCCGCTGGAGCGGCCGCCACCCCTGGTCTTGCTCAGGCCCGCGGTACCGGCCAAGCCCACGACCACGCACAGACGATCCCTTCTGACCTCACATTGCGGGTCAAGTCGCTCGAATCGCTCCTGGTCGAAAAGGGGCTCGTCGATCGGGCAGCCCTCGATGCGCTCATCGACACCATGGAACACCAGGTGGGTCCGCGCAACGGCGCCCGAGTAGTGGCGCGTGCGTGGGTTGATCCCGCCTACAAGAAACGGTTGCTCGATGACGCGCCGCCGGCGATGGCCGAACTGGGCTACACCAGCGGCCAGGGCGAGCACATGCGCGTGGTGGAGAACACACCCACGGTCCACAACCTGATCGTCTGCACGCTATGCTCCTGCTATCCATGGCCTGTGCTGGGCCTGCCGCCGGTCTGGTACAAGTCGGCGTCCTACCGATCCCGAGCGGTCATTGACCCGCGCGGCATCCTTCGCGAGTTCGGAACGGAGCTGTCCCGAGGCGTTGAAGTGCGTGTCTGGGACAGCACGGCGGAGTTGCGCTATATCGTCTTGCCCGAGCGGCCGGCTGGCACCGAAAACATGTCCGAGGAGCAGCTGGCAGCGTTGGTCACACGTGACGCCATGGTTGGCGTCGTCAAAGTCACGCTTCCCAGGTGAGGAGGTGACGCATGAACGGCGTGCATGACATGGGCGGCCAGCAGGGTATGGGTTCTGTGCAGTATGAGCGCGACGAGCCTGTCTTCCACGCGAGTTGGGAAGGTCGCATCTACGCACTGACTCGTGCGATGCGTGCCTGGCGCAAATGGAATATCGATGCCGACAGACATGCACTCGAGACCCTGCCTCCGGTTGACTATCTGCGAATGAGCTATTACGAGCGGTGGCTGAACAGGCTCGAGATCCATGTGGTGAAATACGGTTTTGTGACGCCGGAAGAGCTGGAGAGCGGAAAGCCGGCTCAGGGGTCGAGCACAGAGACTCCCGTGCTTACGTTGGCGACTTCAGATCGTTGGCTGAACCGCGGGATACCTTCGAGCCAGGATCCAAAGGTTCGACCGTCGTTCGAGGTCGGCCAGCGCGTTCTGGCGCGTAACATCAATCCCACTGGACACACCCGCCTGCCACGGTACGCCCGCGGCAAAACCGGTGTCATCGTTCGAGATCATGGTGTCCATGTCTTTCCCGACACCAACGCTCATTTCCAAGGTGAAAAGCGCCAGCACGTCTACTCCGTGCGTTTCGCCGCACAGGAGTTGTGGGGGAATGACGCTTCGCCGCGTGACTCGGTTCATCTCGACATGTGGGATGACTACCTTGAGCGAGCCTAGTCCGACGTCACACTCCGAATATCTCTCTGACCTTCCGCATTTGCCTCGTGACGAAGGAGGACCATCCTTCGCCGAGCCCTGGCAGGCCCAAGCCTTCGCGCTGGCGGTGAAGCTTTCCGCGCAGGGACATTTCACCTGGAAAGAGTGGGCCGCTGCTTTGGCGGCTGAACTCCAGGCTGCTGCCAGACGTGGTGAACCCGACGACGGTTCTCGCTACTACGAACATTGGTTGTCCGCTCTGGAGAGCCTGGTGACGGCGAAGGGACTAACTGATCCAGCCGCACTCCTTACGCGAAAGGAAGCCTGGGCCGCAGCCTACCGAAACACTCCTCACGGCCGGCCCGTCGAGCTGCTTCAAACGCGAGCACCCGAAGCGCGCTGGCTTCTCCTTGGACTCGCGTGTACGTTCGCGACGTACTGGATGCTTCAGCACGCGAGTCTGGAGCCGATGATGAGCACGGGCTGGAATATTTCCGACGAAGGATCCGTGCTCCCGTTGGGATTCGCTGCGAGCGCCGGTCTGGGAACACTGCTCGGTATGCGGCACGCGCTCGAGCCCGATCATCTCGCCGCCATATCCACCCTCATGACGGGCGAGCGTAGCAGCGCGAACGCCGCGTGGCTGGGAGCGTGCTGGGGACTGGGGCATACGCTGACGCTGCTCGCGACCGGCGCTCTTCTTGTGGTGCTGCAGACTGAAATGCCAGCACTCGCAGCGCAGGTGTTGGAGCTCTGCGTGATCCTGCTGTTGATTGGCTTTGGCGCGCGCGCGATGTATCAGGGCGCCTGCCGAGTGCCCGCGGGTCCGACGCATTCCCATCGAAGACCAGGAGCGTCCTCACCCTTCCTGGTGGACCGATGGACACTCGCGAGACCACTCTTGGTGGGCGCTGTGCATGGACTAGCAGGCAGCGGCGCGATGACGGCGCTCGTGGTGACCACGCTCCCGTCGACGGTGACGCGGTTGGGCTATTTGATGCTGTTTGGTGTGGGATCGACCGTGGGGATGGCCGCGCTCTCAGGACTACTGGGCTGGCCGCTCGCACGGCTCGGCGCTCATCACATGTTCGTGCGCAGCGTTTCGCTGGCCGTCGGCGGTGTCTCGATTGCGCTCGGTCTGTTCTGGGGATATCCGCTCATCGCAGGCTTGTTCTAGACCAGCCGCCCAAGATCTCGGCGACGAAGTCCAGGGCCCGCCTTCGCGGCTTCGCCGCTACGGTGCGCAACCTTCGCCTGGATCTTGAGTGAAGGTTGGTGGGCCCACCAGGATTCGAACCTGGGACGAGCCGGTTATGAGCCGGCAGCTCTGACCGCTGAGCTATGGGCCCCCAAGGCTGCGAGTGGATCGGCGTTCAGGTTCGCCCTTCGAGAAACGCGCGAAGCTTGCGGCTGCGCGACGGGTGCCGCAGCTTGCGAAGCGCTTTGGCTTCGATCTGGCGGATGCGCTCGCGCGTGACGGCGAAACTCTGACCCACTTCCTCGAGCGTGTGCTCGCTGCCGTCGCCAACGCCGAAGCGCATCTTGATGACCTTCTCCTCGCGCGGCGTCAGCGTCTTGAGCACCGACTCGGTCTGTTCCTTCAGGTTCAGATTGATGACAGCCTCGGCGGGCGACACCACCTGCCGGTCTTCGATGAAGTCTCCGAGATGGCTGTCCTCTTCCTCGCCAATCGGCGTCTCGAGCGAAATCGGCTCCTGGGCGATCTTCAGCACCTTGCGGACCTTCGACACCGGAATGTCCATCCGCTTGGCGATCTCTTCCGACGTCGGCTCGCGACCCAGCTCCTGCACGAGCGCGCGCGAGGTGCGAATCAGCTTGTTGATCGTCTCGATCATGTGCACCGGGATCCGAATGGTGCGCGCCTGATCGGCGATGGCGCGGGTAATGGCCTGGCGAATCCACCAGGTGGCATAGGTGGAGAACTTGTACCCGCGGCGGTACTCGAACTTGTCGACCGCCTTCATGAGCCCGATGTTGCCCTCCTGGATGAGATCCAGGAACTGCAGCCCGCGGTTGGTGTACTTCTTGGCAATCGAGACCACCAGTCGGAGGTTGGCTTCGACCAGCTCCTTCTTGGCCTGCTCGGCCTGGGCCTCGCCCCGCGTGATGGTGTCGAGCGTCCGCCTGAGCTGCTCCGGCGTTTCCTCGAGTCCCTCGGCCATGCCACGCACGGCCCCACGGAGATCCTTGATGCGGCGCAGCAGGTTCTTGCGGTCTTCTTCCTTCAGGCGCCGACGGTTCTTCGGCAGCAGCTGGCGGCCGAGCGCGTCGATCTCGCGCTGAACCCGCTGAACGGCCTCGACGGCGTCCTTGATCTCCTCAATCATCCGGCGCTTCACCATCTCGGTGAACTCGATCTGCCGGATGTCCTGCGAGAGCTCGACGCGCGCCCGGGCGGCCTTCCACTTCGCGCGCCGGTACTTGCGCTTGTCCTTCTTGGGAATGGGCGCGAACTTCTCTTCCAGCTTCTGGACGTTGACCCACGCGCGCTTCACGGCGTCGATCTGCCGCAGCACCTCGCGCGCCCGCTCTTCGACGCGATCGTCGGTCAGCTCTTCTTCCTGGAAGATGACGAGCTCGCGAATGGTGCGCTCTCCGGCCTTGAGCTGCTCACCCATACGGATGATGTTCTTGGCCACGGT
The DNA here is from genome assembly GCA_963826865.1 of uncultured Acidobacteriota bacterium. Taxonomy (GTDB): domain Bacteria; phylum Acidobacteriota; class Vicinamibacteria; order Vicinamibacterales; family CAVPJW01; genus CAWGYQ01. The sequence goes on from CAWGYQ010000001.1 coordinate 209,776, forward strand.
GGGGGTGCGCGAGATCGACTTGATGACGGCCAGCTTGCCGCGCTCGATCCGGCGCGCGATCTCGACCTCGCCCTCGCGCGTGAGCAGCGGCACCGTGCCCATCTCGCGCAGATACATCCGGACCGGGTCGTTCGTCTTGTCGAGCGCTCCCGGCGTCAGGTCGAGCTCGAGCTCCTCGGCGCCCTCACCGGTCCGGTCGAACTGCTTCGCATCATCGCGGTAGGCCTTCTCGGAGTCGACCACCTCGATGCCGGCGCTGCCGAACGTGTTGAACAGATCGTCCAGCTCGTCGGATGACGTGATCTCCGATGGCAGGAGCTCATTCACCTCGTCGTACAGGAGATAGCCCTTCTCCTTCCCGATGCTGATGAGCTGCCTGACCTCGTCGTACTTTTCTTCAATGGACAAGACCGACTCCTTCTATTTATGAGACCGACGTCGCCTAAATTAAGGGCGGCCGGTAACTCTCCCCCCGGCCGCCGTAGCCGGGGTTCATACCAACGCTTCGATGCGGTGCAGTAAATCCTTCTTTTGGCGCCACAAGGCGTCAATCTGGGTGTCGTGCTGGCTCGCCCCGAGCCCTTGGAGACGATCGATTTCCCGCTGCAGGGCCGCCTGCTCGCGCTGGTAGCGGAGCCGCCTGAGCGCCCGCCCGCATTCACTGGCGGGGGCTGGCGCCACCGGCTCGGTCGCGATACTGGTCACGAGCTGGGCTTCCACGGTAGTTAGACGCTCGAGGAGGGCGGACGGTATCGCAGAAATCGGCCGGCCCAGCAGCGACCGGGCCGCCTCGAGAACGGCCCGGGTTGTCAGGCCGTCGAGATCCGCCTCGTCCAACCCGGAAAGCGCCTGCAGACCCTGTTCCGGCTCCCGGAGAAGGGCCCAAATCAGGCCCCGTTCTGCCTGCTTCACCTGCCCGAACGCCGGAAGTTCCCGCGGAGTCAGCGAGGTCCGCCGCGACACGGCGGCCTTCCTGATTTCGTCCCGGACCACGGTTTCGGTGATCCGCGCCTTGTGCGCCAGCCGATCCCCGAACTGGTCGCGCCCGGCGGCGTCGGGAATCTTCGCGGCCACGGTCAGCATGCTCGCCAGGAACTGGCGCCGGCCCTCGTCGGTCTCCAGGTCGTGCTGGTCCGCCGTGCGATCCAGCAGGTACTCCAGATACGGCCGCGACTCTTTGAGCAGCTCGAGGTAGGCCGGGCGCCCGCGCTTCTGCACGAGCGTGTCCGGGTCCTCTCCCCGAGGCAGCACCGCGACATTGACGTCGAATCCTTCGGAGACGAGCAGGTCGCAGGAGCGTGCCGCCGCACCCTGGCCGGCTGCGTCGGGATCGAAACTGAGGATCACCTTCGACGTGAAGCGCCTGAGCAACTGCGCCTGGGGCGCGGTCAGGGCCGTGCCGCACGAGGCGACCACCGGCGTGATCGAGGCCTGCACGAGCTGCGCGAAATCGAAGTAGCCCTCGACGATGACGCCGTAGCCGAGCCGCCTGATTTCAGCTTTGGTCAGATGGATGCCATAGAGCGTACGACCCTTGGTGTAAATCGGGGTCTCGGGCGAGTTCAGGTACTTCGGCTGTTGTTCCGGGCTCATGGCCCGGCCGCCAAAGGCCACGACCGATCCGGTATCGCGACAGATCGGTACCATCAGGCGATTTCGAAATCGATCGACGACCTGCCCATCCTCGCGCTGGACGACGAGACCGCTCTGAAGAATGAGCGCCTGCCGGAAACCCTGGGCCAGCAGAAGGGCAGCAAGGGTATCTCGGGCGACCGGCGCAAATCCCAGGCCGAGGCGATCGATCGTCTCGTGAGACAGGCCCCGCTCGCGGAGCTGCTGTCTCGCGCGCGCACCCTCCGGCCTGGTGAGGTGCTCGCGGAAGAATGCCGTGGCCACTTCGTGCATCTTGAGAAGCGCTTCGCGCTCGGCAGCGTCGGTCTGGCGCTCCTCGCCCGACACGGTCTCGGGTACCTGCAGCCCGAGCCGCGCGGCGAGATGGCGGACGGCCTCGGGAAACGTCATGCGCTCCTGCAGCTCGAGGAACTTGAACACGTCGCCGCCGACACCGCATCCGAAGCAGTGAAAGAAGCCCTTCTCGCGATTGACATGGAACGACGGCGTCTTCTCGGCGTGAAACGGGCAGAGGCCCTTGTAGCTCGTCCCTGCCTTCTTGAGCGCCACGTGCTCCTGGACGATCTGCAGGATGTCAGCCTGGCTGCGCAACTCGTCGACGAAGCTCGATGGAAAGACGCCCACGCCGTTGCTAGTCCTTCAACTCGACGACCGTCACCCCGCCGCCGCCCTGTTCGGGTGCGGCCGTGGCGATACGCGAAACGAAGGGGTGCTGCTCGAGAAATCCGGCCAGTGCGCGGCGCAGCTGCCCGGTGCCGAATCCGTGAATGACTCGTACCGTTCGTTCGCCGGCGAGCAACGATTCGTCCAGAAAACGCTCGGCTCTCGCCAGCGCCTCATCGACCGTGCAGCCGATGACATTGAGCTCGGTCGTGACGTATTCGCGCGGCCGAAGCTGGACGGTGACGTTCACGCGTCCACTGGTGGCGGGTGCATCCTGGGCCACGATCCGGAGCTCCCGCAGAATCCGCCTTGAGACGCTTGCCGCGGACGTCCACTTCGGCCTCCCCGTCATGGATGCTCAACACGCGGCCCTCCAGATTGAGCCCGCTGACAGCGACACGATCACCGACGCTCGCCAGGTGGCCGTCGGACACGAAGGGTGGCGGCGGTGGGGCGGCATCCCTCAGCCGCGCCACGGCGCCATCGATGGCTGCTCGTGCATCGGCGCGCGCCATTCCCGCGTCTCCGGTGGAGGAAGCGGCCGGCAAATGGCGTTCGGCCCTCGAAGCCAGTTCCGCGGTTCGGCGCTTGAGATCGGCGACGATCGCATCGATCTCTCGCCGCGCCTCGCCCACACGCGCGTCGAGCTCGTCGTTGAGCCGGCGCTTGTGGGCATCCTCGCGGTGCCGCAAGGCGTCTTCGCGGCCGCGCAGCCGGTGCTCAGCCTCCTGCAACGTCTCCCGCTCGCGCAGCACCAGCCGTCGGTCGTGATCCAGCCGCCTCATGTCTTCGTCGATCTTCGCCAGGTGCTCAGCGAGTTGGGCCTCGCGCTCGGTCAGGTTCCGGGCTGCTGAGACAAGGATTGTCTGGCTCAGGCCCAGGCGGCCGGCGATTTCTAGAGCGAGACTCCGTCCGGGCGATCCGTAAGTCAGACGATAGGTCGGCGCGAACGTCTGGGGTTCGAAACCGAAGGCCGCACAGGTCACACCGGCGGTTGTCGCCGCATAGGTCTTCAGCGCGTCATGATGGGTCGTGGTGATGACGAGCGCCCCGCGTGAGCGGAAGTGCTCGATAATCGCCACTCCGAGCGCGCCGCCCTCGGCCGGGTCGGTTCCGGCACCAATCTCGTCGAGGAGAACCAGGCCCGGCAACCCAAGGTCGCGATCCATCGCGGCGATGTTCGTCATGTGCCACGAGAACGTACTCAGGTTGGCGGCGATCGACTGCTCGTCGCCGATATCCGCAAAGATCGACTGGAAGACCGGCAGGCGCGAACCTTCGGCCGAAGGAATGTGCAGGCCCGCCTGCGCCATCAACGACAGGAGCCCGGCCGTCTTCAGGGCAACGGTCTTACCCCCCGTGTTCGGTCCGCTGATGACGAGCACGGTGGTTGGCGGAGTCAGCACGATGTCGACAGGCACAGGCGCTGCGGCGCGGACGCTCCCTTCGTCGAGCCGCGCCGCCACGGCCGGGATGAGCAGGGGATGACGAGCCTGGCGCAGTTCGAGTCGGCCATCGACGGCGATGATAGGTTCGACGCCACGCACCATTTCCGCAAAGCGCGCCTTTGCTTGCAGCACGTCGAGCTCGGTGGCGACCTCGATCGTGTGGTGAAGTTGTACGCCGCGAGAGCGGAAGCTGTCCGTCAACGCCAGGAGGATACGGAAGATCTCCTGCCTCTCCTGCTCCTCGAGCGCGACGATGTCGTTGTTGATCTCCACCGTGCTGAGCGGCTCGAGGAACAGGCTGGCGCCGCTCGAGGAGCTGCCGTGGATGATGCCGGGGATCGAGGAGCGACTTTCGGTCTTGACCACCAGCACGTAGCGGCCATTCCGCTCTGTCACCACCTGTTCCTGCAGGTGCCGGGCCGTGTCCTTCCCGCGCAGATACGACTCCAGCGTGCCCCTCAACCGCGTCCGTTGCCGGCGGAGCCGATCGCGGATTGCGGCAAGCTGCGCGCTCGCCTGATCGACGACCTCGCCCGACGGCGCAATCTTGCGGTGCACGTCCGCGTTTTCGTTGCGGAACGACGAGGCCGAGTCGGCCAGGCGCTTGAGCTGCGGGAATTCCCCGCTGTGCTGGCGAATGGAATTGCGAGCCTGCTCGACCGAGTCCAGAAAATCCGCCAGGGCGAGCAGTCCTGCCGGCTCGAGCGCGCGACCCTGGACGGCCAGGCCGTCGAACTGCATCCGGAGCTCGGAGGACGCGCGCAGCCCGAATCCGTGATTGGCGGCCAGAAAGCGAACGGCTTCGGTCGTGGCGGCGAGCAGTTGCGCGACCCGCTGGGGATCCTGTTCGGGAGCGAGCTCGGCCAGACGATCAGAGCCGGTAGGCGTCAGCGCCAGGCTCCGGACGATTTCGACGATTTGCTCGAAGCCGAGGGTCCGGAAAGCGCTTGCCTGCATTGGGCGGTGAAGGTCCTTCTGCTCGGCACCGGTGGAGGCGAAGGGAGGAGAGACACCTCTCGCCGGGCCTGCCGGGTTGAGCCAACCCCCTGAATATAGCACGCCCTTCGAGCTGCCCAGAATATGGGCGTCTGGCGACGCGCTGTCAAGGTCAGGTCCGCTAGGCGTGGGTAATCAGGCTGGCTGCGAAGGCGGCTCCGAACCCGTTGTCGATATTGACGACCGTGACACCCGACGCGCAGCTGTTGAGCATGCCGAGCAGGGCCGTGATCCCGCCGAAGCTGGCGCCGTAGCCGACGCTCGTCGGCACGGCAATCACCGGCGCCTTCACGAGTCCCGCCACCACGCTCGGGAGCGCGCCCTCCATGCCCGCCACGACGATGATCACGCGCGCGGCGTGGAGGCGATCGTGCTCGCTCAGCAGGCGGTGCAGACCAGCGACGCCGACGTCGTAAAGGCGCTCCACGTGGTTTCCCATGAGCTCGGCGGTCACGACGGCTTCTTCGGCGACCGGTCCATCGGAGGTGCCAGCCGAGACGACGAGCACGGTTCCACGACCGGGCGCCACCTCGTTGCCGCGACGCGTGATCGCGCGTGCCTCCGATCGGAACACGGCATCGGGCACCTTCTCGCGGACCGCGTGGAAGGTCTGCTCGTCGGCGCGCGTGACGAGCAGTGTGTGACCGCGGGCGACGATGGCGGCCGCGATCACGGCGACCTGCGCGGGCGTCTTGCCGAGGCCGAGCACGACCTCGGGGAAGCCTCGGCGGTGGGCGCGATCATGATCGATGCGCGCAAAGCCGAGGTCGGCCACGGCGTTCTTCGCAAGGCTGTCCACGAGCGTCGCGTGCGCCTGTTCGAGCGTCAGGCGGCCATCACGGACGGAGGCGAGGAGGTCTCGAATGTCCAAGGAAGTCATGATCGACGGCTGGGCTGCGTTGACTTCGGATCCGGCGACAGTATAATTATTACTCTGTGATCGTCGCCGACTATTCCGCCGTATGACGCCCGCCGAAACGCTGATTCTAGCGAGTTACTTCTTCGTCCTGTTGATTTTGGCAGTTTACGGGTGGCACCGCTATTACCTCGTCTACCTGTACATGAAGAACAAGGACAAGGAACCGGGGGATCTGGCGGCGCTCGACGAGTTGCCGATCGTCACGGTCCAGCTGCCGATTTACAACGAGATGTACGTCGTCGAGCGCGTCATCGACGCGGCCTGCCGACTCGACTACCCGTCGCACCTGCTCGAGATTCAGGTGCTCGACGACTCGACGGACGAGACGCGTCCCATCGCCGAGTTCGCCGTGCGGCGCAGGGCGGCAGAGGGCATCGACATCAAGTATTTCCATCGCGTGGATCGCCGTGGGTTCAAGGCCGGCGCGCTCGAGGAAGGCCTGAAGGTGGCGCGTGGCAGCTTCATTGCCATCTTCGACGCCGACTTCATTCCCCCACCAGGCTTTCTGCACCGCGTGCTGCCGCACTTCGCCGACGCGCAGGTCGGCATGGTGCAAGCGCGTTGGGGGCACATCAATCAGGATTACTCGCTCCTCACGAAAATCCAGTCCATCCTGCTCGACGGGCATTTCGTCCTCGAACACGGCGGACGCCATCGCGCGGGCCGGTTCTTCAACTTCAACGGGACGGCCGGCATCTGGCGGCGCGAGGCCATCGACAGCTCCGGCGGCTGGCAACATGACACCCTGACCGAGGATCTGGACCTGAGTTACCGCGCGCAGATGCTCGGCTGGCGATTCGTGTTCCTGCCCCATGTCATTGCGCCGGCCGAAGTGCCGGTCGAGATGAACGGCTTCAAGTCGCAGCAGCATCGCTGGGCGAAGGGCTCGGTGCAGACCTGCCGCAAGCTGCTCCCGCAGCTGCTGCGATCGCGTCTGCCTCTCGGCGTGAAGGCCGAGGCCTTCTTTCATCTGACGGCAAACTTCAACTACCCGTTGATGTGCATCCTGTCGATCCTCATGTTCCCGGCGATGTACATCCGCTACAGCATGGGCTGGTACGAGATGCTGCTCATCGATGTGCCGCTCTTCTTTGCCGCCACACTCTCGATGGCGAACTTCTACGTCGTCTGTCAGCGCGAGCTCTATCGCGACTGGGTGGCACGTCTGAAGTATCTGCCGTTCCTCATGTCGATCGGTATCGGGTTGTGCGTCAACAACACGCGCGCGGTCTTCGAGGCGCTCCTCGGAAAACAGGGAGAGTTCGCGCGCACGCCGAAGTACTGCATCGAGCGGCAGTCCGACGAGTGGGTGAGCAAGCGGTACCGCCAGTCGGTGGCCATCCAGCCGTTCATCGAGCTGACGCTCGGGTTCTATTTCACGGCCACGGTCTTCTACGCGCTCGCCAACGGCATTTACGGCACGATACCGTTCCTCATCCTCTTTCAGATCGGCTTCCTCTACACCGGCGTCCTCTCGATCGTCCAGCAGTTCGCGGGTGACGGCGTCGTGCTCGACACGCAGGTCGTGTCGGGCAAGTAGACCGGCACCCCGTTCATTTCTGCTTTTGACGCGCAACCCGGCTGTGGCTATAGTCACGCCACTCCAGGGTCGTCCAGGTCCTCTTTCACGAAGGAGTGGCCGCATGAATTTCTCCCGTCTGACGCTCGCCGCCGTCGTCGCTTGGGTCGTCTACATGGCCCTGGGATACCTAGTGAACTCGGTCTTGCTGTATGACGTGCTCATGCAGAATGCCGCCGCCTTCCGGCCGGAGCCCGAGCTGATGTCGGGCCTTCCCGTGGGATTCGGATTCGCGCTGATCGGCTTCTTCGCTTTCGCATACGCCTATGCCAAGGGGTACGAGGGCGGTAACGGCATGGTCGAGGGCATGCGGTACGGCGTGCTCGTGGGCATCATGCTCAATTGCTTTGCGACGGTGTGGCAGCACGTGGTCTACCCGATCTCGGCACAGCTGTTCACGCTCTTGCTGATCGACTACATCGTCGAGTTCGCCATTTACGGGATGATCGTCGGCTACCTGTACCGCCCGCTCGCGGTCCGAACGGCCTGACCCGAGCGGCGCGCGAATCGACGCGTGACCACCGTCGTCGGTGTTACTGATATCATTGGCGCATGACGGTGGAGATCAAGGCCAAGGCCGGTCTGGAAGACATCGTCGCGACGTCGTCGGCGATTTGTTATCTCGACGGCGACCGCGGTGTGCTCGCGTATTGCGGCCACGACATCCACGACCTGGCGAAGCGGGCCTCGTTCGAAGAAGTCTGCTTTCTGTTGTGGCACCGCCGTCTGCCGACGCGTGCAGAGCTTGGCGACCTCTCATCCGAGCTCGCGTCAGCACGCGCCCTCCCCGAAGGAGTCCTGCGGACCATCAAGGCGCTGCCGCCCGTCGGCGGGATGGACGCCTTGCGGACGCTCACCTCGGTGCTTGCCCACTACGACCCGGACGTCGACGACGCGTCGCCGCCAGCCAACTATCGCAAGGCGGTGCGTCTCACGGCGCAGCTGGCAAGTCTGGTGGCGACGATGGGCCGTCTTGGTGGAAACGGGGGGCCCATTCAGCCGGACCCTGCGCTGGGGCACGCGGCGAACTTCCTGTACATGCTCACCGGCGACAGGCCGTCGCCGCTGGCCACGCGCGCCTTTGATGTGGCGCTGGTCCTGCACGCTGACCACGAGCTGAATGCCTCGACCTTCGCGGCGCGGGTGGCGGCGGCTACGCTCACCGACATCCACTCGACGCAGGTGGCGGCCATCGCCGCGCTCAAAGGTCCCTTGCACGGCGGCGCCAACGCCGACGTGATGCGCCTGCTGCTGGAAATCGGACAGGACGCCAGCGACGCGCGCGTGGACGACGTGATCCGCGGCAAGCTCGCGCGCAAGGAAAAGATTCCGGGCTTCGGCCACCGCGTGTACCGCACGGAGGATCCGCGCGCGACGCACCTCCGGCAGATGTCGCGCGATCTGGGGCGTGCGCTCGGGCAGCCGCGCTGGTTCGAGATCTCGGAGCGGATCGAGGCGCTGGTGAAGGCCGAGAAGAAGATCAATCCCAACGTCGACTTCTATTCCGCGTCGACGTATTTCGTCCTGGGCATTCCCATCGATCTCTTCACGCCGATCTTCGCCGTGAGCCGCGTGTCCGGCTGGACCGCGCACGTGCTCGAACAATTCGCGAACAACAGGCTGATTCGGCCGCGGGCGGAGTACACGGGGCCCCCGTATCCCCAGCACTACGTTCCGATCGATCAGCGATCCTGAATGCGGCGCGGGCACAGCAGGCCGCCCTCACTCATGGCGCCGACGCGCTAGCCGATGGACGCGCGATACATCCGAAACTTCTCGGTCATTGCCCATATCGACCACGGCAAGTCGACTTTGGCCGACCGCTTTCTGGAGCTGACCGGGGCGCTACAGCCGCGAGAGATGGAGGCGCAGGTCCTCGACAGCATGGACCTCGAGCGCGAGCGCGGCATTACGATCAAGGCGCATCCCGTGAGGCTGAATTACACGGCGTCGGACGGCCTGCCGTATGTCCTCAACCTCATCGATACTCCCGGGCACGTGGACTTCGCGTATGAAGTGACGCGATCGCTCGCGGCGTGCGAGGGCGCGCTGCTGCTGGTAGATGCCTCGCAGGGTGTCGAGGCGCAGACGCTGGCGAACGCGTACCTGGCCGTGGACGACAACCTCGAGATCATCCCCGTGATCAACAAGATCGATCTGCCTGGCTCGCAGCCCGAGGAGGTGAAGCGGCAGCTCGAGGACATCATCGGCCTCGACGCCAGCACCGCCCTGCTCGCAAGCGCGAAGGAGGGCACGGGCGCCGCGGCGATTCTCGAGGCCATCGTCTCGCGTGTGCCCCAGCCCGCGGGTGATCCCGACGCACCACTGAAGGCCCTGATCTTCGATTCCTGGTACGACGCCTACCGCGGCGTGGTCATCGTGGTGCGGGTGATCGACGGCTCGCTCCGAAGCGGCTCCCGGATCCGGTTGATGGCGGAAGGGCAGGATTACGAGGTCGAGCAGGTCGGCGTGTTTCTACCCAAGCCGGTGCCCGTCGACGAGCTGGGTGTGGGCGAGGTGGGCTTCGTCGTCGCGGGCATCCGCCGTGTGGGCGACGCGAAGATCGGCGACACGCTGACGGAGACCGCGCGCCCCACCGAGCAGCCCTTTCCCGGTTTCCGCGAGCTCAAGCCAATGGTCTTCGCGGGCCTCTATCCGGTCGAGGGCCATGAGTACCCAGAGTTGAGAGACGCGCTCGAGAAGCTGCGGCTGAACGACGCGTCGTTCTTCTACGAGCCCGAGACGTCAGTGGCGCTCGGCTTCGGGTTCCGGTGCGGGTTTCTCGGCCTCCTTCACATGGAGATCGTCCAGGAGCGGCTGGAGCGCGAGTTCAACATGAATCTGGTGACCACCGCGCCCGGCGTTCTCTACCGCGTCACTACCACGGACGACGAGGTGCACGAGATCGACAGCCCCGCGAAGCTCCCAGAGCCCGGGCGGATTGAAAGAATCGAGGAACCGGTCATCACGGCCACCGTGCTGACACCTTCCGAGCACGTGGGCGGCATCCTGCAGCTCTGTCAGGAGAAGCGCGGCATCCAGAAGACGCTGGAGTACCTCGCCACCGATCGCGTTCTCATCACCTACGAGCTGCCGTTCAACGAGGTGGTGCTCGATTTCTACGATCGGTTGAAGACGATTTCCCGTGGGTACGCGTCGCTGGACTATCATGTGACCGGCTTTTGGGAGTCACCGCTCGTCAAGCTCGATATCCTGGTGAACGGGGAGCCGGTCGACGCCTTGTCGATCATCGTGCATCGCGACGCGGCGTACACCAGAGGCCGGGCCCTGGCGTCGAAGATGCGCGAGCTGATTCCCCGGCAGATGTTCGAGGTGGCGATTCAGGCGGCCATCGGCAGCCGCATCATCGCGCGCGAGTCGGTCAAAGCGCTGAGGAAGAACGTGCTGGCGAAGTGCTACGGCGGCGACATCTCGCGCAAGCGCAAGCTGCTCGAGAAGCAGAAGGAAGGCAAGAAAAGGATGAAGCGGGTGGGTCGCGTGGAGATTCCACAGGAGGCCTTTCTGGCCGTTCTCAAGGTGACCGACGGCTAACCATGGCCACGTTCCGCAAGTCGACCGCGCGCGAATACTTCGAGTCGATCGCCATCGCCGTCGTGCTGGCGCTGTTCATCCGGACCTTCGTCGTGCAGGCTTTCAAGATACCCACCGGCTCGATGGAAGAAAACCTGCTGATCGGTGACCATCTGCTGGTGAACAAGTTCGTGTACGGCCCTACCGGCACGGCCGTCGGGCGGGCCTTGCTGCCCGTGGGCGACGTCGCGCGCGGTGAAGTCGTGGTGTTCAAGTACCCCGAAGAACCCGAGCGCGATTTCATCAAGCGCGTCATCGGCCTGCCGGGCGAGACGCTGGAGGTCCGGCGGAAACGGGTCTTCATCGATGGTCGCGCGCTCGACGAGCCCTACGCCCACTTCCTCGAGCCCGTGGGACCCTCATCGCTGCATGAAGTGACGTCGTTCGACGTGCGCGAGCAGTACGGCCCGGTGAAGGTGCCGCCTGGCCACTACTTCGTCATGGGCGACAACCGTGACAACTCGCAGGACAGTCGCTACTGGGGATTTCTGCCGCGCGACTACATCAAGGGCAAAGCGCTCATGGTGTATTGGTCTGTACGAGTCCGGCCGAGAAGACTATTTAGAAGGCGGCCTGATCGAGCGGGTAAAGAGCCTGGCCTCGGTTGTCGTGCATTTCTTCACGCGCACGAGATGGGACCGCATCCTGCACCAGATTCGATGATCCTGGCCTAGTCCTCGCGTGCGCTCGGCGACGGCCCAAGCGTCCCGAGGAGCTTCGCCACGGCTTCCCTGAGCGCATCATCGTTCGCAATCCACCGAAAGACCGCGACGATGTCGTGCTCCCAGTCGATGTAGATGATGTTCTGGCCGTTGCCGCGGAAGGTGACGCTCGACTCCGGCGCGGCCGGCAGGGATTTCCGGCCGGTGTTCAGGAACCAGTTCATGAAACCGTATTCGCGATTGACGCCGGGCGTCCGCGCCATCGCGATCCATTTCTCTGAGACGATCTGGCGATCCTTCCAGAGTCCGTTGCGTAGAAAGAGATAGCCGAAGCGCGCCATGTCGTGCGCGCTGATGAACATCCCGCCGCCGTAGTGGCCGCCGCCGCTCACGGATTGCATCCGCTGGCCGTCGAGCTCGACCCACGAATTCTCGTACCGAGCCACTCCCACGTGGTCGAGGCCCCGATGGGATTCATCAGCTCCTCGCGCAGCACCTGTGGCAGCGGCCGACGCCACACGTGCAGCGCGGCAAGGGCCAGCAGATTGACGCGCGTGTCGTTGTACTTGTATCGCGTGCCCGGCGTGTGGAGCGGGCGGTTCGGCCAGTCGGCCGGCTTCGCGCCTTCGGGCCTGTCCGCCCAATCAGGCTTTCCCCAGAGCGTGCCCTGCCAGTCGCTGGTCTGGCGCAAGAGGTGATTCCACGTGATCTGTGAGTTGTGCGGTCCCTCGAAGTGCGGGGAGTTGGGCATGTAGTCGCGGACGAGATCGTCCACGTCGCGGATGAGGCCCCGCTGCCAGGCCAGACCCACCACCGTCGACACGAACGATTTCGCCACGCTGAAGGTCATGTCCACTCGGCGTGTGTCGCCCCATTCGGCAACGATCCGCCCGTTGCGGACGATGATGCCGTTGGCGGCGCCACGCTCTCTGACGGGCCCGATGGCGTGGTCGAAGGGCTCGCGCGCGCCGAAGCTGGTGGCGAGCTCGAGCCGCAGGTCCTTCGAGCCGGGATTCTCGTTGGCCTCCGCGAATCGCACCACCTCGGCCAGTCTCGACGGATCCATCCCGACCTCCTCCGGCCTGGCCGTCTGCCAGTCGAAGCGCTCGGGGAAATAGGCGCCACGGGACTGAGCCTGCACGAGGCCCGATGGGCGGATGGAGGCGAGTGCGGCACATCCGATTCCGAGTGCCAGGATCGCCCATACCCCGAGGCGGGTCGAGCTCGTTCGATGGTGGTTCGCCACGGCAGTGCTCCTTTTTGAAAACCCGCCTATCCCTTCAACAACTCGGCGGTGCGCCGGCGTGATTCTTCCGCAGCCGCGGCCACGCGGGCGGCCGTCTCGGCGGCTCGGTCGACGAATGCGCGATCGGTGAGCCCTTCAAGATTGGTGTGGACGTTGAGGGCTGCGCCGCGCAGGCCAGCAGCCGCCAATTCCAGTGCGACGCCGACGTCGCTTGCCGCCGATCGATTGCCGTAGCGGGCGACGCGTTCACCTTCGGCCAGCACCTGTGACGCCGTCCACATCACCTCCAGAGGGACCTCGGTGGCCTGAGTGAGCGCGGCGCCCACGGCCGCCGTGCGGCGGGCCTTGTCGTCGTCGGTCATCTTCGGCAGACGGTAAGCCGCGACCACGGCGTCGTAGGCTTCGCTGTCGCGGTCGACGAGGTGTATCAGTGAATCTCTCAACGCTCGCAAGGCAGCGGCCGCCTGATCGAGGGCGTGGCGGTCTTCGTCGCGATTGTGCCGGGTCTTCGGCATCGAGGCCACCATCAGCAGCAACGACGCGCCGAGGCTGGCGGCGAGCGCCGACGCCGAACCTCCACCCGGCGTCGGTGTGGGCGCTGAAAACGCTTCGACGAGATCGCGAACCACGCGCTCGGTGAGCTTCATGGAACGGCCTCTCCCGCGGCCGAGACCGGATTCGCCTTCCACGCCGCCTCGCGCGCCTGATCCGTCAGCTGAAAGTCGTCAACGACTACGTGGCCGGCCTTGACGACCGTCCGGACGACCCGCGCGCCAACCCTGATGAGATCAATCGGATCGCCGTCCACCACAATCGCATCGAGCCACTTGCCTGCTTCGAGGCTGCCGACGGATTGGTGGCGGTCGATCGCGTACGCGGCATTGATCGTCGCAGCGACGATCGCTTCCTCGAGCGTCATCTGCATGGCGAAACAGGCGAGCGCAATCGCGAAAGGCATCGACGGGGAATGCCCGCCGCCCGGATTGACGTCGGTAGCGATCGCCACGGCTGCCCCCGATTCTATGAGGAGGCGCGCCGGCGCGTACCGCCCGAGCTTCAGATAGAAGTGCGCCGGTGCGGGCAGCGTGGCCACGACATTGGCAGTCGCCAGGCCGCGAGCACCCTCGGCGTCGAGAAACACGAGATGATCGGCCGATCGCGCGCCCACCTCGACGGCCACGCGCCACCCGCCGCTCGGCCCGAGCTCGTCCGCGTGGATGCGGGGCTTCAGGCCGTGCTGGCGGCCGGCCTCGAGAATTCGTCGCGCCTCGACGGGCGTGAAGACACCGTCTTCGCAAAAAACATCGCACCACTCGGCGAGTCCCGCCTTGGCCACCGCGGGGATCATTTGCTCGACGATCACGTCGACGTACCCGGCGCGGTCGGCCCGGTACTCGGGTGGAATCTCGTGCGCGCCCAGAAACGTGGGGGAGATATCAATGGGGTGAAGCCGGTTGAGTCGATTGATCACGCGCAGGATCTTCAGCTCGGCGTCGATGTCGAGGCCGTATCCGCTTTTGGCTTCGCATGTCGTCGTGCCGCCGAGCAGCATTTCGTCAAGGCGCCGGTACGCCCCGTCGAACAGCTCGCCTTCGGTCGCTTCCCGCGTGGCCCTCACGCTTCGGACGATGCCGCCCCCGGCGTTCGTAATTTGCCGATACTCCTGTCCGGCCAGCCGTTGACGGAGCTCTGCGCGTCGATCGCCGCCGAATACCAGGTGGGTATGCGGATCGACGAACCCCGGGAGGATCGTGCCGCCGCGCGCGTCCACGACCCGCGTCCGCTCGGTGATGCGAACCGCGTCGGCCAGGGCGTCGCGTGGTCCCACGAACACCACTCGGCCGGCCTGGCCAGCCACAACGCCCGCATCAATGGACTCGACAATGTTCTGCGCGAGGCCTCTTTGCGGCGCCTCGCCTGCGCAGGTCAGCACGCGCGCTGCACCCTCGATGAGGACATCGGCGACCGGCCGGGAGGCGTCGGGCATGGACGGCAGATTGTAGCGGGTGGAGGAGCGCCAGGCGAGAAATCGTGGACGCGCTACCGCGCCCTCGAGCCTTCGAGGGCCGCGGCAATCCTGGCGGCGAGCGCCTCGGCCGAGAGTCCATCGATGGCTACACGCTTTCTGCGGGCGCGGGCGCCCGAGACGATAGAGATCGCGCTCGGAGGCAGCCGAAGTGTTCTGGACAGGAGCGTTCGGAGCGCATCGTTCGCGGCGTCGTCCACCGGCGGCGACGCGGTGCGAACAACCAGGGCGCCGTCGCGCACACCCGCAATCTCGGTGCGGGAGGCTCGCGGGACGACTCGGACCTCGATGATGGCCCCGCGTGCCGACGAGGTGATCACGCGGGCCTAGGACTGCGCCTGTGCTCGCGGCTCCGTCGACTCGTGCTCTTCAGGCTGGGGGATGTCCGACTGGCGCGGCCGGTGCAGCAGGACCTTCTCGTCGCGCTCGTTCTGCTCCAGCTGACTGGTGACGTCCAGCGAGTTTCGGAGCGAGGCGATCACCGATTCCAGCGACTCCGCCGCCTCGCGGCGCTTCATCTTGAGGTCGTCAATCTGGCGCTGCAGCTCGTCGAGGCGCGCATAAGTTTTCTGAAGCAGGAGATCACAGCGGTTCTCCGCCTCGCGCACTAGCCGGCGCGCCTCCTGTTCTGCGTTCTCGCGGATCCCGTCGGAGAGTTTCTGGGCCGTGAGCAGCGTATTGCGCAGGTTGCGCTCGTGGGCGCGATGCTCGTTGAGGAGAGCTTCCATCCGCTTGAGGTCCTGCTGCAGCCGATCGGTCTCCCTGAGCGCGTGCTCGTAGTCGTCGGCGACTCCTGCCAGGAAGGCGACGACCTGCGCCCGGTCGTACCCGCGGAAGCCGGTCCGAAAACGCTGCTGCCGCAGATCGAGGGGGGTGAGCTTCATGTGGCGATCTCCTTGAGGTGGAACGCCGGCGGAGGGCAGATTCGGATCAAACATGGCGGGCACCAAAAATTGCGGTGCCCACGCGCACCATGGTGGCACCTTCCTGGACGGCGACCTCGAAGTCGTGACTCATGCCCATCGACAACTCCCGGAGCGCCTCGATGGGGTAGCCGTTCTCGATCAGCCGATCTCGCAGTTCCCGGAGCCGGCGAAAGTATGGGCGCACCGACTCGGCGTCGTCCAGGTACGGAGGCAGGACCATCAGCCCGATCACCTTTGTGGCGTGGCAGCGGGCTGCCGTGTCGAGAATCGCCCGAATGTCCTCGGGCGTTGCGCCGTGCTTGGTCGGCTCACCGGCGAGATCCACTTGAATCAGCGTGGCAACCGTTCGGCCGGCCTCGAGGGCGCCGGCTTCCAGGCGTTCAATCAGGTCTGGGCTGTCGACGGACTGAATGACGGCCAGATGGGCGGCCGCTCTTCGAGCCTTGTTCGACTGCAGATGGCCGACGAGGTGCCATTCAACTGGAAGGTCGGCCGAAGCCTCAATCTTCTGTAGGGCTTCCTGCACCCGGTTCTCACCGAAAGCCTGCTGCCCGGCGGCGGCAGCGGCTCGAATGTGCTCGAGACCGAACGTCTTGGAGATGGCAATCAGCCGGACATCGTCCGGGGAGCGGCCTGCCGAGGCTGCGGCGTCGGCAATCCGCCCCCGAATTTCTGCGAGACGACCCGCGATATCCGACTCGAGTGACAGAACTATTTCTTCAGCTGAGCGATGAGCGCCTTCGCTTGCGCGGCGTTTGGTCCATCGGGCGCCAGGCTCAAGCTCGTCTCGAGCGACGCGACCGCCTCCGGCATCTTCCCTTCGTTCAGCCACGCCATGCCGATCTGATAGTGCGCGTCGGCGTGCTTTGGGTCCAGCTTCACGACCTCCTCGAACTGCTTCTTGGCTTCGGCGATCTTTCCAGCATTCCAGAAGATGACGCCCTGATTGTAGAGCGCCTCGACACTGCCGCTGCCTCCCGACGCCGATGAGCCCGCAATTTCCACGGCCTTGGCGCTGGCCGCTTCGGCTTCCGGGAGACGCTTCATGGCGTTGTAAACCGTGGCGAGGCCGTTGTACGCCGCGGCGTGGTTGGGATTGAGCTCGGTCGCCTTCTTGAGGGCTGCCTCGGCCGGCTCGTACTCCTTCTTGGCGACATGCGCGAGGCCGATGTTGTAGTAGCAGTCAGCGCAGGTCGGAAGCTCGACGATGGTTTCGTTGAACTTGGCGATGGCGCCGTCCTGGTTCCCTGCTTTCGCCAGGGCCACGCCGTCCTCGAACATCTTCTTGATCGCGGCGACCTTCTCGGGGTCCGGTCCCGCGTTCGTGGGCGCGCCCATCGTGAAGTTGGCGTCCGCCGCGGCGCCGACCGACACGCGAACCTGCGTCCTCTGCGGCTGGAACTTGTCCTTTTGGGCCGTTACGTTGTAGGTGCCGGAACCGAGGCCGATTTGCACGAACTCTCCCCGGCGGTTCGTCTTGGCCTCCATTTTTCTGGTGCCCTCGGTAAATTCGATGGTGATGAGGACGCCTTCTATCGGCTCTCCCTTCGTATCGACCACCTTGCCCCGAATCATGCCGCTCGATTGAGCGAACGTGGGGACCGAGGCGAACACCAGCAAACTCAGGACGACAGCAAGGCCCGCCGTGAGGCTGCGGCCAGAACTGGCGTGAAACATGGCTCCTCCAAGTAAAGACGCTGGCAAAAACGCAAAATGCGATGACACAAATAGTTTACACCGAAAACTCCTGAGGTCCCGCCGGGGAGGGCGAGCGAAAGAATGCGTCGATCGCCCCCGGATCGCGGGTGATCGGGGCGTCGGGTATGGCATCGAGGAATCGGGCGCCATAGGCCATCGTCTGCAGGCGGGGGTCGAGAATCGACAAGACGCCCCGGTCGTCGCGATGGCGGATGAGCCGGCCGAGACCCTGCTGGAGGGCGAGGATAGCAAGCGGCACCTGGTACTCTGCGAAAGGCTGTCCGCCACGCGCCGAAACGGCCTCGATGCGAGCGGCCGTAATGGGATCGGCGGGCGAAGCGAAGGGCAGCTTGTCGATGATGACGCAGCTCAGCGCTTCGCCGATGACGTCGACTCCCTGCCAGAAACTGGCCGTCGCGAACAGCACCGCATGAGGCGTGGCGCGAAACTGGCGGAGCAGCACCGAGCGGGGAGCGCGTCCCTGGACGAAGAGCGGATAGTCGAGCGCCGCCTCGGCCAGTTCGTGCACGCGTCGCAGCATCCCGTAGCTCGTGAAGAGAACGAAGGCGCGACCACGGGTCCGGGTGAGGATGTCGACAATCTCGCGTCCTGCGGCCTCCGCGTAGCTTGGCGAGCGCGGATCCGGCATCCGGCGCGGCAGGTACAGAATGGTCTGCCGCGCGTAGTCGAACTCCGAGGGCAACCGCACCTCGCGAGCGCCTCGCACGCCAAGGCGCCCGCGAATGTAGTTGAACGATCCGTCCACGGCCATGGTGGCGGACGTCAGGTACGGTCGCGCGCATCCGTTCGAGCAGCTGGTCGCGGACGATGGCGGAGACGTCGATGGGTGAGGCGCGCAGAAACAGGCCGCGGCCGCGCACCTCGAGGTAGTAGACGAATTCGTCGTCCGAGGCTCGGAGCAGAAAACGCAACTCGTCCCGCAGCTCGCACGCGCGCCTGGCCAGCGCCGGCAGGTCTTCGGACACCTCACCGATCTGCGTCGCCTTGCCGCCGACTTGGTTGGCGTCCGGCGCGACGGGCTTTGACAGCTGCAGCGAGGCTTCGAGCACGTCCAGCGTGTCTGTGAGCGCCGAGGCTTCATCGCCAAGCTCTGAAAGCAGATCGGGCGTCAGACGGAGCCGTTCATCCTGACGGCTCCCTGCTGCGACTTGCGCCGAGCGACCGACGAGCGACAGGGCGCTGAAGAAGAGGGCCGAACGCTCGCGCAGCCGTTCCACCGCGCGGCGGATGACGCCGTGCTCGTCCTCGCAGCGCCTCGCGTCGAGCAGGCGCAGCGCGTCTCGAGCCAGATCTTCCAATCGATATGTGCTCACGGACACGCCGAAGTATTGAGTGGCCACGTCCTCCAGCTGATGCGCTTCGTCGATGACGGCATGACTGCAGGAAGGAATGACTTCGCCGTACGCGCTTTCCCTCACGGCCGCATCGGCACAGAACAGATGGTGATTCACGATCACGAGATCGGATTCGGCTGCTTGCTGCCGAATCCGCGTGACGAAGCAGTCCTCGTAGCGCGGGCACGTGGTTCCGAGACAGTTTTCGGAGCTGGCGGCGATGTCGGACCACCACGGCAGTTCCTCGGGCAACTCCTCGATCTCGGCGCGGTCGCCCGTTTTCGTGACCGCGGCCCAGCGTTCGATCAGCGCGAGGACGATGTGGCGCTCGGGATCGAGCCATCCGGCTCCGTCTCTGGCGGTGGCCTCGCGCAGGGCCTCGAAGCGATGCAGGCAGAGATAATTGCCGCGGCCCTTCATATACGTGGCCGTGAAGTTCACGTCGAGCGCTTCGCGGAGGATTGGCAGATCCTTGAAGAAGATCTGTTCCTGGAGATTCTTGGTGCCTGTAGAGATGAGCGTGCGCTGGCCGCTCAGGATGGCCGGGGCGAGGTAGGCCAGGGTCTTGCCGGTGCCCGTGCCCGCCTCGGCAAGCAGCACGCCGCCCTCGGCAAAGGTCGTCGCGACGGCGGCAGCCATAGCCTGCTGCGCCGGCCTGGACTCGAACGCCGGAATCGTCTGTGCCAGGGTGCCGCCATCCGCAAAGACCTGGCGGACCGCTTCGCTTAGCGCAGTCGTTCCGGATACAGGGGGAACTTCCGGCACAGTTTCTCGACTTCGACGCGGATCGCGCCGAGCGCACGGTCGTCATCGATCGCGGCGAGCGCGTGGACGACGAACTCCGCGATCTGGTCCATGTCGCTTTCCCGCATGCCGCGGGTGGTGACGGCGGGCGTCCCCAGCCGGATGCCGCTGGCCGTCATGGGCGGATTCTGATCGAACGGGATCGCGTTCTTGTTGACCGTGATCCCGGCCTTGTCCAGCGCCGTTTCGGCGGCTTTGCCGGTAATCCCGCGCGAGAAGACATCGACCAGCATCAGGTGATTGTCGGTGCCTCCGCTCACGAGCCGGAACCCGGCCTCGCTCAGTCGTGCGGCCAGGCGCTTCGCATTCGCCGCCACCTGGCGCTGGTAGTCGGCGAACGACGGTTCGGCGGCTTCCTTCAGACAGATGGCCTTGGCCGCGATGACGTGTACGAGCGGGCCGCCCTGGAGGCCCGGAAAGACCACCTTGTCGAGTTCCTTGGCGTACGGCTCGCGGCAGAGCACCATGCCGGCGCGCGGCCCGCGCAGCGTCTTGTGCGTGGTCGTGGTCACCAGATCGGAATGCGGCACCGGACTGGGATGCACACCTGCGGCGACGAGCCCGGCGATGTGCGCCATGTCGGTGACGACCGCCGCACCCACGCGCGACGCGCTCTCGCGAATCCGCGCGAAGTCGATGATCCGTGGATACGCGCTGGCACCCACCATGATCATCTTCGGCCGATGCTCGTCGGCGAGCCGCGCGAGCTCGTCGTAATCGATCCGCTCGTCTTCGCGGCGCACCCCGTAGGGCACGATGTTGTACAGGCGCCCCGAGAAATTGAGGGGATGCCCGTGCGTCAGATGTCCTCCGTGCGCGAGGTTCATGCCGAGCACGGTGTCGCCCGGCTTGATCAGGCAGAAGTACGCGGCCATGTTGGCCTGTGCGCCCGAGTGCGGTTGCACGTTGGCGTGTTCGGCGCCGAAGAGCGCTTTCGCTCTCGAGATGGCGAGCGACTCGACCACATCGACGAACTCGCATCCGCCGTAGTAGCGGCGCCCCGGATAGCCTTCCGCGTACTTGTTGGTGAACACCGAGCCGGCGGCTTCGAGCACGGCGCGGCTGACGAAATTCTCGGACGCGATGAGCTCCAGGCTGTTCGCCTGCCTCGACGTCTCATCGCGGATGGCCCGCGCGATGTCGGGGTCGACGTCGCTCAACGAGCGTTGCATGATCTCCAACAGCGCATCCAGTTCCTGAGCCACTCTACGATCCTCTCTGGTCATCACGGGTTGCCAGGACCCCGGCAGGACGACCGGCGGTCGCTCCGCGGTCGAGCTCGCCGATCTTGTCGACCCGCCGCTCGTGACGGCCGCCCGCAAATGCCGTGTCGAGGAACGCCTGGACGATGTCGAGTGCCACCAGCGGGGATGTGGTCCGCGCGCCCAGGGCAAGAACGTTGGCGTTGTTGTGCTCGCGGCTGAGGCGCGCCACTTCGGGCGTGACCACCGGCGCGGCGCGGATGCCGGCAATCTTGTTGGCGGCGATGGCCATGCCGATGCCCGTGCCGCAGATGAGGATGCCGCGGTCGTACTCGCCCGAGGCCACGGCACGGGATACGGCGGCGGCGAAATCCGGATAATCGACCGAGTGTTCCGATTGGGTGCCGAAGTCGCGATAGGCAATCCGCCGTCGATCCAGGAGGCGCTTGACGTCTTCCTTGAGATCAAGCCCCGCATGATCCGCGCCGATCGCGATCCGCATACCGGATAATATAGCAGAGCACCCGTCATCGACCCGGTGCGTGATGCAGCCGAGCGTCGTGATCACAGCGCGCGGCGCCGAACGTTGGCGGCGCGGCCACCCCTGGATTTATCAGGCGGACGTCGCTGACCGTCAGGCTTCGCCCGGCGATATCGTCCGCGTGAGGGGCCCGCGCGGGCGACCCGAAGGCTGGGCGTTCTTCAGTGATCGATCCCAGATTGCGCTGCGCATGTTGTCGCGCGGCGAGCACCCCGTCGATCTCGACGTCGTTCGCCAGCGGCTCGAAGCCGCGCTGAAGCTTCGCGAGGCAC
Organism: uncultured Acidobacteriota bacterium; assembly: GCA_963826865.1. GTDB lineage: Bacteria > Acidobacteriota > Vicinamibacteria > Vicinamibacterales > CAVPJW01 > CAWGYQ01. The sequence continues at coordinate 231,336 of CAWGYQ010000001.1, forward strand.
TCGGCATCGACGCCACGATGTGGCGCCTGGTGCACGGCGAAGCCGATCTCCTGCCTTCGCTCATCGTCGATCGCTACGCGGAGTATCTGGTCGTCCAGGCGCTCTCTCAGGGCATGGATCGCCTGCTGCCGGCCATCGTGCCCGTCCTGGTGGAGCTGACGTCGGCGGCCGGCGTGCTCGCCAGGAACGATCCGCGCGTGCGGGAGCTCGAGGGCCTCGATCGCCGTGTCGAGACCCTCTACGGGCATGTTCCCCCGACAGTGCTGGTGCGGGAAGGCGAGGTCGAGCTCGAAGCGGACCTGTGGAAGGGGCAGAAGACCGGGCTCTTTCTCGACCAGCGCGAGAACCGCGAGGCTGCGGCCACCTATGCCTCGGGCCGTCTGCTCGACGGATTCAGCTACAACGGCGGGTTCGCGCTCCGCCTGGCGCCGCGCTGTTCGACCGTCACGGCCGTCGATGGATCACAAGACGCCGTGGAACGGACGCGGCAGAACGCCGAGAGAAATGGCCTGTCCCAGGTGACGGCCGTCACGGCCAATGTGTTCGACTTCCTGCGCGAACGCGAACGCGATCTCACCCGGTACGACACGATCGTGCTCGATCCGCCGGCCTTCGCCAAGAACAAGGCATCGATTCCACGGGCCATCGCAGGCTACAAGGAGATCAATCTCCGCGCGCTGAAGCTGCTCGAACCGGGCGGCCACCTGGTGACGTGCAGCTGTTCTGTACAATGTCGGGGAGGCGGCGTTCGAGGAGATGCTGCTGAACGCCGCGGCGGATGCCGGCGTACCACTGTCGATCGTCGAGAAGCGCATGCAGGCGCGTGATCATCCGGTACTGCTCGGCGTGCCGGAGACCTATTATCTGAAGTGCTTCATCCTCCGCCGCCTTGCGTAACGGCCTGGCAGGCGTCCCGGGTCGATCATTGCGGCGGCACAGTTGGCCCCGGAACGATTTGGATGATCGTCGGAAACCGTTCCGGTCGGCCGCCGGGCTTCGGATTGAGATAGCCGCCTGTGCCCCCCCACGTGTAGTCCTTGACGGTGACGCCAGGCGGAAACGCCATCGATTCCTCACGGAAGCGCCCGACGTCGAACATGTGGGTAGCCGGGGCGTCGAAGATGAGATCGCCCCGCTGCTTGAGCGCGGCTCGGTAGAAGGCGACCACCTCGGGAAACGGCCGGCTGGATCCAAACAGGTAATATCGCTGCCCGCGACCCGCAAAATACGACGTCAGAAACTCGGCGCCGGGAACGATCGGCACGCCGAGCATGGCCTCCGTCGGCGCGGCAGGGTTCGTGGCAGGCTCAGAAGACACCGGAGGCGGCACGGCGGGCGGTTGAGGCGCGGTCTGCGCCGGCGGTGTTTCCGGTTGAGGAAATGGGCGCGGCACCGGCTGCTGCGCGGCCAGATCAAGTGCCTGGGTCAGCACGCACGCGATCAGCGCGGCACGGAGTGCTCGTTCGAAGCGCGCCATTCGGGTTCATTATAGTGAATCCCCAGCAGGAGGCGCCCGTGTCCGGAGGTCCGCTCCTCGAGTATTGCGAGTCTCAGCGCACCTGGATCATCGAGACGATCGAGGCGCTCGTCAGTCTCGAGTCGCCGACGGCCGACAAAGCCGCCGTTGACCGGTGCGGGGCGGCGCTCGCCGAGCGGCTGGCCGCCATCGGCGGCCGCGTCGAACGCCTGCCGCGCGAACACGCCGGCGATCATCTCCTCGCCGAATTCGGCTGCGGGCGATCGCAGGTGCTGCTGATCGGCCACTTCGACACGGTGTGGCCGGTCGGACAGCTGGCACGCATGCCCATTGCCATTCGTGACGGCTGCCTGTACGGACCGGGCACGTTCGACATGAAGGCCGGCATCGCCATCGCGATGCTGGCCTCGCGCGCGCTCGAAGAGGTGGGCCCTCGGCCGGACCTGCGCGTGGTGATGCTGTGGACGACCGACGAAGAAACCGGCTCGCTCGCCTCGCGTGCGGCGATTGACGAGGAAGCGCGGCGAAGCGAGGCGGTGCTGGTGCTCGAGCCGTCCTTGCCAGGCGGGGCACTCAAGACGACCCGGAAGGGTGGTGGGGAGTACCGCCTGGTGGTGCGCGGGCGGGCGGCTCACGCCGGCGTCGATCCGCTTCGCGGCGCCAGCGCGATTCACGAACTGGCCCGCCTGATCATCAAGATCCGGCAGTTCCAGGATCTGGATCGTGGGGTCCTGGTCAACGTCGGAGCCATCGTGGGCGGGTCTGCCGCGAACGTCGTTGCCGAGCACGCCGAAGCCATCGTCGACGTCCGCGTCGCGTCGCGCGCCGACGCGGCGAGGGTTGGAGCGGCCTTTTCAGCGCTTGCACCCGAAACGCCGGGAACCTCGATCGAGATCGTAGGCGGGCTCGATCGCCCGCCACTCGAGCGCACCGCGAAAGTGGCCGAGCTCTTCGAGCTGGCTCGAGGGGTCGCCGCCGATCTCGGGCGCGAGCTTGGCGAAGGCGCCACCGGAGGCGGCTCGGACGGGAATTACACGTCGGCTCTCGGGGTTCCAACACTAGACGGACTTGGTGCGGTCGGAGATGGTGCGCATGCGCTCCACGAGCACGTCAGGATCGACGAGCTGGCATGGCGCGCCGCGCTCGTCGCCGGGTTGATCCAGCGGCTGGCCGCACGCTAACATCGTCTTTGAGGGCTTGTCGCGCGGGCCTCATCAGGGGCCCAAGCGAAGACACACACATGGGAAACATGACGAAGACCGTACTGTTGCTCGGGTTGATGAGCGGCCTGCTGCTGTTCATCGGCGACCTCCTCGGCGGGGCGCAGGGCATGATGGTGATGTTCGTCTTTGCCGCCGTCATGAACTTCGCGTCGTACTGGTTCTCGGACAAGATTGTCCTGCGTATGTACGGCGCCCAGGAGGTCGGCACCTCGCATCCTCTTCACCAGACGGTCGAGCGCCTGGCGCGACAGGCTGGATTGCCCATGCCTCGCGTGTATACCATTCCCACTCAGTCACCCAACGCGTTCGCCACGGGACGCGACCCCAAGCACGCCGCCGTCGCGGCCACTGAAGGCATCATGCGTGTCCTCGATCAGCGCGAGCTCGAAGGTGTGATTGCGCACGAGCTTGCGCACGTGAAACACCGGGACACGCTCATCAGCACGGTCGCCGCGACGCTCGCCGCGGCCATCATGATGATGGCGAGAATGGCGGGTTGGGCCGCCATGTTCGGCGGCGGCAGCCGTGACAACGATCGCGGAGGCTCGAATCCGCTGGCGATGCTCCTGATGGTGGTGCTGGCGCCTCTTGCGGCGATGCTCATCCAGATGGCGATTTCACGCTCGCGCGAGTTCGCGGCCGATGCCGGTGGTGCGGCCATTGTCGGAACGCCCCATGGGCTCGCAGACGCCTTGAGGAAGCTCGATCGGGCTTCCAAGCAGATTCCACTCGAAGCGAATCCGGCCACGTCGCACCTGTTCATCGTCAATCCCTTCACGGGGCGCGGCCTGACCTCGCTGTTCAGCACGCATCCCCCGATGGAACAGCGGATCGAGCGCTTGTTGCAGCCGCGTTAGTCGCCTCCAACCGACAGGCCCGCCAGGGACGGAACTGACCGTCCCCCGGCGGAGCCTCGTTCCACCCGGCTTCAAACCTTCCCGCCCAGATCTCCGATTTTTGCTCCGTTCCTGCTGGCTCGCCTTTTGCTCTTGAGAGGGAGGCGGAGGAGCCCATGGACGACACGAATGTCGACGTCAACAAGTCACGCGAGTCGGCCAACCCGTCGGTCATCGATCACGTCACCACCGCGCGGCTGAAGCACGAATACGAGCTTCCTCCCGTTCTGCGCCATTTCGGCACATGTCTGAATCTGCTGGCGCGACTCGACCGCCTGCCGCCGCTGTTCGGTCGTCAGCGTGAAATCCAGCAGGTCGTCGAGATCCTCTGCCACCTCGAACGCTCCAACTCGGTGATGCTCATCGGGGAGCCCGGAGTGGGGAAGACGGCCATCGCCGAGGGGCTCGCGTCACGCATCGAGCTTCATCCAGACAGCGTGCCCGAACGCCTTCGCGAATGCCGTGTGGTCAGTCTCCAGATGAACGCGCTGGTGGCGGGGACGATGCTCCGGGGCATGTTCGAAGAGCGACTGCAGAGCGTGATCCGCGAGCTCAGGGAGCATCCCAACCTCATTCTCTTCGTCGACGAGGCGCACACGATCATTGGCGCCGGTTCAGCATTGGGCTCGCCGTCCGACGCGGCCAACGTCCTCAAATCGGTGCTCGCCCGAGGCGAGGTCCGCATGATCGCCGCCACGACGCTCAGCGAGTACAAGGCGTTCGTGCAGGAAGACGAAGCGTTTGCGCGCCGGTTTCGGACGGTGTTCGTCGCCGAGCCGAGTCTCGTCGAGACACGACAGATCCTCGAGAGTCTCCGCCCGCGCCTCGAGCGGTGCTACGGCGTGGTCATCCCGAATGACGTGCTCGACACCGCACTGGAGCTCTCGCCCCGATACCTGCGTCACCTCCACTTGCCGGACAAGGTCATCGGGTGGCTCGACACCGCGGCCGTCGCGACCGAGGTCGATGGACGTCGAGCCGTAACCCAGGCCGACGTCGTCTCCGTGGTCTCGCGCGCGTCAGGCATTCCCTCGGACATGGTGCGCCGCGAGGTCACCGATTGGTTGCGCGACGTCGAACTCCGCCTTGCGGGTCGGGTCGTCGGTCAGCGCCGTGCGATTCGCGCAGTGGCCGACCGGCTGGTCTTGAGCAAGGGACCGCTCAAGGAGTCAGCAGACAGGCCCGACGGCGTACTGCTGTTTCTGGGACCGACCGGCGTGGGCAAAACCGAGCTCGCGAAGGCGGTCGCGCAATTCCTGTTCGGCGATGAGCGGAAGATGATTCGTCTCGACATGTCCGAGTACCAGCACGAAGGGACGTCAATCGACAAACTCATCGGCATGCCCCGCGGCATCGTCGGATCGGAGCAGGGCGGGCTGCTCACCAACCGGCTGCGGGACACACCGTGCTCGGTCCTGCTCCTCGACGAGGTCGAGAAAGCAAGCCCGTCACTGCTCAATCTCTTCCTCCAGGCATTCGACGAGGGGTGGATTACCGACGGCCGGGGCCGCCGGGCGTATCTCAGCGATACGATCGTCATCATGACGTCGAATCTGGGTTCCGAGCACTTCCGCCATATGGTCAGCCCGCTGGGATTCCGGGCAGCGCACACCGCGCCCGCCGACGTTCACGGGCGCGTCATGCGTGAGGTCGAACGCCGCTTCTCTCCGGAGTTCCGGAACCGGATTGACGAAGTCGTGATCTTCGACCCGCTCACCCTTGAAGATGTGGAAACCATCGCGCGCCTCCACGTCGAGCGTGTCGCCGAGACGATCGAAGCCCGCCGGAAGACGGTTCAGATCGGGTCTGACGTCGTGCGCGCGGTTGCCTCGGAGGGTTACAGCCTCGAGTACGGTGCGCGGTTCCTGAAGCGTGTGGTGGATCGACGGATTCGGCTGCCGATTAGCCTGCGCTGGGACGAGGGGACCAACTTCATCGTGCGCGTGGTGGACGGCGAGCCGATCGTCGATGTGGAAACGGCGCATTCCCCAGCGCAACTGGACGCGACCGAGGCCGCCAGTGCTTGACGCTCATCGGCCACGCCAGGTGAACTGCCCCTGAGACGGGGGATCGCGCTCCGACGAATCGGGCGTCGATCGACTGCGCTCGGTGAACGGACCATGGCGATCGCGCAGCATTCCCACAACGGCCTGCACTTGTGCCACATACGCCTTCGGGGCGTAAGCTCCCGCGTAGAGCCGATCGTAACGGACGCGCAGGTCGGGATACTCCCGGGCCAGAAAATCCAGGAAGTGGGTTCGGGTTCCGTCCTTGAGATACAACAGCTGCGCGCCGACGAACCGCGCTCCGTGCTCCGCGATGGCCTTGACCGTGCGTTCCAACTTCGCGGGCTGAGACGTGATGCCGGGCACAATGGGAGCCATCAGCACGCCCGCGTTCAGCCCGGCGTCGACGAGCTGGCGCACCGCGCGCAGGCGCTGCAGGGGATGCGCCGTGCCAGGTTCCAGTGATTGCCACGCGTCCTCGTCCACGGTGGGCACGCTGACGCAGATTGAGCACGACGCCGATCGGGCCACTGCCAGCAGGGCGTCCCGATCGCGCACCACCATGGGTCCCTTGGTGACCAGGCCCACAGGCGTGCGGCTGGCGGCGAGGGCGAAGAGCGATCGACGCGTCAGCCGATAGTGGCCTTCTATGGGCTGATAGGGATCGGTGGCCGTGCCGAGGGCCACGAGCTCGCGGCGCCAGCTCGGTTTGTCGAGTTCCCGAACCAGCACATCGAGCAGATTCGTCTTCACGAGAATGACCGAGGCGAACTGATCGCCGGTGTTCAGCTCGAACTGCGTGTGATACCGCCGGGCGAAGCAGTAGTGACAGCCGTGTGTACATCCGCGGTACGGGTTGAGCGTCCAGCAAAACGGCATCCCCTCTACGCGATTCAGTGCCGATCGGCAGGTGATCTCTTGATAGAGGGCGGCATCCGCCCGCCGCTGTGCCTCTGACAAACCTTCGGCCCCGGACACCTTGACGGTTCGTGCAACGTCGCGGGTTGTCGGAGGTCGTACGCCGAGTTCGAACAGCAGCGGGCTGGTCGGCATGATATTCGCTTTTTGTTCGCCACATGAATGATGCCCGACCCGACTGCGCCACGTCAACGGAATAGTCCAGGAGCGGACGGGCTTAGAGGATGTACGCGAGGGCGAAGCCGATCTGGGCGACGAACATCATGCGGTACATGTGCGCCCAGGACACGTGATTCTCCTCGACCGCGAGGTCCTCGGGCCGTTTCAACATGAGATAGCACACGAAGAGCCCGTAGGCCGTCATGACGAACCCGAGCAGCTGCAGCATCCAGAAATGACCGCTGAGGATGCCGAGCCACGCGCCGAGCGGAATCATGAGAAAGGGAAGGACGAACGAGGGCGAAATCATCCACGCCGCGCGGGTCACCCCGTATTGGATCGGCAGCGTCCGGCAACCGTCACGCGCATCGCCCTCCATGTCGGCGAAGTCTTTCGTTGTAGTCGCGCCGAGAAGAAAGAGACCGAAAATGGCGCCGATATACCAGGGTTCGGCACCGAAGATGGTCTTCACCGCCGACCAACCCGCCACCTTCAGCAGCACGCCCCGGGGGATCGCAATCGTCACGTTCGCCCAGATGCCCAGCCGCTTCGTTCTGAGCGGTGGCGCTGAGTACGCGTAGGTGATGATGAGCGCCAGGAGTACGAGCCAGAAGCACTCGTGCCGTCCGCCAGGTTGGACGAGCCAGGCCAATACGAGCGCAACGGCATAGGCGACGAGGGTGAATGTCCATGCCTGGCGTAGCGTCAGACGGCCGCTCGGCAGTGGCCGCTTCGGCTTGTTGATGCGATCGATGTTGAAGTCGTAGATCTGATTCAGGCCGTTCGAAGCGGCGTTGAGCACGGCGGCCATCAGCGAGCCGACGAGCGGCGGCACGAACAGCGCGGCAGTGAACGCTTCTCTCGGCGCGGCACCCATGGCCGTGACCGCGCCTGAGAGGAAGCCGAGCGCCGGGGCAATGAGCGTGAACGGCCTGGCGAATTCCAGGTACAGCCGGAGCCGGCTGCCATCTGACCGCGTCAACCCGTCACCAGACGCAGCCGTGGAATCGGCGGGCGTCATGGAGAGAGCATCACGGCCAAACCCACCGCAGCCGCCGCAGCGACGGCGGTGTTCAAGAAATTCAGGAAGTCGTTGTTCAAGATTCCCGGAGCCTCGAGCGTCGCGCCGAGCGCGCTTTCGACGAAAGCGCCGACGGTGGCTCCCGCCGCAGAGTACCACACGAATCGCGGCTCGATGAGGCCGAGCACGCTGCCGAGCGATGAAAGCGCGAGTGCGGCGGCGAGCCCGGCGACGGTCCCTTCCACCGAGACGGCTCCCGAAGTGCCGGGCTTCACACGGCGGAGGCTCGTGACGAGAAACGTGCGACGTCCCCATGCCTTGCCGACCTCGCTGGCGACGGTGTCGCTGCCGCCGGCGGTCAGTGCTGCCACCACGACGAGATACGCCGCCTCCTTGTAGGGCGACATCAAGCCGACGAGGGCCGCACAGGCTGCCAGCCCGCAGTTCGCCAATGCGTTGCCGGGTCCACGCCGCCCGCCGCGCTCCTCCGCGATCCCGAGCAGCGACTTTCGCTGCCAGCCGAGCCGCGACGAAACGGCCGCCACGAGAAAAGTGGCGAAGAGCATCGTCCAGCCCGCGGCTCCTGCGCCGAGGTACGTGGCGACTCCGATCGCGGCTCCGGTCAGCGCCCCGGCAAGCGAGACGGTACCCGCTCGCCATCCCGCCACGGCAAACGTGGCGTTCACGGCGAGGGCCGGCAGCCAGCGGTCGCTCAGGTCGAGTCGAGCGGCCGAGAGACCGGCGCCTGTGATGAGGCTTGCCGCCCACAGCACGGCGGCGGCGGATGCCGGCACCGACAGGTTGTCATCGAGCCGCACGGGAATCGTCTCGACGAGCGAGGCGACGATGGCTGCGGCGACAGGAGCCAGCAGAACGAACGCCCAGGAAGGCAGGGGATCAATCGCCGGCCGCGTCCACGCCGCAAGCGCGATTCCTGCCAGCGCGCCAGTCACTGCAAACGCCAGTGTGCCAGCGACGCTCTTGTCCCGGTTCCATGGAAGCCGGGTTCGGGCGCTCTTTCCGATAATCGTAGCGAAGCCGTCGCCGAACGACAGAATGCCCCAGGCGGCAGCCGCGATGTCGGGCCGGCGGGGGAAAGCGAGAATGAGCCCGAGCACAGCCAGCGGATAGAGGACGATGCCCGTGGTGAGCCATCTCGCCTCGTCCACCGGGCGATAGATGGCCGGCCCCACGACGCGGGGGAGCAGAAAGAGGTTGAAGAGAACAGCGGCACAAGCCATCAGGGTGGCCTGCCACCAGGACAGGTCGCGCAACAGCAGCGCGAAGCCGCCGACGGCAATGTGCACGGCCTGACGCCGGTTTTCTGAAAAGCTGGTCACTGGCGCGCGCTCGTGGAATCGGCGAGCGTTCGCTTGATGCCGTCGGCAAGGGGAATCACCCGATAGTCCAGCTCGCGCGCCGCCACGTCGCTGGCGAGGGCCCAGTCGTGTCGGAAGATTTCCAGTGTGCCACGCGTCAGGAGCGGACGACCTCCGAACGCACGCGCGCGCTCTTCTTCGACTGCTGCGAGCAGACTGGCGACGGGAAACGGAATCCGCCGCGGGAGCTTGCGCGCCAGTACCTCGCGGACGATCTCGAAGATCTGCATCTGCGGCTTGTTGTCGCCACCAAGCCGATAGCTCGAGCCCGCCGGTGCCCGCTCGAGCGCGGTGATGTGCGCGGCTGCCACGTCGTCTATCCAGGCGAACGACCAGATCTTGTCGGCGCCGACGAGGCCGGGCAGCCGCCCAGCAAGGTGGTCTGCCACGAGGCGACCCACCAGATTGCCCTCGGTGACGCGGCCGGGCCCGTAGACCACGCCGGGATACAGGCGAATGATCGGCGCGCCCCCGGCCGCGGCCCGGGTCGCCACTTCGTCCGCCGCGAGCTTCGTGCGCTGATAGTCATTCCAGCGACCGGAAGGTCCGCTGTCGCTCGGCGGCAGCGCCAGAAACGACGACGTGTAGACGATGCGTGAGACCCCGGCGGCGGCTGCCGCGGTCAACACGTTCCTGAGTCCGCCCACATTCACGTCGTCGAAATCCTGCGGCCGTTTCCGCCAGATCGAGACGAGCGCCGCGGCGTGACAGATGGCGTCGCACCCGCGAGCAGCGCGGCTGACGGCGTCGACGTCACGGATGTCTCCGTCGACCGTCTCCGTCCCCAGCCCGCTGGCGCGTGCCGATCGCGCAAAGACCACCACCGAGTGTCCCCGCGCCAGGGCGGCGGCGACCAGGGCGCGGCCGACATAGCCGGTTCCGCCCGTGACGAGAACCTTCATTGGCGGACGGCAGGCGCGCGATCGGCGTGGGTTTGGACGCGACGGCGCCAATCGTCGAGCAGATCGACGAGCGTGCGCTCGAGAGGAACGACCGGCGACCAGCCGAGCTCGTCCCGGAGACGGGACGAATCTCCGACGAGCACGGGCGCGTCGGCAGGTCTCAGAAGTGCCTGGCTGGATCGGACCTCGACGGGAACGCCGGCCAGTCCGACGAGCAGGTCGAGGACTCTGCGCATCGAATACGCGCGACCCGAGCACACGTTGTAGATCCGGCCAGGACGCCCCGCGTCGACGATGGCGCGGTACGCACGCACGGTGTCTCGTACATCAGTCAGGTCGCGTTCCGCGTCGAGATTGCCGACGTCGATCACTGGTGGCTGCCGGCCGGCCTCGATCAGCGCGACCTGTCGAGCGAAGCTCGACACCGCGTAGCGCGCATCCTGGCCCGGGCCGACATGGTTGAACGAGCGCGTGATGAACACCTGCTGACCGAAGTCTCGAACCATATGGCGAGCCAGCGTTTCCTGCGCGAGCTTGCTCAGCGCATAGGGGCTGCTGGGGGCCAGTTCGTGAGTCTCGCGAATCGGCCCGGACGATGGAGCATAGACGGCCGCCGAGCCGGGAATCAGCACGCGTGCAGCGTCGAGTCGGGTCGCGCGGATCCCGTCGAGCAGGTAGTGAGTGCCGCGGACGTTGCGCTCGAGCGTGTCGGCTGCGGTCGCCCACGAGTCTCCGAGATGTGCGGCGCCTGCGCAGTGAAAGATCGTGGCTGGCTTTGCGCTGCGAAGCGCTTCCTGCACGTGGCTGCGATCGAGGATGTCGACGGCCTGCCAGTCGGTGGATTCCCTGTTGTCAGCCGGCGGGCGGCCGGACGGATTCCACCAGCCCACGGTTGAGACGCCGTCGGAGGTGAGCAGGGCCAGCAGGTGTGCTCCGACGAACCCCGTGGCTCCCGTGACGATCGCCGGGCCGTTCATGATAAGAGTCCGCAGGGCGTTCGGACGTCAGCGATGCCCGTACTGCGCCTGGTAGTACTCGCGGAATGACGAATCCTGTTCCTTGATGGGACGCCACCACCACTCGTTCGCGCGGTACCACGCGATGGTGTCCTGAAGCCCCTCACCGAAGCCGACCGATGGCGTCCAGCCGAGCCCCCGCAGTTTGCGCGTATCGAGCGCATAGCGGCGATCGTGGCCGGGCCGATCCGTCACGCGCCGGATCAAGCTGTCCGGGCGATCCAGCGTGGCAAGAATCGCGCGCGTGAGATCCACGTTGCGAGTTTCGTTGCCGCCGCCGACGTTGTAGACCTCACCCGGCTCGCCGCGATCGATCAGCAGGTCGAGCGCGCGGCAGTGATCGAGCACGTGCAGCCAGTCGCGGACGTTTTCTCCGTCGCCGTAGAGCGGCACCGGGATCCCGTCGATGGCGTTGGTGATGAAGAGGGGGATCACTTTCTCGGGAAACTGGTAGGGACCGTAGTTGTTGGATGCGCGCGTGATGACGACCGGCACCTGGTATGTGGCCCAGTAGCTGTACGCGAGGCGATCGGCCGCGGCCTTGCTCGCTGAGTACGGGTTGCGGGGCTTCAGCTCGTCCGTTTCCACGCTGGCGCCGTCTGGCACGCTGCCGTACACCTCGTCGGTCGAAATCTGCACGAAGCGGCGGAGCCGCGGCGCTTCCCGCGCCGCCTCGAGCAACACGAACGTGCCGATTACATCAGTGGTGATGAATTGGCCGGCGCTCAGGATCGAGCGATCGACGTGCGTCTCGGCCGCGAAGTGCACCACGACCTCCGCCTCGGTCACCAGCGGAGCCGCAGCCTCACGATCGGCGATATCGCCCTTGACGAATCGATGGCGGGGATGATCCATGACGTCGTGCAGGTTCTCGAGCCGCCCGGCATAGGTCAGCTTGTCGAGCGTCGTCACGTGCCAGTCGTCGTGGGTCTCGAGCGCGTGGCGCACGAAGTTGCTGCCGATGAACCCGGCGCCGCCTGTGACCAGCACTTCTGTCATTGCACGCTCCTCACCAGCGGATGCCGACCTCGGAATTGTCGCCGAGCATGAAGCGGTACGCCGACGGCTTCACAGGCAGCCGATAGATCTTGACGTTGGTGCCAATCAGGCTGTCCTCGACGCGGTTGGCCAGATCGCTGATGACGCTGCCTTCGAGGACGATACTGTGCTCGATCTCCGATTCCCGGATCTCGACATCGTTCATGATCGACGTGAATGGTCCCACATACGCGTTCACGATCCGGGCGCGCGCGCCGACGATAGCCGGACCGCGCACGATGGAATTCTCGATGACCGCACCGGGCTCGACAATCACCTTGCCTTCGATGCGCGAGCGGGCGTCAATCTCGCCGTCGACGCGGCGCTCGAGCGTGTCGAGAATCAGGCGATTCGCCTCGAGGAGGTCCTCGAGCTTGCCGGTGTCCTTCCACCAGCCATCCACGATGTGCGGGCGCACGTCGAGCCCGCTGTCGATGAGGTCCTGGATCGCGTCGGTGATTTCGAGCTCGTTGCGGAAGCTCGGTCGAATGCGCCGCACGGCATCGAAAACAGCCGGGCTGAACATGTACACGCCGACGAGCGCCAGATCGCTCTTGGGCACGCTGGGCTTCTCGATGAGACGCACCACCTTGCCATCGGAGAGCTCCGCGACGCCGAACATCTGCGGGTCGGGCACTCGAGCGAGCAGGATTTGTGCGGCCGGTCCCTCACGGCGAAAGGCATCGACCAGGGGCGTGATGCCCTTGTTCAGCAGGTTGTCCCCCAAGTACATCACGAACGGATCGTCGCCGATGAAATCCTGGCTGATGAGCACGGCATGCGCCAGACCGCGCGGTTCATCCTGCTCGATGTAGGTGATCTTCACGCCCCAGGCCGATCCATCGCCCACCGCGGCACGGATCTCCGCCTGGGTGTCGCCCACGATGATGCCGATCTCGTGAATGCCGGCGGCGGCGATGGCTTCGATCCCGTAGAAGAGGACAGGCTTGTTGGCGACGGGCACCAGCTGTTTCGCCCGTGTATAGGTGAGAGGTCGAAGCCGCGTGCCCTTGCCGCCGCTGAGAATCAGCCCCTTCATCGGTTCGGGGCGCCGCCCAATGCGCCGAACGAGTTCGAGAAGCTGCCGATGCCGGCGAGCGTGAACGAGATGTTGAAGCGGTGATCCTGCTCCACCGGTGAGCGCGAGCCGAGACGCCGGAAGTCGAAATACTGATACTCGAAGGCGAAACCGCAGCACTGCGCGTTGTAGTAGCTCACAAATCGCCGCTGCAGGGACAACTTGCGCAGGATGTCGTAGTTGTTCGCGAAGACACCGCCCACCCGATTGCCTGGGGTGCGCATCTGAACGGTCGAGCTCATGAAATGCTCCAGGCGCGTCGGATCGTCGAAGCCCTTCAACCCCGGCACCAGCCGCCGCTGGCTCCAGCCGGCCGAGAGGTCCAGCCAGCCGCGATGCCGGTACGAGCCGTCGGCGCCGACCGTTCTGAGCGCGCTGAACTGTGTGTCGTATTCGGCGCGGACCGATGCGCGCACGGCCTCACTCGTCTGCATTCGCACGAGCAGCGATACCGGTGACAGCCGTGACGGCGGGACACCGCTGAAGCTCGTTCGATAGTTCTGATCGAACTGCGCGGCGATGGCGTCGGTATAGAAGGTCTGTTTGAGGACGACCGACAGGATCTCAGGCGTTCGATCGCCAAGCGGACCGGTGCGCCGCTTTGCATAGAAGCGGTTGTTGACCCCGTAGGTCACCCGCGTCGTGCGTCCCACGACGGAGTCGAGCGAGTCGAGCTGCACGATCTCGTCGCGGTTGTCGATGGCCGTGGTGCGCCCGATGTTCACGAACGGCTCGACCGTGTGCTTCATGCGTTCCATGTAACCGTTGCCGGCGGTGTCCCAGATGCGGTAGAACGCGGGGCCGACGATGTCCGCTTCCATCTCCAGGTACTGCCGCCAGACGCCAACCGGCACCTGCACCGTGCCTTCCAGACTCTCGGTCCAGTACGTGTTGTGAACACTCAGCGAGGAATTGACCGTCAGGAACTGCAGCGACGTGAACGGGAAGCGCACGACCGGGGTGACGTCGATGCGATTGAGACCTTGATCGATGACCGTCGTCGTCGACTTGTTGACCCGCTGTAACTGGCTGTAGTCGCCGTTGATGCCGAAGTAAACGGGCGACCCGAAGAGGGGCCGCTCAGCCCGGCGGCCCGAGAAGCGGGGCGTCGAACCCGTCAGGGTCGAGCTCTCGGTGCCGAAGAACGTCTCCCGCCGCTCGTAGGCCGCCATCATGCTGTACGCGTTCCACGCGCCGGTGACCGCCCCTGAATACAGGCGCTGGCGACGCGTGGCCTCGTAGATATTCGTCTGATAGGTCTGCTGAACGGTAATGTCCGAGAAGTAGTCGGCTCTCCCACGCGCGTCGAAGCCCGCGCCGAGCGTCTGAGTGGCATCGCCCCTGACTTCATAGCTCTTCCGCGCCGGCTGATCCACCACGTTTCCGCTTTCGTCCGTGTAGGTGGTCTCGTGCTCACTCAGGTGGTACGCGCGCAGATTGCCGTACGACCTGCGCGCCGTGCGATAGCGATACTCGGCGCCGGCCCCCTGCCCGGTCTTCGAGAACCAATCGTGCAGAAACGTCGCGTCATGGCTTCGGTTGATCGCCCAGAAGAAGGCATTGCTGAGGGTGTTGCCCCTGATCGACGACGTGCCATAGAGCGGAATGAGAAAGCCCGTGGATCGATCCTCCTTGTTGACCGGGTAGTAGAACACCGGCATGTACAGGAGCGGCAGGTTCTTCACTTTGAACAGCGAGTTCGTCAGAATCGCGTGATGCTCGAGGTCCAGCGAGATGGTGCCCGACGTCAGCTCCCACCGGGGCGTCGGCTGGACGCACGTGGTGAAGCCGCCTTTGGTGATTCGGTAGGTTTCGAGCCCTGTCTTCTCGACGGTTTCCCCGTAAAAATACACCTCGACCTCGCGCGGCGCCGGCGGCGACACCTCGATGTCCGCGGGATCCGTGGGATCGGGTTGGCTCGCGTTGCCGCGTGAGGTAATGCCGGAGGCGTTGTAAAACGTACCTGTGCGCGTGCCGTAGTTGAAGTCGGCGCGATCGCCAGAAATCCGACTATTCCCCTGTGTGAAGACGACGTTGCCCACGGCAATCACTCGCTTGATGTCGGTGAAGAGCTCGATGGATTCGTCAGCGTAGAACTTCATGTCGCCGCAGTCGATCTCGGCCTGACCGACAAGCTTCAGATAGTCGCGGCCCACCCGATCGATGGTCCACGCCTTCTGGCTCGTGCAGTCGCCGGCGTCACCGCCGGGCGGCGGTTGCGCGAGGGCGGTGTCGGCGCCGGCAAGGATGGCGCAGAGAACAACGAGTAACGTGACGAATGATTTCATCGACGAAGGGGAACTATCGGAGGATAGCACGCGCACATCCGCAACGGCAACGCGCGCAATAGGTTAGCTCGAACCTCGATCACGGCCGACGCGTCTTGGCCCCGCCCAGCCCGCCGAGAATCTCCCCGACGAGAAAGATCGATCCGGTGACGGCCACCAGCGATCCGTGTCGCCACGCGTGCTCGAGGGCAGCGGACGGCGGTTCGACAATCTCGACTGCCGTCGTTCCCAGCGCGCGAGCCTCCTCGGCGATGAGGGCGGGATCGGCGGCGCGCGAATTGTTCGCCCGTGTCACGACGAGGTGCGTGGCAACGGTGCTGAGAGTCCGGAGCATGGCCCGCCAGTCCTTGTCGGCCATCGCCGCAAACACGATGGGCAGACCCCGCGGCACGCTGTCGCGCAGATACGCGGCGACCGCAGCAGCGCCGGCGGGATTGTGCGCGGCATCGAAGAGCACGCGACGTCCATCCGGCATGATCCTCAGGTCGAGTCGGCCCGGCCAGCAGACGTCTTCGAGGCCCGCGCGCACGGCGTTTCGCCCGACCTCGAATCCCTGTGCCTCGAGAGTTTCGAGCACGGCCACCGCCACGAGCGCATTGTCGATCTGATGCCGCCCGAGCAGTGCCAGTGTCACGGGACCATAGTCGCGCCGCGTGGTCTGTAGTTCGATCGAGGACCTTCCCTCGCCCACATGAGCCGTCATCCGGATGCCGTCATCAGCACGAACCTCAGGGGCGCTCACACTCGCGGCGACTTCCGTGATGACGCGCCCGGCCTCCGGAGCTATCCGTCCTACGACCACCGGCACGCCGGGCTTGATGATGCCAGCCTTCTCCCGGGCAATGGCTTCGAGAGTCGACCCCAGCAGCTGCTCGTGGTCGAGCCCGATGGACGTAATGGCGGTGACGAGAGGCGTGACGATATTGGTGGAATCGAAACGTCCACCCAGGCCGACTTCGAGCACGGCGATTTCCACCCGCCGTCTGCGAAACAGCTCGAAGGCCATGGCCGTGGTGACTTCAAAGAAGGTTGGCTGCGTTTCCAGTCGGCCCGACGTGATGGCGGCGTCGACATGATCGCGAACGAGCTCGGCCACCTCACGAATATCGGCCTCGTTGGCCTGCTGTCCGCTCACCACGAATCGCTCCGCGAGCGCGACGAGGTGCGGTGAGGTATAGCGTCCGGTCCGCCTCCCGCTGTGGCGGAGCGCACGCTCGACCATGGCGGTCGTCGAGCCTTTCCCGTTCGTTCCGGCGATGAGGATGGAGGGATACGCCGACTGCGGATTTCCGAGGCTCTGGAGGATGGCGGCGATGTTGTCGAGCCCGAACTTGATCCCGAGCTTTTCGAGCGCGAATAGATACGCGATCGCATCCATGCGTCTACGCCAGGCAGGTGTCCGGGTGAACCCTCAGCTGGCGGCCGTGCCGGAGGGCTCTGCGGAGGCGAGATCGGCCATGAGGGGTGCGACGCCGCACAGATCTGGTCTCATGAACCGGAGCGTGCGGGCAATCGTCGCTTTGAGCTCGCGCCGATCGACCACGAGGTCGAGCATGCCGTGCTCGACAAGAAATTCGCTGCGCTGGAACCCCTCGGGGAGCTTCTGTCGAATGGTCTGTTCGATCACACGGGGCCCGGCGAATCCGATGAGAGCCTTGGGCTCACCGATGTTCAGGTCGCCGAGCATCGCAAAGCTCGCTGTCACGCCACCGGTTGTCGGATCGGTCAGCACCGAGATATACGGCAGGCGGGCGGCATCCAGCCGGGCAAGCGCTGCCGCGATCTTCGCCATCTGCATGAGTGAGAGCGCGCCCTCCATCATGCGTGCTCCCCCCGAGCAGGAAACAATGATGATGGGCGTCCGGTGTTCCATGGCGCGCTCGATGGCACGCGTGATCTTCTCGCCCACCACCACGCCCATGCTGCCGCCGATGAACTCGTACTCCATCGCGGCGATTTGCACCTCGATGCCGTCGAGCCGACCGGAAGCCGTAATCACCGCATCACCGAGGCCGGTGGCCGCCCGCGCGGCGCGGAGACGGTCCGTGTACGCCTTGGTGTCGGTGAACGCCAGCGGATCGGTCGAGAGAAGCCCCTGATCGTGCGCGACCCAGGCCTCATCGAAGAGCGAGCGAAGACGTTCGGCGGCGGAAAAGCGGAAATGATGGGCGCACTTCGGGCAGACGGAGAGATTGGCTGCGAGATCCTTGTTGTAAATCACCTGGGAACAGCCAGGGCACTTGATCCAGAGGCCCTCGGGGATCTTGCTCTGCTTGTTCTTGGGGGAGCTGATGGGCTTGCGGTCTCTCTTGAACCAAGCCATGACCGGCGAGCTTAGCACAGGGGTCATGGAGGCGGCGCGGGCGCTCAGTCGCCCTTTCCGGTGGTGCGCGGCACGTAGTACCGCGTGCCGCGGCCCATGGTGTGAATCTGGCGGATCAGCTCGTCGAGCGCATCGTTGTCGGCCTCGGGCGCAAACTGCGACGTTTCGACGACGAGCAGAGGACTGGCCGAGTAGTGGAAGAAGAAGTGATGGTACGCCTCGGTCAGCTCGCGTAGATATGTCTCGTCCGGGAGCACGGCCGGCGACTCGGCGTCGACGGGCCGGCTCTTCAGACGCCTGATCAATACCTCCACCGGCGCCTGCAGGCAGATCACCAAATCCGGCGGCGCCAGGTCTTTGGCCAGCAGATCGTAAACGCGCTGATAGATGAAGAGCTCGTTGTCGTCCAGATTGAGGTACGCGTAGATCTTGTCCTTCTCGAACAGGTAATCGCACACGGTCACCTGACTGAAGAGGTGCGTCTGGCGGAGTGTCAATTGCTGTCGATGGCGGTTCAGGAGGTAGAAGAGCTGTGCCTGAAACGCAGCGCCAGGCCGGTCGGCGTAGAAGTCGGTGAGAAACGGATTGTCGAGGTCTTCGAGCAGCGCGGTCGCGTCGAGACGCGTGGAGAGTCGCTCGGCCAGCAGAGACTTGCCGGCGCCGATGGGCCCTTCAATGGCAATGTGCCGGAAATTCAACGTGCGGCGCAGTATAACGGCCGCCCCGAGATGCAGGCAAGCTCGGACCAGTCATTCGCGCCGCCCTTCTGACACTGATGGTCGACCTCCGGCTCGCGGCGCGGTCGGTCAACGAACTCGTCAGGGTCAGGTGATATGATCCAGTGCGCCCGAGCGCCATGAGAATCGAACGGATCGAGCTTCGTCTGCTGCGCCTTCCGCTCGTCCATTTCTTCGAAACCAGTTTTGCCCGCGCCTACGATCGAACGTTCGTGCTGATCACGGTGGACGGCGACGGGCTTCGTGGCTATGGCGAGTGCGTCGCCGAGGACACTCCGTACTACGCTTACGAGACCAACGACACGGCCTGGCACGTGATCGGTGAGTTCTTGGCACCGCGTGTGCTGAACAAGGAATTCGCCCACCCGAGCGAGATTTTCCCGGCCTTGCAAGCCATTCGCGGGCACAACATGGCCAAGGCCGGCCTCGAAATGGCGGCGTGGGATCTCTACGCCCGGGAACAGGCGCAACCCCTTTCAGCCGTTCTGGGCGGTTCGCGGACGGCGATTGCCTCGGGCGTGTCGATTGGCATCCAGGATTCGCTCGATCAGCTTGGCGAGAAGGTCGAAACCGAGCTTGCCGCGGGCTATCGACGGATCAAGATCAAGGTGAAGCCGGGCTGGGATCTCGAGGCCGTCGAGATGATCCGACACCGGTTCGGGTCGATTCCCCTGATGGTCGATGCCAATGCCGCCTACACGCTCGACCAGGCCAGCCATCTCGCCAGGCTGGACCCTTTTGATTTGATGATGATCGAGCAACCGCTCAACTATGACGATCTGACCGATCATGCGCGTTTACAGCGTCAGCTTCGAACGCCCATCTGCCTCGACGAGTCGATCAAGAGCGTCCGGGCCGCCCGCGACGCGCTCGACCTCGGCGCCTGCCGGATTATCAATATCAAGCCGGGACGAGTGGGTGGCCACGCCGAGTCAATCCGGATCCATGATCTCTGTGCCGAGCGCAACGTACCGGTCTGGCACGGAGGCATGCTCGAATCGGGCATCGGCCGCGCACACAATATTCATCTCTCCACGCTGGCCAATTTTTCGCTGCCCGGCGACATCGCCGCGTCGCGTCGCTACTTCGCGCCCGATCTCATCGAGCCGGGCATCGAGGTGTCGCCGGATGGCACCGTTCCGGTTCCCACCGGACCCGGCATCGGCGTGACGGTCATACCTGACCGG
The DNA here is from genome assembly GCA_963826865.1 of uncultured Acidobacteriota bacterium. Lineage (GTDB taxonomy): Bacteria > Acidobacteriota > Vicinamibacteria > Vicinamibacterales > CAVPJW01 > CAWGYQ01. The sequence continues at coordinate 250,984 of CAWGYQ010000001.1, forward strand.
ATCGAGCGTGCCACACTTCGATGCTCGACAGTGCCCGCATGACGTCCACACACGCGATTTCCAGCCGACCACGTCCCGTATCTCGCTGTTCTGCCCTGTTGCTGGCGCTCTCGTTGATTTCGGGGTCGTGCGCTTCGGTGCCGCCCCCGGCCCCCGTAGTCGTGCCCTTCGAAGAAAAGCTCGCGACGATCATTCGGCTCGAGGACTGGCGCGTGCTGCGGGATCCGGCGCCACCACCCGCGCCGGTGGCTGTGCCGACGGGTGGAGGCAGAGTCGCACTGCCGCCGCCGCCGCTCACCCTGCTCACGATGCTCGGGGACGGGGAAGCCAGGGTCCGCCGACGGGCGGCGCTGGCGGTGGGCCGCGTGGGCATGAGCGAAGGCGTCCAGCCGCTCGTGACGCTCATGGCCGATCCCGTACCGGAGGTGCGGGAGATGGCGGCGTTCTCGCTCGGGCTCCTGCGCGACGCTTCTTCAGCCGCGTCCCTTCGACAGGCGCTCGACGATCCCTCGCCGCTCGTGCAGGGTCGCGCGGCCGAGGCCCTGGGGTTCATCGGCGACCAGTCCGCGTCGCCTCTAATCGGCCGGATGATCTCGCGGTATCTACGCGATGTGGCCGAGCTGTCGCCCGATCACGAATCGCCCCTCACTCCTGCCGCCGACGCCTTACGTCTGGGCCTGGGCGCGATGGTGCGACTCAAGGCCTATGAGCCGCTAGCTGCCGCCGTGATCGATCCCTCTGGGCGCCCGTACGTCCATTGGTGGCCCGTCGCGTTCGCGCTCGAACGCATCCAAGACCCGCGCGCCCGCGACGCGCTGCTCGTGCTCGCCCGCTCGCAAGGGCGCTACACACGCGCGTTTGCCGCCAAGGGACTCGGGACGCTGAAGGCTGTCGAGGCGGTGACAGATCTTTCGGGGATGCTGGCGCTCTTCGAACGTGAGCCAGGACTGGCGGCCGAGGCGGCGCGCGCGCTGGGCAAGATTGCGGATCCGCGCGCGCGCGGAGACCTCATCAAGCTGGCGGCCAATCCTCGAGCCGGCGTGACGCTTCGTGCGGAAGCCGTCACCGCCCTGGCCGACATTCGTGGGCCCGAGGTCGTGGAGCTGCTCCTCGATGTCGTGGCCGATCGTGCCCCGGCCATTCGCGCCGCCGCGCTGGGGGCTCTCGCGCGGCGCGATCCTGAGGGCTTCGTCACCGTGCTGTCGGGGCTCGAATCCGGATCCGCACTGGAGTGTTCGGGCCGCGCTCGCCTCTGCGCTCGGCGCCTTCGATGCATCGGTGGCCTTGCCGCGCCTGCAGCAGATGCTGAAGGACCAGGATCAGCGAGTGATTCCGTCTGTTCTGACCGCGATGACGAAGATGCGGGCTCAGGGCATCGAGCCGATCCTGCTCGAACGCTTGAAGGCGGAGGACCCCGTCGTCCGTTTCTCGGCGGCCACGAATCTCGCCGAGCTCGCGCCGCCGAGCGCGGTCGGCCCGCTGGTCGAGGCGTATCGCCTCGCGCAGAGCGACACGACATATATCGCGCGGGCGGCCGCTCTCGCCGCCCTGGCCAAATTCACCGATGCCGCTGCGCACGATACGATAGTCGGCGCGCTCGCCGACAAGGACTGGGCGGTTCGCGTGCGCGCGCGCGAGCTCCTGAAGCAGCGGGATCCGGCCGCGGCCGAGTCTCCGATCGCTCCCGCGCCTCCGAGGCTGGCGTTCGCCGACTACCAGGCACCCCTGCTCGTGGCCCCGCAGTTTTCGACCCACGTCTATCTCGACACGGACAAGGGCGCGATCGAGATCGAACTGGCGATGCTCGATGCTCCGCTGACCGCGCGCAACTTCGTCGAGCTGGCTCGGCGGGGCTGGTTCAATGGGCACAGCTTCCACCGGGTCGTGGCCAACTTCGTGGTGCAGGATGGCGATCCACGTGGCGATGGTGAGGGTGGCCCCGGCTACACGATCCGGGACGAGCTGAACGACCGTCCGTACATGCGCGGCGCGGTAGGGATGGCCCTCGATTGGCCCGACACCGGCGGCAGTCAGTTCTTCATCACGCATTCCCCGCAGCCGCATCTCGAGGCGCGCTACACGGTCTTCGGCCACGTCGTCGCCGGGATGGACGTCGTGGATCGGCTCGATCAGTGGGACCTGGTGCGGCGGGTCACGGTGTGGGACGGCGTTCAACTGACCGGCGGTGAACCGGGGAGCGCGAGCACGCCGGCCCGGTGAGCGACCGGAACGCACACGCAAGCGTCGAGGTACAAAAAAGGGGGCGTCATTCGCCCCCTTTTCTGACGGGGAGACAGGCTTACCGCTTCTTGCCCGCCTTCTTTTTCCCGCCCTTGGCTTTCTTCGCCATTTCGATTATCCCCCCCTTCGTTGGGTGACGTTTGCGTGAGTAGCGCCCGAGCGATGGTGCCGCTGCCGCCTGGCACGTCGGTCAACCGGCTCGACGATCTCGCGCCTTGCCGCGAACTCCCGATCGGCGGGAGTGCGATGCCAAAAAAATAGGGGGTGTCAGACTTGACCACCCCCGGAACCGGTCGGCGGCGCTTAGCGCTTCTTGCCGGCCTTCTTCTTGCCGCCCTTTTTCGCCATTCTTCCTCCTCTTGAGCCGTGTGCTCAGATTGGATACCGGAACCGAGGTGTCACAAGGCGTGGTCTGAGCGGACCACCCTCATACAAGATGTAGATTATGGATGAGAAAATTTTGATGTCAAGCACAAATTCGCGCTCAAAGCAAGTTCTCGGCCGCGCGATGCGCGAACTGTAGCATCACGATACCGACTTCGATGCGTTATCGGGGCGCCGGCGACGCCGCGACTCGCGATGCGATGCTTTCGAGCGAGCGCGTGGCGGCCTCGCGCGTCTCTTGACTCGCTCCCGCCGTGCGCGCGGCCGATCGATACATCGCCGCCGCGCGTTCGAGGTTGCGCGATTCGTACAGGCGGCCCGCCTCGAGGCAGGCCTCCGCACGAAACGTCGCAGGTGAGGCGGCGTGCGCCTGTATCACGCGTTCGAACGATTCCAGCGCGGCGTCGGGCAGGCCGCGCGCGGACAAGAGCTTCGCCGATCGAAATTCGATGACGGGATCGCCGGGATTCAGCGCGAGCGCGCGGGCCATGAGGGGTTGCGCCTGGTCGAGGTCCCCTCGCTGCAGGAGTCGCCATGCCTGAAGTGAGAGCCGGAAGGCCTCCGTGCTCTTCGCATCCGGTGGCGGCCGCCGGAGGGCGTTGCGCGCGTCGGCGGCCAGATCGTCCAGGCCTTGACGGCGCGCGAACTCGAGCGCCGATCGATACGAGGTGACCGCGATCGACCGCGCGCCCAATCGCTCCTGCGCGGTTCCCAGAGCGAACGACGCGCGGGCGAGGATGCCGAAAGGGGCAAACGGTCGGCTGGCAATGAGGCGGGTCAGCTCGCCGATGGCCAGATCGGATTCGTAGAGATGGTCGAGCTCGGTTGCCAGGCCCAGTCGGCCCTGCGCCTCGGCGAGCTCGGGATGGTTCACCTGACGGCGGCGCGCGAGGTCGATCAGCGACCGATAGGTCGCAAGACTCGCCGCGTGGTCGTGCAGGTACACCTCCTGAATCGATGCCAGACGGGCGATGAACAACGGGTTGCGGGGGTACTTCTGGCGGAGTGCGCTCAGAAGCTCGAGCGCGCGTGAGGTCGATCCTTCGTACCACAGATAGACGAGGTGAAGCTGGTAATCGGCCTCGCCGACCAGGAGAGCGCCCCGGTTTCTGGCCTCCAGCATCTCCTTCAGACCTTGCTTGCGATCGCCGCCGGGGAGCAGCAGCAGCCACCGGACCATCTTCGCCGTCGCCGGCGCGACGTCGGCGTAGTAGTGATACAGCCCGATGCCGAAATTGGCGTCGTACAATCTCGGTTGAAGCTCGAGCGCGCGCTCGAGGCTGTCCATCGCCTGTTTGCCGTCACGGGCGGCTGCCAGATATTCACCGCGCAGGACGCGCCACTGCAGGCGTGCGCCGTAGGCGCCGCCCTCGTAGAACCAGGCTTCTGCGCGTGAAGGCTCGCGGGTGGTCCAGGCTTCGGTCGCGGCGATGGCGGCTTCGACGCGATCGCTGAAGAGACGATCGCGGGCGCGGCTGTCGGGGTCCAACTGAATCTGCCACCACAGCGACATCGCGCTGAGCACGAGACACGCTTCCCTCGGCGAGCAGTCCTTGGCGATCAGCTCTTCGGCGCCGCCGAAGTTGGCGTCGAGGATGGTGTCGTAAATCGGGCGGAGAGCGGCTGCGTGACTGAGTCCTCGATCAGCTGGACGTGGGCTCTGTGCCGTGAGCAGACTGGCCAGGACCAGCCAGACCAGGAGCGCCGAGGCCGCCCGCCGGCCTCTGGAGGTCATGTCACGCTCGTGCGCAGGAGTTGTTTCTCGGCATGGCGCTCGAGCGCCAGCTCGATGAGGCGATCGAGGAGCGCAGGGTAGGAGAGTCCACTTGCTTCCCAAAGCTTCGCATACATGCTGATGGTCGTGAAGCCGGGAATCGTGTTGACCTCGTTCACGTAGATCCGTCCCGAGCCCCGCGCCATCAGGAAGTCCACGCGGGCCATGCCCGCGCCGTCGATGGCCCTGAAGGCCGCAATCGCCAGTCGCTGCACCTCGGCCGACTCCGCCTCGGTCATCGGCGCCGGAATCAGCAGCTTCGATCCCTGATCGAGATATTTCGCCTCGTAGTCGTAGAACTCTCTGGAGGGCACGACCTCGCCAGGGACTGACGCCTCTGGCAAGTCGTTTCCCAGCACGGCGCATTCGATCTCCCGCGGGTCTGGTACCGCGGCTTCGATGATGATCTTGCGGTCGAACTCGCCGGCCAGCTCCATCGCGGGTTCGAGCTGCGCCGCCGCCTTCACCTTGGAGATCCCGACGCTCGATCCAAGGTTGGCGGGCTTCACAAACAGCGGGAGACCCAGCCGATCGACGATCGATCGTGCCTGGCCGACGCGATCGGCCTGAAAGTCGCTTCGGCGCACCGTCAGGTATTCGACGCTGGGAAGGCCGTGCGCCCCGAAGAGCGACTTCATGACGCCCTTGTCCATGCCCACCGCCGAGGCGAGCACACCGGCCCCGACATAGGGGACGTTCGCCAGCTCGAGGAGGCCCTGCACCGTACCGTCCTCACCGTAGGGACCGTGCAACACGGGGAAGATCACGTCCATGCCAACCCCGGTCACGTAGGCATTCTCACGGGCATCGCTCGAATCGGATGACGAGGCCGTGCGCCGCTCGATGGTCAGGAGCCGCTCCTCGCTGGGGTGCGCCACCAGATGAGCCTCGCGCGCCGTCCTGACGGTTCGAGCCGACTGCAGACGCGCGGCTTCGATCACTTCGGCGGCGGCGAGCACAGTGGGTGGTCGATCGGGGAGTGTCCAGCGTCCGTCTTTCTCGATTCGAATCGGTACCGGCTCGTAACGGTCGCGATCGAGCGACTTGAGGACGGACGCCGCCGAGGCGACCGATACTTCGTGCTCGCCTGAGCGACCACCGTAAATGACGCCAACGCGGAGTCTTTTCACGGGAGAGAACCGGCCGGACCCTCTGCTGGAACCTCGCGCACCGGGCGCTGTCGGGAGAGGAGCGATTGACGCCTCATAATATACGACATCGTCGATGTCGGATCCCTTTGAGTTTCGCGTTACGCACCGGGACGGCCGGGCTCGCCGCGGCGAGCTGACGACGCCGCACGGACGTGTGCAGACGCCGGCGTTCATGCCGGTGGGAACGCAGGGAGCCGTCAAGGCCGTGACGCAGCGCGATCTGGCGGACCTCGGCGCCGAGATCGTTCTCGCGAACACCTATCATCTCGTGTTGCGGCCGGGTGACGAGCTCATCGGACGGCTCGGTGGTCTCCATCAATTCATCGGGTGGCCACGACCCATCCTGACCGACAGCGGCGGCTATCAGGTCTTCAGCCTGTCGGCCCGACGGCGTGTCACCGAACAGGCCGTCGTATTTCGATCGCATCTCGACGGACGGGAAGAAGTGCTGACGCCTGAACGCGCAGCGGATATTCAGGCGCGACTGGGATCGGACGTGGCGATGCCTCTGGACGAATGCATCAGTTACCCGGTGTCGCACGATGAGGCGCGCGCCGCCATGGAGCGCACGCTGCGGTGGGCGCGTCGTGCCAGGGAGCGCATGACGGTGATTCGCTCGGGGGATGCCCTCGACGAAGCCGGACGCCAGTTCCCCGTATCGAATCCCGGCCAGGCGCAGTTCGGCATCGTCCAGGGCGGCGTCTATCGCGATCTGCGCCAGGAGAGCGTGGAGGCGACGGTCCAGATGAATTTCGATGGCTATGCCGTCGGCGGGCTCAGCGTGGGCGAGCCGGTGGAGGTGATGTACGAACTCGTCGACGAGATCGAGGGATGCTTGCCTGCCGATCGTCCGCGCTACCTGATGGGAACCGGCACGCCCATCGATCTGGTCGAGTCGGTGGCGCGCGGCATCGACCTGTTCGACTGCGTCCTGCCCACCAGGAATGCGCGCAACGGACAGCTCTTCACCAGCCAGGGGATCGTCAACATCAAGAATGCACGCTACGAGGAGGATCCGAACCCCGCTGATCCCGAGTGTGGCTGTTACACGTGTCAGCACTTTTCGCGGGCCTACCTGAGACACCTCTTTCGGGCGGGCGAGATCGCCTCATCCACCCTTAACACGTTGCATAACCTCAACTTTTACCTTGACACGATGAGAAAGACGAGGGACGCTATTGTGTTCGGGTCGTTCGAAACGGTCCGACAAAGAGTCCGCCGGATCTTTTCCCGCCAGGTCACGGATTCATGATCGCGAGCATGTGGCAGAGCCCAACGGGTCTCGTGGCGATGGGTGCGTCTCCGCAGGGAGCGACCGCCTGGCCCCAGCTGATTACGTTCATGCTGGTGCTGGGAATCTTCTATTTCATCGTGCTCCTGCCCATGAAACGGCGTCAGAAGAAGGTCGAGCAGTTTCTCGGCGCGCTGAAGGTGGGCGATCGTGTGATCACGACCGGCGGGATTTACGGATCCATCACCAAGCTCAATGAAAAATCGATTCAACTCCAGATCGCCGATAAGGTACGCATAGAAGTCGCGCGGCACGCTATCGGCGGATACCAGGGGCAGGATCCGGTGGTCACCGACTCGACCACCCAGTAAATCATGACCAAGAATCTCCGCTGGCGCCTCTTCGTCATCCTGGCCGTGCTCGGCCTCTCCGTCTATTCCTTCTTTCCGCCGCTGGACCGCACCCGGGTGGTCGAGGGTAAGCCCGTCACGGTGCCCGGCAAGGTCCGGCTCGGGCTCGACCTGAAAGGCGGCGTCCATCTGATTCTGCGCGTCCAGACCGACGATGCTCTCCGGCTGGAGACGGAAACCGAAATGGAGCGGCTTCGCGAGGAGCTGTCGAGACGGACCATCACGTCGAGCGCGATGACGATGGGGAGCCCGACGGAATTTCGCGTGGAGGGTCTGAATCCGGCGCAACAGGCCGAATTCCGCGCGGTCGCCGACGAACAGGTATCGGCGACGTTCAATCGCAACGACTCGACGGCGGGGCAGGCCGCCTTCACGATGAGGCCCAATCTTGCCGTGACGTTCCGCAACGAAGCCGTGCGCCAGGCACTCCAGACCATCGAGCGGCGCGTCAACGAGCTGGGGGTTGCCGAGCCAATCGTTGCCCTCCACGGCTCGGCGGGCGACCAGATTCTGGTGCAGCTGCCGGGGGTGACCGACGTCGAGCGGGCGAAGAACATCATTCAATCCACGGCGTTGCTCGAGCTGAAGCTGGTGGAGCAGGGCCCGGCGCCGACGCGGGAAGCGCTCGTGCCGACCGGCACGGTGCCGCCGGGACTCGAAGTGGTGTCCGGCCTGAGCGACGTGACAGGTGGCGACCGGCCCTCGACCGTGTACTACCTCGTGCGACGGGTTGCAGCCGTCTCGGGACGCGATCTCCGGAATGCCCGTCCGACGCTCGACGAGAACAGCCAGCCGGCCATCAGCTTTTCGCTCAACCAGGAAGGGGCCCGGAAGTTTCGCGAGGTGACCGGCCAGAATGTGGGGAAGAATCTGGCGATCATCCTCGACAGCAAGGTTCAGCTGGCGCCGCGCATCGAATCGCAGATTTCCGATGAAGGGCGCATCAGTGGAAGCTTTACGCAGCAGGAAGTGGCGGATGTTTCGCTGATGCTTCGATCCGGCGCGCTTCCGGCCTCACTCACGTATCTCGAGCAGCGGATGGTGGGTCCGTCTCTGGGGGCCGATTCGATCCGCGCGGGCGTCATGGCGTCGCTCGTTGGGCTCGGCTTCGTCTCGCTCTTCATGCTGGGTTACTACAAGCTCTCCGGAATCAATGCCATCGTCTCGGTGGTGTTCAACCTGATCATCCTGCTGGGGTTCATGTCCTACATCGGCGCCACGATGACGCTTCCCGGCATTGCGGGCTTCATCCTGACGATCGGCATGGGCGTCGATTCGAACGTGCTCATCTTCGAGCGCATCAAGGAAGAGCTCCGGGCGGGTCGCGGCGTCAAGGCCGCCGTCTCGGCCGGGTTCGATCGCGTTTTCCTCACCATTCTCGACACACACGTGGCGTCGCTCATCGCGGCGGCATTCCTGTTCCAGTTCGGGACCGGGCCCATTCGCGGATTTGCCACGACCCTCACCTTTGGGCTGTTGTCGAACGTCTTCACCGCCGTCTTCGTTTCTCGCACGCTCTTCGATCTGGCACTGTCGCGCCGTCAGGTGACGACGCTCAGTATCTGAGTCTTCATCATGCAGATGTTCACGAATTCAAACATTGATTTCATCCGCTGGCGCTGGCACGCTCTGGCGCTCTCCTCGGCCATCGTCATCGCCGGCGCTGCGACGATGTTCGCCAAGGGCGGACTCCCGCTCGGGATCGACTTCTCGGGTGGCACCATCGTCGTCGTGCGCTTCGTGGAGGCCGTGAGCGAGGACCGCGTGCGGCAGGCGCTCGAGAGCGTGCCCGGTGAGAAGGTCGTGCAGCTGTTCGGGAATCCCGGCGAAAACCAGATCCTGATCCGGCTCCCGCAGACCACGACCGCCGAGCAGGGAACCAACCTCGAGGAAGGCTCGCGCATCGTCGTGGCCGCGCTCGAAAAGGGTGGAGTCGCCAAGTTCGAGGTGCTCCAGACCGAGATCGTGGGCCCGGTCATCGGGGCCGAACTGCAGCGCAAGGGAATCTACGCAACGCTGGCCTCGATGGTCGGCATCGCGCTGTATATCGGGTTCCGGTTCCGGTTCAGTTTCGCCGCCGGCGCCATTGCGGCCACGCTTCACGACGTCGCTGTCACGCTGGCCTTCCTCATGTTCTTCGGCTACGAGCTATCGCTGAACGTCGTTGCCGCGCTACTGACGATTACGGGCTACTCGGTCAACGACACCATCGTGATCTTCGACCGCGTGCGCGAGAACATACGCGGGATGCGGCGTGACTCGCTTCGCCAAATCGTCAATACCAGTGTCAACCAGACCTTGGGGCGCACCGTCATCACGGCTGGCACCACGTTTCTGGCCGTGCTCGCGCTCCATGTCTTCGGAGGCGAGGTGCTTCGCGGCTTTGCCTTCACGATGCTCGTGGGCATCGTCAGCGGCACGTATTCAACCGTCTTCATCGCGGCAGCCATTGCCATCCTCCTGAGCGCCCGCTCGTCCGAGACGCGCGCCAAGAGTCCCGCGCCAGCGGCGGCGGTCGAGCCGGCGGCGAGGCCCAAGAAGGCCAACCGCCGCGCGCGCGTCTCGTAGTCAGGACGCCCCGGCGTGTTGCAGGCGGCGCTGCTTGGAGTCGTCCAGGGCCTGACCGAGTTTCTTCCGGTTTCAAGTTCCGCCCATCTCATCCTGGCCCGCGCCTGCTTCGGGTGGGACACTGAGCGGTTCGGCCTGGCGTTCGACGTGGCGTGCCACGTCGGGACGCTGGCAGCGCTGATGGTGTACTTCCGGCGGGAGGTCGCAGCGCTGGTCGCCGCCGTGCCATCCGCCTTCTCCACGCCGCGTAGCGACGCGTCCCGTCTCCTCTGGCTGATTGTCGTGGGCACGATCCCGATTGTCCTGGTCGTGATGGCATTCGGCGATGTCGTCGAGGGTGCCGTTCGCACGCCCCTGGTGGCGATTACGGCTCTGGCCGTGGGCGCCATCGTGCTCGTGATGGCCGAGCACTTCGGCTCCCGACGCCGGGAAGAGGGTTCCCTGAGCGGCCCGGAAGCCTTCCTTCTAGGCGGCGCCCAGGCCTTGGCGCTCATTCCCGGCGTGTCGCGTTCAGGGTCGACCATCTCAGTCGGCATGCTGCTCGGCCTGCGACGCGACAGTGCCGCGCGATTCGGGTTCCTGCTGGGAATTCCGGCCGTTGCCGCGGCAGCCGCGAAGGCCGCCCTCGACCTGACCGCGACGGGTCTGTCGCGCGACGCGGCACAACTGATGCTGATCGGCGCAATCACGTCGGGGGTCGTGGGCTATCTCACCGTGAAGTACTTCCTGCGGTTTCTCGTCGGGCACTCACTCACAGGGTTTGCCTGGTACCGCCTCGCCGTGGCCGGGCTCGCGTTCTGGTGGCTGGGGCGATGACCGCCGTCAGCCCGTTCGAGGAGAAGCGAGCAGAACGCGCGGGCGCCATGCAATGGCTGCGTCGGCGATTCATCGCGGGCTTTTTCGTGATCGTGCCCCTCATGGTGAGCGTGGCCGCGCTCGCATGGATCTTCCAGCTCGTCGACGGCATCGCCGGTCCGGTCTACGCGCGATGGCTGCGACGGGACGTTCCGGGTCTCGGCATCCTGACGACGGCCGTCCTGATCCTGCTGGTAGGCGTCATCACCACCAACGTCTTTGGCAAGCGCGTACTCCAGCGGGCCGAGGGCTATCTGCTCCGCGTACCCGTCTTTCGCACAATCTATGCGCCCGTACGCCAGCTCATCGCCGCGTTTTCGCCGGACAACGAGTACGGATTCAAGCGAGTCGTCCTGGTCGATGACCCGGCGAAGGGCTTCGTCATGGGGTTTCTCACCAGGGAGTTCGTGCTGGACCGCGGTCGCGGGCTCGAGAAGTTGCTTGCCGTCTATGTGCCGACGAACCACTTGTATCTCGGCGATGTCGTCATCGTCCCTGAAGAACGTGCGGCCTTTCCTGACCTCACCGTGGAAGAGGGCATTCGCGTATTCCTGACCGGTGGCATGGCCCTGCCGCCCCGGATGGGTGCCGCCAGCTCTCAGCAGCCGCCGGGTGTTTTCATCAAGAAGTGATTTCAATCAGGGTCCGCGGCCTGTGGGGTGTGATAAGAGATCGGGATCTGTGCCGCGAGAACACCCGCGGTACTCTCCTCGATAGATCGGTGGACGTTCGCGCCTCGCCCTTCCCGAAGGCGGTCCGGTGCACGGGCGGTGGGATTGGGAATCGCGAAGGTCTGGCGCAGCAGGCGGGTTCGCCTATAATCACCCGTTTGCACACGAGCACCCGGGGCTGCCCGGGTCCGGTTGATCCCGTGAGAGGTGACATGTCGGTCTCAGGTTGTGTGAGCTCACATCGTATGGCGCGGACCTCCGCTGTAGTGGTTGCGATTGGCCTGGCCGTGGTGCTGTCCGGTGCGACGCTTTCGGCGGCGCAGCCCGAGGGCGCGCTGGCGCACCAGGGTGGCGGCGAAGCCAGCCTGGTCCTGCCCGATCTCGCCAGCGTCGACTTCCTGGGGATGAATGGCCGGACACTCCTCATGTGGGGTCTGGGTGTGTGCGTCCTGGGCCTGCTGTTCGGCCTGGTGATTCTGCGACAGATCAAGGCGCTTCCCGTCCACGGCTCGATGCGGGAAATCTCCGAGCTCATCTACGAAACGTGCAAGACGTATCTCGTCCAGCAGGGCAAGCTGCTGATGCTGCTCGAGCTGTTCATCGGCGCCATCATCGTGATTTATTTCGGCGTGCTGCAGGGGTTCGAGCCTCTGAGGGTGCTCATCATCCTGGCGTTCAGCCTGATCGGCATCGCCGGGAGCTACGGGGTTGCCTGGTTCGGCATTCGCATCAACACCTACGCGAACTCCCGGACGGCGTTTGCGAGTCTCCGCGGCAGGCCTTATCCGATCTACGCCATTCCTCTCAAGTCCGGCATGAGCATCGGTATGCTGCTCATCAGCGTCGAGCTGCTGTTGATGCTGTGCATCCTGCTGTTCGTGCCGGGTGAGTATGCGGGTCCCTGCTTCCTCGGGTTCGCCATCGGCGAGTCGCTCGGAGCGGCCGCGCTTCGCATTGCCGGGGGTATCTTCACGAAGATTGCCGACATCGGGTCGGACCTGATGAAGATCGTCTTCAACATCAAAGAAGACGATGCTCGCAATCCCGGCGTCATTGCGGACTGCACGGGCGACAATGCCGGAGATTCGGTCGGGCCGAGCGCCGACGGCTTCGAAACGTATGGCGTCACCGGCGTCGCACTGATCACCTTCATCGTGCTGGCGGTCACGGACCCTATCGTGCAGGTTCAGCTGCTCGTCTGGATCTTCGCGATGCGGGTGATGATGATTGTTGCGAGCGGCATCTCCTATCTGGCCAATGAGTCGGTGGCACGAGCCAAGTACCGGAACGCCTCCAGCATGAACTTCGAGGCACCACTGACCAGCCTCGTGTGGCTTACCTCGTTCGTGTCGGTCGCACTCACTTACCTGGTGTCATACCTGCTGATCCCGACTCTGGGAGATGGGTCGCTCTGGTGGAAGCTGTCCACGGTGATTACCTGTGGGACCCTCGCCGGCGCGATCATTCCGGAGCTGGTCAAGATTTTCACCTCGACCGAATCCGGCCATGTGCGCGAGATCGTCACCTCGTCGGAAGAGGGGGGGGCCTCGCTCAACATCCTCTCCGGTCTGGTCGCGGGGAATTTCAGCGCCTACTGGCTCGGGATGGTCATCGTCTCGCTGATGGGCATAGCCTACCTGGTGAGCACCATGGGATTCGCCTCGCTGATGCACGCCGAGGCCGTCTTCGCCTTCGGACTGGTGGCGTTCGGGTTCCTCGGCATGGGCCCGGTCACGATTGCCGTGGATTCCTACGGGCCCGTGACCGACAACGCCCAGTCGGTGTTCGAGCTCTCGACGATTGAACAGCTTCCCGGCATCGAAAAAGAGCTCAAGCGCGACTTCGGGTTCGATGTCGACTTCGAAAGGGCCAAGGAGCTTCTGGAAGAGAACGACGGCGCGGGCAACACGTTCAAGGCGACCGCCAAGCCCGTGCTCATCGGCACGGCCGTGGTCGGCGCGACCACCATGATCTTCTCGATCATCGTCTTGCTGACGGCCGGCCTCACGGCGAATGTCGAGAAGCTGTCATTGCTGCACCCGCCATTCCTGCTGGGCCTGATTACAGGCGGGACGGTGATCTACTGGTTCACGGGCGCCTCGATCCAGGCGGTGACGACGGGCGCGTACCGGGCGGTGGAATTCATCAAGGCCAACATCCGGCTGGACGACGGTTCGGCCAGGGCGTCCGTCGCGGACAGCAAGCGCGTGGTCGAGATCTGCACCAAGTATGCCCAGAAGGGGATGCTCAATATCTTCCTGGGCGTGTTCTTCTCCACCCTCGCGTTCGCGTTCCTCGAGCCGTACTTCTTCATCGGGTACCTGATTTCGATTGCCCTCTTCGGTCTCTTCCAGGCCATCTTCATGGCCAACGGGGGCGGGGCGTGGGACAACGCCAAGAAAGTGGTCGAGGTCGAGCTGAAGAGGAAGGGGACACCGCTTCATGCGGCGACGGTCATCGGCGACACGGTCGGGGACCCGTTCAAAGACACGTCGTCGGTCGCGTTGAACCCGGTCATCAAGTTCACGACGTTGTTCGGCCTTTTGGCGGTCGAGCTGGCGGTGCAGCTTCAGGCCGATTTCGGCAGTGGCCTGACGCTTGCGCTGTCGGCCGTGTTTCTTGCCATGGCCTTTTTGTTCGTTTGGCGGTCCTTTTACCGGATGCGAATCCGGGACGAGGCCGCGGTGTGAGTTCCGAGGCCCTCAGCGGGCCGGGAGTCCCGTGTGGCGGCGTGTCGAACGGCTGCGCGGGGGTGGGATTGTCACCGTATCGAGACGCGGATGCGACAAAAGGGACCGGAAGCGAGCCGACCTGTCGGAAACGGTGTCTAATCTGCCAAATCCGTGCGTTGACACCCCGTTTTTATAGTGGCTATAATCGCCGGCCTTGCGTCGAACGGACGGCGAGAGCAGGAGGATGACGACCCGTGGCACGTGACATGTTTGGGGATATCGTCGACCCCTCGATCAAAGTCGGCGGTCAGAAGTGGTACACGATCCCGCTGTCGATCATCGTTCATACACTGGTGATTGGGGCGTTGGTCATCATTCCGCTGATGGCTGCGGACGTGCTGCCCGTGCCGCCGTCCATGATGGCGTTCGTCGCGGCGCCACCCCCGCCGCCGCCGCCGCCACCTCCACCCCCGCCGCCGCAAGCGGCGGCCGCACCCAAGCCGCAGATTGAAGTCAATCCCAACGCCGCGCCTGTCGAAGCTCCGGCAGAGATCGCGCCCGAGACCGGAATTGACACCGGTTTCGAGGGTGTGGCCGGCGGCGTCGAAGGCGGTGTCAGTGGCGGAGTCGTCGGAGGCATCGTGGGCGGGCTCGATGAGGCGCCCCCGCCGCCCCCGCCGCCTGCCGCGCCCGTGCGCGTGGGTGGCAATATCAAGCCGCCCAAGAAAATGCGGGATGTCTCTCCCCTCTATCCACCGATTGCGCAGTCGGCGCGTGTCCAGGGCATCGTCATCATCGAAGCGACGATCGGCCCCAACGGCAAGGTGACCGACGCGCGCGTTCTCAGATCGATTCCCCTGCTAGATCAAGCGGCGCTCGAGGCCGTGCGCCAGTGGGAGTACACGCCGACGCTGTTGAACGGCGTGCCGGTGCCGGTCATCATGACGGTCACGGTCAACTTCACGTTGCAGTAAACGTCCCGAGAACCGCTTCGAATCTGTAACTTTTTTCGCTTCGGAGGATGGATCAATGGAAGGTTTGAATCTCGTCGAAATGTGGGGCCAGATGGGCTTTGTCGCCAAGGCCGTGGCCTTCGTGCTGTTCTTCATGTCCATGTGGTCGTTCGGAGTGGCCATTGAGCGCATTTACACGTTCATCCAGGCCCGCAATCAGTCGAAGGTCTACGCGCCCCAGGTGGCCAAGCACCTCAAGGAAGGCCGTCTGAAGGATGCCATTGCCGTCTCCTCGTCCAAGAACTACCGCTACAGCCACCTGGCGAAGGTCGTGCTGGCCGGTCTGCAGGAATACCAGTTCCAGCAGGAAGCCGGCGGCGGCTTGAGCCGTGAGGACCTCGTCGACACCGTGCGCCGCTCCATCCAGCGCGCCACGGCGCTCACGTCGAACGACCTCAAGAAGGGCATCAGCTCGCTCGCGACGATCGGCTCGACGGCACCCTTCGTCGGGCTGCTCGGCACGGTCGTCGGCGTCATCAACGCGTTCCAGGGCATCGCGGCCACCGGCTCGGGCGGTATCGGCGCCGTCTCGGCCGGAATCGCCGAAGCGCTGGTCGAGACCGCGCTCGGGTTGCTCGTCGCCATCCCGGCGGTTTGGTTCTACAATTACCTGACGGGTCGGATCGAGTACTTCCAGGTCGAGATGGACAACTCGTCGTCGGAGCTGGTCGACTACTTCATCAAGAAGACGGCCTAGTCGAGCGCGACCGTCGAAGCAGTTTCAGGAGAGTTCGCCATGTCAATGGATCTCGGGGGCGCCAAAGGCGGCGTCAAGTCCGACATCAACGTCACGCCACTCGTCGACGTCATGCTGGTGCTGCTCATCATCATGATGCTCGTCGCGCCCCTCCTGCAGAAGGGCGTGGACGTGCGGCTTCCCACGGCGGCCAACACGACCGACAAGCCCGAAACGCAGGGGCAGACCGTGGTCGCGATTGGCGCCGACAAGCGCCTGTTCGTCAACTCGGTGCAGGTTCGCGACTCCGAGCTCACGCAACGTGTGCAGGAGCTGCTCGACAAGCAGGTGGAGAAGATCGTCCTCATCAAGGCCGACACGGATGCGCCGTACGGAACCGTGATGGAGGCCATGGATATGCTCCGCCAGGCCGGCATCGAGGATATGGGCCTCATCACCGATCGGAAGGTTCGACCCGGTCAGAGCGGAGGCAAGTAGCATGAAGCACGCGCACAAGCACCACGGCGCCGACTCGGTTTACTCCGGCAAGGCCCTGGCTGTCAGCTGTGACATGAACGTCACGCCCATGATCGACGTGCTCCTCGTGCTGCTCGTCATCTTCATGGCGGCCCTGCCACTGACGCAGAAGGGTCTGGACATCAATCTGCCGGCCGAGACCAAGAACGCGCAGGAGCAGCAGACCAACGTCAGTCAGATCGTGCTCGAGTACACCGCCGATCGCCACATCTCGATCAACAAGCAGGATGTGACGCCCGCCGAGCTCGAGAATCGTCTCCGGGCGATCTTCGAGGAGCGCAACGACAAGACGATGTTCATCGCCGCAGCCGGGACGCTCCGGTACGGCGAAATCGTCGACGTGATCGATGCCGCGAAAGGCGCCGGCGTCGAGAAGGTGGGCATCGTCACCGAGGGTATGCGCCGGGCCGCTGGCGTTCAGGGCAACTAGGCACCGCGCGCAGTTCAGTATTCGAATCAGGGCCGTTCCGCCAGCCGGCGGAACGGCCCTTTGTTTTCACACAGCCGCATGCCTCCGGTGTGCGTCAGGCGCGGTGGTGGTCGCCATCGCCGCGCGCCCGCGCAGAGTGGACCCCCTGCTCACGCAAAACTGGACGCGGCTCTTGCAGTGGAACAGCGGTTCCTGCGGGGTGATGTCCAGCGTTTCCCCCCGGATCGATCGACGACCTGCGCGGGGAAACACCACTGCGATCTGAACGCCAGCACGGGCGCAAGTCTGTCGCGGCGTTGGGATGGGTGCAAACAAATCGAGCCGCCTCCTCATGCTGTTCGAGAAGGCGGCTCGAGATCTGCCGACGGATGGCTGGTGATTAGACGCCCGCCGCTTTCTTCTGCTGGAGCTCCTTCGCTCGGCCCTGCAGCGCCTCGGCTTCCTTGAGCAGCGCCTGCTGCTTGGCGACATCCTTCTCGAGGTTCGCCTGCAGCCGGAGCAGTAATCCCTTGTAGACCACGGCTTCGAGGTAGTCGCTCTTGATCTCGAGCGCGCGGTTCACTTCGTCGATGCCCTTCAGCACGTACTCGCGCTTCTGGGTGTCCTGAAGCTTGAAGTCACGATAGGCCTTGTCCCAGTAGTAGCTCGCGATCGTGTAGTGCGCTTCCGGGTTGTTCGGTTCCTGCTCGGCGCGCTGCTGGAGGGCCGCGATCGTCTTGTCGAATTCGCCCTGCCGGTTGTAGTAACCGGCGAGCTGCAGGTAGACCGCGGAATCGCTGGGACGCGCGTCCTTCGCCTTGAGCAGCGTCTGCTCGGCGAGGTCGTAGTTGCCCGAATCCTCGTAGATCTTGGCGAGGACGAAATAGTTCGCCGATTCCGAGGGGTCCAGCTCGATCATCTTGAGCACGATGGGCTCAGCCTGAGCCGGGTCGTTCAGCTTGTCGGGTCCGTAAGCGGCGACCAGGTATTCGAGCGACAGCTTCTTCATTTTTGGATCCTGCTCGCGCTCGACGGCCACCTTGTAGTTGTCGATGGCCTTCGTCAACAACGCGTCATTGTCGGCTTCGCCGCGACGGGCCGTCTTGAAGAGATTGTCGTAACTGTTGCCCAGATAGAAGTAAGCCGTGGTCAGGTCCGGGTCGGCTTTGAGCGTCTCCTCATATTTCTCGGACGCGCCCTTATAGTCCTGTTGCTGGTATAACGTGTTGGCTTCCTTGAAGACTTTCTTGGCCTTGAGTTTCTCGTACTGACCGCAAGCGGAGGCCGACAGGGCCACTGCCACGATGTAGATCAGGGTAGCTCGGATCCGCATTACATCCCCCTTACGATAAGACTGTGACAATGGCCGGTTCCACGACGCTCGATAGACAGCAGAGGCAGCGTGCGGGCCGCCGAGGTAACGGGCCAGTATAGTGAAGCGAAAAATACCGAGTCAAGACCGCGACGAGGTGCACCGGGTGGAATGCTTGACCCCCTCTTTCAGGGGTCCGTATCATGCAGCCAAGGGACATCCACCTGCTGGTCCTGCAGTCACTTAGACACCGTTTCCCATGATCCGATTCGAGGATTTGCTCGAAAAGGTCCGCGCCTACTCGCCCGACGCCGACCTTGAACCGCTCCGCCGGGCGTATGTGTTCTCGGCCTTCGAGCACAAGGGCCAGGTGCGCCACTCGGGCGAGCCCTACATGGTCCATCCCCTGCAGGTCGCCGATTTCCTGGCGGACATGAAGCTCGACGTCGTGGCGGTCGCGGCCGGGCTGCTGCACGACGTCGTCGAAGACACCCTGGTCGACATCAACCGCATCCGCGAGCACTTCGGGCCGGAGGTTGCCCACGTCGTCGAAGGCGTCACCAAGATTGGCGCCATCTCGTTCGCGTCGAGCGAGGAGCACCAGGCCGAGAACTTCCGGAAGATGCTCCTGGCCATGGTCGACGACATCCGGGTGATTCTGGTGAAGCTGGCCGACCGGCTCCACAACATGCGGACGCTGAGCTACCTGCCGGACGACCGACGTCAGCGCATTGCCCAGGAGACACGAGACATCTACGCGCCCATCGCCAATCGCCTCGGGATGAGCAAGGTGAAAAACGAGCTCGAAGAGCTCGCCTTCCGCTACCTCGAGCCGAAGACCTACGAAACGCTGCGCAGCCGCGTCGAGGCCAAGCGCAAAGCCGCCGAAGGCATGATCGAGGAGCTCAGAAAGACGATCTCAGCCAAGCTGGAGGAGTCGCAGGTCCCGTTCCTCGTGATCGACGGCCGTATCAAGCGTCTCTACAGCATCTACCAGAAGCTGCGACGGCAGAAGGTCGAGCTGGAGCAGGTATACGACTTCGTGGCACTGAGAATCGTGACGCCGACCGAAAAGGACTGCTACGCCGTGCTGGGGATCATTCATCAAACCTGGTCGCCCGTGCCCGGCCGCTTCAAGGACTTCATCGCCATGCCGCGTCCCAACGGGTATCAATCGCTGCACACGTCGGTCGTGAGCGAGCGCGGATTCCCGTTCGAAGTGCAGATCCGGACCCGGGCGATGGACGTGCGTGCCGAAGAAGGCATTGCGGCCCATTGGAAGTACAAGGAGGGGCGTATTGGTGACGAGCGCGATGAGCGCTACTTCCTGTGGATGCGCCAGCTCCTCGAGTGGCAGCAGGAGGTCCGCGATCCGCAGGAGTTCATTCACAACCTGAAGATCGACCTCTACCCGGAGGAGGTCTACATCTTCACGCCCAAGGGCGAGGTCAAGGTGCTGCCGCGCGGTGCAACGCCCATCGATTTCGCATATGCCATCCACACGGACATCGGCCACCAATGTGTCGGCGCGCGCGTCAACGGCAAAATGGTCCCGCTCCGCCACCGGCTGAAGAACGGCGACATCATCGAGATCGTGACCGCAGCCGGTCACAAGCCAAGCCGCGACTGGCTGAACATCGTCGTCACCTCGCGGGCGCGGAGCAAGATCAAGCACGTCATTCACGGCGAGGAGCGGGCGCGCAGCATCGAGCTGGGCCGCAAGCTGTTCGAGAAAGAAGCCAGGCGTTTCGATCTCAATCCCAGGACGCTCGTCGAGAGCGAGGGCTTCGCGAAACTCGTGGCCGAGTACCGGGGGCGGCAACGACGAGCTGTTCGTCGAGATCGGCTACGGAAAGGTCTCGCCCCGGCAGCTCCTCGACAAGATGGTGCCCCGCGAGCAACTCAAGGAAAAGCCGCCCGACGGCGCCGTGGCGGCTGTCGTGCGGCGGGTGCTGCGAACGGGCGAGGAGAAGATCAAGGTAAGCGGGGTGGACGACCTGATGGTTTACCGCGCCCGCTGCTGCAACCCAATTCGCGGCGAGAAAATCGTCGGCTACATCACCAGGGGCAAGGGTGTCTCGGTCCACGCGGCCCACTGCCCGAACGTCGTCAACCTGCTGTACCACCCGGAACGGCGCATCGACGTGGAATGGGACAAGGCCCCCGACCAGTCGCGCTATACGGTCCGCCTGACGATGCAGGTGGAGGACCGGAAGGGCATCCTGGCTGACGTCAGCTCACGGATCGCCGACATCAACACGAACATCACCACCATCGAGGCCCGCACCGAAGATCGTCGCGGCACCATCGACATGACCGTCGAGATCGACGATCTCAAGCATCTCCAGAAGGTGATGAAGTCGCTGCGCGGTGTCGAGGGGGTGCTCGACGTTGAGCGGGCGGCGCCGTAGAGAACGGCCCGACCGTCAGGTCTGCGCGATGGCGTCGATCTCGACGCGGCAATCCTTCGGCAGGCGGGCAGCCTGGATGGTCGTCCGGGCGGGATAGGGTGGCTGGAAGAACCCGGCGTACACCTCGTTCATGGCCGCGAAGTCGTTCATGTCGGCGAGGAACACGGTGGTGCGCGTGACGTGGTCGAACGATGCGCCGGCGGCCTTCAGGACTTCTCCCAGATTGGTCAGGGCCTGGCGCGTCTGGGCAGCGATGTCGCCGTCGACGAGGTTGCCGGTGGCGGGGTCGATGGGGGTCTGACCCGACAGGAACACGAACTGTCCCGCTCGAATTGCCTGGGAGTACGGACCTATGGCGCGCGGTGCCTGGGCGGAGGCGACAGGAACGCGCATCGCCCGGTCAGGCGGCCTTGACGACGTGCCCGGACCGCAGACACCGCGTGCAGACACGCAGCCGGCGAACGCCGCCGCCTACCATGGCCCGCACGACCTGCAGGTTGGGCTTGAATCGCCGCGCGCTGACATTGTGCGCGTGGCTGATTGGTACGGCCCACGCGAGGGCCCTTGCCACAGATTTCACAGGACTTCGCCATTCGTTCCGGCTCCTTCGGGCGTCTTCGCGCGCCCGACAAACGGTCTAGTTTATCACGCCCCTTATACCCCGGAGATGAGAGACGGGGGCGCCGAACCGGGCTTCTCGTCCGGCGCCGCAGACGAGTGGGAAACGAGCCGACCCAGAAGGTCCAGGTACGCCAGATCCCCTTCCTGAGCCGATTTCGCAACCTCGCTAACGCCTTGCTCGACGCGCCGCAAGCTGGCGGCGGCGTCGCGTTCGAATGAGCTGCCGCCCCGCTGTCCGACGTCGGCCAGGAACTTTCGGAGGTCGCTCATCAGGCGCTGCGCCGGAAGGCTGGCCGGTCGATGCTCGTAGATCACGCCTTTGAGAGCCGTCTCGAAGGTGGCGGCGAGCGCCGACGCGGCCTCGGCGACGTCCGCGTCGGCCAGGCGCCCAAAGCCGTCCGGCCGGTACCCGATGAGAAAGGTCGCAATCACGAAGAAAATCTCGGTCTGGCGCTCGGTCAATCCCGCGAGGGTCGGCACGAGCAGGGAGAGATCGCGCTCGCGGCGCCGCTGAACCGCGGCTGGAGGGTGCGCCTGAGACGTCTTCAGGTAGACGCAGTCATCGGGGCAGTTGATCTCGACCTTCCGCTTGGTGCCGCAGCAGACCGGGCAAATCTCGTGGCCGAGCGCGGGGCATGCCCGTCTGGCTCGCCGCTGGCCGCACAGGGGGCACACCACGCCCCAGCTTCGCACAGGGTCCAACCATCGTCAAACGACCGGCAGCTTACAGTTTTCGATGACTGAAGGCAAAATCGTCGTCCTCTTGGGAGGACATCTGCCAGCCGTCTAAGTCAAGAACCGTCTGCCGAGTCCCGGCGTCTAATGGGACAATTGGTGCCGGACGTGCCAGACGCGACAGGCAAACAAACGTGTAAGTAACGCTACATGAGCCAGATAGACGACGATAAGCCGGGAGAGGGGGGGCCGTAGCGTTCTACCTTCCGGAACCCTGGGTATTCCTGCGTCCCCTTCCTCCCCTACAACCGATTCGTCTGTGCCTGCGTCCGTGGGTCAAGCACGGTCAAAACGCCGGCACCTCATTTGCATAGACGCCAGCGCACTCATAGGAACGAGCCAGCGGAAGCGGAGAGAGAGGGAGCCATGAAGACGACAACCAAGACGGGCCAGATGACGACCGAGCGCTACGACGAACTCCGACGGATGCTGAATGAGCGTCGTCGCGAGATTACGAGTGAGGTTCAGGGCCGGATCCGCGTGGCTCGCTCGGAACAGACGGTCGGCGACGTGGTCGACGCCGTCGAGACCTCTGAAGCTGACATCCAGGAAGATATCGAGTTCGCCCTTCTTCAGATGAAGGCGGAGACGCTCAACAAGATCAACGAAGCGTTGGCGCGCCTCGAGGATGGCACCTACGGTTACTGCTTCGAGTGCGGCGAGGACATTGCCGAACAGCGTCTTCGCGCGCTACCCTTTGCCGTCCGCTGCAAGGACTGTGAGGAGGCGCGTGAGGTGGCGGCGAAGCGCGAGCGCCAGCTCGCCCAGCGCCGGAACGCATCCGCGCTGTTCCTCGACATGTCGAGCTGACCCCCGGCGTTCCCTGACGCCAGGCTCTGCCGATGGGTGGAGCCTGGCGATGTCCCTGGCTGTTACACCGACAAGGCGCGGGCCACCCGCCTGCGCAGCGAGGATCGCAGATGAGCGATCGCGACGAGCGCCTCACGATCGAGGACGCCTCGAGTGGGGATCGACCGCCGGTGATACCGGCCGAGCTGCCGGTCCTGCCGCTGCGCGACACCGTGCTGTTCCCCAACTCCTTCATGCCGCTTGCGGTCGCCCGCGAGAGCTCGGTGCGGCTCATCGACGAGGCGATTTCGAGCGGCCGGCTCGTCGGGGTCTTCACGCAGCGCGATGCCTCGGTCGAAGAGCCGGGCCGGGAGGATCTCTACGGGATTGGAACGGCCACACACATCCACAAGATGTTCAAGCTGCCGGACGGCAGCCTGCGCCTGATCGTCCAGGGCCTCGCGCGCATTACGCTCGACGAGCTGCTGGCCCAGCGTCCATACCTGAGGGCGCGCGTGTCCACGGCCACCGAGACGCTGCACGACGAGCATCGTCTCGAGATCGATGCGCTCCAGCGCAATATCAAGACCAATTTTCAGCAGGTCGTTTCGCTGTCGTCCCTGCTGTCCGACGATCTTCAAACGCTCGCCATGAACATCGTCGAGCCCGGCCGGCTGGCCGACTTCATTGCCTCCAGTCTGATGACGCTTACCACGCCGGTCAAACAGGAGGTACTCGACACGCTGGACGTGCGCACGCGCCTGGACAACCTGAACCGGATTCTGATCAAGGAGCTCGAGGTGCTGGAGCTCGGATCGAAGATCCAGTCGCAGGTCCAGTCCGAAGTCGGCAAGAACCAGCGCGAGTATTTTCTTCGCGAGCAGCTGAAGGCGATTCAGAAGGAGCTTGGCGAAGGTGACGATCAGGCGAAGGAGATCGACGAGCTTCGAGAGAAGATCGACGCGGCGGGTATGCCCGAGGCCGTGAAAAAAGAAGCGGTTCGCGAGCTCGATCGCCTGGCAAAAATGCCGGTGGCGGCGGCCGAATACACGGTTTCGCGCACCTATCTCGACTGGCTGATCGCCCTGCCATGGGCCAAGCGGACCGAAGAGGTCATCGACCTGCCGAAGACGAAGTCGATTCTCGATGCCGATCACTCCGATCTCGAAAAGGCCAAGGACCGCATCCTTGAGTACCTGGCTGTCAGAAAGCTGAACCCGGAGATGAAGGGCCCGATTCTCTGTTTCGTCGGGCCTCCCGGTGTCGGCAAGACCTCGCTCGCCCGATCGATCGCGGTGGCGCTCGGACGGAAGTTCGCGCGTGTCTCGCTCGGAGGCATGCGTGACGAGGCCGAGATTCGCGGTCACCGCCGCACGTATATCGGTGCGCTGCCGGGTCAGATCATTCAGGGCCTGAGACGAGCCGAATCGAAGAATCCCGTGTTCATCCTCGATGAGATCGACAAGCTCGGCTCAGATTTTCGAGGCGATCCCAGCTCGGCGCTGCTCGAAGTGCTCGATCCCGAGCAGAACAGCACGTTTCGCGATCACTATCTCGATCTTCCCTTCGATCTCTCCGAGGTGTTGTTCATCACCACCGCGAACGTGCTGGACCCCGTGCCCCCGGCACTTCGCGACCGCATGGAGGTGCTGGAGCTTCCTGGCTACACCGAAGAGGAGAAGCTGAAGATCGCTCGCGAGCATCTCGTCGGCAAGCAGGTGAAGAACCACGGCCTCACGGCCGACTATCTCACCTTCAGCGACGACGCCTTGCGAGCGGTGATTCGGGGGTACACACGGGAGGCGGGCGTCCGCAATCTCGAGCGCGAGATCGCGGCACTCTGCCGCAAATCGGCTCGACGGCGTGCCGAAGGACGCGAAGAGCCGATCGAGATCACGCCGGGCGTGGTCATCG
The DNA here is from genome assembly GCA_963826865.1 of uncultured Acidobacteriota bacterium. Lineage (GTDB taxonomy): Bacteria > Acidobacteriota > Vicinamibacteria > Vicinamibacterales > CAVPJW01 > CAWGYQ01. Next base: position 275,358 of record CAWGYQ010000001.1, read on the forward strand.
AGATGCTCGGCGCTCCGCGGTTTCTCGACGAAGAGGTCGAGGAGCGCACGAAGAATCCTGGCGTGGCCATCGGACTGGCCTGGACACCTGTCGGCGGCGAGGTGCTGTTCGTCGAGGCGTCGCGGATGGCCGGAGCCGGCTCGTTGACTCTCACCGGGCATCTCGGCGATGTGATGAAGGAGTCCGCGCGGGCGGCACTTTCATGGTGCCGGGCGAACGGCGCGGCGTACGGCGTGGATCCAGATTTCTACAAGAGCGCCGAAATTCACCTGCACGTGCCCTCAGGCGCCATTCCGAAAGACGGACCGTCGGCGGGCGTCACCATGGCGGCCGCCCTGGTCTCGGAGCTCACGGGGAGGCCCGTGCGGGGCGACGTTGCGATGACCGGTGAAATCACTTTGTCGGGCAAGGTCCTTCCGGTCGGGGGCATCAAGGAAAAGGTGCTGGCGGCCCGGCGCGCGGGACTCCACGAGGTGGTACTGCCGGCGCAGAACGAGAAAAGCATCAAGGAAGATCTCGGAGACGAGCTCCGCAACGATCTGAGAATCCATCTCGTCACGACGATCGCCGAAGCTCTGGACATCGTCCTGGTGTCTCGGCCGAGCGTAGAGCTGTCCGACTCCCCCGGACGGACTGACGGCGAGCTGCAGGACACACTCGTCCGATCGTGATCGCCGTCTACAGCGAACGCTACCACATCGATCTCGGCGGTCATGTTTATCCCACCGAAAAGTATCACCGGGTGTATCGGGCCGCGATCGAGCGCGGCCTCCTGACCCCTGCCGACGTTCTCGAACCCTCGGAGGCATCGTGGGACGAGCTGTCGCTGGTCCACACCGCAGACTACCTGTCCAAGGTGCGGAACGGGACGCTGTCGATCGAAGAGCGCTTCCAGCTCGAGCTCCCGTGGTCACCGGAACTGGCTGGATGTTTTCGCCTGATGACCGGCGGCACGATTCTGGCCGCTCGGACGGCCATGTCTGCAGGCGGCCCTGGCGCGATCGTGCTGCACGTCGGTGGCGGACTGCACCATGCGTTCCCGGACCACGGGGAGGGCTTCTGTGTGTTCAACGACGTGGCGGTTGCGATCAGGGTGCTCCAGCGCGAGCGTCTCGTGTCGCGCGCGGCCGTCATCGACTGCGACGTGCATCACGGGAACGGCACGGCATTCATTTTCGCCGGCGATCCGAGCGTCTTCACGTTCTCGATGCACCAGGAGCGCAATTACCCGTCCGTCAAGCCCCCGGGCTCGCTCGACATCGGTCTCGCCGACGGGACCGGTGACAACGCGTATCTGACCGCGCTTGAAGCGGCGGTGCCCAAGGTGCTCGAGCACCGACCGGACGTCGTCTTCTATCTCGCTGGGGCGGATCCGTTCGAGGAAGATCAGCTCGGCGGTCTGCGGCTCACCTTCGACGGGTTGCGCGCGCGCGATCGCATGGTCGTGGCTGCCTCCCGCGACCTGGCAGTGCCGCTCGTCGTGACGCTGGCGGGCGGATATGCCCGTCGCGTGGAGGACACGGTCGGCATCCACCTGGCCACGCTCGAGGAGTTGCTCAACGGAGTGCGGGCAGCGTCAGGCCGAACGCCGTCTTGAGGTCGACAATCTCTCCCGTGCGCATCATCGCGCGAGCGTGTTCGAGCGGGAAGACGCGAACTTCGATCTGTTCGTCCGGATCGCGATGTCTCTCCGTTGAGCCCGGTGCGGGCTTTTCGAGTACGGTGAGGCGGTAGAACTTCATCACTTCGTCGCAGAACCCTGGCGTCGGATAGAGCTCGGCCACGAGCTCCACGCGTCGCGGCGTCAGGCGAATCTCCTCCTCGCATTCACGGCACGCTGCGTCCTGCGGCTGCTCGCCAGGCTCGATGCGGCCGGCAGGGAGTTCCCAGATCCAGCGATCGATCGAATATCGGTACTGCCGAATCAGGATCACGTGCATCTCGTCTGGCATGGGGAGCAGCACGACGGATCCGGGGTGCCGGACCACGTCGAAATCGGTGCTCGTCCCATCCGGCAGGCGAACGCGGTCGCTGTGCACCTCGAACACCCGGCCCCGAAAGACGACGCGCTGATCCAGAATCGTGACATGTTCGCTCACAAGCGTTCTCCCGACGCGAGCCGCTCCGAGACCCGGGCGATCTCGTCGAAGGCCGATTGAAGATCGTCGGGCAGCGGAGACTCGTACTCCATCGGCCGCCCGTCTGAGGGATGATGAAACGCGAGCCGGTGGGCGTGAAGGAACGGTCGCTCGAGCCTGCTCAAGGCACGCAAATTGGCGGGCACGCGTCGCCGAACGCCTCCATAGAGCGCGTCGCCGACGATCGGGTGGCCGATGCTGCTCAAATGCACCCGGATCTGGTGGGTGCGGCCCGTCAGGATCGCCACCTGCACCAGGGACACGCCGGGCAGCTGTGTCGCGCGCGTGACCCGCGTCACCGCGCTGCGCGCGCGGCGTGCTCGCGCGGACATCCGCTGGCGCTGGACCGGATCCCGCCCAATCGGCGTGTCGATCCGTCGGCCGGCCTGAACCACGCCCCAGACGAGCGCGATATATTCCTTCTCGACCTCGCGGTCGCGAAACTGCCGCGACAGCTCCTGATGGGCGCGATCGTGTTTGGCCACCACCATGACACCCGAGGTGCCCCGGTCGAGCCGGTGCACGATGCCTGGCCTGAGCTCGCCACCGATGCCGCTCAAGTCGCCGATGTGGTGCAGCAGCGCGTTCACCAGCGTACCGGCCGCGTGGCCGGCAGAGGGATGAACCACCATGCCGGCAGGCTTGTCCACGACGACGAGGTCGGTATCCTCGTAGAGAATGGGCAGCGGCAGGTCTTCTGGAACCGGTGTGGACGGCGCGGGATCGGAAATCTCGACCGCGACGCGCTCACCCGGTCTCACGCTGGTGTTGGGCTTGACGCTTCGACCGCCGACGGTGACGTGGCCGTCGCGAATCAGGCGCTGAAGGCTGGAACGCGAGTGATCGCCGAGCAGTGACGAGAGAAACCGATCGAGACGAACGCCACCGCCGTCGGGCGGAACGATGAATTCGAGACGCGTCACGGCGGTGAGGCTACGCTGTCCTCGGCCTGGCCCTGGTCGGGACCGGGGTCGGCGGGCCGGATCGGCGTGACAGCCACACGAGCATGATCACGCTCACGGGAGCGATCAGCACGGAGATGAACTGCGAGGTCGACAACACGCCGAATACGAGGCCGCGCTCGTCGCCACGGAAGTACTCGATGACGAAGCGCGAGACGGCATAGAGCAGCATGTAGAGCCAGAACGTACGGCCGGGAAATCCGCGCCCGCGCCGCTCGGTCGCGATCAGGACGGCGAGAATCAGCAGCTCGGCGCCCGCCTCGTAAATCTGGGTTGGATGGAGGGGTACGCCGAGTGGCGTTCCCACGTTTGCCGCCGCGAACGGGTCGGTGAAGGTGATGCCCCACGGAAGCGCGGTCGGCCGGCCATAGCAGCATCCGGCCATCAAGCAGCCGAGCCGCCCGACGGCGTGGCCGATGGCGATGCCCGGTGCGAACGCGTCGCACGTCGACCAGACCGGAAGGGCGTGCCGTCGCATATACCAGAACGCCACCAGCACGGCCAGAATCAGTCCGCCGTAGAACACGCCGCCCGATCGCACCAGCGACAGCACCTCGCGCGGGTTCTGGCGGAAATAGTCGAAATCGACGACCAGCAGCATCAGCTTGGCGCCGACCAGTGCGGCGACAATGATGTAGATGCCGAGGTCGAGCACGCGCGCGCCGTCGAGTCCGCTCCGCTGTGCCCGCGTCATGGCGAACTTCAGGCCGAGCAGGTAAGCGGCGGCCAGCAGCACGCCGTAGGTGTAAACCGTGATCGGGCCGAGATCAAACAGTCGTGGATACACGGCGGTCCAGCCCCAGCATGTCGAGAATCATAATGACGACACCAATGGTGATGGCGGAGTCGGCCACATTGAACGCCCAGAAATGGTACTGCTGCCAGTAGACGTCGACGAAATCGATGACATACCCGGATAGCAGGCGGTCGACGAGATTGCCCATCGCGCCACCCAGGACGAGCGCGAGCCCGATGCGGGCCGCGCGCTGGTGCGCCGGCAGGGTGACGGCATATAACGCCACCCCGAGTAGCGCGATCGAGGCGACGAGCGCGATGATCGCCCCCTTGAACGGAAAATCGGCGGCATTCAGCAGGCCGAACGCGGCCCCCGTGTTCTGCACGTGCGTGAAATCCACGAACCCCGGCACGACCGTCACCGACTCGTGCAGCGGCAGCGTCGCCCGCACGAGGGCCTTCGACAGCTGATCGATGATGACCACGGCGGCCGCGAGCCCGATCTCGCTCCTTCGGACGGTAGTCACGGCCGCTTCGTCCCGGGTCAGGAGTTGATCGCTTCGGCAAGCGCGCCCTGACAGCGCTCGCAGAGGCCCTCGCCGGATCGCACCGGCACATAACGCCAGCACCGCTCGCAGCGCGCACCCTGGGCGCGCGAGACTTCGACACGCAGGTCCTGCCTGTCGCCTGGCTGGCCGGTTTCGAGTTCCACCTCGGAAACGATGAACAGCATCGGCAAATCGGGCCGATGCCGCTCGAGCAGCTCGCCGTCGGGACCGCCCGCATGGAGCGTCACTCTCGCGGCGAGCGAGTTGCCGATGGTCTTGTCCTGGCGCTTCACCTCGAGCGCGGCATTGACGGCTTCACGCATGCGGAGCAGCCGCTCCCAGCGCGCAAGCAGATCCTCGTCGAGAAACGGCTTGAAGGACGGGAACTCGGCCAGATGGACCGATTCGTCCCGGCTCCCTGGCAGATGCCGCCACAGCTCGTCGGCGGTGACCGGAAGAATGGGTGCCAGCCATCGCGCGAGTCCGTCAGCGATGTGGTAGATGGCGGTCTGCGCCGAGCGTCTCGGTTCGGAGCCGGCAGCCAGGGTGTAAAGGCAGTCCTTGGACACGTCGATGTAGAACGCGCTCAAATCTACCGTGGCGAGCGTGTTGATCGCCTGAAAAATGGCCGGGTAGTCGTACGCATCGTAGGCGCGCGCGATGTGCCGGGCCGCGCTCGCGTAGCGGGCGAGCGCGTAGCGATCGATCTCGGCGAGCTGCTCGATAGGCCGGCCGTCGCGCGAGGGATCGAAGTCGTGCAGATTCGCGACGAGGATCCGGCAGGTGTTCCGGATCTTCCGATAGGCTTCGACGACGCGCGCGAGCACCTCGGGCCCGAGCCGCATCTCCTCGCGATAGTCGACCATCGCGACCCAGAGGCGGAGGATCTCGGCGCCGCTCTTGTCGATCACTTCCTGCGGCGCGATGACGTTGCCGAGCGACTTCGACATCTTCCGGCCGTCCTCGTCCACGACGAAGCCGTGCGTGAGGACCTCCCGGAACGGCGCCTGATTGTGGCCGCCCACGCCCACGAGCAGCGAGCTGTGGAACCAGCCGCGATGCTGGTCGCTGCCTTCCAGGTACATGCGTGCAGGCCAGCTGAGGCCGGGGAAGCGGTCGGGTCTGGCGAGCACCGCTTCATGACTCGAGCCGGAGTCGAACCAGACATCGAGAATGTCGCGCTCGCGCTCGAAGGCGCTGCCGCCGCATTTCGGGCACCGCAGGTCGTCGGGAATGAACTCGTCGAGGCCGCGCTCATACCACGCGTCGGCGCCATGGGTTTCGAAGACGAGTGCCGCCTTCTCGACCAGGTCGGTCGTGAGCACGGCCTCGCCACACGCCGTGCAATCGACCGCCGGAATCGGTACGCCCCAGGAACGCTGGCGCGAGATGCACCAGTCTGGGCGGTTCGCCAGCATGTTGTGGATGCGCTCGGCGCCCCACGGCGGAATCCATTTCACGCGGCGAATCTCGTCGAGCGCTGCCGAGCGCAACGTGAGCTCTTCGCCCGGAGTCTCGCCGGGTGCGGCCTCGCTCGTCGCCGCCGGTGAGGTGCGGTGGAAGACGGCGGGCTTGTCGAGCGCGATGAACCATTGCCACGTGGCCAGGAAGATCACGGGATTGTGGCAGCGCCAGCAGTGCGGATAGGTGTGCTCGATCGTGCCGCGCTTCCACAGGCGCCCACGTTTCTCGAGCGCCTCCTCGATTGCGGGGTTCGCGTCGAACACGCGCAGACCGCCGAAGAGCTCCACGGTTTCTGCGAAATGCCCGGTGGGACCCACGGGCGCGTAGATCTCGAGACCGTACTTCGAGACCGGTGTTGAAATCGTCCGCTCCGTGCCCGGGGGCCGTGTGCACGGCGCCCGTGCCCTGGTCGGTCGTCACGTAATCGCCGAGCACGCCCACCGAGTTGCGCGCGTAGAGCGGGTGCCGGAATACGAGGCCCTCGAACTGACTGCCGGGAGCGCGCGCGATCGGCGCGCCGAACGACCGTCCCGCTCCGGCGAGCACCTGCTCCGCAAGCGCTTCTGCGACGATAACCACTCGGTCGCCTGCCTGGTAAGCGCCGTAAACGAGCTCCGGATGAAAGGCAATGGCCAGATTCGACGGAATCGTCCACGGCGTCGTGGTCCAGATGAGCACCGAGACGGTATGTCCGCCGAGCGCAGGCACCCGTGCGGCAAGCTCGGCTGCCGACGACTCGGCCAGCGGAAATTCGACGTAGATCGAGGGCGAGGCGTGCGGCTCGTACTCGACTTCAGCCTCCGCCAGCGCAGTTCGGCAATGGATGCACCAGTGAACCGGCTTCTTCCCCTTGTAGACGAGTCCGCGCGCCACGAACGCGCCGAGTGCCCGGACGATGGCGGCCTGATATTCAGGTTCCATCGTCAGGTACGGGTTCGCCCAGTCGCCCGAGCAGAGCAGCCGCTTGAACTCTTCGCGCTGGATTTCGACGAAACGCATCGCGTAGGCGCGGCAGGCTCGGCGGAAATCGGCGGTCGACATCTCGCGCTTCTTCGCGCCGAGCTCACGATCGACCTGCAACTCGATCGGCAGCCCGTGGCAATCCCAGCCCGGCACATATGGCGCGTCGAAGCCGGCCATGTCGCGCGAGCGGACGACGAAGTCCTTGAGGATCTTGTTGAGTGCGTGTCCGATGTGGATGTGTCCGTTCGCGTACGGCGGCCCGTCGTGAAGCACGTAGAGCCGTGCCCCCTGCCGGCGCTCGCGCGCGCGGCGTTCGAGCCCGATGTCGTCCCAGCGGGCGAGCGCCTGTGGCTCCGCCACGGCGAGATTCGCCTTCATCGGGAAGTCGGTGCGCGGCAGATTGAGCGTGGCTTTCCAGTCGGCCATACGAAACGATCAATTGTACCGCAAGCGTTCGGACCAGCGGCCAAGTGGCGTCCGGTGTGCCAGATGCGAGCGCCCGACAATCGCGCGCTCGGTGCGGCGCGGGCGTTCCGGCCCCGGCGCTTGCCGAAACGCGGCTTGTATAATTGAACCATGAAGGTTCCCGCGGTCGAAACGCCGCCGGTTCGATCCGTGGTGCTCGATAACGGACTCCAGGTGCTCGTGCAGGAGGTCCACACCGCGCCGCTCGCATCCGTCTGGTGCTGGTACCGCGTGGGCTCGAAGGACGAGGCCGCCGGGCTCACGGGTGTCTCGCACTGGGTCGAGCACATGAACTTCAAGGGCACGCGCAATATCCCGCGCGACCAGGTCAAAGGCATCATCGAACGATACGGCGGCACCTGGAACGGCTACACCTGGATCGACCAGACCACGTATCTCGAAACAGCCGCCCGAACCGCGCTCGATCAGATGCTGTTCATCGAAGCTGAGAGGATGGCAAACGGCCTGTACGAGCCCGGGGACTGCGAGTCGGAACGAACCGTCATCATCTCCGAGCTGCAGGGCAGCGAGAACGATCCCGATCAGCTGCTCGAGGTCGAGGTGACGGCCGCGGCTTTCAAGTCGCACCCTTACGCCCATCCGACGATCGGATGGCTCACCGATCTTCAGCGGATGACCCGCGACGATCTGTACGGTCACTATCGCCGCTACTACATTCCCAACAACGCCACGCTCGTCGTCGTTGGCGACGTTGACACGGAAGGCGCGCTCGCGCTGATCGAACGGCGCTTCGGCGCAATTCCTGCCGGTCAGCTGCCTGCCCGCGTCAATATCGAGGAGCCCGCCCAGATCGGCGAGCGCCGCGTCACCATTCGAAGGCCCGGGACGACGAGCTATCTCAAGCTGGCGTTTCATGCGCCCGCCGTGTCGAGTGACGACTTCGCCCGGTTCCTCGTTCTGGATGCGGTGCTCAGCGGCGCGAAGGGCGTCAACATCTGGGGAAGCTTCCGGATGCCGCCCCCGCAGCGAAGCGCCCGGTTGTATCGGGCGCTGGTCGATCGGCGCCTGGCGTCGGCGGTCAACGCCTCGTTCGCTCCGACGGAGCATCCGTTTCTGTATTCGATTTCATGCACCGCGCGCGACGGAGTGGCGCTGGCATCGCTCGAAGAAGCGACCCTCGCGGCGCTCGACGCCGTGGCCAGCGACGGCGTCAGGCCCGAGGAGGTCGAAAAGGCTCGCAACCAGCTGCGCGCGCGGCTCGTCTTCGATGAGGACGGCGTCACCAATCTGGCGCACCAGCTCGGCTACTTCAGCACGGTCGGCAACCTCGAGATGTACTGGGGCCTTATGGCGCGTGTGCTGGCCGTCACCGACGAGGACGTCACGCGAGTCGCGAAGCGGTATCTGCGCGCCGAGAATCGGACGGTCGGATGGTTTCAAGCGGAGTCCGACAAGCCGGACGCCGAGATCGAGGAGCGCCGTTTCAGCTCATGAGCATCATTGCCCAACGCGGGCTCGAGCCCGCCCGCCACGAGCTCGAAAACGGCGTCGTCGTGCTCGTCAAGCACACCGCAACGACGCCGGCGGTCACCCTGCACGCCACTTTGCTCGCCGGGAGCGGCTACGACCCGCTTGGGCGCCAGGGACTCGCCCATTTCGTCTCCCGTGTGATCGACCGCGGCACGCTCGGTCGCTCCGCGGATCAGATTGCCGACGAGCTCGACGGTCGAGGCGTGTCGCTGGCGATCGGCGTGAGCCGTCACCAGTTCTCCATGGCATGCACGTGTCTGGCGGACGACATCGAGCCCGTGCTGAGCCTGATGGCCGATATCGTTCGCAATCCGGTGTTTCCCCCCGCGGAGATCGAAACCAGGCGGGGCGAGATTCTGACGGCCATCGGCCAGGACGAAGACAGCCCGGCCACCGTCGCCTCCGAAGTGCTGATGGAACGGTTGTATCCCGACGGCCATCCTTACGGCCGGCGTGCCAGAGGCACTACCGCTATTGTTCAAAACATCGAGGCTGACGAGCTTCGGCGGTTTCATGGCGAGCGATTTGGTCCCTCTTCTCTCTCGCTCGCGATAGTGGGGGATGTCGCCGTCGACCGGGCGGCTGCGCTCGCAGATGGTCTGCTGGGCGGCTGGCGCGGACCAGCGCCGGCGCGTCTCGTGCCACCCCCGACCCTCGGAGGCTCAGAGCGCAGCAGGGCGGTTCACCCGATGATGAGCAAATCGCAGGCGGACGTTGCGTACGGCTTCGTCGCCCTCGCGCGAAGCGATCCCGAATACCACGCGACCACCGTGATGAACAACGTCCTGGGGCAGTACGCGCTCGGAGGACGGCTGGGTGACGTCATCCGCGAGCGGTTGGGCATGGCCTATTACATCTTCAGCGCGCTCGACGCCAATGTGGGCGCTGGGCCGCTCGTGATTCGTGCAGGGGTCCATCCGGCGAACGTCGATCGCACCATCGACGCCATCGATCACGAGATTGCTTCGATCCTGGCGGACGGAGTAACCGAGCGGGAGGTGTCCGAGTCGAAGCAGTACCTGATTGGCTCGATCCCTCGAACGCTGGAGACCAATGCGGAGATCGCGGCGTTTCTGCAGACCGTCGAGTTCTTCGGGCTCGGCCCCGATTACGACGTGCGGCTGCGCGATCTGATTCAAGCGGTGACTCCCGATCGGGTGAATGCCGCGGCCCGACGAATTTTGCAGCCAGACAAGGCCACGATCGTCGTGGCGGGCCCGTACGCGGGGCCTGGTGCGGCGGGGGAGCCTTCGTGAGAACGAAAGCGGTCTTCTTCGATGTCGACTTTACGCTGATCTACCCGGGCCCGACGTTTCAAGGTGAGGGCTACGAGCGGTTTTGTCGCCAGCACGGCATTGTGGTGGACCCCGCCCGCTTCGACGCGGCCGTCGCGGGCGCGTCCGTGCTGCTCGACGAGGCGCAGGAGCTCTTCTACGATCCCCAGGTCTTCATTCACTACACGAGGCAGATCATCGAGGGCATGGGCGGCGCCGGTCCGGCACTCGATGCCTGCGCGCGCGAGATCTACGAGGAATGGGCCGCGTGCCAGCACTTCGCGCTCTATGAGGACGTGCCTGCGGTGCTCCGCCATCTGGCCTCGATGAACATTCGCATCGGCCTCATCTCCAACACGCACCGCTGCCTGACGTCGTTCCAGAGCCACTTCGAGCTCGACGGGATCTTCACGGCGGCGATCTCCTCGTCGGCGCACGGCTATATGAAGCCGCATCCCAGTATTTTTCAGGCGGGTCTCAAGCTGCTTGACGTGGAACCGGGTGAAGCCGTGATGGTCGGGGACAGCATGCGGCAGGACATCGATGGGGCGCGCCAGGTGGGCATGAGGGGTGTGCTCGTCCGGCGTTCGGGTAACAGTGTTCGCCCTGATCACTTCACCGATGCCACCGATGACGTGCCCGTCATCTGCAGCCTGCGAGAGCTGCCTGCGCTGCTCGTCTGAGCGCAGCCATCCGCCATGCGGCTCCGAGACCTCACGACCATCGACGAGTTCCGGCAAGTGGTCTCACTCGAGCGCCGTATCTGGGGCTCGACCTACGACGATGCGGTGCCGGTGCCGGTGTTCATCATCACTGTTCGCCGCGGCGCCGTGTTGATCGGCGCGTTCGACGAGCACGACGAGATGGTTGGCTTTGTGTACTCGCTCGCAGGTTTGAAGGGCAGCCGCCCTGTTCAATGGTCGCACATGCTCGGCGTGCTCGACTCGCACCGCGGGGGCGGCCTCGGGCGATTACTGAAGCTCGAACAGCGGCAGCGCACGCTCGACATGGGGCTCGATCTCATCGAATGGACGTTCGATCCCCTGCAAGCGCTCAACGCGCACCTCAATTTCCGCCGGCTCGGTGTGATCGTGCGCGAGTACGAAGTGAACATCTACGGTGAATCGAGCAGCCCGCTGCACCGCGGTTCGCCCACCGATCGCTTCGTGGCGGAATGGTGGCTCTCGTCGCCTCACGTCGCCAGGTCCATCGCCGACGGGCGGGCAGAAGGGAGCGCTCCACCGGATGCCGCCGCAGCGAACGTCACACGCCCATGGGGCGACTGGAGATCGTGCGAATCGTTCAACCTCGAGCGCCGCGAGCCCGTCATCACCGTTGACATTCCAACGGGGTTTACCGAAATGCTGTCCCGTGCGCCCGCGCTGGCGGGCGAGTGGAGAATGGCCACGCGCTCAATCTTGACGACGTACTTCGGCAGGGGATACACGGCAATCGATTTCGCGCTGGATCGTGCCTCCGGTGTCGGCCGTTACGTGCTGGCGAACCGGGAAGCGGCGGGTAGCACTACGCGGGGAATGGGCGAAGCCGGGTAGCCCGGAGGGCACTAGCCGGGCGGCCAGGCCAGGGCACGGCCGGCAAGCAGGTGCAGATGGATATGAAAGACCGTCTGCCCCGCCAGTCGATTGCAATTGAAGACCGTCCGATAGCCGCCTTCTGCATGCCCGTGCTCGGTGGCAATCTGGGCTGCCGCCCGCACGACTCTCCCCATCAATCCCTCATCTGCGGCCTCGAGATCGTTCAGCGTGGCGATGTGGCGTCGGGGAATGACCAGGACGTGCAGGGGAGCCTGCGGGTTGATGTCTCTGATGGCCACCACATGCTCGTCCTGGTGGACGAACGTCGCCGGGATTTCTCCGGCGATAATCCGGCAAAACAGACAGTCGGCCATGGATGGCTCCTCAGATCCGGCTCGCCGCGACGACGCGCGGCACACGCTGCAGATCCGCGACAACGCGGTCGAGGCGGAAAGCCCGGGTGGCTGCCAGGAGATCGCGGACAGCCGGCTCCTGTCCGAACCCGAACTCGAATACGAGGAAGCCGCCGGGCTTCAGCCTGACGCCCGCCTCGCTCACCAGCGTCCGGATGGCGTCGAGTCCATCAGGCCCGGCGTACAGCGCCTCTGAGGGCTCGTAATCGCGGACCTCAGGCGACAGGATCTCGGTCGTCGCGACGTACGGTGGATTGGAGACGATCAGGTCAGGAGCGAGCGTCACGGGCTCGAGAAAGCTGCCCAGCAGGAACTCAATCCGTGAGCCGACGTGATGGCGGTCGGCATTCTTTCTCGCCAGGCTGAGCGCCGTCGATGAGATGTCGGTCGCGATCAGGCGAAGGTCAGGTCGCTCGGCTGCCAACGACACAGCGATGCAGCCACTTCCCGTTCCGACATCCACGACGAGCGGAGGCGTCCCGCCGGCGGCCGAGGCAGGCCGGACCCGGAGCACACGCAGAGACTCCTCCACGAGCAGCTCGGTTTCCGGGCGCGGGATCAGCACCGAGGGTGTGACCGCGAAATCGAGAGCCCAGAACTCGCGAGTCCCGGTGATGTACGCCACGGGCTCGCCTCGAAGCCGGCGTGTGACGAGCTGACCGTAGCGAGCCGTGAACTCCGGCGAAGCCTCCACGTGACGGTCGCCCAGAAACTGCGCGCGGGTCCAGCCGAGCGCCGAACGGGCCAGGACCTCCGCGTCGAGACGGGCACCGGTGCCACCGATCCCTTCAGCAGCAAGCCTCGCCGCCGCCTCGGCGACGTGCTCGTGCACCGTCATCGACAGGGCGCGGATCACCGGACCTCGACGGTCGTCGCGTCCCTGAGCTGCTCGGCTTGATAGTGGGCGACGACGTGCTCGACGAGCTCGCCGAGCTCGCCGTTCAGCACGTCGGTGAGCTGGTGCGTCGTGAAGTTGATGCGATGGTCGGTGATCCGGCTCTGTGGAAAGTTGTAGGTGCGGATCTTCTCGGCGCGGTCACCTGTGCCCACCTGGCTCCGGCGATCGCGGGCGATGGCTTCCTGCTGCCGGCGCAGCTCCATGTCATAGAGCCGCGAGCGCAGCACCTTCATCGCCTTCGCGCGGTTCTTGATCTGCGATTTTTCGTCCTGCTGCGAGACAACGACCCCGGTGGGGAGGTGAGTAATGCGGACGGCCGAGTAGGTCGTGTTGACACTCTGACCACCCGGACCGCTCGAGCAGAACGTGTCGACCCGCAGATCCTTCGGATCGATTTGGATGTCCACTTCCTCGGCTTCCGGCAGCACCGCGACGGTGGCCGTCGACGTGTGAATGCGCCCGCTGCCTTCAGTGGCCGGCACGCGCTGCACGCGGTGCACACCGCTCTCGTATTTCAGGCGGCTGTAGACGTTCTTGCCCTCGATCGAGGCAATCACTTCCTTCAAGCCGCCCACGCCGGTTTCATTCGACGACAGCAGTTCGACACGCCAGCCCTGGCGCTCGGCGAACCGCGTGTACATCCGGAACAGCTCGCCCGCGAACAGTGCGGCTTCGTCCCCGCCGGTCCCCGCGCGAATCTCGAGGACGACATTCTTCTCGTCGTTGGGATCCCTGGGCAGCAGAAGCGTCTTGATCTCCATGCTGAGCGCATCGCGGCGGGCATTGAGCGCGGCCAGCTCTTCCTGGGCGAGCGCGCGCATGTCGGCGTCCGCGCCCCGCGTCAGGTCTTCGGCCTGGACGATCTCCCGCACCACCTGCTTGTACTCGCCGTAGCGATCGACCAGCGGCTGGATGTCGGCAAGCGCCTTGGCGTGCTTGCGGTATTCGGCCTGATCGGCCTGGACCGCGCCTTCCCCCAGCAGCGCCAACAGGTCGTCGTGTCGCTTCTCGATCTCGTTGAGCTTCTCGAACATGACCTTGCTTCCGACTCAGTTCACCCCGCCCGATACCGGCGGAAGAAACGCCACCTCGTCGCCGTCGGACACCTGGCGGTCCATGCGCGCGTAGTCGGCATTGATGGCGCTCGAGAGCGACGCCTCGTAGGCGGCGAGCGCTGGATAGCCGGAGACCAGATCCTGCCAGACGGTCCGGATGGTCGCTCCGGGCGCCACCTCGCGCGTCAGCTCGGACTCGCCGACGATGTCCCGCAGCCGCGCGAAAAGCCGAACCGTCACGCGCATGCCCGTTTGAACGCCGTCTCCCGCGCCGCTTCGTCGTCGGGGTCGGCGGTCGCGCCCTCGATCCAGGTCTCTCCGCCTTCGAAGAATTCATGTTTCCAGATGGGCGCGATCTGCTTCACCCGTTCGATCACGTACCGACAGGCGGCGAAGGCCTCGGCTCGATGCGGTGTTGCGACGGCTATCGCCACGCTCGCTTCTCCGATCGACAGGCGGCCCGTACCGATGATGGAGCGCCACCGACGCTTGCGGCCATCGCTCGGCCGTCTCGGCGCCGATGCGCTCGAATACCCTGATCGCCAGCTCCTCGTACGCCTCGTCCTCGAGACGGGTGACTCGCCGCCCTGCGTTCTCTTCTCTTACGACGCCGAGAAACGTGACCACGGCCCCGTGGCCTCCGGACCCGCCCGACACGACACCCACAAGTGCCTCGAGATCCAAAGGGTTGGCCGACACCGCCAGGCGGGGAACGCCCATCAAAAAAGTATAGCAGGCGAGCCTCAGGGCCGGTTCCAGAAGTGCTCGAGCGGTCCGTGGCCGTGGCCGATCGCAGGGGCTCGGCGGATGGCCTCGGTCACATAGAGCTTCGCCTGCCGGACCGCGTCGACGAGCGACAGGCCGAGCGCCAGATTGGCCGCAATTGCGGCGGCGAACGTGCAGCCGGTACCGTGCGTCGAGCGCGTCACGAGGCGCGGCGCTCGCAGCTCGTGAAACTCGTGTCCATCGAACAGAAGGTCCACCGCGTCAGCGGTGTCGAGGTGCCCACCCTTCACGATGACCGCCCGGGCACCCAATGCTGCAATCCGTTCCGCCGCCTTGCGCGCATCGTCGAGGGACTCGACACGGCACGCGGCGAGGACGGCCGCTTCATGCGCATTGGGTGTCACCAGGAACGCGCGCCGCAGGAGCTCGAGCCGGATTGCGCCGACGGCTTCCTCGTCCAGCAAACGGTCGCCGCCCTTTGCCACCATCACGGGGTCGACCACCACCCGGGGAAGATCGAGCTCCTCGATCGTCGCGGCCACGGCTTCGACGATGGCGGCCGTTGCGAGCATGCCGGTCTTGACGGCGTCGATCGCGATGTCGGCCGCGACGGTCTCGATTTGGGAGACGACCATGTCGGCCGGAATGGCCAGGACGCTCGTGACGCCTTGTGTGTTCTGGGCCGTAATGGCCGTGATTGCGCTCGTGCCGTACACGCGGTGCGCGGCGAAGGTCTTCAGATCGGCCTGGATTCCGGCGCCGCCGCCTGAATCGCTGCCGGCAATTGTCAGGGCCGTGGGCATGCACTAGAATCCACCGCATGCTGGCGAGAGAGCAAGCCGCCCCGTCCCTGGTCCGGTGGAATACCGCCACCTCCATTCGAATTGGCGCGGTCCTGTTCGTGGCGGCGTTGACCGGCCTGGCCGGCCGTTTTGCCATGCCGCTGCCGTTCACACCCGTGCCCGTCACGCTTCAGAGCGTCGTCGTCCTGGCCGGAGCGGCCGTGCTCGGCCCCTGGCTCGGCGCCCTGAGTCAGGTCTCGTTCCTGGCCGCGGGCCTCGTGGGCTTTCCGGTGTTTGCGGAGTCGACGGTGCTGCCACCGGGTCCGCTCCGCTTCCTGGGGCCGACCGCTGGTTATCTTTTCAGCTTCCCGCTCGCTGCGCTGGTGACGGGCATGCTTCTCGCCCGAAGCGTCGAACGGGGAACCTTGCGACTCTTTTTGGCGATGACCGCCGGCCTTGCGGTCATCTACCTGGTGGGCGCGTCGTGGCTCGCCGTATTCCTCTTTGCGACGTCGGGCGGCCACACGTCGTCCCTCGTCGCCGCGGCCCTGACACGCGGGTTGTATCCTTTCGTGGCGCTCGATCTCGTCAAGCTTCTTGCGGCGGCGCGGGTGCTGGCGTGGGTTGGCGCACGCCGGGCGCGGCTCGTCGGCTAGGCTGTCACGCCGCTTACTTTCCGAACACCAGCAGGAACTGAAACGGCAGGAACGACTCGCGCCTGATCAGTTTGAGTCCCGCTGCGCCGGCGTCGCGGACGATGGCGTCGGGATCCACCCGTTCTTCCGGCGGCGGACCGGGGCCTCCGCCATCCCGATTGAAATCGACGATGCCGAGGCGTCCCTGCGGTTTGAGCGCGCGGGCAACGTTTCGGAGCAGCGTGACCGGCTCCGCCATCTCGTGGTAGGTGTCGACGATGAGCACGGCGTCGAGCTCGCCCGCGGGCAGCCCCGGATCTTCGGGCGTGCCGAGAATGGCGCGCACGTTCTGGAGGCCTTCCCGTTGCACGCGGCGTGTCGTAGCCTCGATCATCTGCGGCTGGATGTCCTCGGCATAAACCACACCGTTTGGTCCCACGCGACGCGCGAGCCGGACGGTAAACCAGCCGCCGCCGGCACCCAGGTCAGCCACCACCGAACGTTCCGCGATGCGCAGCGCATCCATGATCTGTTCGGGCTTCTGCCAGGCCTCGCGGTCGGGACCTTCCAGCACGCCGAGATCCTCTGGTGGGAACAGGCGGCGGTGGCGGCTCGGCTGTTGCGCCCCGGCCCCAGCGGTCGCCAGCACCATCGCCGAGATCAGCATCACCCTCCAGACCCTCACGAGCGCTCCTGACGGCCGGCGATCCCGGGCCTGGTCATCGCGCCCGGCGAGAGAATCCTGTCGAGCTCGTCCTGATCGAGGAGCCCGCGCTCGAGTACCAGTTCCCGGATCGATCGGCCGGTGGCCACTGCGGCCTTCGCAATCTCCGCCGTGGCCTCGTAGCCGAGGAACGGGTTGAGCGCGGTGGCCATCGCGGTGCTCCGATCGAGCAGCTCGCGGCAGCGCGCCTCGTCCGCGATGAGGCCGTCGACGGTGAGAAGGCGAAGCGTCTTCATCGCCTCGCGCATGATGTGCGTCGCGTGCAGCAGGTTCCATGCGATGACCGGCATCATGACGTTGAGCTCGAGCTGACCGGCTTCTGCCGCCAGCGCGACGGTCGTGTCGCAGCCCATGGCCTGGAAGCAGACCTGGTTGACCATCTCGGGCACCGAGGGGTTCACCTTGCCCGGCATGATCGATGAGCCCGGTTGGACGGCCGGGAGCCGGATCTCGGAGAGGCCGGCTCGAGGTCCCATGCTCAGCAGACGCAGGTCGCTCGCGATCTTGCCGAGCTCCACCGCGAGGCGCCTGAGTGCGCCGGAATAGCCGACCATGTCGCCCATGCTCTGCGTGACGCGGAAATAATTGGTCGCGGGGACGAGGTCGAGCGACGTGTAGCGCGAGAGGTGACGAATGGCCGCCGTGACGTAGTCGTCGCCCGCGTTGAGGCCGGTGCCGACCGCGGTGGCGCCGAGATTCAGCTCGCGAAGCTGCCAGCTGGCCCGCTCGAGGTCGTCGGCGGCGCGCTCCAGGCACGCGGCATATCCTCCGAGCTCCTGTCCGAGCGTCAGCGGCACGGCGTCCTGCAGATGCGTCCGGCCCACCTTGAGGACGTCCTGGAACTGCTGGCTCTTGCGGTCGAACGATGTGGCAAGCTCTCGCGCGGCCGAGATGAGGCTAGGTGACTCGAGCAGCAGAGCGAGCCGCATGGATGTCGGATACACGTCGTTCGTCGACTGCCCCATGTTGACGTGGTCGTTCGGGTGCACACGGGAATAGTCGCCGCGACGCCCGCCGAGAAGCTCGGTGGCGCGGTTGGCCAGCACCTCGTTGGCGTTCATGTTGTGGGACGTGCCGGCGCCGGCCTGATAGACGTCCACGACGAACTGATCGCGGAGTTCCCCGTTCAGCACTTCGTCGGCGGCAGCGATGATGGCGCGCCCGACGACGGGATCGAGCCGTCCGAGCGCGACGTTGGCCTCGGCGGCCGCTTTCTTGACGAGAATGGTCGCCGTCACGAGCGACTCGGGTGCGCGGAGCCCGCTGATCGGGAAGTTTTCGCACGCACGCGTGGTCTGAATGCCGTAGTACGCTTCCGCGGGCACTTCGCGCTCGCCGAGCGGATCGCGTTCGATTCGGTGGGACACGGTCACCCGATCTGGGACTTGAGGCAGGCGAGAGTGCTTTCGCGCTCGCTCAATTATACTCTGGCTCTATGTTGCCCTCTTTCTACGACAGCATCCTCGAGCTCATCGTGGCCACCTCGACCAACCTGCCGCCCGACGTCCGTGCGGCGATGAAGCTGGCGCTGGACACGGAGCCGGCCGAGAGCCGCTCGGGCCGGGCCCTGCAAATCATCGCCGAGAACATCGATCTGGCGGCCGACTGCGAAGGCGCGATCTGCCAGGACACCGGCATGCCCACCTTCGAGCTGAAGGTTCCAGTAGGTGCCAACCAAATCTGGATGGCCGGTGTCATTCGCGACGCCGTGGCCGAGGCGACCCGGAGGGGCAAGCTGCAGACCCAATTCCGTGGATTCCATCGACGGGTCGAACAGCGGTGACAATCTGGGGCCCGGAACGCCGGTCATCCACTTCTCGCAGTGGGACCGAGAGGGCATCGAAGTCAAGCTGCTGCTCAAGGGCGGCGGCTGCGAGAACATGAACGCGCGGTCCTCGCTGCCGACCGAGCTGGCTCATCTCGGGCGCGCCGATCGCAATCTCGAGGGCGTCCGCAAGTGCATCCTCCACGCCGTCTGGCACGCGCAGGGCATGGGTTGCAGCCCCGGCGCGGTGGGTGTCGCCATCGGCGGCGATCGCACCTCGGGCTACCTCTACGCGAAGGAGCAGCTGTTCCGGACGCTCGACGACGTCAATCCGGATCCGAGGCTCGCAGGTCTCGAGTCGACCGTGATGGGTACGGTCAACGGCCTGGGCATCGGCACGATGGGGTTTGGCGGCGGCGTGACACTCATCGGTTGCAAGGTCGGCGCGCTCAATCGCCTGCCCGCGAGCTTCTTCGTGTCGGTGGCTTACGACTGCTGGGCCTTCAGACGTCTCGGCGTCGCGCTCGACGGCGCGAGCGGCGCCATCCGGCATTGGCTCTATCGCGACCCGTCGGTGGCCATCACGCCGATGATCGATCGCGAAGGATTGACGCGTTCGGGACGCCAGGTCTCCATTTCGGCGCCGACCTCAGAGGAGGAAATCCGCAAGCTGAACGTCGGCGACGTCGTCCTGCTTTCTGGTCAGGTCTTCACGGGGCGCGACGCCGTGCATGCACACCTCATGAAGCACCCGCCTCCGGTGAATCTGCAGGGGGCGGCGCTCTACCATTGCGGACCGGTCGTTCGCAAAGAAGGCGAGTCGTGGCGCGTGACGGCTGCGGGGCCCACCACCAGCATTCGCGAAGAGCCTTACCAGGCCGACATCATCCGGCGATACGGCGTGCGGATCGTGATCGGGAAGGGCGGGATGGGCGCGAAGACGCTGGGCGCGCTGGCCGATCACGGCGCGGTCTACCTGAATGCCATCGGCGGCGCCGCACAGTTCTACGCGCGGACGATCCAGCAGGTCGATGGCGTGTCGTTGATGGAGTTCGGTACGCCCGAAGCCATGTGGCACCTCACGGTGCGGGATCTGCCGGCCATCGTCACGATGGACTCTCACGGTCGCAGCCTGCATCAGGATCTCCAGCAGGAGTCCGGCGAGCGGTTGGAAGCACTGCAGACGCCCTGATCGCGGGAATCAGCAGAGCCGGCCGGGAGAAGCTTCGGTGTCTGTCCGCTCGCGGAGGGGCGGCCGGTGAAAGCCGCGCTCGAGCGCCGCGCGATCGAGAGCCGAGGTGGCCAGATCCTCGAGAGCGTGCAGCGGAAAGTCGAGCGGTCGCAGCTGACCGAGCACTTTCACGTACCCGCCGCACCCGGTGCAGAGCTCGAGCAGCCAATCGGGACGGCTCGCGTCCACGGCCACAATCGACAGGCTGTCGTTTTGATCCTCGCAGTAAATGCACCTCTCGCGAGGCCCGGTCCACTCGGTCGCACAGAACGAGCAGTGAAGCACGTGTGGCACACCGGCGTGTGCCACCGCGGGCCACGACCCGCACATCGGACACCACCCGTGCTGCCAGGCCGCGAGCGCCGCAACGAGGTCCCCCTCGGTCCGAGCCCGCGCGGCTGTCGCCAGTGCGTGCGCAAGCGGGCTCGCAGCCATCTCGCCAATCAGCCACAGCAGATCGGGCGCCAGGCTCAACTGGTCGGCCGCGAGGCGAAACCCGCGTGTGTCGCGTACCAGTGAAGCCGCCACCAGGGAAGATGCATCCAGACGCCGGGCACGAATTGCGTCGCCGATGTGACGGGCTGCCTGGCCCGCGCCGCCTTCCGCGAGATCGTCCGCGAGTCGGGTGACGAGGGGTGCCAGAAGATCGGTGGAAAAAGGCTGGGGCTCGCCGCCGAGCGCCGGCAGAGCGGTCCCGAGGCGCGCGACCATCCGATCGACCGAAGGCGATGGGAGCGGACCTCGCGCGGCAAGAGCAGCGACGGCCGACATCAAGCGACCCACCAGCGTGCGCTGCAATCGAATGGCCGGCTCGAGATCCGGCTGATCCTCCAGCATCTCATGCCAGCGCGATCCGACCCGCGCTTCGAGCGACACGACGCGCGTCACACCCTTGGCCACGCGGCGGTCACCGGGCGTCCTGGTTGATGATGAGCAACTTCAGCTCGGTCATCTCTTCGATGGTGTAGCGCGGGCCTTCGCGTCCCAGTCCGGAGTCCTTGACCCCGCCGTACGGCATGTGGTCGATGCGCCACGTCGGCACGTCGTTGACGATTAGGCCGCCGACCTCGATCCGATCGAATGCGGTGAGCGTCCGCTGCAAATCGTTGGTGAAGACGCCGGCCTGGAGCCCGTAGGTGGATTGATTGAGATCGGCGAGCGCGTCGTTGAAATCCGTGTATCGATACAAACCCACCAGCGGCGCAAAGACCTCCTGCGCGCACACCTTCGCCGTGACCGGCACATCGGTGAGCACGGTGGGCGCGTAGAGCGACGGACCGAGACGACGTCCCCCAATCAGCACGCGAGCCCCGGCGGCGACGGCTTCCTGAACCCAGGTCTCCACCCGCGCGGCTTCGGATTCCTCGATCATCGGACCGAGATCGGTGGCCGGATCGAGCGGATCGCCCACGTTGAGCGACGCCACATCTGCCACCAGCCGATCGGCGAACCGGTCGAACACAGAACTGTGAACGAAGACGCGCTGAACCGAAATACAGCTTTGTCCGGCGAAGGCGAACCCTCCCGTCGTCACTCGCCTGGCCGCGAAGTCGAGGTCGGCCGTTTCGTCCACGATCACGCCCGCGTTCCCACCGAGCTCGAGAATCACGCGTTTCTTACCGGCCCGGCCCTTCATGCCCCAGCCGACCGCGGACGAGCCGGTAAAGGTCAGCAGCTTGAAGCGGGGATCGCTCACGAGACGATCGCCGGTCTCACGCGCCATCGGGAGCACGCTCAAGGCGCCCGCGGGAAGACCGCCTCGCTCGAGGGCGAGAGCCAGGTTGAGCGCGCTCAGCGGCGTCTTGGTCGCTGGCTTGAGGACGACCGGGTTGCCGGCCGCGATGGCTGGCGCCACTTTGTGGACGGCGAGATTGAGCGGAAAGTTGAACGGCGAAATGGCAGCGATCGGGCCAAGGGGAAACCTCCGGGTGATGCCGATTCGTCCCCGTCCATGCGGGGCGAGATCGATGGGGATGACTTCACCGCCGAGCCGGCGCGCCTCGTGAGCGGATACTTCGAAGGTCATCGCGGCGCGATCCACTTCAGTGAGCGCATCACGAATGGGCTTGCCTGCTTCGCCAGCCAGGGTACGCGCGACCTCGTCGCGGCGCCCGCGCAGATCCCGGGCCGCCGCCTCGAGAATGCCCGCTCGCTCGTACGCCGCCAGTTCTTTCATCCGCGCGGCAGCTCCCAGCGCCGAAACCGTTGCCTGCTCCAGTTCCGCATCCCCGGCCAGCCATGTCGTCGCTACTGTTGAGCCGTCGAATGGGTTGATCACCGGCAGGGCGTGCTCGGAGCGTGTCCAGGCTCCAGCGAGGAAGAACGGGCGCTCGTGCGACATGGGCGAAGTATCCTCCTGAAGGCTGGGGCGACTCAAGGCTGGCCGGCCTGGTGCGCATTCAGAAGTCATTGCCGGTGTTGTGGATGCGGGATCCGGAGAGAATCGGCGCGAGCGCCCGGCTATTGCTGCACCCATTCCCGGAGGGTATAATTCACGAAGCCGACAACCCAAGGAGCATTCGTCATGATTAACGTGTCTGAGGCAGCCGCGTCCAAGATTAGCGAGCTGCTCGCCGAGGAAAACAAGGCCGGCAGCGGCCTGCGTGTCTTTGTGCAGGGCGGCGGCTGCTCGGGCTTCCAGTACGGCTTGATGATCGAGGAAGGCGGCGGGGCAGGTGACCAGGTGTTCGAGTCGAACGGCGTGAAGCTCTACATCGACCCGATCAGCATCCGGTATCTGCATAACGCCGAAGTCGACTTCGTGGACAACGTCACCGGCGGGGGATTCACGATCAAGAATCCCAATGCCGTTTCGACCTGCGGCTGCGGCCAGTCGTTCACCGTCGAAGAAGGCGCCGGCGCTGGACACGCTCACTGACCCGCCGCTTCTGACAGTTGACTGACGGCGCGGCGGCGTCGACCTGATTGATTGAGCATCACGTCAGCTGTCATGCAGACCCCTCTGCCCGATCTCGAACGACTCCGGCCGGCCGGCAGCAAGCGGTCCGGCAAGCGGGATCTCATCCTCAACGTGTTTCTCCGTCAGGAGGGTCACCTTTCGGCGGACGATCTCGTCGATCTCATCCGCCGGGAGGACCAGCGCATCAGTCGCGCGACG
Organism: uncultured Acidobacteriota bacterium; assembly: GCA_963826865.1. GTDB lineage: Bacteria > Acidobacteriota > Vicinamibacteria > Vicinamibacterales > CAVPJW01 > CAWGYQ01. The sequence continues at coordinate 298,280 of CAWGYQ010000001.1, forward strand.
GTCTATCGTGCCCTGCAGTGGATGGTCGACGCCGGCATCGCGCGCAAGGTGGACTTTGGCGAGGGCCGGTTCCGCTTCGAGCACTCGTACCGCCATCCTCGGCACTTTCATCTGATCTGCAAGAGCTGCAATCGCTCGTTCGAGTTCCTGAGCTCCGACATCGAATCGCTCGTCGAGGAGGTGGCAACGGCGCGCGGCTTTGCGGCGCGGCAGAGCGTCCTGCAGATCTACGGGACCTGCGAGGAGTGCCGCACCGGTCAGAAGACTCCGGCCAGCGACGGGGGCACGACCGAGCTGCTCTTCGCCCGCGACGCCTTGCGCATCGCGATTGCGACGGAGCGGAGCGGCCTGGAATTCTATACGCGCGCGGCGCGAATCACGCGCGATGCCCGGGGGCGCAAGGTGTTCATGAAGCTCGCAGAAGAGGAAAAGGAGCACCTCTCGACGCTCGAAGCACGCTACGGGCGGCTGCTCACCGAGGATCCGCAGCTCGAGTCCCGTCCGACATTCCTCTTTTTCAAGGGCGCCGCCAACGGTCTCTTCGCCGAGGGCGCCGAACGGCTCACGCGCGGCGTCAATGATCGGCAGGCACTGCTCATCGGCATCAGGTGCGAGCGTGGATCGCACCGCTTTTTCAAGCGCTACGGTGAGAGGTTCGAAGACTCCGAAGGCAAGCAGATCTTCCTGGAGTTCGCCGACGAGGAGAAAAACCATCTGGAGCTGCTGATTCGCGAGTACAAAGCGCTCGTGAAACGCCAGGGTCGTCCCGTTCGCCGGCGTCCTCAATCCGCCCGTCGGGCCCACGCGTGAGCGCGCCGAGCGCGACGAGCACCAGCACCAGATCCCATCCGCGCACCCCGACCTGCCCTGACTGGTTCAGGCTCTGACCCGTCGTGTCAATTGCGCTCATCACGGGCATCGCCGTTTCCATCGCAGGCCTGCTGCTCACGACCTTCCTCGGCCTCGGCGCGGCTTCCGACGAGGATCTTCTCCGTCACGTCAGCGTCGGCCTGTTTTCAACGCTCCTCACCCTGCTCGCGCACTCGATGACGCTGTTCTACCTGATTGGCAAGGGGAAGGCCGTCCGTGAGGCCGCCTCCGAAGGCGGCCTGTCCAGCCGATACGCCGCCGAGATTGCCCGCCTCCGGCGGCCGGTCTTCAGGGTCGGCACGCTCGCGATGACTGTGACGATGGTGACGGCCATCGTGGGCGCCAGCGTGGACACACGGGTCCTGCCGCCGGTCGTGCACGGCCTGCTGGCATACATGGCGGTCGGCCTCAATCTCTGGGCATTCGGCATCGAGATCGGCGCGCTCTCCGCCAGCGCGCGCGTCGTCGCCGAAGTCGACAGGCATCTCGCGGCCGACTGACCCGTCCAGTCTCAACTGTCCTTGAGATCGGCATGAACGCGCCAGACCCCCACCCGATCATCGACGTTCGTGACGTGACGAAGGACTACCGCGCGCTTCGCCCTCTACGAATCAAGGAGCTGCGGATCGCGAAGGGCGATCGCGCGGTACTGATTGGCTTCGACGCCCCGAGCGCCGAGGTGTTCGTCAATCTGATCACCGGTGCCGCGCTGCCCGACACAGGGGAGATCTGCGTGTTCGGGCGCAGCACGGCATTGGTCCAGACGGGTGACGAGTGGCTGGCCCTCGTCGATCGCTTCGGCATCGTGAGCGACCGCGTCGTGTTGCTGGAGGACCTGACGGTCGTGCAGAATCTGGCGATTCCTCTCACGCTCGACCTCGATCCGCTTCCGGCCGAGATGATCGAGCCAGTCCGGCAGCTGGCACGTGACGTTGGCATCACGGACGGGATTCTGGAGCGGCGTGTCCGATCGCTCGAGCCGCTCGACCGTGTGCGGCTTCGTCTCGCCCGGGCCATCGCGCTCGATCCGCAGGTGTTGCTGATGGAGCACCCCACCGCCATCTTGTCGCCTGACGATGCCTCCACGTTCGCCGCTGTTGTGCTCCGCCTGGCGAAGAGCCGGGCCCTCACCGTCGTGGCCATCACGGCCGATGCGCGGCTGGCCGCCGGAGTGGACGCCCGCGCGTGGACGTGGCAGCCGGCGACCGGCGTCTTGAGTGAGCGATCGAAGTGGGCACGATGGTTCGGATGAGGCTGGGGGACACGACTTGACCGGTCGGGAACGGCAGGCGAGAATCGAGCGCTACAGAGGAGGAATCATGATTCGATTCGTGAGAGCTGCCGCTTGCCTTGTCGTCATTGTCGTCCTGGCAGTGGCGCTCCTCTGGACACGCGCCAGCGCGATGAAGGCCCATCGCGGAGGCAGCGCGCAGGCCGCTCAGGCTGCATTCGCACTGCCGCGCGGGCTGCAAACGCAGCCCATCACGGTCCCGCCCGATAATCCGATGAGCCCGGGCAAGATTGCGCTCGGCGAGCAGCTGTTCTTCGACACACGGCTGTCGCGCACGAAACAAATGTCCTGCGAGACGTGTCACGTCCCCGAAAAGGGGTGGACCGATGGCCTCGCGCTCTCGCCGCGATTCGACGGCAGCATGAACACGCGGCACACCCCGACGCTCTACGGCGCGGCGTACTATCCCGACCTGTATTGGGATGGCCGAGCCAAAGGACTCGAGGCGCAGATTCTGGCCGCGTGGCGCTCGCAGATGGGCGCCGACCCCGATGCGATCGCCAAGGAGCTGGAAGCGATTCCCGCTTACAACGCGGCGTTTCAGAAAGAGCTCGGAGGCGGGCCCACCGGCGGCGCGGATCGTTCAGGCGCTCGCGACGTTCGTGCGCACCATTCACGCGGGCGACACCGCATGGGATCGGCATCCGCAGGACGAGGCCTCGCTCAAGCGCACCGAAGCCGGCCGTGGGTTCGTTGTTTTTTCCGACGTGGCGCACTGCACGAACTGTCATCTGCCTCCGCTCTTCACCGATACGCTGTTCCACAACGTCGGCATCGGGTTCGACAAGGAAAAGGTCGACATGGGCCGCGGGCAAATCCTGACGGATGCCGCGACCAAGGGCAACCAGCCGGTCACCGACGAGATGAAGAAGCTCATGGGCGCCTTCAAGACGCCGTCGCTTCGAGGTGTTGCGCTCACCGGGCCGTACTTCCACGACGGTCGGGCTGCGACGCTCGAAGAGGCTGTCGACTTCATGCTGCAAGGCGGGTACAAGAACCCGGGCGTGGACGAGAAGTTGCAAGCGTGGACGGTGAGTCCGACACAGCGGCGCGAGCTGTTGGCGTTTCTGCGAAGTCTGTCGCCGGCGAGCACACCGTACCGACGACCGACGCTACCCTAGCGTGCGTGACACGCAACTGGGGACACGGCTCAGGTTGATTCCTGCCGCCAAATCCGCCAGAGTGGGCGGCAGCGCAGCCGGGCCGGATTCGCAATACCCATGCGGCGCGACGCGCGCCGACACGCCGCCCGGTGGTGGCGGCCTGCGAGTTCGACCGGAGGATGGGGCATGCCAAACGGAACGATCAAGCGACTCGTGAGAGACCGCGGATTCGGGTTCATTCGCGACGACGGTGGGCAGGAGTGGTTCTTTCACCGCAGCTCAGTGGCCGGCGGCAGCTTCGATCAATTGAACGAGGGCCAGCGCGTGAGCTTCGACGAGGAACCGTCACCCAAAGGACCCCGCGCCGGCAACGTCCGCTCCGAAGCGTGATTCGCGCCCGCCGACCGAAGATCCTCCTCTTCGACATCGACGGAACGCTCATTCTCACAGCCGGCGCTGGCGTCCGGGCGATGACGCGTGCGTTCGAGGACGTGTTCGGCGTCGCCGAGGCTCTCGCGGGGATCCCGATGGCCGGCCGCACCGATTCGGTCATTCTCGCCGAGGCGATCGAGACCGCACAGATCGACTCGGCGCCGACGACGCTCGAGCAGTTTCGCAGGCGCTATGTGTCGATCCTCGCCGAGGAAATCGAGCGTCCCTCAGCGGCCAAGCGCATCCTGCCAGGGATCGCCGAGCTCCTTCCGGCGCTCGAGCACCGGTCCGACGTCTTCCTCGCGCTCGTCACGGGCAACTTCTCCGACGCGGCGCAGGTAAAGCTCGATCATTTCGGCTTGTGGAGATTCTTCGCCTGCGGCGCCTTCGGCGAAGAGGCCCACGATCGAAATGTCCTCGTGCCTATCGCCATTGAGCGGGCCGGCGTCTGCGGTGCGTCGGTGGGAGAGGCGTCTGACGTCATTGTGATTGGCGACACGCCGCACGATGTCCGATGTGCGGCGGCGGCCGGGGCCCGATCGATTGGCGTCGCGACCGGGCCTTGCGATGCCGAGATGCTTGCCGCCAGCGGCGCGGACGTCGTGTTTCGAGACCTGAGCGACACCGACGCCTTTCTCCAGCTGCTGGAGTGAAGCTCCACGCGGCGCGAGCGGCCTCTCCAACTGAAAGACGTCGATTGGCGGAAGCGCCTGGGAGTCGAACCCAGCCCCCCCGCGTCACGCGGGGAGCGACCGATTTTGAAGACCGGGAGGGCCACCGGGCCCCGTTCGCTTCCAGATTTGCGGTGGGACAGCGACCGGTTGATGTGCAGACGGCTCCACTGGCGGGTCGCGGCGTGATTCGACCGACGACGCGGCGAAGCCCCGGCGAGAGATGAGCAAAGCCGGGCAGCAGGGCGGCAGGCAACAGGCCGGCCCCTAGCGGGGCCGGCGAGCGGTCCAGACCTAGCTCTCGACGAGTCGAACCTCGCCGGCGCGGGGGCCCTTCCCGGATTCCTCGGGTGTGAACTCCACACGCTGACCTTCGCGCAGCAGCTCGAACACCGCTCCGCGAACCGAGCTCCGATGGAAGAAGTGCTCGATCCCTCCCTCGTCACGGATGAAGCCAAAGCCCTTGTCGATCAGGAGCCGTGCTATGGTGCCGGTCGGCATACCCGTCGTTCCTCCGATCGTCCGAAGCCCTGAGTGCAGTCAGGACTGAGGGAGCGCCGTGCGTCCTGGTGGCGGGTGAAGCGCGGCTGACTCCGCGTCATCGGACAGCCTCGGGCTCTTGGGCGACACCCTATCTGGCGGCGTCGCATGCTCTGGCGCGTCGCCACCCCGGGACGCCGCAAGGCCCCACAGCCGTTGTCTTATGGCTGTTTTCGCGGGTGTTTCGGGGCAAGTCGAGCGCTTGAGCTTGACCGGCGCCAGTGTAGGGGGGTTGCCGGCGGAAGTCAAGCTAAGCGGCTGACGAGTGTGCGGGTTAGCGCAATTGCCAGACGCTGCCGCTCTTCCAGCCCGTCACACTTGCCAGGGCTCCGGTTCATCCGCGTCGTCGGTGTCGCCCTCTTCCTCGTCCTCATCCTCGTCGTCATCGTCGAAGTCATCGTCCTCGGCGATGTCGTCGTCATCCTGAAGACGGACGGCACACCAGATCGGGAGCCTGTCTGGGGTCAGAGTTGAGCTATTCATGGTTGAAACTGATGGCTTGGAGGTTATTCCGCCGCTGGCGCGACCGGCTTAGCCTTGGCTCCGGGCGGGGCGGCGTACGTCGTCCAGAAATGCCGGCCGCAGCGCGGGCACACCCAGAATTGATCAGGTTTCCAATTGACCGCGTCCGTGGGATCCCGCAGCTCCATCCGCTCGCCGCAACGCTGACAGCGGATTTGCAACCCGAGCTCGCTCATAGGCCGATTCTAGATCAGGTTTAGAATCCGGACGTCAATCATGGTTCCGGGCATCATCCTCGCCGCCGGTCGATCGACCCGGATGGGTCGCCCGAAAGCTCTTCTGCCGATCGACTCGCGTGGCCAGTCGTTTCTTGATCGCATCATCCGAACACTCCAGTCGGCGGGGATTCACGAAGTGCTGGTCGTGATCGGACACGACGCGTCGTCGATCGCGACACGGTTCGGCGATCAGGACCCCAATGTCCGGCTGGTGTTCAACGCGCAGTACCAGCGTGGACAGCTCAGCTCCCTGCAGGCGGCGCTCGACGTGGCGGATCGTCCCGGCGTTGAAGGCGTGCTGGTCACCCTGGTGGACGTCCCTCTGGTGTCCTCCGAGACCGTGCGTGCCGTTCTCACACGCCATCGCGAGACGCGTGCACCGATTGTCCGTCCAGTCCGGGCCTCCCGCCACGGCCACCCCGTCGTCTTCGATCGGTCCGTTTTCGACGAGATTCGCCGTGCGGATGCGAACATCGGCGCCCGGGCTGTTCTCCAGGCGCATCCCGGCGAAATCGCCGAGGTCGAGGTGGAAGACGACGGCGCGTTCCTGGACATCGACACCGCCGAGGATTACGCGCGATTCATCGGCCTGCCTCTCACCCCGGATCCACCGACGCACGGACAGTGAGCGACCACCTGGCGGTTCCCGTGGTTGGCCGGCCTGCTCCCGCGGCCATCGAACGGCTGACCAATCAACTGCAGTCGCTCCTGGGCGATCGTGCGACCGTGAACGACGCCGTGCGCGAACACCACAGTCGCGGTGAGTCCTATCACGCGCCGGCGAAGCCCGACATCGTGTGCTTTCCGATGACCACCGAGGAGGTGTCGGCGGTTGTCCGGGCTTCAGCCGACGCCGGCGTGCCGATGGTGCCCTTTGGCGCAGGCACCTCGCTCGAAGGGCATGTCTCGGCTCTTGGCGGAGGCGTCTCGATCGACCTGAGTCGCATGACGCGCATCCTGCGGATCGACGCCGATGATCTGGACGTCACCGTCGAAGCCGGCGTCACGCACACCGCGCTCAATCACGCGCTGCGCAATACGGGACTCTTCTTTCCGGTCGATCCCGGCGCCGACGCGACGCTCGGCGGCATGGCCGCCACGCGTGCGTCGGGCACGACAGCGGTTCGCTACGGCACGATGCGTGAGAACGTTCTCGGGTTGACCGTCGTCCTGGCCGACGGCCGGGTGATCCCGACCGGTGGTCGCGCGCGGAAGTCGGCGGCCGGATACGACCTCACCAGGCTCTTCGTCGGGTCAGAGGGCACGCTGGGGGTGATTACCCAGGTGACGCTGCGGCTCCAGGGCCGGCCCGAGGCGGTCTCGGCGGCAGTGTGCTCCTTCCCTTCGCTCGAGGGTGCCGTCAACACGGTCATCGCCACCATTCAGCTCGGGATTCCGGTTGCCCGAATCGAGCTGCTCGACGAGGTGCAGATGGACGCGGTGAACCGCTACTCGCACTTGAGCTATCCCGTGGCGCCCACGCTGTTTTTCGAGTTCCACGGTGCGAGCGACGCCAGCGTGAGCGAACAGGCGCGCGCGGTGAATGATCTGGCGACGGAGCGGGGCGCCGTCGACTTCCAATGGACGACCACGCCCGAGGAGCGTGCCTCGCTCTGGCACGCGCGTCATAACGCTTACTATGCGGCGCTGGCGCTCCGGCCTGGCGCCCGCGCGTGGACGACCGATGTGTCGGTGCCGATCTCGCGGCTGGCGGAATGTATTCTCGAGTCCAAGCGTGACACCGAGAGCTCGTTCCTGCAGGCGCCTCTCGTGGGCCATGCCGGTGACGGCAACTTTCACCTGATCTATCTCATCGATCCCGATAGCCCTGCCGAACTGTCAGAGGCCGCGCGTCTGAACGACCGCCTGGTGCACCGCGCGCTGGCGCTCGGGGGCACGTGCACGGGCGAGCACGGTGTGGGATACGGAAAGATGCACGCTCTGGCCGATGAACACGGGCCGGGCCTGGACGTGATGCGTGCGATCAAGCGGGCGCTCGATCCGCGAAACCTGATGAATCCCGGAAAGATTGTCTGACCAGGGGTCGTCGTTACCAGCCCAGCACGCGCGCAAACATCAGAGGAACGACGATGCTCGCGTCGGATTCGATGATGTACTTCGGGGTATCGATGCCCAGCTTGCCCCACGTGATCTTCTCGTTCGGCACGGCGCCCGAGTACGACCCATAACTGGTGGTCGAATCACTGACCTGGCAGAAGTACCCCCACAGCCGTACATCCGGAAGGCGAAGGTCCTGGTGAAGCATCGGGACGACGCAGATGGGGAAGTCGCCCGCGATGCCGCCGCCAATCTGAAAGAACCCGATCGACGTGCGCTCGCTCGTCCGTCGATACCATTCGGCGAGCGCAATCATGTACTCGATGCCGGATCGCACCGTGTGCACCGACTTGAACCGGCCGGCAATCGCGTGAGCCGCGTAAACATTGCCCAGAGTCGAATCCTCCCACCCTGGCACGAAGATCGGTAGTTCTGCCTCGGCGGCCGCAAGCAGCCAGCTGTTCTTCGGATCGATCTCGTAAAGGTCGGCGAGCTTTTCCGATCGGAGCAGGCCGTAGAGAAACTCGTGCGGAAACATCCGCTCGCCGCGCTGATCGGCGGCAAGCCAGAGTTCCAGCACGAGACTCTCGATGCGGCGCATGGCTTCGTGCTCTGGAATGCACGTGTCCGTGACGCGGTTGAGGTGCCGCTCGAGCAGGGCCTGCTCGTCGGCAGGCGTCAGGTCGCGGTAGTGGGGCACACGCTCGTAGTGGGAATGGGCCACCAGGTTGAAGACGTCCTCCTCGAGGTTGGCCCCCGTACAGCAAATTGCATGGATCTTGCCCGCGCGAATCATCTCGGCGAGCGAGATGCCGAGCTCTGCCGTGCTCATCGCGCCTGCCATCGCGAGAAGCATCTGCCCGCCGCCGTCGACGTGCCGCGCGAAGGCATCTGACGCCTCCTTGAGGACGGCGGCATTGAAGTGCAGGAAATGACGCTCGATGAATGTCGAAACGGGCCCTTGACGCAAGTTCTCCTCCGGCTCCTTCAAACTTGTCTGATGAACGTGCCGGCCTTCAACTCGGCGTAGGCCTGTCTGAGTTCCGCATCGGTGTTCATCACGATGGGCCCGTACCAGGCAACGGGCTCTTCAATCGGCTTCCCCGAAATCAGCAGGAACCGGATCCCTTCGTCACCCGCCCGCACCACGACTTCGTCACCACTGTCGAACAGCACGAGCGAGCGGTTGCCGATGGTGCTGTAAGTTGTCCGGTCGCCAAGACCCACCTGCTCGGTCTGCACCGCACGAGGATCCGATGCGTCGCGGAACGTACCGGAACCGCCGAAGATGTAGGCAAACGCGTGGCGGGAGACTTCTACCGGTAAGACGCTTCTGGCGCCCCGGGGGAACCGACACGTCGAGATACCGTGGATCAGCCGCAACCCCTTCGACCGGTCCCCGCTTGCCCCAGAAGCTGCCGCAAATGACCCGCACGGCGGTGCCGTCATCGTCGGTGACGTCGGGGATATCGCCCGCCAACACGTCCTGATAGCGCGGGTTCGACATTTTGAGCGATGCCGGCAGATTGGCCCACAGCTGAAAACCGTGCATTCGCCCGGTGGCGTCGCCCTCGGGCATCTCCTGGTGGAGGATGCCGCTGCCCGCGGTCATCCACTGAACGTCCCCCGACGAGAGGCTCCCGCGGTTGCCCAGGCTGTCGCCGTGCGCCACGGAGCCCGCCAGAACGTAGGTGATCGTTTCGATGCCGCGGTGCGGATGCCACGGGAACCCGGCGAGATAGTCGTCGGGGCGATCGTTGCGGAAATCGTCGAACAGCAGAAACGGATCGAAGTCTGACGTGTTGCCGAATCCGAACGCGCGTCGGAGCTTGACACCGGCACCTTCGACGGTCGGCGTCGACTGAGTCACGCGTCTGATGGGTCGAACCGACATCCTGGCTCCTCCTGTTGCCCCAGCCGAACGTTCCCCGACTCGATAAACTATAGTCCCTGGCGTCAAGAAAAGGGCTGACGCCCGGTCCAGTGAAAAAGCATGAGAGGCCACGCGAGAGAAGCTGTCTGCATCCTGTTGCTGGGCCTGGCACTCTCGCTCGGTTCGAGTGAATCAGCTGCCCAGTCGAGTGTGTGCCAGCTCGAATCTGCGGCGGATGGATCTCGCTGAGCTGCCGGAAGCCAGCGGTGTGGCTCTTGGCCGTCGCCTGCCCAGACGGTTGTGGATGCACAACGATTCCGGCGAGCCCGTCGTGCTGGGCTTCGATGCCGATGGGATACTCAGGGATCGCGTCCGTGTCCGCGGCGCCGACGTCGAGGACTGGGAGGACATCGCTACAGGGCCGTGTCCCGCCGGCACATGTCTGTACATTGCCGACATCGGCGACAACGACCAGGATCGACCCCATGTCACGCTGTACCGCGTTCCAGAGCCGCAGCCTGGCGACACGGAGACACGCGCGGCGGAAGTATTCCACGCGACCTATCCGGACGGTCCACACGACGCCGAGGCCGTCCTCGTTACGCCAAAAGGGGACGTGCTGCTGGCCACCAAAGAACCACCCGCCTCGCTTTATCGGTTTCCCGGCCCGCTCCGGCCGGGAAGCCGTGCCATGCTCGAGCACGTGATGCCGCTGACCGATGATCACGAGACCAGCGGAAAGGGTCGCAGGCGCGCAGCCCGTATCACCGGTGGTAGCGTCTCGATGGATGGCGAGTGGGTCGCGCTGCGCTCGAATACCGAGGTCCGTTTCTTCCGGACGCGCGACCTGAACCTAGGAGAGGGCGGCGCCGCCATTCGTGTCGATTTGCGAGGTCTGAACGAGCCCCAGGGCGAGGCCGTCTCGTTCGGGGAGGGCGCTGTCGTCTATCTGGTCGGCGAAGGCGGAAAGAAGGGTCGGCCTGGAACGTTGGCGCGAATGACCTGCTCTCTGCCACGCTAGCGACGCACGCCTGACCGAACGCGCGCACCGAACGTCTGCCACGCACCTGCGGCGAATCGGCCGGCATGGTCGAAAAACGGGAGCGGGTCATCTGCCGCCAGGTACGCGTGACTCCTGGCTTCCCGTGCCGAGCGGGCCCACGCCCACAGGGTCAATCCCTGGATCCTTCGGTAGTACGGCAGCGCCGCGAGGTCAGCGGTGAGGTCGATCCAGGTAACGCCGCTCTCGTAGGTGTCGACAGGGGCGACCGATTCGCCCACGAGGTCGCAGTACGCGATGTAAGGCAGATCGACGCCTGCGTCCACCGCCAGGCCCATGCGATTCCCGCCCCGACAGTTCAGCTCGATAAGCTTGAGCTGTTCGTCTTTCGGGTCCAGCTTGAACTCGACGTTCGCGACGCCCTGGTAGCGCAAACCCTTGAGGAGCCTCAGCGTGAGCGTGACGACGTCGTTCTGTCGGCAACTGACCGAATAGCTGCCGTTGCCGTAGACAGGCGGCCACTGCCTCCGTTTCTGCAGTACGAATGCGGCAAGCGGCTCGGCTTTCCGGTCGAGATACGCATAACAGGAAAACAATCGATCCTCATCGCCTTTGACGCGCTCCTGGATCAGCAGCTCGATCTCGCCTTCCTTCATCTGTTCGTAGAACGTCACGAGCTCCTGCGGTGTTTTCGCGTGAGCGGCCTTGGCCCAGTGGCGCAGTCGCCGGTCGTGTGCTGACGACGCCAAAGGTGGGAATGTGCCGGCTTGATGATGCAAGGAAAGGATAGTGTCTCGGCGATCTGCCTGAGGTCCTGTTCGTCCGTCGGCCAACACGTTCGCGGAACTGGGACCCCCAGGCCGACAGCACACTCGTACTGCGACCTCTTGTTGACCAGACGTTCGAGAGTGTCCCCATCGGGCAGGGCGAAGCGGAAGAGGCCGTCCAGCTCGCGACGATGTCTCGAAACGAAGAGCACGTCCCCGTCACCTGTCGGGATGAGGACGCTCTTCGTCGGCGTTTCGGCTCCGGCGCGACGGAGAAAAGCGAGGAGGTCTGTCTCGTGATCGAACGCGCGGCTCAGTGCGCAGGTACCGTGAGCGCAACCGAGGGCCGCGATCCAAAGTGAGCGCGGCCACCGGAATGCCACGGCGTCCGAGACTGCGGACGAAAGCCAGTTGGTGGGAGGTGGCGTCACCAAGGATTAACGCGGGGGCCGGCGCTCGGTGGAGCCCTTCGAAGAACGCCCGCTCCGCAGTATTTGTCATGTCTGAATACGCACCGTCGCAGTCGTTCGCCGGCGGAGAGTGTATCGGAGATGGCCGCCGCCAGCGCAGACGGCCCAGTCGTCCCTCGAGCCGGGCGGGATGGATAGAATGGGCACACATGATCAAGCCACTCATTCTCGTCGTCGATGACGACGCTCAAGTACTGAACGCCATTGCCCGGGACCTCCGGTCGCATTATTCGCGGGAGTTCCAGATATCGCCGGCGCAGAGCGGCGCCGAGGCGCTGGAGCTCTTGCAAGCCGAACGTGAGCGGGCCAGGCCGGTCGCACTCATGCTGTCGGACCAGCGTATGCCGGACCTGAACGGCGTTCAGCTGCTGGCCGACGCAACCGCCCTCGCGCCCTCGGCCAAGCGAGCGCTGCTCACCGCGTACGCGGATACGGATGCCGCGATCGCGGCGATCAACGTGTCGAAGGTGGACAGCTACCTGCAGAAGCCCTGGGATCCGCCCGAGGAGCGTCTCTACCCGATCATCGACAAGCTCCTCGATGAGTGGCGGACGGCGTTTCGCCCCGGCTTGGGCGGCATCCGCATCGTCGGCAGCCAGTGGACGGCTTCGGTGCACGCCCTCAAGGAGTTTCTGACGCGCAACCAGGTGTCGTACGCATTCTTCGACGTCGAGTCGACCGACGAAAGCGGAAAGGAGATGCGCCAGCTGGCGGCTGGCGCCGCGGCGCTGCCGCTCGTCATCACGGAGGATGGGGAGCGTTTGATCGACCCCTCCGTTCACGAGGTTGCGCGGCGTGTAAAGAACCTGAAGACGACAGTTGAGAAAGACACGTATGACGTGGCGATTGTGGGCGCCGGACCGGCCGGCCTCGCTGCAGCGGTCTACTCGGCATCGGAAGGGCTCGGCACCGTGCTGATCGATCGGGACACGCCCGGTGGGCAGGCCGGAACGACAAGTCTCATCGAGAACTATCTCGGCTTCGAGAATGGCGTGTCAGGCCAGGACCTCACGGATTCGGCCCGGATGCAGGCTCAGAAATTTGCGGTCGAAGTCATCAACCCGCTGGATGTGACTGGCCTTCGTGTCGACGGGCCGTACAAGCACCTGCAGGTTGGTGTGGGGGCGGCCGCGCGCGAAATCTCCTGCAAGGCCCTCGTGCTCGCCATGGGGCTGCGATGGAGGCGATTGTCGGCCGACTGCGCCGATCAGTTCGAAAACCGGGGTATCTACTACGGCTCCGCCATGACGGAAGCGAAGAGTTGCCTGAACGAGGTGGTGTACGTCGTCGGTGCTGGAAACTCGGCCGGCCAGGCGGCCATGTACCTGATTGCGCTCGGCGAGAAAGGTCGTCATGGTCTGCCGCGCCACCAGCCTTGGCGAGCGGATGTCGGAGTACCTCGTCCAGCGCATCGAGGGCTACAAGGACGAAAGAGCCGGGCACACCATCGAGGTGCGAACGCAGACTGAAGTCATCTCGTGCCGCGGCGACTCCCGGCTCAAAGGGTCTGACACTCCGAAATCTCAAGACAGGCGAGACGTCCGAGGTTGACGCGAAGTACCTGTTCGCTTTCATCGGCGCCACACCGGAGACTGAATGGCTGGGCGACACGGTGGCGCGCGACGCGCGCGGATGCATCCTGACGGGACCCGATCTGGATCGGGATCGCGACCTCAGAGAGTGGCCGCTCGATCGCCAGCCGTTCCTGCTCGAGGCGAGCGTGCCCGGGGTCTTCGCGGCGGGCGATGTGCGGCACGAGTCGGTCAAGCGCGTCGCGTCGGCGGTGGGCGAAGGATCGGTCGCGGTGCATTTCATCCACAGATACCTGGCCTCGCTCTGAACGCCACATCAACCTGATCGACCTGCCAGGAAGGTGGTCCGGTGAGCAGCGTCACGGTCGAAGAGCTTCGCACCGTTTCCGTATTCGAGGACCTCAGCGCCGATCAGCTCGAGTGGCTCGCCTCTCACGGCGAGGTGGCTGAATTCGATGCGGGCGCCACGGTGTTCGAGATCAATCAGGCGGCCGAGCACATGGTGGCCATCCTCGAGGGAGCCGTCGAGATCGTCTTCGTGGTGGGCGGGCAGTTGGTGCCATCGTTCACGCAGCGCGCCGGCATGGTGTCGGGACGGCTGCCGTTTTCCCGCATGCGGACGTTCACGGCATCGGGCCGTGCCGTCGACCGGATGCGTTTGTGGCGACTGCACCAGTCGCATTTCGATGAGATGCTGCGCGTGGCACCGGTTCTGGGCCCACGACTGGTATCGGTGATGACCGATCGGGTCCGGGAGTCGACCCGCATCGTTCAGCAACGGGAGAAGATGATGGCGCTCGGTCAGCTCTCCGCGGGTCTCGCGCACGAGCTGAACAACCCCGCGGCAGCCGTGCGTCGCTCCGCGGACACGCTCGCCAAACAACTCGCGCGACTGCCCGAGCTCACCAGGCTGCTCCTCGTCCAGGGCACGCTCGCCGGCGCCCTGACGTGCGCGAGCGAGCTCCTCGCGCGCCGGCCATCCGAAACGGGCATGGAGCGGCTCACGGCGCTCGAGCGGAGCCGGGCGGAACAGGCGGTCGGCCAATGGCTCGACGATCACGCGGTGGCCGAAAGCTGGTCGCTCACCGACTCGCTCGTGGACGCCGGTCTTGGAATCGAGCAGCTGAACGAGCTCGCCGGCAACGTACCCGCCTCCGCGCTGGGCGAGCTGTCTGACGTGGCTCGCCGCCGTGCTCACGTCACAGCGGCTGGCAGGCGACATCGGCGCAGCCGCCGGCCGCATCTCCGAGCTCGTCGGATCGGTGAAGGTGTATTCGCACATGGATCAGGCGCCCGACCGCGACCGCGTCGATCTCCGGGAGGGACTCGACAGCACGCTCGTCATGCTGGGACATAAGATCAAGAAGAAGGCCGTCACGCTCGAGCGGGCGTACTTGCCGGACCTCCCGAAGGTGGAGGCGTTCGCGGGCGAGCTCAACCAGGTCTGGACGAACCTCGCCGACAACGCGATCGATGCGATGTCGGAAGGCGGCGTGCTTCGCATCGAGACGGCACGTGAGGGCGAGACGGCGCTGGTGCGGTTCATCGACAACGGCGTCGGCATTCCGCCCGAGCTTCAGTCCCGGATCTTCGACGCGTTCTTCACCACCAAGCCGATTGGCGAGGGCTCCGGCCTCGGGCTCGATATCGTCCAGCGTATCGTGTCGCAGCACGGCGGGCGGGTCGATCTCGAGTCGCGGCCGGGGCGCACCATGTTCACGGTACGGCTTCCGATCGACGCTCACGCCTGACGGCTATGGGTTGTCCGGGAACCGGCGCCCGAACTACCTCCTCGATGTCGCGGCGTTGCCGGAGCGCGACGAGCCACGTATGGGTGGGAAAGACCTGTCGCTTTCAAGAAGCTGCACCGTCGAGTCGCGCGGCGAGGGGAGCGAACTCGGGCGTTGGACCTTTCCAGCGCAGCTCGTCGACGGATTCGAACAGATCGAGATCGGTTCGAAGCGTAGCGAGATCGCGAAAGAGCAAGGCCAGGTCGCGATCGCGCGCGAGCGTCCGCGACAACGCTGCGGGGTTCGCGGCGTTCACACCCCAGCTCCTCCAGTCGTCCGGAATGGCCTCGAGATGCCCGAAGCGGGCGAGCACCGCCGCCGTGGATTTCGCCCCCCAACCCGGCAGCCCTGGATAGCCATCCGCTGCGTCGCCGACGAGCGCCAGATAGTCGGGAATGGACGAGGGGGAAACGCCGAATTTCAGCACGACGCCCGCTTCGTCGCGGATCGTTCGCCTTCGGCGGTCCATTTGCACGATTCGCGTCCCCCTCACGGACTGCGCGAGATCCTTGTCAGGCGTGCAGATGATCACGCGATTCACGTCCGGGTCGGAAGCGGCTCGTTCGGCGGCCGCTGCCAGCGCATCGTCCGCCTCGTATTCCACCATCGGCCACACGGGCACGCCAAGGGCCCTCAGCGCGTCTTCGAGCAGCGGAAACTGGCGGAGCAGGGCGGGCTCGATTCCGGCGCTCGTCTTGTAGCCGGGCCACAGGCGGTTCCGGAACGACTCGATGACGTGATCGGTGGCGACGCCGAGGTGCGTCACGCCGCCGTTGATGAGGGAGAGCACCGAAGCGACGGTGCCGCGCACAGCCGCCACTTCCATGCCGCTCGAGTCGCGCGCCGGGGGCAGGGCGTAGTAGTGCCTGAAGAGCTCGTAGGTTCCGTCGACGAGGTAGACCTCCAGCGTGCCGCCTCCTTCAAAGCCTCGTCTTGCAGCCAGGGCGGCATCGGCACGCGATGGTTTGCTCGCCGTCGGTCGAGTAGTCGTAGGTGAGCTCTTCGCCCTTCTCAATCGAGCGCGCCGCGCGAACCCAGATGGTGTGGCCCACGATCTCAATCCAGCAATTGGGCTTGCAGGAGTGGTTGATGAACCGCGCGATGTTCCCACCGACGCCGGCATCACGGTTCCACGCCCGATTGATGCGGAAGATCCAGATGCGCCCGGCGGCCATGTAGCGCCGGTCGCGCACATCGGCCACGTCGTTCCGAATGAGATCGCCCGCATAGTCGATGATGCGGGTGTTCTTCGTGATTCGCTCGCCGGCGAACACGCCGAATCCGTGCAGCTTCGAGCGCTTGCGGACGATTGACGGCGGACGTTTCCTCGTTGGCATCCAGAGCCGATCGTATACCGGCCGCGATGGGCCTCAGCGAAGCCGGGCGAGCACCGACCGCTCGATCAGGCATGTCTGGTGCCTGATCTTTCCGGCCAGATCGATCGTCACGTTCCCAGTGGGAGCGAAAGCCGCGTAATCGAAAATGAACGTCGCGGTCGCGCCGTCAATCGTTTGCGTGGCCGGCTTCACGACCTGGGCTCCGCGCTTGAGCGTCACTCCTGTAATCGTGTTCTTGGACCCGCGGACCGGGGCAATACCCAGCACGACACGTGTGCGCTGTGCCGCCGAGTAGCTCGGCTTGGCGGCCGGCTGATTCTTGCGCACCGCCTGCCACACCGAGTACGCCACGAACTTGTACGGCGTGTAAAGGCTCAGCGTGAAGTCGTCGTTCTTGCAGAGCCCGGTGTCGTAGAACACGCACGGAGGGTTTTCGCCGCCCTGCTTGCCGCACTCGATGGCGTGGTAATAGCTCTCCGAGCTGATGGCCTGGATTCCCTGGTTCCAAGGAGGAGTGGCTTCAGCCGGCACCTGCGCCTTGATCTGCGCTTCGGCGAAAGAGGTTCCGAACGTGGCAGACAGAACCATCCCGGCGACCACCCGGGTCACGATATGGGCAGACGGCCAGAAGCGAAAGCGTGCGGCCATGGGTTCTTAGATTATCAGACGGATCAGGCACTACCATGGCCCACATGCTCGCCTACGCCGTCAGGCTGGTCCGACCATACTGGAAATGGCTCGCCATCGTCGCGGCAGCCATGCTGGTCGAAACCTCGATGGGTCTGGCTTCGCCCTGGCCGCTCAAGATCGTCCTCGACTCGGTGCTCGACTCTCAGCCGTTGACACCCATGTTTGCCTGGTTCGCCGGCGGGAGCCGCGATCGGTTGACGCTGCTGAACGTGGCCGTGGTTTCTACGGTCGTCATCGCCCTCCTGCAGGCCGCGAGCGCGTACGTCACGGCGTACTACACCGTGAGCATCGGCCAGTGGATCGCGCACGACTTGCGGCAGAGCGTCTACGCGCACCTGCACCGTCTTTCGATGTCGTACTACGACCGCCAGCAGGTCGGTCCTCTCGTCAGCACCATCACTGACGACATCAACGCCGTGCAGGAATTCGTCTCGACGTCTCTGCTCGACATCGTCATGGACAGCGTCATGCTCGTGGGAATGCTTGCCGTGATGTTCTGGCTCAACTGGAACTTCACGCTCGTCGCCCTCGCGGTGACTCCGCTCGTCGGGCTGTTCGTCTTTCGGCTTCGATCGACGGTCAGACAGGCGACCCACGATGTCAGGCGGCGTCAGAGCGAGATCGTGTCAATCGTCCAGGAAGGACTCGGCTCGATGCGCGTCGTCAAGGCGTTCTCGCAGGGAGCCTTCGAGCGCAGGCGCCTCGACGAGAAGAGTCGTGAAAGCGTCGAGGCCGCGCTTCATGCCCGGCGTGTGCGGTCGCTGCTCGGGCCCGTGGTCACGACCCTGGTTGCAGGTGGAACCGCAGCCGTGCTCTGGTTCGGCGGCCGGCTCGTGCTCGAGGGGACCATGACGGCCGGGGCGCTCGTCGTCTTCATGACGTACCTCGGCAGGCTATTTCGGCCCGTGCAGGATCTGGCACGGGCGATGTACCAACATCGCGCAGGCGTCGGTGGGATTCGATCGCGTCAGAGCGGTCCTCGACACCGACGAGCGTCTGCCCCGATCGCCCCACGCGCGGCGGATCGATCGCGTTGACGGCCGGGTCGAGTTCCGGAACGTCAGCTTTGCCTATTCCCCTGGCCGCTTCGTGCTCAGCGACGTGTCGTTCGTCGCCGAACCCGGTCAGCTCTTCGGGCTGGTCGGACCGAGCGGCAGCGGCAAGACCACGCTTGTCAGCCTCATCCCTCGCTTCTACGACCCGACGTCTGGTCGCGTCATGATCGATGGCAGCGACGCCCGCGATTTCACGATCGGGTCGTTGCGCCGGCAAATCGCATTCGTGCTGCAGGAGACACAGCTCTTCCATGCGCCGGTGTGGCAGAACATCGCATACGGAAAGCCTGACGCCACCAGGGAAGAGATCATCGGCGCGGCCCGCCTTGCGCAGGCGCACGAGTTCATCGAGGCGCTGCCCGACGGCTACGACACCGTCGTGGGCCACGGTGGGCTGCCGCTTTCCGGCGGACAGCGCCAGCGGCTCGGGATTGCGCGGGCCATGGTCAGGGACGCCAGGATCGTCGTTCTCGACGAGCCCAGCTCGGGCCTCGACGCCGAGTCGGAACAGCTGGTCTTCGAGGGGCTCCGCCGACTTCTCAAAGGCAGAACGACGTTCGTGATCGCGCACCACCTGGCCACCATCAGGAATGCCGACTGCATTCTGGTGCTCGACCAGGGCCGCAACGTCGAGCGCGGCACGCACGATGAATTGCTCGCCCTGAACGGGCTGTATGCCGACCTGGTCAGGATCCAGCGTCCCGATAACGACCGCAGACTCGGATCGTGAGCCGCCGGATTTCCGCCGCCTCAGCCCGCAGGCCAGCCGCGACGGTGATCTCAGAAAGCCACGGCATCGGTCGTGGTCGCGAGGAGGGCGGATGACGCTTCGTCCAGCTCGAAGCCGGCGCGCTGCCACCCGGCGAGCGCATGCGCCTCGTGGCGCGCCTTCATCAGGCCCCTCCGGGCGTGCCCGGTCGAGCGCAGGACGAAATGGCCGATTTCGTGCGCCAGCGCTCGGCCGATGACACGGCCGAGGGCGTCCTGACGCGCGGCGAGCGGCCAGCGGTCGTACCCGCGCGAAGACCCCAGCCATTTGTCCACGAACGCCTGTGCGTGCGACGCGTAGACGTGGACGTGATTGATCGGCCGCCCGTCGACGAAGCGAATCGTGGCGATGACATCCTTCCCGATGCCGGTGACGGGTCCGGCAAGAACCGTGACGAACAGCGGTGATTCCGTGATGGGATTGACGCACTGAAGAGACCGCTCGGTCCAGTCCACGCGGTACTGCGTGGCCCAGAGCTGTTCGACTTCCTTTCTCAGCCCCGCCACGACACGCGGGTTGAGACCACTCAGATCCGTGAGCTCCACACGCAGAGTCGTGGGGACGCCGGTCGCCTCCACATCGGACACGGGAGCGGCGCTCAGGAGTGCAACGACGACAGCGAGGCGCCACGCTGTGGCCGGCACGGCGTTCGTCACACCGTTCGTCACCATGTGATGTTGTCGTCTGTGCGAGCAGGGGGCAGAAGAGGCGTCCATCGGTTCACTCCCGCGTCATCGGACCAACTGAAAGACGTCGCAGATGCTCGCGGCGCGGAGCTACAAAATTCATTCCTCTGAGTGATTGAATGGAAATCACGGGGATCGGACGATCTTCAGTGCGGCAACTCGATCACGGTGTTCGGATCCGAAGCTTCAGCGTTCGACTGCGAACAGCGCGCGCGTCACACGACAGCCGAATGGCGCACACACGTCCTCTGTTCACGAATGGCGAGCGATGGGTGCCGCTTTGGTTCAGATGGGAGGTTGCGCGGGACGAACAATGTGTCGGTCGGGGTGAGTGGCCGGCGTTTGTGATGAACGCCGGAATGAACTGCGTCCACGTCACCGGCATTGGAGTCGGAGAAGCGAACGCGCGTGGGGCGGCGGTCGTCTAAGGAGTGCGGTGGCGCGCGATGTAGGCGCGCGCGAACTCGTTGAGGTGGAGGCTCTCACGGAGTCCGACCTGACGGGCTTCTTCCTCCGCCCGCTCGATCGTCCATCCGTCGCGAAGGACGCGTCGAACCATCCAGAAGGCGCCCACGCGGACCGCCGCGGTGCAATGAATGAACGCTGGCCGGTTGGCGGGGTCGTCGGTCAGTTTCAGGAACTCGGTGACCTGTCGTCCTTCGGCTCGCGGAACGCGACCGGGATGTTGAAGTAACGCAGACCGAGCGCTGTGGCCCGCGCTTCCTCTTCGGCCGCGCGATGTTCGCTCGGCTGGCGGAGGTTGATGACGGCTCGAACGCCGTCGGCCTTGAGCTGATCGAGGTGCTCGAGCCGTGGCTGGCCACCGGTGCAGAAGTTGGTGTCGATGCGAAGAAAATTGCGGATGGGCTGAGGCTCTGCCTGTGCGGAGAGCGTCGCGATCGCCGCTGCTACGAGCGAGGTCGCCAGGAACAATCGCATCACGTCATCATCTCGACTTCGCCTTAACGTGTTATCCAGACACTCCCGCCGCTATTTCCAGCCGCTCGATTTGCGCGTAAAGCGAGAGGGCAGCGACGGCTTGTCGTCGGCGGGAGATTCGCCCTCGCCCTCGCCCGCGCTGGCAGCGATCTCGCGCTCGAGCTCTTCGTCGTTGGGCAGGCCTTCCAGCTGATCCAGGAACAAGAGGGAATGCTGCGAGGGAATCTCGAATTTCTTACCGCAGAGCTTGCACGTGATCTCGTCGTCGAGGCGCAGGAGATAGTCACGCAGCTTGGCGAACTTCGCGCGGTCGTGTTCGTCGATGCCGGACGGCGGCCGATCCTTCTTCAGGCGTCGCACCCACCGAATGGTGTAGTCGCTGGTACGCCGGCACCTCGGGCACTGAAACTTGCCCTGGCGCATTTCCGGCCTGTCGGTGAAAAAGGCGCGTTCGTCGAGGCTCATCCCCTCATGGTATCAACGAACCAGGGGTTCCGTTGCGCGCGTTCTGTCAGGCGCTCGAAACCCACGGGTTCCTGGCGAAGAGGAGGGCCGCCGCGAGCGAGGTCCGGCCGGTTGTGTCAGAGGGCAGCCGGCTCGATGTTCTGATTCACGCGGAAGAAATTCGCCGGATCGTACTTGGCCTTCACAGCGGCCAGACGCGCGTAGTTGTCGCCATAGCTGGCCTGGACCCGTCCGGCAACTTCGTCGTCCATCATGAAATTGACGTAGGCCCCCTCCATGTTGAAGGGATGCACGGCCTTCCAGTATGCGCGCCCATACGTCTTCAGCGCCTCGGCCTGTTTGGGATCGCGATCGATTCCGGCGATCACCAGCGAGTAGGTCGCGTCCCTGACGTTCCAGGCCGTCGCGTCCTTCGCGACGCGGTGAACGGCGCCGTTGATTGGATAGAAGTGCACGAGGGACAACTCGCTCGGGGCTTGCGCGGCATGGGCGATGTGCGTGTCGATGGCTTCGTCCGACAGCGTCTTGACGAAGTCGCCCTTCCAGTACCACTGGAGGCCCTTGGGAAAGAACGGGTCGAAGAGCGCCTGGATCGCCGGATACGGCATGACGCTCATCCAATTGAAGATGGGGGCGGGTACCACGTCGAGCAGGCGCGCCATGAGTGTTTCACCCTCCGCCGCCGGCCCGTTATAGGCGGAGATGACGGCGCAGGCGCGGCGGCCCCAGAAGTCCTTCGGGAAAGGATCCATCGACGGCACGGTCTTCAGACCGACGAACGTCCCCAGATCCTCGGGCGCCTTGGCGAGAAAGTCGCGGAACGTCCGCATCACGGCTTTGGCGTGCGTGGCTTCCCAGAAAATCGGCCCGGCGTAGACCATATTCACCGGGTGCGCCTGGAACAGGAAACTTGTGACGACACCGAAGTTCCCGCCGCCACCGCACAGGGCCCAGAACAGATCCGGATGTTGGCTCTTGCTGGCCGTGACGAAGGTTCCGTCGGCCAGAACCACGTCGGCCTCGAGCAGGTTGTCTATAGTTAGGCCGTACTTGCGGGTGAGGTAGCCAGTGCCGCCTCCGAGCGTAAGGCCTGCGACGCCGGTCGTCGAGACAATCCCGAACGGCACGGCAAGACCGAACGCGTGGGTCGCGTGATCCACGTCACCAGATGTACAGCCGGCATCGACCCGCACGGTGCGCGTTGCCGGATCGACGCGCACGCTCTTCATCTCCGAGAGGTCGATCACCAGCCCGCCGTTACAGCTGCCGAGGCCGGGACCGTTGTGGCCGCCACCCCGAATCGCGACCAGAAGACCCTGGTCGCGGCCATAGTTGACCGACGTGATGACATCGGCGGCATCCACGCACCGCGCGATGAGCTTCGGATGCTTGTCGATCATGCCGTTGTACAACGCACGCGCCGCATCGTAGTCACTGTCACCCTGGCGGATGAGACGACCACGAAGGGCCTGCTCGAAGGTGGTATCGGTCATGACTCCCTCCGATTATGAAATAGCCGATTGGGATGCGTTTCGGGCCGTGAATCTTACGTCAGATGTGACCCGGACGACAAATTGAGGGCGCTGTCTCGAGGGCTCGATCAGGACTCGCTCAACGACCGACGGAAGCACACCACTCGCTCCACTTCTTCATAGCCGAGCGCCAGGTGAGCAGCAATCCCGTCCGCGTTTTCCAGTACGGCGTCACTCGCGATCTCGACATACCCAGCTCGGCGGGCGTGACCTTCGGCCGCATCGACGAGCGCCCGGCCAAGGCCCTGCCCCCGGAAGGCAGGCTCCACGTACCAGCCTTCGATGAACGGTACTGGAGACGACGCGCAACCCTCGGCGTACTTGCGGAAATCCAGCTCCAGGAATCCGACGATGCGCTCGTCGACTTCCGCCACGAAGACGAGGAGCGCGTCGGCGGGGGCCTCGAAGTGGGTCAGCGTCTCGGCCTCGTGATCGGAGTCGGATCCGGGCCACAATGCCGCGCGGAGACGAACCCAATCGCCTCGATCGCGCTCGACAATTCTTCGAACAGTCATCTCGCCGGCCTCGCCGCGCCGTGCCTCACCCAACTAGGCCAGGCCACGCCCAGCTCTCGTTCCGCTCAGCCTCCCGAGCTTTGCTGCGGCACGTCCGAGCGCCCGCCTCCGTCGCGGCATGTCCGACCACAGGTCGCCCACCTTCTCGATGCGATCGGCCATCGTCCTCAACGTGAACGCTCTGGGCGAAACGGCGCCGCGTTCGATCTCAGCCCATGTGCATGGCGCCGACACCGGTGCTCCGGGCTTCGCGCGCACGGCGTACGCGGCGGCAAACGTCGCGCTGTAGCCGTTGCGCCCGGTATCGATCAGGATGCGGTCCCCTCGGTCGGCCTTGCTGAATTCCTGTGTCAGGCGCCGGGGATCCCGCTTCACGAGAACGGTGCCCACTTCGTGCGCGAACCGGGCGACCTCGTCGGTGGCAGATTTTCTGTCGAGCGAGAGAACGATGTGGAAGCCCTTCGAGCCCGACGTCTTGATCCAGCTGGGAAGCCCAATCTCGTTCAGAAGATCGCGGAGGCCGAGCGCGGCTGCCCGCAGCGTGTCCGGATCGTCCTCACGCGATGGATCCAGATCGAAGACACAAACATCAGGGTAGCGCAGCTTCGGCACCCGTGACACCCACACGTGGGGCGTGATGGCGTTCTGATTCACCATCCAGAGCAGCGCGCGTCTGTTCGTAACGAGCGGGTGATGCACCGTGCCGCCCTTTTTCGGCACCGCGATGCGTTCGAGCCACCCGGGGAATCCCCTCGAAACGTTCTTCTGCCAGAAACCCTCGCTCCCAATGCCCGCCGGGTATCGCTCCATCGTCACCGGGCGGCCGCGAAGGTGGGGCAGCATGATCGGCGCGATCGACTCGTAGTAGCCGGCCAGTTCGCCCTTGGTGATCCCGTCGTCGGGGAACAGCACCTTCTCCGGGTGAGTAATCATGACCGCTCGCGCACGACGTCGCCCGGCGGCTTGTCGAAGCGAACACCGAGCAGTCGCGGATGCCGAAGCTTGCCGTGGACCGTCCACTCGATGAACGCCACTTGCACGACGATCTTCGGACGCACCCAATGAGCGCGCAGGCGGGGCAGTCCTATCGCTCTGGTGAAAGGCGGGCTCGCGATTTCCAGCGCGTCCAGACGCAGGCGCAGATCCCGCAGCAGCTTCGTGTTGAAGCCGGTGCCGATCTTGCCGGCGAAGACGAAGTCGTCGCGCTCGAAATAGCCGACCAGGAGCGCCCCCAGCCCTACCCGTGCGCCCCGAGGGTCGGTGAACCCGCCCACCACGAGCTCCTGCGACGCTTCACATTTCATTTTCAGCCAATGCGGCGAGCGCCGGTGTTCGTAGGTGGAATCCCGGCGCTTCGCGATGACTCCCTCCCACCCATCGGCGCAGGCGCGATCCCACGGCTTCGGATCGTCCAGCGACGCCACGCGCAACAGGGGCCTTCTCAGCGGAAGCGCTTTGAGCAGCTCCTGGCGGGCCGCGAGCGTCAGCGAGGTGACGTCGTGGCCGTCGAGCCGCATGATGTCGAACACGTGATAGTGAACCGTGCGTGCGCCCCATGTGACTTCGCCATCGAGAATCACGTCGTGCACGGGCAAGCCGGTGATGGCCTGCGCGATGGCGGGAAGAGTCTGCGGCAGGCGATTGCGCGACAGCAGACGGATCTCGGAACCGTTCTTGAATGCGAGCAGACGGACCCCGTCCAATTTACGCTCGAAGATCCAGTCGGGTCCGATAAATCGCTCCTGTGTGAGCGTCGCCGCCATCGGCTCGACCCAGTCCGGAAAGCGATGATGTGGGCACAACTCAGCGACCCTTTGCCCCGATACGGCCCTGGATGTCGTCGGCCTGTTGACTCGCCCGGAACTCGATCACGCGAAACTCTGCCAGGCCGCGCGCGCAGAACGGATCTTCCCTGACGATCGCGTCGATCTCGGCCCGACTTCTACCGACTGCCAGAATGATGCCGCCGTCGCGGGGGATCTTCCGGCCGGATACGAGAAAGTGTCCCGAGGCGTAGTACTTCTTCAGAAACCTGACATGCGCGGGCATGTGGGCATCGATTTCGGCGAGGGACGCTTTGTAGATGAGCTCGATGACAAACATCACGAGGCAGCATGTCCCAGAGACCGTTCCGGCGTAAAGGCGTGGCTCGATGGATCAGCGCAGTGGAATGCGGTAGACGAAGTATGCCCGTTCCGGGGCCGCGCCATCCGACGGTGGTCGCCCGGGGCCGTCGCTCGACTCGGTCGTCAGGCCGACCAGCTCGTCACCGGACGTCGTCATGAACAGCTGTCCGCCGGCAGGTACCGAGACCTCGAGCGGGAGCGCCTGGGTGACCGCGCTTCGTCGTGCATTGAGCTCCAGCCGGATCGCCTGTCGCGAGCCATCCTCGCCAACCTGTATGGCGACCAAGGTCTGACCGAGCCACCGAATTCGCTCGGTATCGCGGAGAGAGACCGCTTTCGGCAGGGCAACGCGAGACACCGCTCGCGATCGCAGGTCGATTCGCACGAGACCCTCGCGGTGCGCCACGAACGCAAATCTGCCGTCATTCTCGACCGCCAAACTCAACGGTTCCTTGGCACTCATCCGTCCAAGCGACTCGAGGGTGCTTCTGCCAGCACGCAGCATGAAAAGCTGAGGAGTCAGCGAGTCGAGGACGAAAACGGTTCCAGTGGGACCGATGGCCACGTCCACGAGTCGTACGGGTTCGAGCGCAGGAGCGACCCGGAATGATTGCAGGGGCCTGCCAGAGACCAGTTGCAGCTTGTGCAGCGTTCCCTCGCCGTGCTCGGCCCCGACGCTGGCCACCCACAGGTCTCCGCGTTTGGCGTCGATCTCCACGGCAGCGATCTCGAGAAATCCAGCCGAGTCGGCCAGGACGAGATCGGTCTTTCTGTTCGAGCGCTCGTCCACCACGATCAGCTTGCGTCCAAGTCGGTCGCCGACGACGAACCGGCCAGACAGCGAATCGTAGGCCAGGCCGCTCACTGGAAACTGCGGGGTCGAGAAGCGGACCCCCGCCGGCGTCGGCGCAACGTTGACGGCAGACGCCGACGAGTTGACCACCGGCGGCGGACCCGCGAGGTCGGACCGTGGTGGCGAAGCAACTGCCCCGCTCGTCCGTGGCGATGAGGCAGCCGAACGCGTCGCGGCAGCGGCGGCGGGCTGCGTGGCCACGGGTGGCCCGGCAACGGGCGCCTTGACCGCGGGTGGCACTGCAGAGGCCGGCGGGGTCGCAGCGGCTGGTGTCTCGCGATTGATACGCCCCAGGATTCGAGCCTCGGCTTCCGGCCAACCCGGAAGCTGGCGCGTGCGGCTGAACTCCTCGCTCGTGGCTGCCTCCGGGGATGCCACCCCCAACTCTGCAAGGCGCAGCAGCATGACGAGCGCGTCGTGGGGTCGGCCGCTCAGCGTTTGAGCACGCGCGAGCAGATACATCAGCGCGGGATCCTTCGGAGGGCCGGTCTGAACCGCGCGCCAGGCAAGGTCGTGAAAGGTCTGGTACTCGCCGCGTTCAGCTGCCGAGAGGGCCAGCTGGCGGCACTCGTGCCACTCCATGCAGTCGGCCGCTCGAAGGGACTGGGGCGCGCTCGAGAGAGAGGCAACTTCGGCGAGCGCAAACAGGAGAGCGAGTACAGCGACGGCCATGGTGCTCTCGATAGTTTACAGCCCGATTGAACAAGACGACCGTCCTGTGCCGGCACGATCAGCCGTGCGCCGGTCATACGTTTCAGCTCCGCCAGGCCGCTGGCGTGATCATAGTGGCCGTGCGTGGCGGTCAGAATCTTCGTGTCGCCGATGTCGAACCCAAGCTGTTGCATGCTGGCTCGAATCTCGGCGCGGTGTCACCGATACCGGTATTGATCAGGATGTGCCCTTGCGGCGTCCGAATCAGATAGGTCGCGAGATCGTACGAGCCCACCCAGTAGAGGTTGCCCACGATCCTAAACGGCGGGAACGGTCGCGTCCACGTCGGGTCCTGCGCGAGGCTCGACCATGCGAGCGTGAAGCATCCGAGTAGCAGGAACCAGATCAACCGTGGCAGCATCACGTCACGCTCCGAGAGTTGTGCTCGCACACCACAGCGCTCGGCCGCCTGCGACGTTGCGAACGCGCTCGTGCCCGACGATGAGCATCTTCCTCAACTCAGGCGAGCGGCGGTCGCCGCTTCCCATGTCCGGTCGCCTGCTCGAAGGCGTGCCCGAGCTGAAGGACGCTCCAATCGTCGCGATGTCGGCCGACGATCTGAATGCCCACAGGCAGCCCGCTCGGTGTGAACCCCGCCGGCACGGAGATCGCCGGGTTGGCCATGAGGGTCACATACCAGCAGGACCTCATCCAATCGATATAGTCCGCCATCGGCACATCGCCGATCCGTGTCGGATACGGCGTGTTCACGTCGAAGGGGGCCACCTGGGTGACCGGCAGCACGAAGTAGTCGTAGCGCTCGAAGAACCGCCGGCTCTCCGCGAACATCCGTGCCTGACGAGCCTGTGCACGTCCGACGTCGACGGCCGTCAATCGTTCAGCCTGGGCCACCTCGAACTTGATCGTGTCCTTCACCCATTCCGGACGTTCTCGCACCAGAGCCGCATACTGGCCGTGATTGCCGACGAAGCGGAGGGTGCGAAATGCCTCGTCGACTCCGCTGAAGTCAGGCTCTGCCGGCTCGACCTGGCAACCGAGCTCCTCGAAGACGCGGCGATTGGCGTCGATCGTCGTGCGGATCTCCGGCTCGAAGGGAATGCCGCCGAGATCCCGCCACCAGGCCACGCGCGCATTCTTGAAGCTGCGGCCCAGCGCCGCCCGAAAGCGTGTTCCGTCCTCCGGGATCGACAGCGGACTGCCGTCCGGCCCGGCAATGGCGCTGAGGAACAGCGCAAGGTCGGCGACCGTACGCGCCATCGGTCCCGAAACCGAGAGAGGCGACCACGACGTCCCCTCACGCACCACTCGTCCCGGTGACGGACGCAGCCCGACGACATTGCAGAACGACGCCGGGTTGCGCAGCGACCCGCCGGTGTCACTGCCGTCGGCGATCGGGACCATGCCGCACCTGAGCGCCACGGCGGCACCGCCGCTGCTTCCGCCGCATGTCTTCGTGACGTCGTACGGATTGCGCGTCGCCCCGAAGACCGTGTTGAACGTCTGCGAGCCGGCGCCGAACTCCGGCGTGTTGGTCTTGCCGATCGTGATGGCGCCCGCCGCTCGAATCCGGGTGACGATCGGGGCATCCTGGATCGGCACGTGATCGCGATGGAACGGCGAGCCTCTGGTCGTCCGGATGCCGGCCGTGTCCACCAGGTCCTTGTGGGCCACAGGCAGCCCGTGCAGGACTCCGACCCGGGAACCTCGCGCGAGGAACTCGTCCGCGCGAGCCGCGTCGGCCATCGCGCGATCGGCGACGAGCGTCACGATTGCGTTCACCTTCGGATTGACGCGCTCGATCTGCGCGAGATGTGCAGCCATCACGTCGCGAGCGGAGAGTTGCTTGCGCCGGATGTGTGCGGACAGCTCCGTCGCGCTGAGGAGTGTGATGTCATCGTTCGACGTGTTCGAGGCCTGTGACGGCGCCTCGTCGGCGTCCACGCGTGAAGCCGCCTCGGGCTTCGTGCACAGGGCGGC
Organism: uncultured Acidobacteriota bacterium; assembly: GCA_963826865.1. Classification (GTDB taxonomy): domain Bacteria; phylum Acidobacteriota; class Vicinamibacteria; order Vicinamibacterales; family CAVPJW01; genus CAWGYQ01. Next base: position 327,033 of record CAWGYQ010000001.1, read on the forward strand.
GGTGATGGTGGCCGCGCCAATGGCGCGTCCAAAATCTCTGCGGCTGAGCGGAGGCGCGAAGCGTGACACGGCGGCTCCTTGAGTGATCGGCAGAATCGATGCGCTCGCGTAGTGTAGCAGCCACGCGAAGTCTCTTGAAGGGCAGGAAGGCTGGAACACAGCACGGCTCACCCGCGTGGTCGGGTAGAATGGCGCTCCACCACATGACGTGGCTCTGGCGGTGGGTTCGGCGTGCCGTCTTCGCGACGGCCCTCGTGCTGATCACGTTGATCGTCGGCGGCGCCTACGATGCGCGCCGGCGGCATCCTGATCTCAAGCCGTGGCATCGCGTCAGCTTCGACGATCTCGGCGCGTCGACGCTCGACGATGACTTCACCCTGTCCCAGTATCTGGCGCACGAAGAGCAGTTGTTCAGAGAGCTCCGCGCCTTCGAGTCGACCATCGATCCCGCGGATCGCACGAGGGTCAACCGCTATCATCCGGGCAGCCTGTCGCATCCCTCGAGCGCCGGCCGCGACTGGAATCGATCCTTCGAAACCGAACCGCCAGTCATTCGTGGCGGCGCGCTGCTCCTTCACGGCCTGACCGACTCGCCCTACAGCATGCGGACTGTCGCCGAGGTCCTTCAGAGCTCCGGCGTCTACTCGTTGACGCTGCGCATGCCGGGGCACGGCACGGTCCCTTCGGGCCTGGTCCAGGCGGGCTGGGAGGATTGGCTCGCTGCCGTGCGTCTGGGCGTACGACACGTGCGCAGCAGGATTCCCGAAGGGACGCCGCTCGTTCTGGTGGGCTACTCGAACGGTGGTGCGCTGGCGCTGAAGTACACGCTGGAGGCGATTGAGGGCGGCCGAGGCCCGTTGCCGTCGAAGCTCGTGCTGCTGTCGCCGATGATTGGCGTGACACCCGCCGCCCGGCTCGCGCGGTGGATCGGCCTCCTCGGCGTGATGCCGTACTTCGAAAAGGCGAACTGGCTCGACGTCCTGCCGGAATTCAACCCCTTCAAGTACAACTCATTCCCTGCGAATGCGGGCTTTCAGACCTCGTTGCTGACGCGTGCCGTGCAGGCCGACCTCGACCGCGTCTCGTCCCGCGGCCGGATCGACGCCATGCCTCCGGTCCTCACGTTTCAATCGGTTGTCGACGCCACGGTGAGTACGCCGGCCGTGGTGCACGCTCTCTACGATCGGCTTCCGGCCAATGGCAGTGAACTGGTACTCTTCGACGTCAACCATCTCTCCGGCATCGACGTGTTCATCCAGCCATCGGATCGCGCACTGCTCGAGACGCTTCTCGATCCCGCACCACGCCGGTATCGACGCGTGTTCGTGACGAACGACGCGCCGGACAGTCGCGAGGTGGAAGCGCGGACGATCGAGCCGGATCTTGTCAGCGTTGCCCGCCGGCCGCTCGGATTAGCCTGGCCGTCCGGGGTCTTCTCGCTGACGCACATCGCTCTTCCGTTCGCGGCGAACGATCCGCTTTATGGCATCGACGGCTCGAACGAGATTGCCGGCCTGCTGCCGATCGGACGTTTGAGCCCGCGCGGGGAGCGAGCGGTGCTGATCATCGGCACAGACTCGCTGATGCGGCTCTCCTCGAATCCGTTCTTTCCGTTCATCGCCGAGCGAATGGGGCAATGGCTGAACATCGATCCCGAACGCAGCGACGAAAGGTGACACAGATCACCACCGCCCATTGAGGCGCATCCACGGCTGTGGCTCGGAGCACAGACCGCCTTCGGAGGCGTCGAGGATCTGCCGCCGACCTATTGACGCGCCATGGCGACTCGCATGGTGGCGTCGTCGTCCTTGATCAGCTCACCGCTGACATCGATGACGGCGCTGTGGATCGTGCCGGTGAACGTGTACGGGGGCTTGTAGAGCGTCGTCACCGGCGAGCCGGGATCGGCGCCGGCCGTCACGCCTCCGCCGAGACCCACGCAGAGCGGAATCGTCTTCGGGAGCTCCAATTGCCCGACGAGCTTGCCGTCGACATACAGTTGCCCGCGGCCAGGGGCGCCGAGGCCCTTGGCGATGTCCGGCTTGCCACTCGGCTCGAACTCGTAGCGCAGCTTGCGGCGTCCCGTCGGTACCGTGTCCTTGGATTCCACGTGGTACTGCGTGTCGGCGACGTAGTTGTAGGCGTAGTGCAGCTTGCCGCCTTGCACGTAGAACGAGAACCCGCCGTCGTTTCCGCCGTGCGAGAGCAACACGCCTTCGGCGCCGGATTCGGGAATCTCGACGTCGACCGTGATGCTGTACGGCCGATTCAAGGTGTTCACCGCCGCGTTGGTCGGCACGGTTTGGGTGCCCTGGTAGTACTGATAGTTCTTTCGCTCGACGGCGAGTTGGGGACGCGGCTCACCGAGACGCAGCTGCCCGCGGGAATCAATGGGCAGCACGTTGTACTTGCCGGCCTCGGCGTACCACATGCTGATCATCTCGATTAGCTTGTCACGGTTCGTTGCGGCCAGGTTGTGGTTCTCGGCAAAATCCTTGTCGAGATGGTAGAGCTCCCAGTGCTTCCCGTCCTGTTCGGTCAGCGTCTTCGCGTCCATCGGCGCGCCGAACTGCCGGCCTGATTCGGTGAACGACGTGCCTGGCCACGGGCAGACCGCGCGCCACCCATCGTGGTAGAGCGAGCGGTGACCGAACATCTCGAAGTACTGCGTGATGTGCCTGCTCGGCGCCTTGGCGTCGTCGAAGGCGTGCGCAAAGCTGTGGCCCTCGATCGGCGATTGCGTGACCCCCTTGATCGTGGTCGGCGCTTCGAGACCGAGCGCTTCGAGCACCGTCGGCAGCATGTCGATCGCGTGCGCGTACTGTGTTCTGACCTCGCCTTTGGCCTTGATCCCCTTCGGCCAATGGACGATGAACGGATCGCTGACGCCGCCGCGGTAGGTCTCGCGCTTCCAGCGGCGGAACGGCGTGTTCCCGGCGAACGTCCATCCCCACGAATAGTGGTTGAAATACTTGGGACCACCGATGTCACCGATCGCGGCGAGGTTCTGCTGCAGGTTGTCGGGGACGTTGTTGAAGAACTTGTTCTCGTTGACCGACCCGCTCGGCCCGCCCTCTGCGCTCGCGCCGTTGTCGGAGATGAACATGACGAGCGTGTTGTCCCACTGGCCGATGCTCTTGAGGAAGTCGAACAACCGGCCGTACTGATGATCGGTGTGCTCCAGGAAGCCGGCGAACACTTCCATCATGCGCGCGTAGAGCTTGCGCTCGTCAGCAGGCAGATCCTTCCACTGCGCGACGTCAGGGTCGTGACGCGACAGCTCGGCGTCCTTGGGGATGATGCCGAGCTTCTTCTGCCGTGCGAACGTCTGCTCGCGGTAGACGTCCCAGCCCTCGTCGAACTTGCCCTTGTACTTGTCGGCCCATTCCTTCGGCACGTGATGCGGTGCGTGCATCGCGCCTGGCGCGAAGTACATGAAGAAGGGCTTGTTTGGGGCGACCTGCTTGGCGTCGGAGATGAAAGCGATGGCGTGGTCGACGAGATCCACCGTGAGGTGATAGCCCTCTTCGGGCGTCTTCTCGGCCTCGACGGTGTGGTTGTCGTATACCAGCTCGGGGTAGTACTGATGCGTGTCGCCCCCAAGGAAGCCGTAGTAGCGCTCGAAGCCGCGGCCGAGCGGCCAGCGGCTATAGGGCCCCGCCGCGCTCGTCTGCTCGCTCGGCGTCAGGTGCCACTTCCCGAGGCAATACGTGTTGTAGCCCTGCTCGAGGAGGATGTCCGAGAGGAATCCGTTCTCGAACGGAATGTAGCCGTTGCCGCCGGGGTACCCCGTGGAGCCCTCGGTGATACAGGACATCGCGTTCGAGTGGTGGTTGCGCCCCGTCAGAATGCACGAACGTGTGGGAGAGCAGAGCGCCGTCGTGTGCATGTTCATGAAGCGCAGCCCGCCCTTGGCCAGGGCGTCGAGGTTGGGCGTCGCAATCGGGCTGCCGAAACAGCCGAGCTGCCCGAAGCCGGTGTCGTCCTGCACGATGAACAGCACGTTGGGGGCGCCGTCCTTCGAGCGTAGCGGCTGCGGCCACGACGGCTGCGACACGTCGAACGTGCGGCCAAGAACCCCGTTGAATGCGGAGCCAGGTTTGTACTCTTTCAGCGCCATGCCGAATCTCCTCGAGGTGAAGGCCTTTCGAATGGTTGTCGGCGGTTCTGATTTCCGGGGCGTTCAACGCCAGTCGTGCGGCTGCTGTCCAACTGCCGTTCCCATACGAAGCGCAGCCGCGGCATGTCGTGGCATATCGCCATGGACACGGTCCGGCCCGCCAAAATCATCAGGAAAATCGAATCAGCACGCGGACCGGCACCTTCGCGAGCACGAGGCGTACCACTGCACGGGCGACCCCGAGCGTACGGGTGCGTCGGCCGATGGACGCGTGGTCCAAGGCCTCGGGCGAAGACTCTTCGGAACGACGCTGCCGAATCGGCGGAATTGGCGACGCGCCGTAGCCGCACCCGGCCCTCAGCGACTTGCAGTCGATCGATGGAAGGTTTGGTGACCCAGACGGGAGTCGTACCGGTATAGGCGAGCCGACTGTGATACCGAGCTGCCTGGACGAGCGGACGCCGACCGAGCGCAGCGCAGGAAGTGCTCGAACCCTTGCGGCGCGACGCAAACGCCGCCTGCGAACGACTAAGCGACGTCGATGCCGGATCGCTCGTGCTTCCTCAAGCTTCGGGTCGTCTCCACTCCCAGGCTGGACGACGAGCGAAGCATGGGACCAGAGTGCGCGCTAAATCTAGGTCGTCGTGCGTCGCACGTTCTCGGCCCGAGGGCCCTTCGGTCCCTGGCCGACGTCGAATTCGACGCCGTCACCCTCACGCAGATTGTCGAGGCCCTCGCCATAGACTGAGCTCTGGTGGAAGAAGTATTCCTTCCCCGCGTCGTCCTTGATGAACCCGAACCCCTTATCCACTCGCAACGTACGAATCGTTCCCGTCATTGTTGCCACCCACGTATCAACATCGCGTCCATTGTGATCCCCCGTTTGTATTCCCGAGCACACGGCCAGTGCCGCCTACAAAAGTGTCCTCATTCGCCAGTCCGCCGCGTCCAGCAGGGCGCGGTATTCGGCTTCTGAAATGGAACGCTTGGCATACCGGCACTCGGTGACGAACATGTTCTTGTCGTGATGCCAGTCGCTCCTGACCACCTTGCATTGAAACGACCCGCCCGAGCCGAACACCATGTCCAGCATGTCACCCGGCTTCGGGATCTTGTCGAGTTCGACGTGTTTGATGAACCTGATGTCGCTATTGGCGACGGTTTCAGGGTCTTCTCTCCCCTCGCGACCGACGACGCGCAGGGACGGAATTCTGAGGCTGATCTCGAGCGTCTGCGTCATATTCTGTCGGGAACTGCCTGAGCACGCCGAAGACAGGACACACCAATAGGGGAGCGACCGCCCCGGCTTGTTCGCGAGCGGTACGGCGACGAGGTCAGGCTACCCTGATATTCTCGGCGCGCGGCCCCTTCGGCCCCTGGCCCTTCTCGAATGTCACCGTTTGCCCTTCGCGCAGATCGTCGAAGCGGGTGTCGGCACAGGCTGACTGGTGAAAGAAGTACTCCGTTCCGTCCCCCGCCTGCACGAATCCAAATCCCTTGTCACTGACCAGACGCTTGATCGTGCCACTGATGCTTGCCATCGTTCCTCCTCGTGATCGTGAAATCTCTCTGACGCGGCGGCCCGACCTCTTGGCGGCCGTCGCAAAATAAGCGCATGGCCGGTATGCCACGCGTCGCTTCGATGAGGGCTGGAGACGGGGATTCGATATAGAACCGAATCAGCGGCAGGACTCAACAAGCAGAGTGTTCATTCTAGCATACTGCCCGGGTCGGCGGGGAGCTTCCGGTCTCGAGCGGCTACCTCGGCCATGAGCAGCACGCCTGGCCGCGAGTGCTCACCACGGCCGTGGCATACGGCGTGCTGAACGTTGCGTTCCACCGGACCGAGCGGGTCGATCAATCTGATGTGGAACCCGGTACCGTTCGTGGACATCGTCGTCGAGTTCCTGGCCGGCACGCGCGTCAACAACAATGGCCACGCGCCGCCTCGCCGCTGGGCCGAAAGCCTTAATATTGACCACCGCTGAGGGGAGCGGATCGGGCGGCCGCCTGCCCATCAAGTCAAGCGACGGTAGCGCGAACGCGAGCTGGCCAATCCAGGAGAGCCACATGAGTTCACAAGACGAGAAGCATCGGTCTCATCTGCCGATGCCGAACACGGGGAGAAAGGGACTGATCACGTTCGATGCGAAGGATCCGGCCTCGAAGTTCGCGCCAATCGAGCGATTGAGACCACCCAAGGGCGCTCCCAATATCCTCATTGTCCTGATCGACGACGTCGGTTTCGGCGCGACGAGCGCCTTTGGCGGGCCCTGCCAGACACCAGTCGCGGAAAAACTGGCAGCGGGCGGGTTGAAGTTCACCCGCTTCCACACGACCGCTCTCTGCTCGCCCACGCGTCAGGCGTTGCTGACCGGCCGCAATCACCATTCGGTTGGCATGGGCGGCATCACCGAAATTGCCACCGGTGCGCCGGGCTACTGCTCGGTGCTCCCCAACTCGATGTCGCCGCTGGCGAGGACGCTGAAACTCAACGGCTACTCCACCGCGCAATTTGGCAAGTGCCACGAAGTGCCGGTATGGGAGACGAGTCCAGCAGGTCCCTTCGATGCCTGGCCGACCGGTGGCGGCGGCTTCGAATATTTCTACGGCTTCATCGGCGGCGAGGCCAACCAGTGGTACCCGACGCTCTACGAGGGGACCACGCCCGTCGAGCCGGAGAAGACGCCCGAACAGGGCTACCACCTGATGGAGGACATGACCGACAAGGCGCTTGCCTGGATCGGACAACAGAAAAGTCTCGCTCCCGACAAGCCATTCTTCATCTACTTCGCGCCGGGCGCGACGCACGCGCCACACCACGTGCCGAAGGAGTGGGCCGACAAGTACAAGGGCAAGTTCGATCAGGGCTGGGACAAGCTGCGTGAAGAGATCTTCGCCCGTCAGAAGAAGCTGGGCGTGATCCCACAGGACTGCCAGCTCACGCCGCGCCATAAGGAGATTCCCGCGTTCGACGACATGCCTGAGGGATTCAAGCCGGTGCTGCGCCGGGAGATGGAAGTCTACGCGGGCTTCCTGGAGTACACCGATCACCACGTAGGCCGGCTGGTCGACTCACTGACCAAGCTGGGCATCGCCGACAACACGCTCATCTACTACATCGCCGGCGACAATGGTGCCTCGGCCGAGGGATCGCTCAACGGGTGCTACAACGAGATGAGCTACTTCAACGGCCTGCAGGCGCTGGAGACGCCCGAGGACCTGACCGCCCGCATCGACAAACTCGGGGGGCCCGAGTCGTACAACCACTACGCCGTCGGCTGGGCGCACGCGATGAACACGCCGTACCAGTGGACCAAGCAGGTCGCGTCACACTGGGGCGGCACCCGCAACGGCACCATCGTCCACTGGCCGAAGGGTATCAAGGGCAAGGGCGAGATCCGCTCACAGTTCAGCCACGTGATCGACGTCGCGCCAACGATCCTCGAAGCGGCCGGGATACCCGAGCCACTCTCGGTGAACGGCATTGCGCAGTCTCCCATCGAAGGCGTCAGCATGCTCTATGCCTTCAACGACGCCAAAGCGGCGGAACGGCACGAAACGCAGTACTTCGAGATGTTCGGCAATCGCGGCATCTACCACCAGGGCTGGACTGCTGTGACAAGACACACCTACCCCTGGTCGAAGGAAAAGCCTCCGGCGCTCGACGATGACGTCTGGGAGCTCTACGACACCAACAAGGACTGGAGCCAGTCGAAGAATCTCGCCAAGGAGATGCCGGAGAAGCTCCGCGAGTTGCAGCGCCTGTGGCTCATCGAGGCGACGCGCTACAACGTGTTGCCTATCGACGATCGGTTACTCGAGAGAGTCAATCCCGACCTCGCCGGCCGCCCGGTGCTGATCGAAGGAAAGACGCAGATCCTCTTCGGCGGCATGGGACGCCTGTCGGAGAACTGCGTCCTGAGCATCAAGAACAAGTCACACTCCATCACGGCCGAGATCGTCGTGCCGGAGAAGGGGGCCGAGGGCGTCATCATCGCCCAGGGCGCGAATATCGGCGGCTGGAGCCTCTACGCCAACGGCGGCAAACTCAAGTACTGCTACAACTGGGGCGGCTTCAAGCACTTCATGGTCGAAGCCACCACCGCCGATTCCAGCCGGCGATCATCAGGTGCGGATGGAGTTCGCCTATGCCGGGGGAGGCCTGGGCAAGGGCGGCAACGTCACGCTCTATACCGACGGCAAGAAGGTCGGCGAGGGAAAGATCGACGCGACGTTGGCGAACGTCTTCTCCGCCGACGACGGCTGCGATGTCGGCGAGGACACCGGCGCTCCGGTCTCTCCCGACTACGGGCCGCACGGCAATGCGTTCAACGGCCGGGTCAAGGGTGTGCAGCTCGCGATCGCCGAGGCCGCGGAGGAAGCCGATCATCTGGTTGACTCGGAGACCGCGATCCGCGTCGCCATGGCGCGGCAGTAGGCACACTCACGCTGGCAGCCCCCCTCGGGGCTGCCGGCGTCCCAGCCGCGAATCGGTTTGCGCTGCGCCGAACGTAGAACCGGGCGCCTCGGCAAGGTTCGCCAAACGGGAAGGGGAATTTCGTGTGCTACCCGCCGGGTCAAACGCCCCACGATGTGACGGGGCACGAAACGGTCCGTCGAGACCGCAGCGGACCCTGCCGGATCGCGCGATAATCTCTCGTGTGATGTGTGGATACCGTCTTGGTCCCATTTGGATCGGCTGCAAACTACGCTGGAAGGAGACCGCATGAGTCCCAGCACCACCATCGCCAAGCCGTATCGCGTCGCCGCCGGTGAAGGCCTCGCCCACGTCTGGTTCAAGACCGGCCGCCTGGCCGTCAAGACCGGCCGCGCCGAGACGGGCGGCGCCTTCTCGCAGTTCGAAACCGACGACCCACGGGGGACGGCGACGGCCCTGCACGTTCACCACAACGAGGACGAGACCTTCTACATCCTCGACGGTGACGTCACCGTCCAGATCGGCGACCGACGAATCGACCTCGCCGCCGGCGACTTTGCGTTCGCACCCCGGGACGTCCCGCACGCCTACGCCGTTCGCTCGGAGCGGGCGCGGATGCTCGTCACCCTTTGCCCCGGTGGACTCGAAGAGCTGTTCGTGGCCGGCGGCATCCTGGTCACGGGTGACGTACCGCCCGCGGAGAACGTGCTGCCCCCGCCGGAGGAGATCGCCCGGCTCCTGGCCGAGCATGGGGTCGAGGTCGTCGGCCCTCCGCCTGTCGTCGACGAGCGAGTAGCCGGCAATTACGAAGGGGCATGAAGCATGTCTGCAGCGATTGAAACGCGTCGGTTCGACAAACCGGATCAAGTGCTCGACATGAAGGCGCGGGGCCGCATCTCGATCATCAAGATGGCCGATGGAACCACGGGGATGCACGCGATTTTCGAGCCAGGCTGGGTGTGGGCAGTGGACGAGAAGCCGCTTCTCGGAAATCCTCCGTCGTGCCCGATGCGTCACACCGGCTACTGCATCGCGGGCAGGCTCGTCGTTCGCATGGTCGAGACCAATGCCAAGACGAACATCGGCCCGGGCGACTTCTTCGAGATCCCAGCCGGCCACGACGCTTTCGTCGAGGGGAACGAGCGCGTCGAACTGGTGCTGTTCGCGCCGCCCGCGTAATCGGTTATCGCCGGGGAAGGGCAGGGTTGGCGGGAGGCCCGGATTCGCGGGCAGCGATGCTCAGAATAGCCGAAGGCCGACGTTGGCGAAGAAACTGGGGACGAGCACCTTCTTCTGGACCAGGTCTGTACCGCACTTCATCCCGTGCGTTGACTTCGTAGTCGTCGAAGTGGAATCCGATGATGTTGAACCGCATGCCGGCTTCGAAGAGAAAGACCGACCATCGCTCGAGGGCGCTCACTTCCAGGAACGGATAGAGGACGCCGTCGGAGCCCGTGCCCACGAAGGGCACGTCGGCATTTCTCTCCGGATGGGTATGCCGATAGCGAACGCTGCCATCGGGGTTGTTTTGCAGTTTTGTCACGTCGAAATTGAGCGACGGGATGCCCCATTCGACGCCACCGCCGAATTTCAGCGCGATGATTTTCACATCAGCGGCACCGAAGAGACTGGCGTTGAACATGTGGCCCGCCTCCCTGTACCCGAGCCCGTCCTTCCGGTAGCCCACCGAGAATCCCGCCATGTCGCCGAAATAGTGCTCAATCGCCACAGTGGCGCTCGAGATGCTGTAGCCCGCTAGAAAAAGGTCGACGTTGAATCCCGCCAGACCGCCCGGGTTTTCGAGATCACCCTGCCAGTGTGCGACGCCGCCTTTGATGTAGGTTCCAGAATCCGACCCATCCTCCGCGTCGGCCGGCCGCGGCTGCGCCGCCAGACCCGCAGGCAGGAATAGACAGACCAGGAGGGCCAGTCCTCTCGTGATGTTCATGCGGCCGATGCCTTCATTGGACGAGCAGCTCAAACAGCGGGCTCTTCCAGTAGTTCGGGTAGCTCATGGGGTTCTTGATGAGGCTGAAATTGCTCTGGCTGCCCGAATCTCCACCCCACATCGTGTACCAGGTACACTCGCTCGGCCCGAAAATAGTCCCGCAGGACCGGATACTTTTCCCTGACGAAGGCGATGTGGAGCGCTGGGTCTGACACGCCGGACTCTGTGACCCAGACACGAAATCTCCTCAAGCTGCCTCCGAGAATGCCCCGGTACTGGCTCGCGTTATCCGGGTCGTACGCATTCACGGCAATGATGACCTTCTCCGGGTCCATATCGGCCAATCCGGTGTTGGCCATCACCTCCAGCTCACCGGGCCCGTAGAAGCCGGAGCCCAGCGTTGACTGGGTCACCAGAACCGCGCGGTTGGGTTGGTTGCGCTGCAGGTGTCTGTACACCCGCTGAAACACCGCCATGTATTGCTCGATGCTCATACCACTCTTCGGCAGAATGGTCGTGACCTCGTTGCCGATCTGGAAGTGTCGGATCTCGGGATACGCCGCGAGGATGTTATCGATCTCGCGCTCGATATTCTGATCGAACAGGTACTCGTTCCCGATCAGGCCCAACAGGTCGAGGCCGAGTCCCCCGAGCTCCGTGATGGTCCGATCGCCGGAGCGCTGGTTGCTCCGGCTGATCTCGACGCGCAGGCCGTTCAGTCGGCCCGCACGCCGCAGCGAGGAGAGCGCATCGCGGTACGCGTCGAGTGCGCCGGCATTGATGTGCACGCCGACGTACGGCGACCATTTCGCTCCGACATCCGCCGCGAGCCGCGGATCGACCGATCCACTTGGCCCGACGGGCGAGAGGGGGCTGGGCTCCTGGCAGGCGGCACCGATCGCAACAACCAGGACAGCGAACGCAAGGACAGAACCTGGCGGGCGGGCGATTCCAGGAGCCCGGAAGCGGGACTTGGGGAACAGTTCAACCAATGGATAACCGGGACATCTGGCGCTGGCGCTCAAGCAACTGTAGCGACGGCTCGCAACCTGGTCAAGGGCGTCATGTGGCTCGAGCGTCGGACGTCGGGGCACGCGACGGTGGGCTGCCGCCTGAGCTGGGATCTCGGCGACTCAGCGGCTCAGGCGATTCTCTCGCCATTCAGCGGTCCAAAGCCGATCTTGTCGGCGGCCAATTCGACCCCTATATCTTTCGGCTGTCGTACGCCCAGTGAAGGACGGCCTGCCGCTGGCGCCTCCGACAATCGAGATCGCCAGGTTCGCAGTGCTTCCGAAGCGCCGCCACGTGGCGCGCGATCGCCCGCCAGCGTCGAATCTGCCGGGCGTCGTCGGCGGTTCTGCGGCCCATGTAGTAGCGGCAATACCACTGGAACCACCCACGTGGATCCTGCTGGTGGATCCATCCGCTGCGACGCCAGACGGCGAGCGAACGCGAGGCGTTCACGCCGAAGCAATTCAGCCGCGCGTCATGCCGCTCGGCGCACAGCCTGGCGCGCGCGAACCAGCTCCGTGGAAACTCCTCCTGGCAATCCGTCATGTACTTCCCGCCGAAGATGCCGAGCCTCAGCATCTCTTTCGGCGTCAGAGCCGGCATGAACCCAGGCGCGAAGTTCCGACCGACCGGCTCGGTTCGCCAGTAGGCGTAGCCTCGCTGCATCCGATCGGTGATGATGACTCTCTTCCTCATCGCCGTCACATGTGGTTTCGCAACATCAGCTCGACCGGATGCGGCTGCAGATAGACCTGGTCGGCCAGATACGGCACTCCGCAGCGCCGGATGTGATGGGCGAACAGCGTGAGCGGCACCACCAGCGGCACACGCCCTCCGCCGTAGTCCTGGATGAGAG
>CAWGYQ010000002.1:0-286190 GCA_963826865.1 uncultured Acidobacteriota bacterium
TTCCTGTGACGCACGAATACCCTCGCCAACCCGACCTTCGACAGCGTCAGCGTCAGCCGAGTGGCCGCCTTGGGCGACTTACGGCTTGACGCCGCGGCAGCGTCAGTTCCTCGTGACCGTCATGGTCCACTCCGGGTGCTTCCTGGAACGCCAGTACTGCGCCTTCACCGGCACCGTGCGCGGCCAGAACAGCCGTGAGTTCGTCGCCCGCCTGGTGGCGCGCGGATTCGCCCGAGCCATCGAGCCAGGACCTGTCCGGCGAGGGCGTCTCTACCACGTTCACCACAAGCCGCTCTACGAGGCGATTGGCCATGCGGACAACCGCAACCGTCGTCTGCGCACGATCGGCCGAATGGTCGAACGGGTGATGATTCTCGATGCGGTGCTGGGCGATCGACGGTGCTGGTGGTTGAGTCCCGAGGCGGACAAGCGCGCGTTCTTCGACCTCACGCAGAGACGGTACTGCGGCCCAGAGGAGTATCCGCACATCGCGTTCGGAGCGGGCGGCGGAAAACCATCCGCTGCTTTCCCGACAAGTTGCCGATCGGCATCGAGAAGGACGACACGAGTCGGTTCGTCTTTCTCTACCTCGTGAACCGGCGGCTCCCGGTGGACTTCCGCCAGTTCCTGATCCGTCACCTCGACCTGTTTCGCTTCGCTCCACACGTGGACGGTTCGACTGCTTGTGCCGCGTCGCTTCAGAAAGGCCGTGGCGCTCTACAAAGCGGCGCTCCGAGAGGAGCTCTGGACTCCGCTGAATCCGAGCGTGAGCAAGTCCCTGGAGACGTACTTTCGCGAGCGGCAGGAGCAGGGCGGACACCTCGGCGATCCGACCGATCGCTACATCGCGCAGGAGTTCCGAAAGCAGGGCATGCCGAAGATCCAGGCGCTCTATCGGGCGTGGCGACGACAGGAGACAAGGTGCTCTGGCAGTCGTCCTCGACCTGCCTGCGCGACGATTGGTCGTACGGCCGTTCGGCCGTCGAGGTTCAGCCGCTGAACCGCCAGTACCTCCAGCTCACTGGCTCGATGGACCGGGATGTGTGGGCCAAGAGGGGGGCGAAGCGAAAATCGCGTCAGGTTGGCCCCCCGGTTTCGGCGCCCTCTCTGGACGTCTCTCTCACCCCTGGTGGCTCCATGAGCGCGAACCGCGTGCAAGCGCTCTGAATCGCAGCACCTTGCCGCGGCCGCGACGATCGAGGCGGCGCTCTTTGCCGCCGTCTCCGTCGGTGTCGGTGTCGCAGTCGGTGAACCAACGATGGCGTGAACGACCCCGCTGTCCTGCCCTGCGCCTGACCCCAGGCCGCCGAGACGGGGTCGTTCACGCCATCGTTGGTCGTGCCGCGTGTCGCTGTCTGCGCGCCCAGTTCGTGCAGGAGAATCGCGCCGCCCGCGTGCACGTGTTCGTGTCCAGATCCGCGGCAGAAGCGGCCGAGTATTCCGCAGGAATCGGTTCGCGCACGAGCCGCTGTTCTCCGGAAGAACACGACGCCGATCGCGGATCCAGATCGAGCCGCGCCACCATCGCGCCGATGATGCTGGCGCCGTGCTCGGCGTCGTCAATGCTCTCCGCTTCGCTTCGACCCGGCCGGTGGCCGGGCCTTCGGGCATTGACGACGCCTGCGCGCGGCACGGATTGGCAATTACGCGATGGTGGTCATCTGATGACGGCTCACAACGATGTTGACGACGACATCGCGCAGGCGTATGTTGGGCTCATCACGTCAGTGCCGCACGGCACTCCTCCGGTTCGCCACAACGGCATCCGGAGCGCGCATTCCGCCGATCGCCCCAAGGGCACGGCTTGGAGCGCATCCCTCACAACATCGCAGCCTGTTGCAGGACCACCGACAGCGGTTGATCTGCACACCGTAGGCTGCGAACTTCATGGCTTCTCGCGGCGTCGCGTTCTCAGGACCACGCGCCGCAACGAGGCAGCGTTCACCAGGGCGTGATCGCGCCCTGGTTCATCTGAACGCTCGACAGACGGCCACGTCATCGACGTGACCGTCACCGCTCGGAGCACAGCTTCCGCGGACGATGCCGGCGCAACGCCGCATCCGCGCTCCTCGACAACGGCGCGTCGACCGCCACATCGACGCGCCGGAGCGCGCCCACCCAATCCACACGACTCGCGTGCAATGGGGGACCGCCATGGACGTGCCCGAATCGTGCGGAAGCCATTCCGGAACCGATCTCGATCGCGCGATGCCGCGAACTGCTCGGCGACGAAGCCGACACGCTCGCCGACGACGAGGTGCTCGACGTCGCGCGCCACGCGGAAGCGATGGCGCATGTGGTGATCGCCCTGGCGTTGCAGGACGGTCGCATTCACTGACGACCATGCGGCGACGACGGACCTTGCCGGCGGCCGGAGACGGGACTAAGCTGCCAGAGATGGTCGGCGCGGTGATCTACGTTCGCGTCAGCACGAAGGAACAGACCGAGAACCTCAGTCTGCCGACCCAGCTCCGGGCCTGCGAGGAGTACTGCCGCCGGCAGGGCTACGACGTCCTCGAACGCTTCCACGAAGAGGGCGAGAGCGCCAAGACCACGGACCGCAGTCAGCTCCAGGCGCTGCTGAAGTACTGCCGAACGCACAAGGGCAAGGTCCACTTCGTGGTTGTCTACAACCTCACGCGCTTCGCGCGGGAGAAATACGATCACTTTGCGCTGCGTGCACTAGCTGAAATCGCTCGGCATTTCGCTGCGGTCTGCCACCGAGCCGATCGACGACACCTCCACCGGCAAGCTGATGGAAGGTGTGCTGGCCGCGTTCGCGCAGTTCGACAACGACGTGCGCTCGGATCGAACGCGCGCCGGCATGAAGGCGGCGTTGGAGCTCGGACGCTGGACGTTCCCGGCGCCGCTCGGCTATCTCAATGCCCCGAAGTGGTCGAACACGAGCCTTGTGCACGACCCCGAACGCGGTCCACTCGTGCGGCAGGCGTTCGAGGATCTGGCGACGGGACAGTACTCGAAGCAGGAAGTGATCGCCCGCGCGACCGAAGCCGGTCTGCGCAGCCGCAAGGGGTTGAAGCTATCGCCACAGAGCTTCGGCCAGATGATGCGGAACCCGATCTACGTCGGGAAGGTGGAGAGCCCGGATTACGACGTGTCGACGAAGGGCAACTTCGAGCCGCTTGTGGACGAAGCCACGTTCTACCGCGCCCAGGCGGTCCTCGATGGTCGCATCGTCGTCGCCGGTCCGCGTCAGCGGAACCATCCGGACTTCCCGCTGCGCGGCTTCGTCCGCTGCGAGACGTGCGGCCGGCCGCTCACCGGGAGCTGGTCGAAGGGCCGCAACGGCCACTACGCGTACTACCACTGCCAGAAGCCGTGTCGTTCGGTGAACGTCAGCAAGGCCGCGCTCGAAGGCGCGTTTGTGGACGAACTCGCGCTCCTGCAGCCGACACCCGGCTACATGCGCCTGGTCAAGGACCGCATCCTCTACGTCTGGGAACAGCGGCGCGCCGAGGCGAAGGACCGGACCGCCGAGCAGGACCGGCGGGTCAAGGCCATCCAGCAAAAGCTCGATCGGCTCGACGAAGCGTTTCTGTATTCGGAGTCGATCGACCTCACCAGCTACAGCCGTCAACGCGACAAGGTGCGCGAGGAGCTGACGTTCGCCCAGATCGACCACCACGCCGAGGCCGTCGATGAACTCGACGTGCAGGGCATCCTGGCGTTCGCAGAACGCATCCTGCCGCGGGCTTCAGATCTGTGGGTGCAGGCTTCGCTCGACTACAGACAACGGCTGCAAGCGCTGTTCTTTCCCGAAGGAATCGCGTACGACGGAAATCGATTCAATCGAACCGCCGTAACGGCACCACTTTTCAAGTACTTGGCGCCGTCTGAGAGTGCTGATGAAAAGATGGTGAGCCGGACGGAATCGAACCGGGCCAGGGAGCGGCACCCGCGCGAATCGCACCATTCGCGGCGACACACTGTAGCCGTCCCAGCCGATTGGCGTGCACACGCCGTCAGCCAAGTGTCTCGTCGAAGCGGTACGCGGTGTCATTCGACGCCACCACCGCCCCTCCGTGCGGATGGAACGCCACGCCAACGAGCGCCGGCGCCGCAACCACGAGCTCCGCGGAGCGGCCTGGCGGAAGACGATAGAGTCCCGACCACCCCGCGAGCGCCTCGACGACGTGCAGCACGCCGCGGCGATCGAACGCCAGTCCCTGAGGCCGGCCGAATGCCGAGTAGATGGCCTCGGCGCGTCCGAACGAGTCGATGCGATAGACGGAGTCATTGGAACCCAGCGTGGGCCCGGTGACTTACAGATGCTCGTCGGGTCCGAACGCCAGGTGAAAACGCGGCCACGCTGGCGGGCAGCGAGGCGAACGATGTGACCGATCCGCTTGGCGGGATGCGAAAAATGGTACCGGAGCGATCGCCGACTAGCAGAGACCCGTCGGGGCCGAACGCCAGTCCGCAGGCCACGCCCAGCTCGGCGCCCACGGTGCGATAGGAGCCGTCGGGGTCGACACGGTAGATGGCGCCATCGAAGCGGCTCGAGACGTGAAGCGCGCCATTGCCATCGAAGGTCAGCGACGTCGCGTTGACGATGCCCGTCACGAAATTCTCGCGGTGTGCCGTCCGGCGAGACCTGGAAGTCGAGACGGGCACCTGCTGTCCGCGGGCCGCCGCTGCACGTCACGTAGAGATGACCGTCCGTATCGATGACGGGACTGTCCACCTGGTGGAGGCCCGTCGCCCAGGGCCGTCCGATCTCGACGAACGCCGTCTCGCCCGCCACTCCGTCCACCCGGACGGGTGTCGATCCGCCCTCGAGACCTGGCGGCACCAGTACGCCGACCGTGGAAGACGAGGCAAATACGACGCGCGCCGGCTCGCCGCCGATACGCACGTCGGGCACGCCGAGCTCGTTCAGCGGGAAGTCGGCGCCGTGAAGGTCGATGCGTCCGCCTTCCACCACCGCCAGGGGCTGAATGGCGTTCAAGCGTGCACCAGTGAGGACGGAAGGCAAGGGCGGGATGGGCCGGGGCCCTACGACTCGTCGAGCTCCACGTTCCAGTACAGGTAGTCGCGCCAGCTTTCGGGGGCGTTCCGCAACCCGATGGTAATGCGCACCGCCGGCACCGACACGGGCCGCCTCGGCACGCGGGTGAGACGCATGCCCGCCTCCTCTGGCGTGCGTCCGCCCTTCCGCCGGTTGCACGTGACGCAGCTCGTGACGATGTTCTCCCAGTCCTTGCGTCCGCCTTGCGCCACCGGCATGACGTGGTCGAAGGTCAGCTCGCCAATGGGGAACGCGTCGCCGCAATATTGACAACTATGATCGTCGCGCGCATAGATGTTGGCGCGGGAGAACGGCACGTAGTCGAACCGCCGCTTGATCTTGATGTAGCGGAGGAGCCGGATCACCGAGGGCAGCTTGAAGGTGACCGACACGGCCCGGATCTCGCGGTCGTAGACCGAGATCACCTCGACCTTGCCCTGGCAGAGCAGCGTAATCGCCTTCTGCCAGTGGACGACCTTGAGGGGCTCGTACGAGGCGTTCAGAAGGAGCGTCTGCTCCATATGAGCAATTCTCTCCGAGCGCGCATGAGCTGTCAAGCGATGGACAGAGCTAAAGCCATAGGGTCCAGAGGCTTAGAGCGATACCGCAGATCGGTCGCCAGTCCGATAAGACTTCGCGTGCACCAATTCGTGCGGTCGTCGCTCCTCTTTGTCGTCGCCGCCTGCCTCGCCGGCGGCTGCGGCACACGGAGCGGCGCCGTACCAAAGCCGTTCCCGACACCGGGCGCTTCGCCACCAGCCCCGGAGCGCGCCGACCCCGGGTCGATCCCTGCCACCGGCGTCCCCGCCGATGGCTACTCCGTGTCCAGCACGGCGCTCGGCTTGCAGGGCGCCCCCTACCGCAACGGCGGGAGCGATCCCTCAGGGTTCGATTGCAGCGGGTTCGTCCAGTACGTCTTTGCGCGGCACGGCCTGAGCCTGCCGCGCGAGGTGCGCGATCAGTTCCGCGTGGGCTCGCGCGTCAAGGACGCCGAGATCGCGCCCGGCGATCTCCTCTTCTTCTCCACCGTTCAGTCGGGACCGAGCCACGTGGCCATCGCGATTGGCGGCGATCAGTTCGTGCACGCACCCAGCTCGCGGGGTGTGGTTCGCGTGGATCGCCTGAGCTCGTCGTATTGGCGCAGCCGCTATCTCGCGACGCACCGGCTGGAGCCGTAGCCGGAGCGCCGGCACGTCGTTCAGCCCGCGAGCTTCCAGAGCTTTAACCGAATGGAACGCGCAGCGGCGCGAGAACTCGTGGGAGGTACGGTCGATGGCCGATGGCACACTCGCCATCCGGCCGGCGGCGAAGCGATTAGTTGGCGGCCCGGGAGGCTGCCGTGTCGCGAACCGGCTGGATCGAGCGCAGAGCGCGCGGGCCCAGGGGCAGACTGCTCTTCGCGCGGAACTCGCGCAGGTGCAGATCGTTCGCCGTATATCTGGTGGCGCGGCGTCGCTGCTGGATGGGCACAATCTGGACGCCGTCCTCGATGCTGCACTGCGGCTGACGGCGCAACACCTCGAGGTAGCGCTGCGGGAACGACGGAAAGTCGCGGAACGTGGTGCCCATCACGGTCCCGTGGCGCTCGGTGAGCTCGGCGAAACTGTATCGGAGAAAGTCGTAGACGCGCGGATCGGGCCGGCTCGCCAGATACTCGTGGACCAGGCGCGCCACGGTTTCGAAGAACTCGCGTCCGTGCGAGTTCGGCGAGTAGGTGCCGTCGGCGCGCTCAATCCGGCGGATGCCGGGCTCCTCCGGATCGACGTGATAGAGCTCGTGGATCACCGTGTCGAGCTTGGCCACCCAGGGCTCGGCGCCCGGATAGAAGTGATCCTTGCGCGAGCGCTCGAGCGTCTGATCGCAGAAGCGCGGCAGCGCGAACGAGATCAGATAGTGAATCCGCTCGCCCCCGACGCGGACGACGGGCGACTTGGTCACGAACCACTCGGAGCGCCGCGTGGTGCGGCCCGTGCTGGTATCCAGCCAGAAGTAGTGTCCGGGCTCGCTCGGCGGGAGGTTCACGCAGTGACACGTGGCGAACGGCCCTTCGGCCGCCGTGCGCCCGAAGCGCGCGAACACCAGCAGGCGGTTCAGATCGATGAACGACAGCGTGGGCACACGCGCCACGATGTCCTGCATGAGCGTGGTCAGATGCTCGGTGTAGTTGATCATCCAGCGGCGCGCACACGTCCGCCCCGACCCGTGTGAGGAACGATGTCGGCACGTGAATCAAGATAGGAAAACTCGTGAAGACGGCGCGAATTATGACGAAGCGATCACCGGGTGTCAATGACCCGAATCACCTATGCGGTTGGTCCGGATCCGGAGGAATCGGCTCAGTTGGCGGAGGCGTTTCGATGTCCGGCGACGCCGGCGGTTCGAGTGACGGTGTCAGCTCATCGGCCGGTGCGGGAAGCGGAAGAGTTGGCGGGATCGGCGAGACGACCGCCTCGACCGGCGGGGGTTCGACCTGGCCCATGCGGCGAAGGATGAGCCGCTGACGCCCGCGCAGCCGCGCGTTGGGCTTCGACGGACTGTAGGTGCGCGGATTGATGATGGCGCCCGCGAGCAACGCGGATTCTTCGGGACCGAGCGCGGCCGAGGAGTGATGAAAGTAGGTCCGGGCCGCGGCCTCGGCGCCGTACACACCGTCGCCCCACTCGATCACGTTCAGGTACAGCTCGAGAATGCGGCGCTTCGACAGCTCCACCTCGAGCCGGCGCGCGATGAGCAGTTCGCGCAGCTTGCGCAGCGGGTTTCTCGACGGCGAGAGGTACAGGTTCTTGGCCAGCTGCTGCGTAATCGTGCTGCCGCCGCGCGAAAAGCGGCCCCGCTCCAGGTTGGTTTCGATCGACTTGCGCAGCTCGTCCACGTCGATCCCGTCGTGCTGCCAGAATGCGCTGTCTTCCGCCACGAGCACCGCGCGCTTGAGGTGGCTGGAGATCTGTGGATACCCCACCCACCGCTGCACACGGCGCGGCTTCGCTCCACGGGCGAGCGATTCACGCGCCCTCAGCTCGATGAACGCCGTGGTCTTTGGAGGGGCGGTGGCGAGCGGCCGCACGTCGGGGAGCGTGACGTAGATGTAGGACAGCACCGCGAACGCCACGACCGCCACGGCGAGAGCCGCGCGTCCGACACGGCGCATCATGAAAGAAGCTTCGGATGACTCCGGACACGCTCGGGAGCGGAGGCGACGATCCGCGTGAAATGCGGATGGCGCTGGTTGATCAGCACGTTGCGCTCGAGGCCGGGCGCCACCAGCGAGGGGACAAACAACACCACTGAGCGCTGCTCGTCGTACCACCGATCGCCGAAGCGCTGGCTCGCCTTCTTATCGTCAGCAAGCCAGCCCGGCACATCGGCCGGGCGCACTTCTTCGATGCTCGCTCCGCCAGACAGCTCGATCTGGACGAAGACCAGCGTGGACGGGATCCGGATGCTGTTCAGCTGCGCAGCCTTCTCGAGGAGCGCCGTCGCGTAGTGCTCGGTGGCGTAGATGACGTAGCGCCCCCGGGAATTCCACCGTGCATCGTCGCGTGCCGCCGCCCCCGCCCCATCGAGGAGCGGATACGCCGGCGACCCAATCCGGTATCCCAGCAGCGAGGATTCAGAGCGGGAGGCCGTGTTCGACATCGGCCAGCAGGCGCTCGACGCGCCTCGCTCCCAGCTCCGTGCGGGCGACTGTGAGCGGGGCCTGACCGTCGAGAAGCGGATGCGATCGGTTCAGGAACGCGCGCGCTTCACCGTCGTTGCCCCACAGGTTTTCGGCAAGCGCCACCACCCGGGCGAGCCGCTCCGTGCGCTCGCTCTCCTCGGCCGACAACCGGGTGCGGCGCTTGAAGGTGGCGGCGGGAACGACGCTGTAGACGAACTCGCTGAACGGCGTGCCGGGCTCCACGGCGCGGCGCGCGACGAGCTGCAGCGAACGCTTGGGCAGCCCCGCGCGGACAACCTGTTCGAGCTCGCTCCAGGTGCGCACACTGATCCGCAGGACGGCCCGGCCTCCCAGCACGTCGGCCACCCGCTCCACCACGTCGAGCGCCGATGCGACAGCAGTATCTGTTGATACCTTCATAGTATCCAGATGATACCATACTGGCGCGCTCTCGGCGCAATACTCGATAAGATCTTTGTTCAGAGTAGTTACGGCTGAACGGCGACGGGCCGCGACTAGCTGCTGACCACGATCTTCAGCCGATCGCCCGGCCGCGGCTGCTCGCTCACGGCGTAGCCGTTCATGATGGCCAGGTCGGAAGCCTTCACGTTGCCCCCGCTCTGGCGCTCGGCGATCGCCTGCCAGGTGTCGCCGGCACGCGCCGTATAGAAGTCGATGCGGTTCGGCCGAACGTTGAGCGCTTCGTCGCGCCCGAGCGGGCGGAAGCTCTGTATCGAGGAGACGAACGCGCTCTCCGCGCGTGCGTACCGGTCCACCGGCGCGATCCCGGCCACCAGGAACACGTGGCGCTGATGCTGGATGTGCGCCGCGCGCACACGCACCTGACCGAGCTGCTGCACTTTCCCGTCGTAGGTGCCCACGTACGCGTCGAGCCCGTTGATGCTGCGGCGGCCGCCCTCGAGCTGTTTGAAGCCCGCGGTCCTCATATTGTTCGCCGCGATCTGATCGACGCCGTTGCCTTTGGGCTGCTCGACGAGCTCCACGAGGACCACCGCCCCACCGCCGGGCTCCGCGCCGGCCACCTGCGTCTTGCCGTTGGACACTTCCCACCCGCTTGGAAACTGGAGCCCGAAACGCAGATCCGGGTGAAGAAACGTGCTGCCCCGGACGACCCCCTCGTTGGGGTTGTCACCGAAGACCAGGCCGTCGATGCGGCGCAGGAACTCGTCCTGGCCGACCTTTTGTGGGCCACCGGGGGTGTTCTCGAGCTTCGTCACCGTTTCCTGAACCTTCTGCACGCGATCGGCCGGCATCGGATGCGTGGACAGCCAGTTGGGCACCCCGCGGCGATCGGCGGTTTCATGGATGCGCGCGAGCGTGCCGAGAAATCCGGGCATCGCGCGAGGGTCCCACCCGGTCTTCCATTCGTATTCAGCGCCCAGACGATCGGCCTCGAGCTCGTCGTCTCGACCGTATCTGAGGAAGAGAAGCCCGAGGGCCGATTCAGCGACCTGTCCGAACGGGCGCGTCTGGGGCACGAAGATCCCGCTCACGAGCAGACCGAGCTGCGCACCGGCGGATCGCGTGTAGGCCTGCGCCGCGTGACGCGCGGTGACGTGACCGATTTCGTGGCCGATCACGCCGGCCAGCTCCGCTTCGTCGCCGAGGTACGCGAGGATGCCGCGCGTGATGTAGATGTAGCCGCCCGGCAGCGCGAAGGCGTTGACCGCCGGTGCATCCACCACCGTGAAGTGCCACGGCAGGTTGGGCCGATGGGAGCTGCGCGCGAGACGGAGACCGATGTCGCTGATGTATTGCTGCAGCTCGCTGTCCCCGTAGACGCCCATCTCCTGCTGCACCTGCTGATCCATCTCCTGGCCGATCTGGATTTCCTGCGCCTCGCTCATCAGCGTGAATTCTTTCTTGCCGCTGACGGGGTTCGTGGCGCACGCCGACGCCGTGAGCGCGACGAGCGCGGCCGCGGCGGAGCGCACCGGCCAGCGGTGTTTCGGACGCGCGACCTTCGGTTGCGGGCACATGGTCTGATCGTCTCTCTGCGGCGACTCGCGTCCGGCCAGGATGACACCCTGCCACCGGATCCGACGCACACACTCCCTGGTGTGCAACTCGTGTACCACGGCCATCGCCACGAATCCCGCCGGGCTACGCGGCTGAGCGTCCGAACTGTGGGATTTTCCGAGATCTCAGCGGCCGAACCACGCGGCCGCGGCAGCCACGCCCTGACCCGCGGGCACGGCGTGACCTTCGGCCAGGAGCGCCGATTCGAGGGCGCCGAGCAGCAGCAGCACCAGCTCGGGCGCCGAGCTCGCGCCCATGAGGCCGATCCGCCAGATGCGCCCGGCCAGCGGACCGAGTCCTGCCCCGATCTCGATGTTGAACTGCTCGCGCAGCCGCGTGCGCACGGCGGCCTCGTCGACGCCCTCGGGCACCTTGACGGCGTTCAGCGTCCAGAGCCGCTCGCCTTCGGGTGGCAGCAGCGCCAGGTCCATTCCCGCGAGGCCGTGCGCGAGCGCCAGGTGATTTCGCTCGTGACGCTGCCACCGCCGGGCGAGCCCCTCCTCTTCCACGGCGAAGATGCGCTTCGGCCAGGGCGCAGGCCAGGCTGGACGACAGCGTGTGGTGATATTTGCGGCGCACCCAGTAGTCTTCGATGAGATCGAGATCCAGATAGAAGCTGCGGCAGCCGCCGTTCGCCCGGCGCGCGCTCTTTCGAACCGCCAGCGGCGAGAGTCCCGAGGGCGCGCCGATGCACTTCTGCGCACAGCTGTACACGGCGTCGAGCTTCCACGCCGCCATGTCCAGCTCGTGCCCGCCGAGCGTCGTCACGGCATCGACCAGCGTGCGCGCGCCGTGCGCGTGCGCCGCCGCGGCCAGCTCGCGTGCGGGATTGAGCACGCCGGTGGAGGTTTCTCCGTGCACGAACGCCACGACGTCCGCACCCGTCTTCTTGAGCGCGCGGATGAGATCGTCGGGATCCGCCGCGCGGCCCCACTCCACCTCCAGCGGCGAGACGATGGCGCCGTAGCGGCGGCACATCTCGACGAGCCGATCGCCGAAGTAGCCGGTGGTCGACCACCGTGACGCGCGTCGACGGATCGACCAGCGCCGCGATCGCGGCCTCCATCGACGAAGTGCCGGTGCCCGACACCGCCAGCGCGACGGCGTCGTCCGGCGCGCGAAACAGACGATGAAGCCCGTCGCGCATCGAGTCGAGCAGCGTCATCAGCGCGGGGTCGAGATGACTCAGCACCGGCGCCGCCATGGCGCGCATCACGCGCGGCGCGATGAGGCACGGCCCCGGACCCATGAGGATGCGCGGCGGCAGGGGCGGCAGCGTCATGTCCGCTCCACCTGCTCGCTGGTGAGACGTGCGACCCGCTCCATCTCGCGCGCGATCTCGTCGACGGCCCCGGGCGGCGGCGGCCAGGAGGGGCGGCCGCGGTGCGCCGCTCGGATAACCGGCCAGCTTCGCCGCGGCCTTGAGACCGGGAATGCCGTGCACGCTCGTCACGAGCTTCGCGAGCGTGGCGATGTGCTGCTGAAGCGTGCGCGCCTCGTCGTGCCGCGCCTGGCGAACGAGGTCCACCATGCGCACCATCAGCTCGGGCACCACGCATGCGAGCGCGAGGATCCCGCCCCTGGCCCCCGCCGACAATGCCGCGTAGAGCGTGGTGGCGGAGCCGGCGAGCACCTGGAAGCGTTCGGGCGTCGTGGCCACGAGCTCGCCGACCTGCGCGATGTCGCCGCCCGATTCCTTCATGCCGGCGATGTTCGGATGCGCGGCGAGCCGCGCGACGGCGGCCGGCAGGAGGTTGACGCCGGTAAAAACCGTGACGTTGTACAGCAGCACCGGCACCGGCGAGGCATCGGCCACGGCCGTGTAGTGCGCGACGAAGACGTCGCTCGTCATCTGCGACTTGAAGTACGACGGCGTCCGCACCAGCACGGCGTCGGCGCCTTCGCCGGCCGCGCGCTTCGTGGCCTCGATGGTCGCGCGCGTGGACTCGCGGCCCGTGCCGGCGATGAGCAGCTGATGGCGCGGCGTCACCTCGCGCGCCGCCCCGATCGCGCGATCGCTTTCCTCGTCGTCCACGAGCGGCGCCTCCCCGCTCGAGCCGAGCACGACGACGCCGCGGACGCCCGTGCGCAGGTATCGCTCGGTATTCGTGCGCAGGCGCGTCCAGATCCAGCGCGCCGTCGCGAAACGGCGTGGTGAGGGGTGGAAAGATCCCGTCGAGCTTCATGAAGCGAGCGTATGGGCCTGCCGCGCCCTTGTCAATCGGCGCGCCCCCACGTCGGCGTCATCCTGGAGAATCAGGTTGAAGCCGAGCGAGACGGCGAAGATGGCCACAGCCGGGGCCAGCGTCCACGGGAACTCCGTGATCGACACGATATTGGACGCGTCGCGCAGCATCGTGCCCCAGCTCGGTACCGGATCCGAAAAGCCGAAACCGACGAACGACAGCGTAGCCTCCGCCAGGATGAAGGCCGGCAGCAGCACCGATATCTCGGTGGCGAGAAACCCGCGCGTGGCCGGCAGCAGGTGCCGGAAGAGCACGCGCGCGGGGCTTGCGCCCGCCGCCACGGCGGCCGCGGCGTATTCGAGCCCTCGCTCGGCATGAATCGTGGCCCGAACGCCGCGCGCCACCGATGGCCAGCCGACCAGCGCAAGAATCAGCGTCATCATCAGGAACACCGCGGCGTGCGGA
Source organism: uncultured Acidobacteriota bacterium (assembly GCA_963826865.1). Taxonomy (GTDB): domain Bacteria; phylum Acidobacteriota; class Vicinamibacteria; order Vicinamibacterales; family CAVPJW01; genus CAWGYQ01. The sequence goes on from CAWGYQ010000002.1 coordinate 13,379, forward strand.
ACCACCAGCGGCATCACGGCGCGGAGCGACAGGACCACGTAGGTGACCGGCAGGACCAGCACCAGCTCGCTGACGCGCATCGCTGTCTCGTCCACGAGCCCGCCTCGATAGCCCGCGATCGCCCCGATCACGACGCCAATCGCGAGCGCCCCGAGTGCGGCGGCGAGCGCAACGGCCAGCGACGTTCGGCCGCCGTAGAGTAGGCGCGCGAAGACGTCGCGTCCAAAGCTGTCGGTGCCCAGGAACAGCAGCGGCGAGGACGCTTCCCCGGCCGTGGTCGCCACCCGCCCGCGCTGAAACCACACAAGCGGGACCCGATCGGATCGATCGACGGCATATCGTTGCTCGAGCCGGCTCTCGAGCTTCCAGGGATAGATGAACGGAGGCTGCCAGCTCCCGTCGGCGGCGCGCACGTGTACGGCGGTCGGCGGCGCGTGCAGCAATTGCCGGAACTCGGATGTGGGATCATTCGGCGCCAGGACCGGCGCGGCCAGCGACGCTGCGACGACGGCAGCCACGAGGAAGAAGCCGAGGCGCCTCGTCATTGCTCCCGCGTGCGCGGATCGAGCGCGGCGAGTGCCAGATCCGCGGCGAGGTTGGCGCTGGCCAGCACGATGGCGCCCCAGGCCGCGCAGCCGGCCACGAGCAGCACGTCGCGCGCGCGGAGCGCATCGAGCATCAGCCGCCCGAGCCCGGGCCACGCCGTCACGATTTCCACGGCGAAGGATCCGCTGAGCAGGCTGCCGACGACCAGACCGTACACCGCCACCACGGGCCGCGCCGCGAGCGGCAGCAGATGCCGCCACACGATACGCCGCCTGGACATGCCCCGTGCCAGCACCGGCGCCACAAACGGCGCCTGCATCGCCTCGGCCATCGACCGCGACTGGAGCCGCTCGAGGAGCGCCGCGATCGGCAGCGCCAGCGCGAGAGCGGGCAGGGGCAGGTGCGTGGCGAGATCGGCGACATACGCGGTGAATCCCGAACCCGCCGCGTCCGCCGACGTCATGCCGCCGATTGGCAGCCATCCCGTACGCGCCGACACGAAGACGAGCACGAGCGACGTGAGAAGCGGCGGAAGCGAGAGCGCGACCATCGAGGCGGCGCCCACCAGCGGACGCGCCCACTTCAGGGCGCCGCTGCCAATGGCAACGCCGAGCGGCAGCCCTACGAGCGTGGCGAGGATCAGGGCCGTCAGGCCGAGCACCGCCGTGTTCGCGAGCCGCGATCGCACCAGCTCGCCCACCGGACGTCCGTACAGCATCGACGTGCCGAGATCGAGGCGCACAGCGCGCTCCACCCACTCGACGTAGTGCGCCGCCGCGCTCTGGTTGAGACCGTAGCGCGCGCGCGTCTGCGAAACCGTCTCGCCCGTCGCGCCGAAGCCCAGAACGTTGGTGGCGTAGTCGCCCGGGGCGAGCCGTGTGAGCAGAAACGCGGCGGATGAGACGACGAAGACGAGGAGAACCGCGAAGAGCAGACGCCGGACGATAAAGCGCAGCACGCTAGTGCGTGGGGACGGGAACGGCCTCGGCGACGCTCAGCGCCTCGGCGTTCCAGAGCAGCTGGGGCCTGAGCACGGCGGGCGTGACGTGACCGACCCGGCGGCTCGTGGCCACGAACAGACGCGGCGCCGCGAAGTAGATCACGGGCTCGCGCTCGACGAAGATGCGTTGGACGTCGGCAAACAGCCGTTGGCGTTCGGCCTCGTCCAGCGTGCGGGCCTGCCGGCGCATCAGCTGGTCGATCTCCTGTTCGAAGCTGGTAGCGGGCGACTCCTGCCCCATGTTCCAGACGTGCGCGCTCCCCGAGCTGAGCCAGAAGTCCAGATTGACGGCCGGATCCGCGTCGGTCGTCTGCAGCCGGTAGTACACGGCGTCGTACTTTCCGGCGACGAGCCGCTCGATGAACGCACCGAACTCGAGCGCGACGACGTCGACAACGATGCCGAGACGCGACAACTCTTCGCGGACGAATGCCGCGCCGCGCTCGGCCGCCGTGTTCCCCTGGAGGATGAGCAACGCGAAGCGCACGGCGCCTCCGCGCGCGTCCTCGAGCGCGCGATCGCCGTTGCGATCGGCGAGCCCGAGATCCGACAGAAGTTGCTGTGCGCGCTTCACGTCGTACACGCCGCCGGGCAGCGCGGGTACAAACCACCGCCGGTTGCCCGGCGTGACCGGGCCGTGGATCGGGACTGCCGCGCCCAGAAAGACCGTGTCGACGAACGCGGCGCGATTGACGGCCAAGGACACGGCGTGCCTGAAAGGTTCACTTCCGAGCCAGTCGCGCCTCGGGTCGCCGGCATGCGCCGCGGGCGACAGGCTGAACCAGAGCCCGTCGGGATCGAGGCCCACGCCCAGATCGTGCAGCAAGATGGCGCCTTGTTCGGAGGCGCGTCGGAGCGGCAGGTAGTCTTCGGGCCTCAGCTCGTTCTGTGTGAGATCGATCTGCCCCGCCTGCAGCCGCAGGAGCTCGGCGTTCTGGTCGGGCACGATCTCGAGCGTGAGCCGGTCGACATACGGAAGTCTCACGCCCCGGCCGTCGGTGCGCCAGTAGCGGGGATTTTTGGCAAATGCCAACCGCTCGCCCGGGCGGTACTCGGTGAGGACGAACGGTCCCAGGCCGGCCAGCTCGGAGGGCGGCGTGGCGACTCCCCACGCGCTGGCGAGCGTGCCCTCATGGTGGAAGCGCTCGAGCCGGTGACGCGGGAGCACCGGCAGCGCGTCGAGCAGACGCAGCCCCGGACCGTAATGCGCGGGAAACTTCACCAACACCACCAGGGGCGACTCGACCACGATCTCGAGCGGCTGACCGTCGACGAGCAGGCTGTCACGCAGCGGACTGGTGGTGCGCGTGTCGTATACCGCCTCGAACGCAAACCGCACATCGGCGGCATCGAAGGGGGCGCCATCGGACCACGTGAGGTTGGGGCGCAAATGCAGTGTGAAGGAGAGCCCGTCAGGCGAGGTTTGCCAACGCTCGGCGAGCCAAGGCTCGAGTTCGTCGGTGGCTCGGTTGACGCGCACCAGCTTTGCCTGCGTGAGGAGCGAGAACGAATCCGTGAACGTGTCGCGATTGACGAAGCGGTTGAAGCTGCGCGGCTCGCCGCGGATGGAGGCGGCGAGCGCACCGCCCGCGCGTGGGGCGCGGATGGCGGCGGAATCGCTGGCGGGCGCGGCGCTTCTGGGCGCGGCGGCGAAGTAGTAGCCCGCGACGAGGGCGAGGGCGGCCGCACCCAGCAGCGCGAACTGCCCGGAGCGGGGACGAATTCCCATCAAGACCCGACCTCACCGGCCAATTTGTTGACGAGTGGTGGAGCCATACGCCGTTGTGGATTCTGCACGGCTTCGTGCACAATAACCGCACGATTCCGCGATCGAGATCGTTAGGCCAGCCGATTGACAGCCACTACATAATTGGGGTGTGCTTGGAGTCTTGGCGTCACCTCGCCGCATCTCTGTCCACTAGATGATCCTGTCGACTATTCAACCCTCACCGTTCCACCCTCTCCCGAGCTTCTCGCGGCCGCCGCCGCAAACGCCACCGCCTTGAGGCCGTCCAGCCCGCTCGCGCACGAGCCCGCCCGCCCCTCCAGCAGCCCCAGAAAATCCGACAGCTCCGCCGTGAACGCGTCCTCCGCCGTCCGCTCCCACCCGAACACCCGCTCCCGCACGTTCAGCCGCGGATAGAGCCGCCACGCCCGCCGCCGCGCGCCGTTCTCGCCTTCGCGCCGCACCACGAGGTTGTGCAGCGGCGGATACGACGCCAGCGCCATCCCCGCCCGCCCGTACACCTCCACCCGCAGCCGGTAGCCCTTCCACTCCGTCCACGTCGCCTGGTACACGATCGGCACGCCCGCCGCCGTCCGCGCCAAGCACCATCGCGTTGTCTTCCGACCCCTCCAAATTCCACACCCGGTTCGTCGCCAGCGCCGTCACCTCGCGCGGCTCGAAGCCCAGATACCGCACCAGATCCGACACGTGAATCCCCACGTCCATCATCGCGCCGCCGCCGAGCGTCGCCCGCTCGTACATCCACGGCGCCCGGAACTGGCTCATGCCCTCGTGCCCGCCGAACGCCCGCACGTGATCCACCGGGCCCAGCACGCCCTCCTCCACCACCTGCTTCAGGTACCGGAAGCACGGGTAGTACCGGTGGTTGAATCCGACCGCCAGCACCCGCCCCGCCCGCGCGGCCGCCTCGATCAGGCGGCGGCACGACTCCACCGAGTTCGAGAGCGGCTTCTCCGAGAGCACGTGCTTCCCCGCCTCGAGCGCCGCAGTCACCATCTCCTCGTGCAGCTGCACGGGCGAGGACACGATCACGGCCTCCACGCCGGCCGTCCCGATCGCGGCGCGGAAGTCCGGCGCCGTCTCGACACGGTGCTCCCGCGCCACGCGCCCGGCCGCCTCCCGGTCGGTGTCGCAGACGACGAGCAGGCGGGCGGAGGGGGTGCGGGCCACGGTGCGCGCGCGCATGGCGCCGGCCACTCCCGCGCCCACCACCGCGATGCCTACCCGGTTCACACCGCCTCCCGGAGCGAGCGAAGCGCGCGGCGCAGCCCGAAATAGGGCGTCCATCCGCGCGCCACGTAGCGCCGCCAGCGCGCCAGGTTCCGGAAATACCACATCTCGATCCGCGGCAGGTCGTACGACGTCCGACGCCGCGTCCACTCGCCGCATCTGGGTCCCGACCGACCACCGGTAGTGACGCGCGATCTCGGCCCGGACCGCGTCGGTCGATCGGCCGTACGGCGGCGCGAAGCCCTCCACGTCCACGCCCGCGCGCTCGTGGATCGCGCGGCCCGAGAGCTGCACCTCGCGCCGCACCTCTTCGAGCGGCAGGGCTGTCAGAATCGGGGTGCGACAGCGAATGCGCGCCGAACGCCACGCCCGCCCTGGCCAGCTCGGACACCATCGGCCACGTCATCAGGCGCCGGCCGCCGTGAGGAGTCGCCATGGGCTCGCCCCTGTCGATCAGTCCCGTCACGAGAAACACCGTGGCCCGCCATCCACGCGCGTCGAGCAGAGGAAACGCCGTCTCCGCGAAATCCAGATACCCGTCGTCGAAGGTGAGCACCACGGCGCCCGGCGGGAGCGGCACACCGTCCCGGCGCGCGGCTACGAGATCCGAGACCGATACGCTCGTTGCGCCCTCGTCGGCCAGCACGGCGAGCTGATCCCGGAACACCTCCGGGCTGATCGCGAGCGGGCCCAGCCGCTCGGCCGACACCGAGTGGTACATCAGGATCGGCACGCCCTCTCCTGCCCTCATGCCTCGACGGTCTCTCCGGCTGGAGCGGGCCGCCACGGCACGGCGCCGAACTTGCCCCGCGCCGCCCGCTCGAGCAAATCGAGATAGGCGGTGATGTGGGCGTCCTCGGTCCATCGCGCGATGAACGCCTCGTACCCGCGCGCGCCCAGCTCGTCGCGCCGCCGGGCATCGCCCGCCAGCTCGCCAATGGCTTCGACGAGCTCGTCGTCTTTTTGGAAGAGCAGCCCGCCGCCGGCACCGCGGACGAACTCGGAGGTGCCGCCGAGGTCGCGGGCGATCACGGGCGTCCTGCGTGCGAAGGCCTCCAGCACCACCGTGGGCGCCACCTCGTAGGTGAGCGACGGCACGAGCACGGCGCGCGCATGATAGTAGTACCGCCCCAGCTCGTGCGGCGCGAGCGGACCGAGCACGACGATCCGCGGGTTGCGCGCGGCGGCGGCCAGGGCCGCCGGCCGCTCTCCCCCGTCGCCAATCACCAGGAGGTCGGCGCCCTCCACCCGATCCCAGATGCGCAGCAGCGTCGAGAGTCCCTTCACCGGCTCCAGCCGGCCCACGAAGAGGAAATAGGGCCGGGGATGCGGCGGCGGATCCGGCTGCTGCCAGTCCTGATCCGATCGCGCGGCAAAGGGGGCCAGGTGCGACAGCGGCCGGGCGAACCCCCGCTCGGCGTGCATGCGCGCCGTGAAGTCGCTCGGCGAGAGAAAGAGGTCGATGTGCTCGGAGGCGCGCGACAGAAGGTTCGTGTAGCGCCACAGCTGCGGCGGCCGCCGGGTCGAGGCCAGGCAGCGCAGGCACGTGGGCCGATCGCACGGCTCGCGGTCGAACTTCCACAACACGTGCGTGGGGCACACGAGCCAGTGCTCGTGCGTGGTGTAGACCTTGAGCAACTGGCCCGCGCCGTTTCCGATGCCGAGCACGCCCGGGCCCAGGAGCGACACGTTGTGAAAGTGGATGACGTCCGCCGGCCGCTCGAGAAGCCGCTTGATGGCGGCGCGCTTCAGGAACGGCTGCCCGGTCTGGTGCGACAGCACCGGCGAGAGCCAGCCGAGGCGGCTCCTCAGCGGGTGCACCGACACGTTGGGATGATCGGGCAGGCGCACCGCCGGCTCCTCGCGGACGAAATAGCGGTACGAGTCCACGCAGTGCACGACGTCCACGTGGTGCCCGCGCGCGGCCAGCGCATGCGACAGGCGGTACACGTAGAGCCCGTCTCCGCCGAAGTTGTACGGCGGATAGAACGTCGTCACCTGGACGAAGCGCATGGGGCGGCCCGTCACGGCAGGCCCTTCTCGAAGAGATGGACCAGGTTCGACGCGGCCGTGTTCCAGCTGAGGCGACCAGCTGGCGGCCAGGCCCTCGGCCCGCATCTCGCGCCGCGCGTCGTCCGACGAGAGCACCTCCACGAGCGCGCGCTCGAGCGTGGCCTCGTCGCGCGGATCCACGTAGCGGCCTCCGCGTCCCAGCAGATCGGGCAGCGGGCTCTCCGTGGTGGCAATCACCGGGCAGCCGCACGCCGCCGCTTCCAGCGCGGGCAGCCCGACGCCTTCGGTGAACGAGGGCAGCACGAGCACCGTCGCCAGATTCAGCATCACGACGAGATCGTCGTCTTCGATGAAGCCGGTGAAGACGGCGCGCGAGGAAAGCCCGAGCTCCTCGATCTGCCGGGCCAGCTCCCGATGACAGTTCACGAAGGTCTCGCGCTCGCGCTCCCCCACCAGGAACAGCATCACGTCGGCCAGTCCGGAACGCTCGGCGACGCGGGCGAACGCCCGCACGAGCGCGGCCAGGTTCTTGTGCGGGCTGAAGCCGCCGACGAACACCACCGAGCGCCGCGCGGGGTCGAAGCCCGCCGTTCGAAGCGCGGGCGACACGACGGGCCGATCGAGCACCCGGAACACGGCAGCGCTCGCTTCTCCCACCACGTGCAGCCGGCCTCTCTCCACGCCGACCAACCGCTCGATGGTGTCCCGTGAATAGTGGGAGACGGTCAACAGCACGTCGGCCTGGCGGCGGCCGATGGCCGTCTTGGCCCGCCACATCAGCTGATTCTTCCAGCCGCCCAGCGCCATTGCCGGGTACATCTCCGCCGTGGCGTCGTGCATCATCAGGTAGCGCCGCGCGCGGCCGAACGTCGGCACGTAGCTGTACAGGGTCGGGAAGAACACGACGTCGAGGTCGGCGGTCGAGAGCGCGCGGCTCATGGCCATCACGTCGCGCAGCCGCCGATGTCCGCGGGCCGAGGCGGCCTCGATGGTGGGCGCGCTCGCGCCGACCACGCGCACGCCCGCACTTGGCGGCAGCTCGGCTCTCACCTCGGGCGCGTCGATGAAAAACGTGTAGCGGTTGCGCGTGTCCACTTCCATCAGCGCGCCGAGCAGACAGCGCGCGTGACGGCCGAAGCCGCGTTTCAGCATCCAGCACGTCGCGTCCACGCCGATGTGCCGCGCGCCCTCGCCCGCCTTCATCGTCCCGTCCCGCGGAACGCCGGCGAGCGGCGCCACATGTAGGGCGCGAGCGCCTCGCGGGCGGGACCGAACAGCGGGAAGCCTCCCGCGGCCAGACACGCCAGGTACAGCGCCGACACGGCGGCGCCGCACGCCAGCAGCTGCCAGATCGTGACAATGGGGTTCACGGCGTGCCACAGCCACGCCGCCACGCCGGCCACCACCGCCGCCGTCCATGGCAGCGCCGCGCTCTTCAGCACGCTCACGTCCACGGCGCGACACGCCTTCCGCCACACCAGCAGGCCGGCGGCATGCACACCAAGGCTCGCCACGGCCGCGCCCATCTCGCCGGACATCAGCGCCAGCGGCACGCCGAGCATCCAGGTGGCGAGCACGGCGGCAAGCGTGGCGCGTAAGACCTCGCGCGAGCGTCCCAGCGCGTGCAGCAGACCCGTCAGCGGCTCCACGGTGGGAATCACGAGGCACCCGGCCCACAGCACGTAGAACAGCGGCACCGCGCTCAGCCACGCCGTTCCGAACACGATGCGGACGATGGGATCGATCAGCACCAGCGTGACGATGGCGATCGGCGCGACCACGCCGTGGGTGGCTGAGAGGAGATGCCGCACGAACCGGGCGAGCTCCAGCGGATGCTCCTGCAGCCTCGCGAACGAGCCCAGGTAAAGCCGCTGCAGCAGAATCAGTCCCGTGAGCGGAAAGCCCCCGACCATGGCCGCCCACTGCAGCCGCCCCACCGATGCCGGTCCCAGCATCAGGCCCACCAGAACGGGAATGACGCTCGTGCGCACCACCCACAACAGGTGCACGCCCTTATACGGAATCCCGGGCGCGAGATAGCCGCGGACGGTGGGCCACGACCACGCCCAGCCGGACAGACGCGGACCCAGCAGGTTCGCGAACATCGCGCCCGTCATCGAGCGGGCGATGACGGCCACGGGAAAGCTCGTCGCCTGCCAGCCGCCGAACGCCAGCGACAGGAGCACGGCGTTGAACACGATGGCCTGGGCGATCTCGACGATGCCCACGCGCTCGAAGCGCAGCTGGCGCTCGAGCCGCGCGAGCGGGAGGAACCGCTCCGAGTCGGCGAGAATCGCGAGAGCCATGGCCGGCAGCAGCCACCGCTCGAGGCCCGTGAGCCCGTAGGCGCGAACCACCCACGGCGTGGCGAGGCACGCGGCGAGCGCGACGGCCAGCGCCGCGGCCTGCTGAAAGCTCGACACCGCGCGATAGTCGGCGTCCGACGGCTCGGCCGGCCGCCGCACCAGGCTCATGCCGAGACCGAGATCGCCGGCGGCCGTGAGAAATGCGAGCAAGAAGGTGAAGATGGCGACGAGGCCGAACTCGGCGGGGGTGAGCAGGCGCGCCAGCAGGATGGCGCCGCCGATGTTCAGGATCTGAGCGGCGACCTGGCCGCTGCCCAGCGAGGCGGCGCCGCGCACCGCCCGCGCCTTGACGTCCTGGGGCCGGAGACTATGCGTGTTGCCCATTGCCAGCCTCGACACGCCGGGAACGACCCCGTCGGGGACGCACGGGCTCGGCCGGGACTTCACACCGCACGTGGCGCAACGCCTGGAAGCTCGTCCGGCAGTATATTACAGGCCCGTTCGCGCTCCGCCCCGCATGACGAACCTGTTTCGAACGCTGGCCGCGGTCCTCGTCGTCTTCCGCTTCTACGCGTTCCGCACCGAGCTGGATCACCCGCACCTCTGGCGTCAGGCGGACACGGCGTTCTACTCGCTGGGCTTCTACCGTTTCGGCATGAACATCTTCGCGCCGTCGGTGGCCTGGATGGGCAGCTACCGTCACGTGATTCTCGAGTTCCCCCTCACCGAGTGGGTCGCGGCCTGGGTGTACGTCCTGACCGGTCCGACGATTCTCGTGGATCGGCTCGTCAACTTCGCCTTCTTCCTCGGCTCGGCGTTCTATCTGTTTCGCATCGTGCGGCTCGTGAGCGACGACATCCTCGCGCGCATCGCGACCGTGCTCTACATGGCCGCCCCGCTCGGCATCTACTATTCGCGCGCGGCGCACATCGATTTCACCGCGGTGTGTTTCTCCCACGCGCTGCTCTACTACACGATGCGCGTCGCAATCTCGGGCCGGCGCCGCGATCTGGCGCTGGCCATCGGGGCGGGTACGCTCGCCTTCGTCATCAAATCACCGTACGCGTTCTATCTGATCGTCCCCGCGCTCGCCTTCTGCTACCTCCGGCGCGCGGACCGTGAGCGCTGGCTCGAGGTGCTCGCCGCGTTCGCCATTCCCGCGCTGGCCTTCTGCGGCTGGTTCGCCTACGTGCAGTCGGTCAACCGGCGCGCGCCCGACCTGTCGTTCATTCCCAGCTACCACCCTCACGTCGATCGCTTCACGTGGTATCTGGGCACCATGGCCGACCGCTGGAGGCCCGAGCTGTGGCTCAACGTCACCGGCAGGGTGTTCCGCGAGATCGCCGTCACGGTGTGGTGGGTGCTCGTGCCCTTCGGGCTGCTCATCCGCCACCGGGTGGCGGCCTATTACGTGTTCGCGCTGGCGTGGACGGCTGGCACGCTCGTGTACCTGGCGCTCTTCCTCACGCTCAACGCCGCCCACAACTACTATCAGATTCCCTTCATCGCGCCGTTCAGCCTGCTGCTGGCTGTTCCGATCTACGCCTGCTGGACCGCCACGGGCGAGCGCGCGCGCGTCGGCAGAGCCGTCGCGGCGGCCGTGCTCGTGTGTTACGTGGGCTCGTCCATGTACGTCGCGACACGGCGCTTCTATCAGACCAATCCAGTGGCCGAGGCGGCCGGACGATTCATCGCGTCGGTCACCTCCGACACCGATCTCGTCGTGATGTCGTATAACGTCGCCAACCATCCCGATCCGTCGTTCCTCTTCCACGCGCGGCGCTACGGCTGGTCGGTGGGCCACTACGAGCTGTCGCCGCGCATCGTTCAACGCCTTCTCACCCACGGCGCCACCATCGTCGTCACCTCCACCAAGTACCCGCCCGACCAGGGCACACGGACCTATCTCGAACAGTGGCCGATTCTGGGGACGACCGACGTTCCGGGGAACCACATCATCGTGCGGCGTCTGGCGCGGGCGCCGGAATCGTGGTGATGTCGAGCCACGCGCGCATCGCTGTGTACGCGGCCACCGGCTTTCTCGGCCGCCTCGTCACGTCCGAGCTGCAATCGATGGGGTGCCGCCTGCGGCTGGGAGGGCGCGACGCTGTCAAGCTGCAGCGGCTGGCACAGGCGACGGGGGCTGACGTGGAGTGGATGGCCGCGGACGTGGAGGACGAGGGCGCGCTTCGGCGGCTGCTGGCCGGCTGCGGCGTCGTCGTCAACTGCGCCGGCGCGCTCTCGGGCCTGGGCGATCGGCTCGTGACGGCCGCGATCGCCGCCGGGGCGCACTACGTGGACGCCGCGGGCGAGCAGCCGTTCATCCGTCAGATCTTCGAGCGCCACGGCGAGGCGGCCTCGCGGCGCGGCTCGGCGCTGGTGCCGGCCTTCGGCCTCGATTACGCGCTCGGCGACTGCCTCGCCGCCGTCGTCGCGCGCGGCCATCAGCCCGCGCGCGAGGTGCTGGTGGCCTATGCCATCGAAGGGGCCGACGTCAGCGCCAACAGCCTGAAGTTCGCAGGCCAGGCGCCGCTCGGCCACGAGGTGCTCTTCGAATCGGGCGCGTGGCGGAAACCGCGAACCGAGATCTACCGGCGCACGGTCACTTTTCCCGCTCCCTTCGGGCCGCAGCCCATGGCGCGGCTCGCCGCCGGCGAGATTGTCACGATCCCCAGGCACGTTCGAACGGATACGGTCACCGCGCTCATCATCGCGCGCGCGCTCGTTCCCCACCCGCGTCTCGTGCCGTTCTTCCCGTACCTGCGGCCGCTCATCGCGCTCGTGCGCCGGACGCCGCTGCGCCATCTGTTGACGCTCGTGCCGCGCGTACAGGCTCTCGCGTCGGCGAAGGCGGACACTGTACCCACTCCACCGCGGTTCTCCATCGTCGTTGACGTGCTGGGAAAGGACGGCTCCAAGGCGCGCGGCATCGTCGAGGGGACCGACTTCCATCGGGTGACGGCGCGGACGCTGGCCTTCGGCGCCCGGCGCCTCGCGTCGCCCGATTTCCGCCTTTCCGGCGCGCTCGCGCCGGCGTCGGTCGTCACGCCCGAATCGCTCTTCGCGGATCTCGCGGGCCTCGGCGTGTCGTGGCGGATCGAGGAACCCGGCGCGACGCGCTAGGCGCGCGCCGGGGATCGCGACGATCGGTCCAGGCCCGAAGCCGCCAGCACCGCGCGCTTCACGTACACGGGCGCCATCGCCTTGCGGTACGCCGCCGACGCGTAGATGTCGCCGATGAGATCGTCGCCGAGATCCTTGCCGACCAGGGCCGAGGCTTCTTCGATGGCCTGCGCCGACAGCTTCTTCCTGGCGAGCGCCCGCTCGACCGACACCGCCCGCGCCGGCTTCGGCACCAGGCCGCCCACCGCCACCCGGGCGGCCGAACACGTGCCGTCGGCCATCGTGACGAGCGCGGCCACGCCGACGACGGCGTAGCGCGACGCGGGATGCGCGAACTTCACGTAGGCAGAGGCCTGGCCCGCGGTGTGCGCGGGCACCAGGATCGCCGTCAGCACCTCGTCCTCGCGAAGCGAGGTGGTCATCACGCCCTGGAAGAATTTCTCGGCGCCGATCGTCCGCTCGCCCTTTGGACCCGAGGCCACGATGCGGCCGCCGAGCGCGGTCAGCACCGTCGGCAGATCCGAGGCCGGATCGGCGTGCGCGATGTTGCCGCCGATCGTGCCGCGGTTGCGGACCTGCGGATCGCCGACGATGCCGGCGGCCTCGGCCACGGCCGGGCACCACTGCCTGATGAGCGGCGACGAGGCGAGCTCGGCGTGAGTCGTGAGCGCGCCGATCCGGATCTCGTCGCCCGCCTGCGCTATGCCCTTGAGCTCGGTCACGCGGCCGACGTCGATGATCACCGCAGGCGTGGCCAGGCGGAGCTTCAGCAGCGGAATCAGCGTGTGGCCGCCGGCCAGGAGCTTCGCGCCAGGATGCTCGCCGAGCAGTCGATGCACGTCGTCGAGCGTCTGCGCTCGGTAGTAGTCGAAGTCTGCGGGAAACATGTCAGGCGCCCTTTCGAATCGCGTTCCACACGCGCTCGGGTGTGAGCGGCATCGGGATCGACTCCACATTGAACGGCGCGAGCGCGTCGATGACGGCGTTGTAGGTGGCCACCGTCGACGCAATCGTCCCGGCTTCGCCGATGCCCTTGACGCCGAGCGGGTGGTGCGGCGAGCGCGTCACGGTCGAGAGCGTCTCGATGTCGGGCAGCACGTCGGCGCGCGGGATGGCATAGTCGAGCAGCGTCCCCGTGACGAGCTGGCCCGACTCGTCGTAGACAGCCTCTTCCCAGAGCGCCTGACCGATGCCCTGGACGACGCCGCCGTGAACCTGGCCTTCGACGATCACGGGATTGATCTGCGGCCCGCAGTCGTCGACGGCGAGATAGCGCACGACGCGAACGTGTCCGGTCTCGGGGCTCACTTCGACCACGGCGATGTGCGTCCCGAAGGGATAGGTGAAGTTGGGCGGATCGTAGAAGCTCGTGGCTTCGAGGCCGGCCTCCATGCCGGCGGGAAGGTTCCAGGCGACGTTCGCGAGCAGCGCGATGTCCTGGATCGTCTTGAACCGATCGGCCGATCCCTTCACGAAGAACCGGCCGTCGCCGTAGTCGATGTCGTCGGGCGAGGCTTCGAGCGCGTGCGCCGCAAGCAGCCGGGCCTTGTCCTTGATCTTGCGCACCGCAATGGCGAGCGCGGCGCCGCCCACCGCCGTCGTGCGGGAGCCGTAGGTGCCCCACCCCATCGGCGTCTTGTCGGTGTCCCCGTGCACGACCTTCACGTCGTCCACGTCCACGCCGATCTCCGAGGCGACGATCTGCGCAAACGTCGTCTCTTCGCCCTGGCCGTGCGGCGAGGCGCCGATGAACACGTTCACCTTGCCCGTCGGGTGGAACCGCACGATCGCGCTTTCCCAGAGCCCGCCCTGGAACCCGACCGCGCCCGCCACCTGCGACGGGCCCAGGCCGCAGATCTCGACGTAGGTCGTCACGCCGATGCCGAGATAGCGGCCCTCGGTGCGGAGACGTGCCTGCTCTTCGCGAAGCCGCGGATAGTCGACGTGCGCCAGTGCCTTGTCGAGCGCGCCCTGATAGTTTCCGCTGTCGTACGTCAGGCCGGTGACCACGGCGTGCCCGTCGCTGAACGGGGGCAGCAGGTTTCGTCGCCGCACTTCGACCGGATCGACGCCAATCGTGTGCGCGAGCTTGTCCATCAGCCGCTCGAGCATGAACGTCGCCTCGGGGCGCCCGGCGCCGCGATAGGCCTCGACGGGCGTGGTGCTGGTATAGACGCCGTACACGTCTTCCCTGACTGCCGGCAGATCGTAGGGACCCGACAGCATGAGCCCGTGCAGGATCGTGGGAATGCCGGGCGCCGCGGTCGAGAGATACCCGCCCATCGCGGCCCAGACTTTCGCGCGCAACCCCGTGATGCGGCCATCGCGCGTGGCGGCGAGCTCCACGTCCTGGACGTGATCGCGCCCGTGTGTCGTGGCCTGGTAGTTCTCCGACCGCGTCTCGGTCCACTTCACGGGCCGGTTCAGCTTCATCGCGCAGAACGCGGTGATGAAGTCGCCCGGATACTGCGCGATCTTGCTGCCGAAGCCGCCGCCCACCTCGGGCGCCACCACGCGCAGTTTGTCTTCGGGGACGCCCGTGACGACCGAACAGGCAAAGCGCGCGATGTGCGGGTTCTGCGTCGTGTTCCAGAGCGTCAGCTCGCCCGTGGCGCGCATCCACTGGGCGACGGCCGATCGCGGCTCCATGGCCGTCGGGATCAGGCGTTGCTGGATGATCCGCTCGCGGACGACGACCTCGGCCGACGCGAAGGCGGCATCGACGTCGCCACCCGCGACGACCCAGTGGAACGCCTGGTTGTTCGGCGCCTGTTCGTGCAGCTGCGGCGCGCCCGGCTGCGAAGCCTTCTCGGGATCGATCACGGCCTCGAGCGTCTCGTACTCCACCTCGATGAGATCCAGCGCGTCGCGCGCCTGATAGCTCGTCTCCGCCACGACGACGGCAACGGCGTCGCCGACGTAGCGCACCGTCTCGGTCGCCAGCACCTTATAGGGCGCCACCCGGAGGTCCGACCCGGGAACGAGCCACAGACACGGCACCGGCTTGAGGCCCGCGTCGGTGTCCCTGCTGGTGAAGACCGCCACCACCCCTGGCGCCGTGCGTGCGTTTCTCGTGTCGATGTTGAGGATGCGCGCATGGGCGTGGGGACTGCGGAGGATCACCGCATAGAGCATGCCGGGAAAGGACAGGTCGTCCGTGTAGGCCGCCGTGCCGGTGACGAGCCGCGGGTCTTCGCGGCGACGGATTCCGGATCCGAAGACGGCTGTGCTCATGACGCGCCTCCCTGCCCGGCGGCGTGCTGCACCGCGCGCACGATGTTGTGATAGCCCGTGCAGCGGCAGAGATTGCCTTCGAGCGCGTGACGGATGTCGTCGGCGGTCGGGTGAGGATTGCGGCGGAGGAGATCGTGCGTCGTGAGGATCATGCCCGGCGTGCAGAAGCCGCACTGCAGCCCGTGCTTGGCCCAGAACGCCTCTTGAATGTGGTGCAGCCCGGCGTCGCCGGCCAGGCCTTCGATGGTCGTGATGGACGCGCCGTCGGCCTGCACGGCGAGACAGGTACACGATTTCACGGCCACGCCGTCCATCAGGACCGTGCACGAGCCGCACTGGCTCGTATCGCACGCCACTTTGGTTCCGGTAAGGCCCAGCACGTCGCGAATGAAGTGGACAAGGAGCATCCGCGGCTCCATGTCGGCGCGCACCTGCCGGCCGTTGATCGTCACGTCCAGGGGGAACGTCATGTCGGCAGCCCTCCGTTGACTGGTGAGGACCGAGAAAGTGGGAAGAGGCCCGATTCTAGGCGTCCCACCTTCGTCCGTCAATCGAATCGATCCAGTTCGGCGCTGGCGTAAGATGGGGCCGCGACACCGTTCCCCTACGGCCGATGATCTGGGTTCTGGTTCCAACCTTCAACGAACGTGACACGCTGCCGGCGCTGGTCGAGCGGATCGCCAGGCTGCCGGTACCCGACCTCCACGTGCTCGTCGTCGACGACGACAGCCCGGACGGGACGTGGCGCGTGGCCGAACAGCTCGCCGCGACGCACCCGAATCTCCACGTTCTCAGGCGGATCACGAATCGCGGGCGCGGCGCGGCCAGCCGGGACGGCTATCTCGAGTGCCTGCGGCGCGGCGCCGACGTCGTCATCGAGATGGACGCCGACCTGTCTCACGATCCCGAGGACATTTCGTCGCTCGTCGCGGCCCTCGGCGACGCCGACATGGTGGTGGGATCGCGTCTGGTGCCGGGCGGCGCGGACATCGATCGCTGGTACCGCAGACAATTGATCACGGTTGCGGCAAATCTGTACGTGCGCACGCTTTTCGGCGTGTCGACGCGCGACTGCACGTCGGGTTACCGGAGCTTCACCCGATCGGGGCTCGAACGCATCGATCCGGAGACGCTGGCCTCGAAGGGTCCCGAGATCATCGAAGAGGTGCTGTTCCGCGCCGTCCGGCGCGGCCTCCGCATCAGCGAACAGCCCATCACGTTTCAGGACCGCACGGCTGGGCAGTCGAAGATCGGGTTTCGCGAGCTGCGGGGATGCCTTCGCACCGTCCTCGCCCTGCGGTGGCGGGCCATGCGCGGCGACTAGCCCGCGCGTCACCCACGTCGCTCAGCCTCTCGAGCCGTCGCGTGGAACGCCCACGAGCCGGTACCAGGCGACATAGGCTGTCACCATTCCCCGGTAGGCACCTTCGGAGACGGCAAAGCGCAGCGCTTCGCGAGGGCCGAGCTCGCGCCACAGCTGCGACAGCACGAATACGCCGGTATGGAGCGCCGCCGGCACCACCAGCAGCGGCGAGAAGCGCGTCGCGAGCTCGCGCCGCCTGGTCCAGCGGACGGCACCCGGATAGTTGAAGCGCGGCACCTCGTCCGGGCCTGAGAGATATTCGCGCGCGTGGAGGCGCGCGCGGGCGCGCCACTTGGCCAGCATCGCGCCCGGCTTCCGGTGATTGCCGGGAGGCCTGTGCTCGAGGTGCAGCGGAACGCGCCTCACGGTTCCGTCAACCTGCTCGGGCACGTGAATGAGCCCGATCATGCGCGTGGCCTGCCGGCGGAAGAGCACGAGCTTGTAGGGGCCGCGCTCGGTCACGTAGCGGTGACCGTCCCAGTGCTTCCAGAGAAACTCATACCCGTCGGCATCGGGCACGGCAACCAGGTTGCGGATGGCAGCGGCCAGCTCCGGCGAGAGAAATTCGTCGGCGTCGAGGTTGAGCAGCCATTCTCCCCGGGCCGTCTCGTAGGCGAGCGGCGTATGGCGCTCGCAGTGACCGTAGAACGGCGCCTCGATCACGCGGCATCCACGGCCGGCCGCAATCTCGAGCGTCCCATCGCCGGGAGGGCCGTCGTGAACCACCACGATCTCGTCTGCAACGCCCTGCAGGCTGTCCAGGCAGCGCGCGATGAGCTCCTCCTCATTTCGCACCACGAGGCAGGCGGAAATGGAGCCACGTCGCTCACCGGGAGGGCGGGCGGAAGACGGCTGCGTGTCGCGGATCCACTCGAACTCGAGGCGGGACATCCCGGGCGCTACACCTTACCTCAAGGCGGCTTGCCAGGAAATCCGTTAGGATAGCCCCCTCACTGGCGATCGTCACCCTGGAGGACGCCACACATGATGCTCACTCGTGCGCTCGTCGGATGGACTACGGGCGCTTTCCTGCTGTCTCTTGTCCAGCCCGCGGCCGTGGCGCAGACGCCCGCGCAGACCGCATCCGATTTCTACATGACCTATCGCACGGCCTTCGACAAGGCGAAGAAGATTGAAGAGTTGTTCCCCTACATGGCGAAGTCGATGCGCGCCGAGGTCGACGCCACACCCGCGGCCGAGCGCGGCAAGATGTTCGAGATCGTCAAGATGATGGGGGCGCTGACGAACGTGAAGGTCGTCAGGGAGACCAAGACGGCCGACGGCGCCACGTTGACCGTCGACGCGCTGGATCCGGACAAGAAGAAAACCACGGGCAAGGTGGAGATCGTCCGGGAGGACGGCGTGTGGAAGCTGGGCGGCGAAAGCTGGTCGTCGCAGTTCTAGCCGCGCTGGCGGTCCTGACGCCTGGCGCGCACGCGGTGGCCCAGGAAGGCGCGGCCGCGGGCCGGCTGACGCTCAACGGTGTAGACGCCGAGTTGCGCTACGCCTATGCGGCGGCGCGGCCCGGCTTCTTCGACAAGGCCACCGAAGACATCCGCGTTCTGCTGAGCGACGTCCCGCTGCCCGACTCTGCGCGCGCCGACGTCTTCGAACTGATCCGGCTCGCGCGCGAGGGGAAGGCGCGCGTGGTCGAAGTGCTGATCAACTCCGAGGGTGAGCCGATCGCCGGCGGGCTGTTCGCCCCCGACTTCAACGGCATGGTCTCGATTGCGGGCGTCCACCGTTTCGTCGGCGGAACCCGTGAGCGCACACGCATCGCCGGGCGACTGCGGATGGAGTCGGCCAGCAGCTTCGTCGGCGTCACGTTCGTCTACGACGCCACGTTCTCGGCGAAGATTCCCCGACCGCCGACAGAGGAAGAGCTGGCGGCCGAGCTCGCGAGCCCACCCGCCCGCGCGGCCGAAGCCTACCTCGCCGCCATCCGGCAGGGCGACCTGGTGGCGCTCGCCTCCACGGTGACGGCTGCAGCCGGCACCGCATTCCGGGCAGGGGACGGCGCCGCCGGGCTCGCCAGCCTGCGTGCCGATTTTCCGCTCGACAGCCACGTGGTTCGCCTGATCGCGACGAGCGAGTCGCGGGCGACCGCCACGGTCGAAGGGACCCGCGACGGGATCATCATCGAGATCCCGCTCGAGCTCGTCCTCGAGGACGGCGGATGGCGCGTGTCGCCCTGACGCCAGGCGCCCTCTTCGTGCCAACGCTGGCCACCGGGTCTTCGCGGGGCGGCAGGTATTATTCCGCGCCTCCCGGGATGGATTGAGATGTCCAACGCGCGACTGAGCGTCATCCTCGCCACCGATCGGTACGAAACCATCCGCGGTGTCATCTCCGCCCTGCGCCGGCAGCGCGACCCCGCGCTCCTCGAGATCGTCATCGCCATGCCGTCGGCCGAGCACGACGGGGTGCGCGAAGACGAGCTCCGGGCGTTCGCCGGAACGGTCCTGGTGGCCGTGGATTCGGTGCTGTCGCTCGCCGCCGCCAGGGCCCGCGCGATCCGCGCCGCGTCGGCGCCATTTGTGTTCATGGGCGAGACCCACTCGTATCCGCAGCCTGGCTGGAGCGACGCGATTCTCGAGGCGTTCGAGGGCCGATGGGCCGCGGTCGTACCGGCCGTCGGCAACGCAAACCCTGCCCGGCTCGCCAGCTGGATCGCCTACATCTTCGACTACGCCATGTGGGGGCCGCACCGGGCTTCCGGAGTGTTGAGCGACCCGCTCGTGTACAACACCGCCTATCGCCGCGACGTCATGCTGGGCTTTGGCGATCGCCTGGAGGTCGCGCTCGATCACTTCGAGGACGCGCTCTGGCCCGCGCTCCACGCCCAGGGGCTCCAGGCCTGGTTCGCGTCGGACGCGCCGCTGCGACCACTTGAACGTGGCGACGTTTCCTTCGCTGTTCGCCGAACGTTTCGCCATTGGCGCGACGCTCGGCGCGCGGCGCGCCGCGCGGTGGAGCTGGCCTCGCCGCGCGGTCTATGTGCTGGCATCACCGGTGATCCCGTGGGTGATGTTCGTCCGGGTGCTGCGCGCGACGTGGAAGGAGATTCCCCCCGGGCGTGCGCTCGGCATCGTCCCCGGGTTGCTCGCGAGCGGCGTGGCGAAGGCGGCCGGCGAGCTCACCGGCTATGTCGGCCTGCGGTTCCCTGCCCTCGAGGCCCTGGGCGTGCACTACGAAATCCACAAAGTCCGCTACGCCGGGCGCGGCACCTACTGAACGGTCCCATATGACCGTGCGCGTCGGCGTCATCGGCTGCGGCTCGATCGCCTGCTGGGCTCACCTTCCCGCGCTTCGCCGGATCGCCGACGCCACACTGGTCGCGGTGGCCGACCCCGATCCAGTGGCGCGCTCGAGAGCGGCCCGCCTGGTTGCGGGCGCGGCGTACGAACGCGCAGGTGAGCTGCTCGATCGCCCCGACATCGACGCCGTCGTCATCACGGCCCCGCCCGCGACGCACGCCCAGCTCACGACGGCAGCCGCGCGCGCGGGGAAGCATGTGTATGTCGAGAAGCCTCTCGCCATCGAGATCGCCGGCGCGCGCGAAGCCGTCGACGCCGTCGCCCGGTCCGGCGTCGTGGGTGCGATGGGCTTCAACTACCGCCGTCACCCGGCGCACGAGCGCGCGCGGGGCTGGCTGGCCGCGGGGCGAATCGGCGAGGTGCGCGCGGTGCAGACCATCTTCTGCGAGAGGCTGGCGGACGCCGGCATGCCCGACTGGAAGCGCCGGCGAGGCTCGGGTGGCGGCGCGCTCCTGGATCTCGCATCCCACCACATCGACCTGATGCGCTGGTTCCTGCACGACGAGATTGCCACCGTTGACGCGACCGTGGCGTCCAGGACGACCGAGGACGACACGGCCACGCTCGTGCTCACGACGCGCGGAGGCGTCGCCGTCGAGACGTTCGTCAGCTTCTGCGCCGGCACGGCCGACTCGCTGACGTTCGTCGGGGAGAACGGCACCATCCGCGTTGACCGCCACGCCGCGACCGCCGTGCTGCACACAAACCTGCGCCGACGCTACGGCCTTCGGCGCCGGTGGACGGTCCCGACGGCGGCCGAATCGCTGATTCGAGCGCGCCGGCTCGTGCAGCGATCGTTCGAGCCGTCGTTCGCCCGCTCGCTCCGGGCCTTCGTGGCTCACGTCGGCGGCGATTCCGTGGCACTGCCAACCCTCGAAGACGGCGCCAGCAGTCTGGCCGTCGTGCTGGCGGCCGAAGAATCGTCGCGACAGAAACGCCTGGTGCCCGTCACGTAATGGCCGCGCCACGCCGCGTGCTGCTCGTCACCGACTGGATGCCGGAGCCGGGCGGCTCGGAGGGGTACGCGCAGCGGCTCGTGGACGGGTTGCGCGCGGCGGGCGACGAGGTGCGCCTGCTGACCAGCAGCGCGGGATCGGCGGCCGATGGCGCCGCCGATTTCGTGGCCTTTGCGCCCCGCAACCTCGCCGCGCGCGCGCTGCTGCAGGTGGCCAACCCCTTTGCCCGCCGCGCGGTGAGGCAGGCGATCCACACCTTTCGTCCCGACGGCGTGCTCGTGCATCTCTTCGCCTATCACCTCTCGCCGGCAATCCTCGCCGCCATGGCAAACGTGCCGACGGTCATGATGGTGCTCGACTACAAGATTGTCTGCCCGCTCGGGTCCAAGCTCCTGCCCGACGGCAAGCTCTGCACCGAGCGGGCCGGTCTGGTGTGCTGGCGATCGGGATGCCTGGGATTCGGACACTGGACACGCGAACAGGTCCGGTACGCGACCATCCGCTCCGCCACCTCTTCCCTTCGCGTGGTGCTGGCGTGCAGCCGCCACGTCCAAAGCGTGCTCGCCGCCAACGGCGTGGAGGCGGCGCACGTGGAGATGCCCGTGGCGGCCCCCTCAGCCGGATTCACACGCCGACCCGCCGTTCATCCAACGTTCGTCTTCAGCGGCCGGATGACGGACGAGAAGGGCGTGACGGGGCTCGTTCGCGGCTTCGCCCGGCTGCGACAGCGTGCGGCGAACGCGCGGCTGCACCTCGTCGGCGACGGCCCGCTTCGCCCGTCCATCGAGTCTCTTGTCCGCTCGCTCGGCCTCGAACAGGACGTCGAGATCACGGGCTGGGTCGATTCTCGCGGGTCTGGAGAGTCGGCTCGCCAGCGCCTGGGCGCTCGTCGCGCCGTCCATCTGGGCCGAACCCTTCGGACAGGTCGCGCCCGAAGCCATCGTCCGGGGGGTGCCCGTGATTGCCAGCCGGACCGGCGGGTTCGGTGAGACGGTCGACGACGGTGTGTCGGGCCTCCTCTTCCCCAACGGCGACGACGAGGCGCTCTATCAGTGCCTCGAATCGATCGCGCTCGGTCGCGCGTTTCCACGTCACCAGCTGGACGCCGACATCATCTCCCGGTGCAGTGAACGTCACGGCATGGCGCGCCACGTCGCCGCGATGCACGCCGCGCTCGACCGCGCGCGCCCGCACGTGGCGCGGCCGGCGGTTGGCCACTAACGGCTGTCGAGACGGCGCCGCGATTCCTCGAGTCAGGGCTCGGATCATCCATTCGCTAGACGCATGGGTTCAATCTTCAAATTCTATTTTGCGTATGGCCCGCGATCCCTCATACATACCGAACCGTGTCTAATACGCCGGCCGAACCCGGGCAGGGCCTGTACGATCCCGCCCACGAGCACGATTCCTGCGGCGTCGGCTTCGTCGTGGATATCCGCGGCCGGCGATCCCACAAAATCGTCCGCCAGGCCCTCGAGGTCCTGACGAACCTGCAGCACCGCGGCGCGTGCGGCTGCGAAGCCAACACGGGCGACGGCGCCGGCATCCTCGTGCAGGTGCCCGACAAGTTTCTGCGCAGGGAGACCGGACGGCTCGGCATCGCGTTGCCGCCGCCGGGCGAGTACGGCGTCGGCGACGATCTTTCTGCCTCGCGAACGCGGCTCGCGGCAACCGATGGCGGATCTCCTCGCGCGTATCGTCAGCGACGAAGGGCAAGTGCTGCTCGGCTGGCGCGACGTGCCGACCGACGACAGCCTGGTGGGCGAGAGTGCCGTCGCGGTGGAGCCGTTCATCGCGCAGGTCTTCATCGGGCGCGGGGAACGACGGGGCGGGCTCGAGCGATCCGGACGCGCGGCGGCGGTTCGAGCGCAAGCTCTACGTCATCCGCAAGCGGGTGGAGCACGCCGTCGATCGGTCGGCGCTCAAGGGGCGGGCCTCCTTCTACGTGGCGAGCCTGTCGTCGAACACGCTCATCTACAAGGGCATGCTGACGGCCGGGCAGCTCCAGCCGATGTTCCCCGATCTGGGCGACCCCGATCTCGAGTCGGCGCTGGCGCTCGTTCATCAGCGGTTCAGCACCAACACGTTCCCGTCGTGGCCGCTCGCGCATCCGTACCGCTACATTGCGCACAACGGCGAGATCAACACGCTGCGCGGCAACATCAACTGGATGCGCACGCGCGAGGCGCTGTTCGAATCGGAGCTGTTCGGCGACGACCTCAAGAAGATTCTGCCGATCATCCGTGAAGGCGGCAGCGACACCGCCATCTTCGACAACGTGCTCGAGTTGCTCGTCATGGCGGGCCGTTCGCTGCCGCACGCCGTCCTGATGATGATTCCCGAGCCGTGGGCCGGCCACGCGGGGATGAGCGCCGAGCGGAAGGCGTTCTACGAGTTCCATTCGTCGCTGATGGAGCCCTGGGACGGACCCGCGTCGATTGCGTTCACGGACGGGACCGTCATCGGCGCGGTGCTCGATCGCAACGGCCTTCGCCCCTCGCGCTACTACGTGACGAAGGACGAGCTGGTCATCATGGCCTCCGAGGTCGGCGTGCTCGACATACCCGCCGACGAGGTGCTGCTCAAGGAGCGGCTGCACCCGGGCCGTATCCTGCTCGTGGACACCGCTCAGGGCCGGATCGTCGACGACGAAGAGATCAAGCAGGAGCTGGCCTCGGAGCATCCGTACGGCGAGTGGCTGAAGACGCACCTCATCGACATCGAAGATCTGCCGCAGGCGCCGGACCAGGCGCTGCCCGCCGCACGAGGTCGATGCTTCAGCGACAGCGCGCGTTCGGCTACACGCACGAGGATCTGCGGTTCCTGCTCGGGCCGATGGCGCTCCAGGGCGAGGAGCCCGTCGGCTCCATGGGCACCGACGCGGCGCTGGCCGTGCTCTCGGATCGGCCGCGGCTGCTCTACGACTATTTCAAGCAGCTCTTCGCGCAGGTGACGAATCCGCCGCTCGACGCGATTCGCGAGGAGCTCGTGACGTCGATGGGGTCGACGATCGGTCCCGAAAGCAACCTGCTGAAGCCGACGCCGGAGTCGTGCCGCCAGATCGGGATCAAGTACCCGGTGATCGACAACGATCAGCTCGCCAAGCTCCGGCACATCAACGGCACCCACGGCTTCACGTCGACGACGCTGCCGATGCTGTTCGACGCCAACGGCGGAGGCTCCGCGCTCGAGACGTGCGATGAGCGAGCTCTGCGATCTGGCGAGCGCGGCGGTGGAGGAAGGCAACACCATCCTGATCCTCTCGGATCGCGGCGTCTCCCGCACGTTCGCGCCGATCCCGAGCCTGCTCGCGACGTCGGGCGTGCATCATCATCTGGTGCGGCAGGGCCAGCGCACGCGGTGCGCGCTGGTGGTCGAATCGGGCGATGCGCGCGAAGTGCATCACATGGCGCTGCTGCTGGGATACGGCGCCGGCGCCGTCAACCCGTACCTCGCGTTCGAGACGCTCGACGACATGATTCGGCAGGGCCTGCTGCCGGGGCTCACGCATCAGCAGGCCGTGAGCCGCTACGTCAAGGCGCTCAACAAGGGCATCCTGAAGGTGATGTCGAAGATGGGCATCTCGACGCTCCAGAGCTACTGCGGCGCGCAGATCTTCGAGGCCATCGGGCTCGACCAGGCGTTCGTCGATCGGTACTTCACCTGGACCGCGTCGCGGATCGGCGGCGTCGGCATCGACGTCATCGCCGAGGAGGTGCGCCGCCGGCACGCCGGCGCGTTCTCGTCACGCGTCCGCGGACGGGCTCGATCTCGAGACCGGCGGCG
This sequence comes from uncultured Acidobacteriota bacterium, assembly GCA_963826865.1. Lineage (GTDB taxonomy): Bacteria > Acidobacteriota > Vicinamibacteria > Vicinamibacterales > CAVPJW01 > CAWGYQ01. The sequence goes on from CAWGYQ010000002.1 coordinate 38,000, forward strand.
AATATCAGTGGCGCCGCGACGGCGAGTTCCATCTCTTCAACCCCGACACCGTCTTCAAGCTGCAGCACGCGACGCGGACCGGGCAGTACTGCGATCTACCGGGAATACAGCACGCTCGTGAACGACCAGAGCCGCCGCGCCGGGACACTGCGCGGCCTGTTCGAGCTCAAGACGGACGCCGCTGCGGTGCCGATCGACGAGGTCGAACCGGTCGAGTCGATCGTCAAGCGATTCGCGACCGGCGCGATGTCGTACGGATCGATCAGCCAGGAGGCGCACGAGACGCTGGCGATTGCGATGAACCGGCTCGGCGGCAAGTCGAACAGCGGCGAAGGCGGCGAGGATCCCGCGCGCTATCGGCCCGACGCGAACGGCGACTCGCGACGGAGCGCCATCAAGCAGGTGGCATCGGCGCGCTTCGGCGTGACGAGCGAGTACCTGGTCAACGCCGACGATCTGCAGATCAAGATGGCGCAGGGGGCGAAGCCCGGCGAAGGCGGTCAGCTGCCCGGCTTCAAGGTCTATCCCTGGATCGCCAAGGTCCGGCACTCGACGCCGGCGTGTCGGCTGATTTCGCCGCCGCCGCACCACGACATCTATTCGATCGAGGATCTGGCGCAGCTCATCTACGACCTGAAGAACGCGAACCCGCGCGCGCGCATTCACGTGAAGCTCGTGGCGGAGGTGGGCGTCGGCACCGTCGCGGCGGGCGTGGCCAAGGCGCACGCCGACGTCGTGCTGATCTCCGGCCACGACGGCGGCACGGGCGCCTCGCCGCTCACGAGCATCAAGCACAGCGGCGTGCCCTGGGAGCTCGGCCTGGCCGAGACCCAGCAGGTGCTGATGCTCAACCGCCTGCGCGATCGCATCGTCGTGCAGGTGGACGGCCAGATGAAGACCGGACGCGACGTCGTGATTGCCGCGCTGCTCGGCGCCGAGGAGTTCGGATTCGCGACGGCGCCGCTCGTCGTCTCGGGCTGCATCATGATGCGCGTCTGTCATCTGAACACGTGCCCGGTGGGCATCGCGACGCAGGATCCCGAGCTTCGCGAGAAGTTCAACGGCAAGCCGGAGTTCGTCGAGAACTTCTTCCGCTTCGTCGCCGAGGAAGTGCGCGAGCTGATGGCGTCGCTCGGGTTCCGGACGATCGACGAGATGATCGGCCGGGTCGATCGACTCGACGTCCGCCAGGCCGTCTCGCACTGGAAGGCCAGAGGCCTCGATGTCACGGCCGATCCTCCGCGAGCCGATGTCCAGCCCGGCGCGGCCAGGCGCCGGGTCACGAGCCAGGACCACGGGCTCGACGAGGCGCTCGACAACGAGCTCATCGAGCGCTGCCGGCCGGCGCTCGAGCACGGGACGCCGGTGACCTGCGCCTGCCGATTCGCAACGTGAATCGCACCGTCGGCACGATGCTGGGCTCGAGATCACGCGCCGCTACGGCGCGCGGGGGCTCGCCGACGACACGATCCGCATCCGCTTCGACGGATCGGCCGGCCAGAGCTTCGGCGCGTTCGTGCCGCGCGGCATGACGCTGACGCTCGAGGGCGACGCCAACGACTACTTCGGCAAGGGTCTGTCGGGCGGCAAGCTGATCGTGTATCCGCCGCACGGATCGACGTTCACGCCCGAAGAGAACGTCATCATCGGCAACGTGGCGCTCTACGGCGCGACGAGCGGCGAGGCCTACATCCGCGGCCTCGCCGGCGAGCGTTTCGCCGTCCGCAACAGCGGCGCCGTCGGCCGTCGTCGAGGGCGTCGGCGACCACGGCTGCGAGTACATGACCGGCGGCCGCGTGGTGGTGCTCGGGCCGACGGGCCGCAACTTCGCGGCCGGCATGAGCGGCGGCATCGCCTACGTGTTCGATCCGTCGGCGACGTTCGGGCCGCGCTGCAACACCGGCGATGGTCGATCTCGAGACGCTCGACGCCGACGGAGGATATCGCGCTCGTCCACCGAGCTGATCGCCGAGCACGTCGCGCTCACCGGGAGCAGCCTGCGCGCGGGCAGCTGCTCCACGACTGGCCGAAGGTGCGCAGCCCGTTCGTCAAGGTGATGCCGCGCGACTACAAGCGCGTGCTGACGGCCGAGGCGCGCGCGCGCGCCGAGGATCGCGAGCCCGCGTTCGAGGAGCTCGTCGGAGGTGGCCCATGGGTAAGATCACGGCTTCCTCGAGATTCATCGCACGAAGCAGCCGGCGCGGCCGGTCGCCGAGCGCGTCCGCGACTGGAACGAAGTGTATCTGCCGTCCCGGTCGACGACGCTTCGCGATCAGGGCGCACGCTGCATGGACTGCAGCATTCCGTTCTGCCACCAGGGATGCCCGCTCGGCAATCTCATTCCGGACTGGAACGATCTCGTCTATCGCGAACCGGTGGCGCGAGGCGATCGACCGCCTGCACGCGACGAACAACTTTCCGGAATGGACCGGCCGGCTCTGCCCGGCGCCCGTGCGAAGGTCTCGTGCGTGCTCGGCATCAACGACGATGCGGTGACGATCAAGTCGATCGAGCAGTCGATCGTCGACCGCGCGTTCGACGAGGGCTGGATTCGGCCGGAGCCGCCGCCGGTCCGCACCGGCAAGCGCGTCGCCGTCGTCGGATCGGGCCCTGCCGGGCTGGCCGCGGCGCAGCAGCTGAACCGCGCCGGACACGCCGTGACCGTCTTCGAGCGCGACGATCGGATCGGCGGGCTGCTGCGCTACGGGATTCCCGAGTTCAAGATGGAGAAGCGGTTCCTCGACCGCCGGCTCGATCACTGCGAAGCCGAGGGCATCACGTTCCGCACCGGCGTCAACGTCGGCGTCGATCTGGCGGCCCGCGCAGCTGCAGAAGGAGTTCGACGCCGTGCTGCTGACCGGCGGCGCCGAGCGCGCCGCGCGACCTGAAGGTGCCGGGACGCGAGCTCACGGGCATCCACTTCGCGATGGAGTTCCTGACGCAGCAGAACCGCCGGTGCGAAGGCGACGCGGTCGGCGCCGACCCGCTCATCACGCGCCGAAGGCAAGCACGTCGTGATCATCGGCGGCGGCGACACCGGCGCCGACTGCCTCGGCACGGTGCACCGCCAGGGCGCGACGCTCGGTGCACCAGTTCGAGCTGCTGCCGCGACCGCCCGACGAGCGCGCCGCCGACAATCCGTGGCCGGAGTGGCCCAACATCTTCCGGGTGTCGCTCGGCGCACGAGGAGGGCGGCGAGCGCGTCTTCTCGGTGTCGACCGAGCGGTTCACGGGCGATGCCGACGGCCGCGTGCGCGCAGCTGCACGCCGTCAAGGTGAGCGCGCGTGCAGGAGGACGGCCGCATCGAGTTCGAAGCCGATCGCCGGCAGCGAGCACGTCATGGACGCCGATCTGGTGCTGCTCGCGATGGGCTTCGTGGGCCCGGAGCGGGCGGGCATGCTCACCGATCTCGGCGTCCGGCTCACCGAGCGCGGCAACGTCTGGACGCGACGAGCGCTGGATGACGAGCGTGCCCGGCGTGTTTGCGGCCGGCGACATGCAGCGCGGCCAGTCGCTCATTGTCTGGGCCATCGCCGAAGGGCGAAGCGCGGCGCGCGGCATCGACAGCTACCTGATGGGCTCGTCGAGCCTGCCGGCGCCGGTCGGCCAGCACCGGGGCCGCTCGCGGCACGGTAGGGCAGGACGACATGGGCAGCATCGACGCGCTGGCAGCCGGACCGCGCTGAGCACGTCGCGGACATCTCGCCAGATCTCGGCGCTGACCGAGATCAGCCAGGCGCTGTCCGGGCGTCGCTGAGCCTGCGATCCGCGCTCGTCCGCGTGCTCGAGATCCTCGATCGGCACCAGGGCATCGTGCGCGGCGCCGTCACGCTCGTGCAACCGCGACACGGGCCAGCTGCACGTCGACGCCGACGCACGGCCTGCCGGCCGATCGGGCGGCGGCCCGGTACGGCCTTGGCCGAGGGCGTCACGGCGCCGGGTCGTCGAGAGCGGCAAGCCGGTCGTCGTGCCGCAGGTCAGCCGCGAGCCGATGTTCCGCGAACCGGCCAGGCGCGCCGCGAGCTCGACAAGCGCGAGGTGAGCTTCATCGTGCGTGCCGATCCAGCTCAACCGCAAGACGGTCGGCGCGCTCGCCGTCGATCTGCCGTTCCAGACGCCAGCGCGACTACGACCAGCTCGTGCAGTTCCTGCGGCTCGTGGCGTCGATGATTGCGCAGGCCGTGCGCGTCGAGCGGCTCGTGGACTCCGAACGCCAGCGGCTGCTCGACGAGAACACCCATCTGCGCGAGGAGCTCCGGGAGCGCTACGACTTCTCGCGCATCGTCGGCACGAGCGGGCCGATGCGGCAGGTCTACGAGCAGATCGCCCGCGTGGCCCGCGCCAACACGACCGTGCTCATTCGCGGCGAGTCGGGCACCGGCAAGGAGCTCATCGCGCACGCGATTCACTACAGCTCGCCGCGCGCGAAGAAGCCCTTCGTCAAGGTCAGCTGCGCCGCGCTGCCTGATTCGCTGATCGAGTCGGAGCTCTTCGGCTACGAGAAGGGCGCGTTCACCGGCGCGCAGGCGCGCAAGAAGGGGCGGTTCGAGCTGGCCGAGGGCGGCACGCTGTTTCTCGACGAGATCGGCGACATCAACCTGTCCACGCAGGTGAAGCTGCTGCGCGTGCTGCAGGAGCGGGAGTTCGAGCGGCTTGGCGGCACCGAGCCGGTCAAGACGAACGTCCGCCTGATCGCCGCCACGAACCAGGATCTCGAGAAGGCGATTGCCGCCGGCACGTTCCGCGAGGATCTGCACTACCGGCTCAACGTGTTCACGATCTACGTGCCGCCGCTGCGCGAGCGGAAGCCCGACATCCTGCTGCTCGTCGATCACTTCCTCGAGAAGTACTCGATCGAGCACGGTCACCACATCAAGCGCATCTCGACGCCGGCCATCGACATGCTCATGAGCTATCACTGGCCGGGCAACGTGCGCGAGCTCGAGAACGCCATCGAGCGCGCCGTGCTCGTGTGCGACGGCAACGTCGTGCACCCGCACCACCTGCCGCCGACGCTGCAGACGGCCGAGGCGTCGGGCACGGTGATCGGACGTGTCGCTCGCCGAGGCGGTGGCGTCGTACGAGAAGAACCTGATTCAGGACGCGCTCAAGACCGCGCGCGGCAACTGCTCGAAAGCCGCGAAGCTCCTGCACTCGACCGAGCGCATCATCAGCTACAAGGTCCGCAAGTACGAGATCGACTGCCGGCGCTTCCGCCGCTAGCCCGCCGCGACATGTTTGTGTCCCGGCCGTGATCACGCCAGACAATTTTGTCGGTTCTGCGTGCACGGCCGGTGAGCGGGCCTCGGTCCGGACTGCTCCTTCACGCACCCTGTCGGCGTGCGCGGGCCCGGACGCGTCATGGCAGCTGGCGTCGTTCGACGTTTTTGTCTGGTGAACAGGCCGATTCCACAACGATGTCGGAACTGACGGCACCAGCCGATGGAGCCCTGCGCGGAATGAGCCTGTTTTCTCCACGATTTTTCGCGTGCACGCGGCAACCGCCGTCCCGGCATCTGGCCGGCATCTTGCTGAAGAGCCTGGCAGTTCACGATCTCGCTTCTCGATCGTGCGCTGTTGCCGAAGCAGATGGCGTCGATCGGCCACGGATTGTGCGCCCCGTCGGTCGATCGACGCCTGACGTGTTCGGCAAGAGGAGTGGACATGAGCCGGAAGGTGACTATGCGAAGGAAAGCGGTTCTTGGCCTGGTGCTCGCGGCCGGATGGGCCACGCCCGCCCTGGCGGCGATCGAGCCGGAGACGAAGGTCGCGCTCGACACGGTCTGGGTGATGGTGACCGGGGCGCTGGTGTTCTTCATGAATGCGGGCTTCGCCCTGCTCGAGAGCGGCCTCTGCCGCGGCAAGAACACGGTGAACATCCTGGCGAAGAACGTCATCGTCTTTGCGGTGTCGTCGATCGCGTTCTGGGTGGTCGGCTTCGCGCTCATGTTCGGCAACGGGACACCGTTCATCGGCCTCGAGGGCTGGGGCCTCATGGGCGCCGACAACAGCCCCAGCACGGGCGACGCGTATCAGGGCGTGTTCAGCGCGCTCAACTGGACCGGGGTTCCCCTCTCGGTGAAGTTCTTCTTTCAGCTCGTCTTCGCCGGCACCGCCGCCACGATCGTGAGCGGCGCGGTTGCCGAGCGGGTCAAGTTCTCCAGCTTCATCGTGTTTTCGTTCCTGCTCGTGATGTTCATCTACCCGCTCGGGGGCCACTGGGCGTGGGGCGGCGGCTGGCTCGCCGCCATGGGGTTCCTCGACTTCGCCGGTTCGACGGTCGTGCACAGCATCGGGGGCTGGGCCGCGCTCGCCGGCGTGATCGTCCTGGGACCGCGGATCGGCAAGTACCTGCCGGACGGCTCGATGCGGCCAATCTTCGGCCACAACATGACCTCGGCCACCCTCGGCACGTTCATCCTCTGGCTCGGTTGGTTCGGCTTCAATCCCGGCAGCACGATGGCCGCCGATGCGGCCGCCATCGGAACGGTGGCGGTGAACACGAACATGGCCGCGGCGGCGGGCTGTCTCGCGGCGACGGTCACGGCCTGGGTCCTCTACGGCAAGCCTGACCTGAGCATGATCCTGAACGGCACCCTGGCTGGGCTCGTCGCCATCACGGCATCCTGCTCCGTGGTGGGCATCGGCAGCTCGATGCTGATCGGCGCAATCGGCGGCGTGGTCGTGGTGTATGCGGTTGCGTTCTTCGACAAAGTCCACCTCGACGATCCGGTCGGAGCGTTGAGCGTCCACCTCGTGAACGGCATCTGGGGAACGCTGGCCGTCGGCCTGTTCGCAACCGATGGCGGACTCTTCTTCGGAGGCGGCGCCGCGAAGCTGGGCGTGCAGGCCACCGGTGTGGTCGCGGTCGGGGCCGCTTCCTTCGTCCTGAGCTACCTCGCGTGGCACGCGCTGAAGCTGTCGATGGGCATTCGCGTCTCGCCCGCCGAGGAGATGGACGGGCTGGACGTCGGCGAGCATGGCATGGAGGTGTACCCCGACTTCGTGCGCGTGGCGCCCAGCAGCGAAATCATCTGACCAGAGAAGCGGCAAGCACGTCCTGCGCAGCGGCTCGCGAGCCTCTGCCAGAGTTCGAACGACGACATCGGGTGGACCGGCCGCGGGAATGGACGGCCCCCCCGACACCCCAGGAGGCGGAGGACACATGCGGAGAGCCACGGGCTTCACGGTACGGGGATTGATGCGCGCGTCGGTTTTGAGTGTGGTCGTCGGTGCTCTGGCCCCGGCGAGCGTCTTGGCACAGCAGACGCCGGCACCCCCGCCTGTTGATCCGCAGGCGGCGGTCCCTCCGCCGGAGCCACCGGCGCCCATCAAGCGCGTGACGTTCTCGGGCGCGGTGGACTTCGCCAACGCCTACATGTTCCGCGGCATCTTCCAGGAGGACGAGGGCCTGGTCATCCAGCCGTTCGCCGACCTGGCCGTCGCGCTCAGCGAGAACGCGACTGTGAACCTCGGCACATGGAACAGCCTTCACACAGGCCCCAGCGGGGCCGACCATCCCGATCGCGACGCGTGGTACGAGGCCGACCTCTACGCGAGCATCACCTTCATTGCGGGCAAATGGAAGCCAGGGGTTCTCTGGACGTCGTACACCAGCCCGAACGACGCCTTCGCCAGCGTGCACGAGATCGCCGTCAGCCTTGCCTACGACGACAGCGGTTCGACCGTGCCGTTTTCTCCCAAGGTCCTCGTGGCCTTCGAGCTGGACGGCCAGGCCGACGGCGGCTCGAACGAAGGCATCTACATCGAGCTCGGCGCGCGGCCGACCTTCCCGCTCATCCCCAGCGACAGCCATCCGCTCACCCTCGCCGTCCCGCTCAAGCTCGGTCTGAGCGGCAACGACTACTACGAGGGGGTCGGCGGCAGCGATACGTTCGGCTATTTCGATCTCGGCTTCATCGCCAGCGTGCCGCTGGGTGGCGGGTGGGATATTCACGGGGGGGTTGATATCCTGTTCCTCGGCGGCAACATGGAAGCCCTGAACGGCGGCGAAAACGTCAAGCCGGTCGCCCTGATCGGCATCGGCTTGGTATTCTGAGCCGCGCACGTTCACGGAGCTCGATCGTGCACGAGGCCCTGCCCGGCTTATCCCCGTCGCTGCTAGCGGGAACGGGCAGGGTTCGCTTTGGACCGGCAGTCATCTCATCGATGTCCATTACCGACACCGGCGATCGGGAGGTCTGGGAGCGGCGCGCGCGGCTGGCCGAGTCGCTCGATGCGGCTCGCAACGAGTTTGCCGCCGACGCCAGGCTGGGTCACGGCGGCGTGCGCGCGCACGTCCGGCTGTCCGACCGCATCGATGGTCTCGTCACCGAGATTGTCGACGACTCCCGGAGCCAGACGGTGGCCAGGGTGGCGGTGTGCGCCATCGGCGGTTACGGCCGCCGTCGGCTGTGCCTCCACTCGGACATCGACCTGCTGATCATCGTCGACGGACGAATCGGCGCGCAGGAAGAGCGCTTCGTCAAGGCGGTGCTGCATCCGCTCTGGGATCTGCACCTCACGGTCGGTCACCAGATTCGCGAGCTGACCGAGCTGGCCGATCCCTCCGAGCGCGAACGCGTGGCGCGCGACAACCCGGAGTTTCTCCTCGCGCTGGCAGACACGAGGTTCCTGGCCGGCTCGTCGGAGATTGCCGACGCGGTGCGGCGTCCTTTCGCGGGCGCCAATGCCGAGCAGGCGTCAGCGGTAGCGGCGGCGCTGCTGATCCTGACCTCGAGGCGGCATGCGCAGTTCAATAACACGGTCTACCAGCTGGAACCCGATGTGAAAGACTCGCCGGGCGGTATCCGCGACGTGAATGCGGCCCGATTGATCCGCACCTTCGCCGACATCCCGGCGAGCTCAACGAGCGCCGACGACGTCGTGCGGCTCAGCGAGGCCGAGGAGTTTCTGCTGCGGACGCGTTCGATCCTGCATCTCGAGACGGGCCGCAACCTGAACGTCCTGACGCATCCCCTGCAGGAGACCGTCGCCGAGGCTCTGGGCTATCCGGGCAGTCGCGCGCACCATCGGGTAGAGCTCCTGATGGGCCAATACTTCCGTCACGCGCGCGAAGTGAGCCGCGTGCTCGATCGCGCGCAGCGTGTGGCGAGAGCGCCCAAGGGCCCGGTTCTTCCCCGGCCGCTCGACGACAACATGGAAATCGTGGTCGATGGCGTCCGCTTCGTCGATCCGACGCAGACGATGCGCGATCCGGACGCCTGGCTTCGTCTCTTCGCGCGGGCCGTCGATGAAGGGTGCGCGGTGTCCGACGAAGCGCTCTCGCTGCTCGAGCGCGTCGTCGATCGGCTGCCGGGGCCGGACTTCGTCGATACCGAGTTCGACCGCCAGGTGTTGATGGATTTTCTGAGGCCGCGGGCTGGGCTCTACGATCGGCTCACCGAGATGCGTGACTGCGGGCTTCTCAGCCGCATCTTCCCCGAGTTCGAGCGGATACAGTGCCGGGTGATCCGCGACTTCTACCACCGGTATACGGTGGACGAGCACACGCTGCTGACGATTCGCAACGTCGAGTCGCTGCTCGATCCGGCCAATGCCAGCCGGCGCCGCTTCGCCGCGCTTCTGAGCGAACTGCGCGACCCGGAGCTGCTGACCCTGGCGCTCATCTATCACGACGCGGGCAAGTGGAAGGACGAGGACCATGCCAGCGAGAGCGTGCGGCTGGCGACGACGATGCTCGACCGCCTGAAGCTCTCACCCGAGTCTCGTCAGACGGTGGACTTCCTGATCGGGCAACACCTCCAGATGTCGCATGTCGCCTTCCGGCGCGATTCGGAGGATCCCGACATCGTGCGCCGGTTCGCGGACTTGGTCGGCACTGAAGAACACCTCAAGCTGCTGTGCCTCCTCACGTTCGCCGACGTGGGTGCCGTCAGTCCCGAAACGCTGACGCCGTGGAAGGAAGAGCTGCTGTGGCGTCTGTACGTCGACACCTACAATCACCTGACGCTCGCCTACGCCGACGAGGTGATCGATCGCCGACAGGCGGGTCCTCCCTCGCTCCTGTCCGATCGCCCGGGTGACATTCCCGAGGCCGAGATTGCGGCGTTCCTCGGCGGGCTTCCCCGCCGGTACCTCGCGCTCTTCAGCCCCGACACCATCTTCCGGCACATCCGCCTGGCGCGCGACATCCAGCCGGATCACGTGCACTTGTTTCTCGAGCGCAAGGCGGATGTCTGGGATCTGACGGTGGTGACGCTCGACAAGCGGTACCTCTTCTCGAACATCTCGGGCGTGCTCGCCTACTTCGGCATGAACATCCTTCGCGGTCAGGCCATGACCAATACGAACGGCCTGGTCGTCGACGTCTTCGAGTTCACCGACCAGGAAGGCTTCTTCCACCACAACCCCGACGCCGTGCCGGAGTTCCACCGAACGATGCAGAGCGCCGTCGCCGGATCGGTGGAGGTGACCACCCTTCTCAGCGGCAAACAGCGCAGCCTCGTGTACCGGCGCCCGCAGCGCGTGGATCCGGTCATCTACTTCGACAACGAGCACTCGCATCGATACAGCATCCTGGAGATTGTCGCGGACGACGCCGTGGGTCTGCTCCACCGGATCAGCCGGGTGATCTCGGAGCAGGGATGCGACGTCGATCTCGTGCTCATCTCGACCGAAGGTCACAAGGCCATTGACGTCTTCCACCTCACCAAAGACGGCGCCAAGGTGGATGACGCCACGCAGGCAATCCTGAAGGACAATCTGGCGCACATGCTGGAGGCCGCTCATGAAGCTCATTAAGGCCATCGTCCGGCCCAACAAGGTTGACGATGTTCGGGACGCGCTCGACAAGCTGCACATCTCGGGAATGACGGTCAGCGAGGTGCGCGGACACGGCCGGCAGAAGGGTCACACCGCCATCTACCGGGGCAGCGAGTACAACGTCACGCTGCTGCCGAAGATGCAGATCGACGTCGTCGTGGCCGACAGCGTCGTCAACGAGGTGGTGCAGGAGATCATCAAGGCGGCGCGGACCGGCGAGATCGGCGACGGCCGGGTGTTCCTGCTGCCCGTCGAGCACAGCTACAACATCCGCACCGGCGAAACCGACATGGTGTAGGCGGGCCGCGAAGGACCGCGACGAAGAGGCACGCGTCCACGGCGGCGCGTGCCCTTTCGAACGATCGGCCGCCCCACGCGCGACCCGAATCCCCCCGCTATAATTCAGCCCGGCGCCGTTCGACGGGTGCCGACATCCGCCCGCGCTCATGTATCGCCGCGTCATAGGCTTCGGCAGCTTCGCGCTCGACGTCGGCGCCTCCAGGCGCGACGACCTGGACTGGCTCGTCGAGTTCCTGACCCCGCAGTTCTCGCTGGCGCCCCGGCAGCGCGCCGACTGGACGGTCCGCCTGCGCACCGACTCGGCGGCGTTCAAAGGGCTGCGTCAACGCTTGAACGGCGGGGACGCGCCCGGGGAGGAAGCCGCGTTCGCGCTCGACACGCAAACCGTGTATCTGCCGCGGCTGGGCCGATGGTTGTTCGACCGCGATTTCGAGGTGGCGTACCACATCAGCGGGAAGCGCCGCCACGTGGAGATCGTGAAACCGTCGTATAACCGCTGGAATGCGCGTGTCTCGTTGATGCGGGTGATTCGCGAGCTGTCGATGACTCACGCCGAAAGCCTCGGTGGCGTCCTGATTCACGGGGCCGCGTACCTCGTGAATGGTCGCGCCGTGGCCATTGCGGGCGCCAAGGGCTCGGGCAAGACGACGTCGCTCGTGCAGGCGCTTTCCGAGCGCGGCGTCCGCTACATTTCCAACGATCGCCTCCTGGTGACGGCGCATCGCGGAAGGCTGACGTGCCGCGGAATTCCGACCATCGTCACGCTCAGACGCTCGATGGTGGCGGGATTGCCCGCGCTTGCCGAGCGGCTGTCGGCGTCACGCTATGTGTGCTTCCTGACCAGAGATGAAGCGCGGAGTGGTCGCATCGTTCCCGATCAGATCGTCGACAACGAAGGAAGGTTCTCTCTGAGCCCGCCGCAGCTTTGCGATCTGCTCGGCGTCGGGGGCGCCCCCGGCGGCACGCTGGCTGCCATCGTGTTCCCGCTCATCACTGGTCAACCCGGAACCACCCGGCTCACACGGCTTGCCGGCGCCGACGCCGCACAGCACATTCGCCGCGGCTTGTTTCGCGCGAACCTCGACAGAATCGCCCGTCGAGCCTTCGACGCGTCGGGCCATCGTCAGGCGCCACCCGGCGAACTGGCCGGGGCGCTGCCCGAACGAGTGCGATGCTACGTGCTGGAGCTCGGCCTCGACGCCGCCAGCGACAGCTCGTGGGTGTCGCGCGCGGCCGATCTCGTCGAAGGCGGCCGTGGAACACGCGGCCCAAAAGTGCGGCGGGCTCACTGATCGCCGGGGCGCGGCCGCGTTCGGGCGCGACGCGCCGTCAATCAGTGCGAAGAGCCTGAACCACGTCGACTCGGGCGGCGCGAAGGGCCGGAATCGCGGAGGCCACAACCGCCGCCAGACACAGCACGACGGCGGCGAGGACGAGCGTCAGCGGATCCCTCGGCGAGAGCTCGTGCAGGACGCTGCTCATCAGACCGGTCAGGGCCAGCGCCACCACACACCCGATGGCAATGCCGGCGGCGGCCATGACCGCCCCTTCCAGCACAACCCCAGCCAGCAGAATCGCGCGGCATCGATCCCAGAGCGAGCCGGATGCCGAACTCCCGCGTGCGGGCGCTTACCGAGAACGCCAGGACGCCGGCCACGCCGACGAGCGCAATGGCAGTCGCGACACCGGCGAAGCCGCCCATGACGAGGGCGTTGAGACGGTTTGGCGTGAGCACTTCGGCGCGAATGTCGGCCAGCGAGGCTGCACGCTCCACCGGCTGGTCGGCCAGCATGCTGTGCACGACACGCGTGATAGCGGGAACGAGCGTGTAGGGGTCCACCGCCGTGCGCACGAACAGGCGTCCGCCGCCGGGCTCCTGGTGGAAGGGGTGATACACGGTCATCTGCGGCGGCGCGGTCACGGCGTCACGCACGTCGGAGACGACACCGACGATGCGTCGTGGCTCGGTGCTGACGTCGATGAACCGCATGCGGGCGTCGGTCCATCGGAGGGCGCGTCCTACGACGTCCTGCCCCGGAAACAAGCGGCGCGCCACCGACTCGCTGACGACGACCACACGCTCGCCCCCGTCCCGATCGTCGGGCGTGAACTCGCGGCCCGCAAGAAGCGGGATGCTCAGAGCCGGGAAGAACCCCGGCGAGACGGATCGAAATCTTGCACGCGGATCCTGCCCGCCCGCATCGATCCCTCTGCCATCGACGGTGAACTCGAAATCGCTGCCGAAATCGTCCACGTCGCGCCAGGGCACGTTGCTGCCCACGGCCACTCCCGTCACCCCCGGGAGCACGGATACGCGCTGTTGGATGTCCTCGTAGAACAGACGGACCTGATCGAGCGAGCGGCCGAAGGTCGTGACCGGCACGTTGATCGCGAGCACGCTCCCCGTTTCGAAGCCCGGCTCGGTGGCATGAAGCGCGAGCAAGGTCCGCGTCAGCAGGCCGGCGCCGGCGAGCAGCACGAACGATGCGGCAATCTGCGCCACGGCAAAGGCACGCTGTCGTCCGCGGGCGGCGTAGGTCGTCCTGGCGGCGGAAGTGGCCAGCGGCAGCCCGCCCTCGGTGGAATCGGCCGAAGGGAGGCGAGGAACGAAGGCGAAGACCACAGCCGCCACCATCGACAGCGCCGCGGCGACCCACGGCAGCACGGGGTCGAGCGTGAGATCCTCGGCGCGGACGGTGAACCGCGACGCGATTCGGGCGAGCAGGGTGACGGCCGGGCCCGCGATCAGCAGACCTACGAGCGCCCCCCCAGCCGACAGCAGCAGGCACTCGGCCAGTAGAGCGCGGCGCAGATTGCCGCGGCTCGCGCCGAGCGCCGCACGGACCGCCATCTCCGGTTGACGGCTGAGCGTGCGCGCCAGCACCAGATTGGCGGCGTTGGCACAGGCGGCAACAAACACCAGCGCGGCGGCCGCCATCAGAATCAGCAGCATCGTTTTCGCGTCGCGGGTGACGTGATCGCGCAGCGGTACCGCGTCAATCCGGAAATCCGCGCGGGAATCGTACGCCTCGGCGTGGCTCGCCTTGATCGCGGCATGCGCCGCCATGAGCTCCGCCTTCGCGCTCTCGAGGTCAGCGCCCGGAGCGAGCCGTCCAAAGAGCTCCGTCATGCGGTGCTCGCGATCGCTCGTCATGGCGGCCGACATGTGATGCGGGCTCGTCACGACGTTCGCGATAATCTCCGTCTCGGCCGGGTAGGACACCGACGGCTGGAGCACGCCGACGATCGTCGCCTCGCGCGTGCCGAGCCTGACGCTCTTTCCGAGCATCGATGAATCGGATCCCAGCTGGTTGGTCCAGAACCGGTGGGTCACCACGACAGCGCCCGGCGCGGACGGGCCATCGTCCTCGGGGCCGATGAGACGCCCGAGGACGGGCCTGAGGCCCATGACCTCGAAGTAGCCGCCGTCCACCAGCCCGGCTGTCAGCTCGCGCGGCTCGCCAAAGCCCACCGCCGTGAACGTCATCGTCGAGAACTCGCCGATCGCTGTGATGCTCTGCAGGCGGTCGCGGAGGTCGGCAATCTCCGGCACCGAGAAATAGGCGTTCTCGGCGCCGATGCCTCTGGCCGACTGCCTGAGATAGATCAGCCGGCTCTCGTCGCGGTTCGGCAGCGGCTTCAGCAGAACGCCGCGGACGACGCTGAAGATCGACGCGTTCGCGCCGATGCCGAGTCCCAGGGTGAGGATGACGGCGACGGCGAAGCCGGGAGCGCGAACGAGCCCCCTGGCGGCGTATCGAAGCTCGCGCAGAAACGGCATTTCAGGCTCCCTCCAAGGTTCTATTCCACGTTCGCCGCGCCGCCTTTAACGAACGCTTCACGGGGTGTGACGAACCGCCCGCACCACGATCGAGCGTGAAAAATCTGGCAGCGTCACACAGCCATCCGCGGCGTCGGCCTCGCTCCAACAGGCCGTCCAGGGATTGTAGACACTGCGCCTCACCGAGGCGGCCGGTGGCGACGGCCGGCAAATCGATCTTTACCCCGTGCAACGGTTCAGCCGGCCGGCCCTCCTCGAGCTCGCTCCGCCACGTGGCCAGCGCGTCGCGGCACCACACCAGAATCGTGCGCCGACCCACGAGCGCCAGAATCCGCAGCCGTGGGTGCGCAACCGTCACCGGCTCGAACTGCTCGGCGGGAGGGTCGATGCCCGAGATGGCTTCCGCGAACCGCGCGAAATGATGCCAGAGGTTCATCCGCTCGACGTAAGAATCCCAGTGCCACATCTGACCCGGTCCTGCCGCGCCGCTCAGAAACGGGGCGAAGAGGAAGTCGTGCAGGATGATGCCGTGACGATCCGTGGCATAGAAGACCGATGGCGCGATGTAGTTCGGCTCCACGGCTCCGCACTCGGCCAGGAGCACGGGACGGTCTGGCGCCATGGCCCGCAGAGAGGCCACGGCGTCGGCCGCGAGCACATCGACCGCGCCGTGACAGATGCTCCATGGCGCCCCGAGATCGCGATAGCGGTGGATCTGAGCGACCTGATTACCTGGCAAGGAGCACAACGACTCATAGGCCTCGCGGCGCTCACTGGACTCCAGGCTGCCGAGGCTCTGCATCGCGAGGGTCGCCGGACACAGCCGGTTGAGCTCGGCGAGCATGTCCCTGGTCCAGTCGAGCCAGTCGCCGCCGTCGACGCAGTCGATCTCGTTCCACAACTCCCATCCGAAGATCCGCGGATCGCCGCGATACCGATCGGTGAGCCACGCGAGCTTGCGCTTGA
The DNA here is from genome assembly GCA_963826865.1 of uncultured Acidobacteriota bacterium. Classification (GTDB taxonomy): domain Bacteria; phylum Acidobacteriota; class Vicinamibacteria; order Vicinamibacterales; family CAVPJW01; genus CAWGYQ01. Next base: position 53,833 of record CAWGYQ010000002.1, read on the forward strand.
ACTGCGCGCGGCAGGCCGGCTGGTCGAAGAAGTCGGCGGTCGTGCTGGCGGATCCTCCTCGCGAAACGTGGTGGAGCGGCTTGTTGAATGGCAGCCCGCCCGCCGGACCCACGCTCCTGAACTGATCGATGCACATCTTGACGCGGAGGCCCAGGCGGCTGGCAGCGTCGAGCGCCCGATCGATCCGCCGGGCACGAACCTCGTCGTACTGGCCACTTCGAAAACACTCGACGTCGAAGAATTCGCACCCCAGCCAGAAGCGGCAATAGTTGCCGCCGTGGCTGGCCAGGCTCGTCATCAGGTGCTCGAGCGCGGCCAGCCCGTGTCCAATCGGCGGCTCGACCAGGTTCATGCCGATCGGCACATACGGGCGCCCATCGGAGAGCTCGAAATAGCGTGGATCTCTCGGGCTCACGCGCACGAATGCCCTCGGGTCGCCGGAGGCCCGCATGGTCGGGCGGATCTGTTCTGCCGGTGGGTGATCGGCGCGCGATTCGGCGGGTGGGCTCATCGCGGATCCGAGCACCGGTGTCTCGCGAACGATTCGTCCCAGACACGCGTGCCACCACGATTGCACGCCCTGCATCTTGATCCACGACCTGTAGTCGCGCGGGTGCCGGAGATAGCCAGCCAGGTACACGGCGCTCAGTGCGGCCGCATATGCGAACCCGTAATGCTTCCGGTAATAGCGCAATCTGGTTTCCACGAGGTACTGAAGCGCCACGGCGGAAAGCTGACGCATGCTTTGAGCTTGGTGATGGATCACGGATACGTCGTCCAGCGCGTACACCTTCCACCCTGCGCGCCCGGCACGGAAGCACCAGTCGAGCTCCTCCGCATAGATGAAGAACTGCTCGTCGAGCATGCCGATCCGCTCGACGACCTCCGGCCGAATCATGAGACACGCGCCGCTGACCCAGTCGACCTGTCGAGGCTGGCCCACTGCCGCGGGCGCCTGTTCCGGCGCGCTCCATCGGCCGCTCATCCATGCGACGCTTCGCGACTGCCGGATTTCCGACCACATCGTCGGGAACGGCAGGCCGCGCGATTGTGATGAACCGTCCGAGTTCAGCAGGTGCGGGCCGCAGATCCCGGCGTCGGTCCGGGTTTCGAGAAAATCCACCATCCGGCGGAGCGCATCGGCAGGCACTTCGGTGTCCGGGTTGAGCAGAAGGATGTAGCGACCCGAGGCCCGCTTCATCACCAGGTTGTTTGCTGCGGCGAACCCGAGGTTTTCCGAACTGCGGACGAGATGGACATCGGGAAACTCGGTCTCTACGAGATCGGCACTCCCGTCCGACGAGGCGTTGTCCACCACCCATATCTCTGCCGTCATGCCCTCGCTCGCCGTCACCGAGGCCAGGCAGCCGCGGAGCCGCTCGCGCGTGTTGAAGTTGACGATCACCACCAACACGTCGGGCAGGGCACTCATTGGGAGGAGGTCGCGGGCGAGGCTGTCATGGATGAGCCGTACCGGTGATTCCGGGCCTGCTCGTACGCGCTGATCAGGAGTGCACCCAGCCGGATCCCGTCATGATGGGTTTCCACGTAGGCCCGCCCGGCCCTGCTGAGACGTTCGCGAAGCGCGCGATCGTCCAGCGCCTCCACGAGCGACGCCGCAAGCGCTTCCGTGCCGTCGGCCAGCAGGAGATCACGGCCGGGCTCGAACGGAAGCGACGAGGCCACGACGGAGCTGGCGACCACCGGCACACCCGACGCCATGGCCTCGAGCAGCTTGTTCTGGATGCCGGCGCCGTACACCATCGGCACGGCGGCCACGGTAGCGCGGGCGAACACTGGGCGCAGGTCGTCGAGAAAGCCCGTGAGCTTCACGCGCGGATCGCGTCCGAGCGACACGAGCGCCGGCGGCGGGTCCTTTCCGGCGAGGACGAGCGTGGCGTCTGGCCGCTGCTTCCAGACCAGCGGCATGATGCGCTGTGCGAGCCAGAGCCCGGCAGCGACGTTGGCGTGATAGCTCAGCTTTCCCGAGAACAGAACGGTGGCGGGATCGACCGCGTCGCGCCTCGGCTGAAAGTATTCCAGATCGACGGCGCTCGGAATCACCGCGACGCGTTCGCGCGCCGAGGATGTCGTCGAGCTCGCCGAAGGCAGCGGCTTCGGCAGGCGAGGTGACCAGCACGCGATCGAACCGGCGCAGCAGCCCGCGCTCGAAGGCGCGCGTTCTGCCGAGGTCGGCCCGCGCCATCACTCGTTGCCGAAGCGCGGGCGCGCGTCTGGCCGCCTGCGCGAAGAGCGCAGTGATCGAGTCGACGGCGTCGAACAGGCTGGGAATCGGCTGGTCACCGGCGATGAGCGCTGCGGCCCGCAGATGCTCGATGTGGATCACGTCGGGCCAATCGCGCTCGATGGAGGCCGCAATCAGCCGCCGCGCCTTCCCGTGACGGGCGTAGGCCGCCTGGAACGGCGTCGCACCGGGCAGGGCGGCTGCCATGTTCCAGAGCGTCCGGCCACGGGAGAGTGGCACGATGTCGACGCGATCGCAGAACGCCGCGAGCGGCTGGATGGCGGCCCACCGATCCTCGGGCGGCCTGAGCGCGATGAGGTGAACGCGGTGCCCGAGCCCGGCGAGCGCTTGCAACCAGCCCAATGATCGAACCCGGACGCGGGAGGGCACATAAGGCGCGACGAACAGCACGCGCATCAGAATCGGCCTGCAACGATGCGTGAGTAGATGTTTTCGAGCTCGGCCACTTCGTCTTCCTGCGTCCGGACCGGCGAAATTCCCTCACGCAGACGGGCGGCTAGCCCGCGATCGTCCAGGAACCGCTGGATCGTCGCAGCAAGGCTGGCGGAGTTGTCTGCCTCGAACAGCAGACCGTCCACGCCGTCGCTGATCATCTCCGCGATTCCGCCCAGGTTCGAGGCCACCACGGGCGTCTTGTACACGAACGATTCGAGGATCACGTTCGGACTGCACTCATACCAGACGGACGGCATCACGAGAACGTCGAAGCTGCGGTGCAGCTCCGACAGCTGCTCGTCGCCGGTGAAGCGCGGTTTGCACCGAATGCGAGGGTCCCGATCCGCGACTGCGCGGATCCTGCGCGCGTAGTCGGGAAACTGCGTCCATTCGCCATGGAGGTCGAGCGTCAGCGGGGCGCCCGGCAGTCGACCAACCGCGTCTACGACGACATGCACGCCTTTGTGGGGCGCAATCTGTCCGATGTATCCGAGCCGGAGTTGGTCGGACGGCAGCTTCTCCTTCGGCGCCGAAGAGCCATGCGTCGCGCTGCGGCCCGGTCTGACGAACCTGAGGCGCGTTTCTTCGACGGTGCCTGACCGCGCGAGCATCGAAAGCAGAAAAGGCGACCGCGAGAGAACCGCGTCGGCGTTGGCGAGCGCCTGCCGCTGAAACTCGACGCGGTGCTCGATGTTCCGGATCCGGCCGGTGTGGCGACCCCAGTACCAATCCATCAACTGCGGAGCGAGGCGTCCCGGAATTCTGTACCGGCGCTGCTCCTCGGCGACGCAGCGCACGCACCTGAGGGGATCGACTGGCGCCGTGGACAGGCTGCCGTCTGTGCGCCGCATGTGAAGCCGCGGGCACAGCACCCACATGTCCGCAAGGCTGGCGATGGCCGCGATCCCGCGCGCGCGGGCGGCCAGCAGCGGGCGGAGCGTCAACAGGTACCCGCTGAACAGATGCAGCAGGTCGGGTCGATCGTCGGCCAGCAGCTCGTCGACCTGCGCGCCGATGAGCTCGTTGTCATACTCGACACGCGGGGGAAGTCCGCCCAGTTCCAGAAACAACCGCCGGATCAGAACCCCCTCGTACACGTCATCCGTCCAGCGAACTCTGGAAGAGGCGCCCTGAAGCGCCCCAGGCACGGTTCGACGATCCGCCTCCTCGACCGAGAGCACGCGGACGCGATGGCCCCGTGCCTGGAGCCCCCGCGCCACGCGGAGCGTCTCCCATTCGCTGCCGCCGATGCGACGCGGGGGGAAGTGTGGAACCGTCAGCAGGATCTTCATCGGGCAGCCGGGCTTCGCCAATTCGGCGCCAGGCTTCGATCGGCCGAGGCTGCCGCACGGGCTCGACGCAGCCGCCGCTCGAGGGCGCGACGGAGCGACCGTGGAGCCGACCAAGCCAGAAAAAACATGGCGATCGAGCGGAGGTCCGTCGGGTCCGTCGCCACCGCGCGCTTGAGTCGCGCACGCGAGACATCGAGGCGCCCGTCGTTCACGGCGTTCGACGCGGCAACGAACCGCAGGAGCGACGAACGATCGCGCGGCGACAAGGTGTGAAACGGCGTGCCTGCCAGGATGGCCTCCTGCACGTCGATCTGCCCCTCCTCTGTCGCGACGAGCATCTGCCTCAGGAACTCGCGCCTCGTTGTCGACGAGAGCCCGGGAAAGAACGACGCATCGTGGATCTTCCGCTTTGCCCGCGCCAGGGATCGCTCCCGCGCGGCCCGCCCGGGAGCGTGCGGCGACGACTCGTTCGAGTCGTGAATCGTGTAAGTGCCAACGAGATCGTCGATATGGTGAAAGGCCGAGCCCTGGGCGGCCAGCCGCACCCAGAAGTCGGTGTCCTCGCCGCCGTGCAGCGTCTCGTCGAAGGGCGCCGGCTGGAGACGCTCGACCGCGCGACGGCGAATCATGGCCAGATGCAACGGTCCGATGACGTTGTGGAGCACCAGGCGATCGAGCAGCGGCCGGTCCGAAGAGGGGAAGCCTTCTGAAATACGCTCAATCCTCAGCCCGTTCCGATCACAGTAGTACCCTTCGCCGTGCACGATGTCGATGTCGGCCCTGGCCTCGAGCACCGCGGCCAGGGTTGCCAGCGCTCCCGGCAGCAGCGCATCGTCGGAATCGAGAAAGACGATGTAGTCGCCCGTGCTCGCCCGCATGCCACGATTGCGCGCCGCCGAGCGGCCCGTACGCTCCTGCGCGAGATAGCGAAGCGCCGGGTCCGACGCCTTCAGATGATCCCCGGTCCCGTCGGTCGACCCGTCGTCGACGACGATGAGCTCGGCGCTGGCCGGTCCCTGCGCGCGCACACTGGCCGCCGCCCGCTGGACCAGGTCGCGGCGGTTCAAGGTGGGCACGATCACGCTGATCGTCGACATCCGTTCGCGAATTCTAGCTGTTTGGCCGCCATCCGTCGCCTGAGCCGCGCGCGGACCCACGGTCGTCCGGGTATACTGGGAGGATGTCCGTGCTCGATCACCGCTCGCCTACACAGCCACAATCGGCCTCAGCCGTGGCCAACCCGCTGCGCCGGAATATCGCCATCATCGCCCACGTGGATCACGGCAAGACCACGCTGGTGGACGCGATGTTCACCCAGAGCGGGATTTTCCGCGCGAACGAGCGGCACGCGGAGCGGGCCATGGACACCAACGACCTGGAGCGTGAGCGCGGCATCACGATCCTGGCGAAGAATACGGCCGTCCGCTACCGGGACACGATCATCAATATCTGCGACACGCCGGGCCACGCAGATTTCGGCGGCGAGGTCGAACGGACGCTATCGATGGTCGACGGGGTCGTCCTGCTCGTCGATGCCTCCGAAGGCCCGCTGCCGCAGACACGGTTCGTCCTGCGCAAGGCGCTCGAGCGCCGGCTTCCGCCCATCGTCGTGATCAACAAGATCGATCGGCCGGACGCGCGCGCGCGGGAGGTGCTGAACGAGATCTACGATCTCTTCATCGATCTCGATGCGACCGAGGATCAGCTCGACTTTCCCGTCCTCTATGCCAACGCGCGTACGGGATGCGCCTCTTCCGATCCGGCCGTCACCGGCGTCACGCTCGAGCCCCTCTTCGACGCGATCGTCGCGCACATTCCGCCACCCGCCGGATCGCCCGACGAGCCGCTCCAGATGCTCATCGCGAACCTCGACTCGAACGACTATCTGGGGCGCATCGCCATCGGGCGGATCTTCAACGGGCGCGTGCGGATCAACGATGCCATCGCCGTTGCCAAGCTCGATGGCCGGCTGGATCAGACGCGCGTCACGAAGCTCTTCGCCTTCGACGGCCTCAAGCGCGTCGATATCACCGAGGCTGCCGCGGGCGACATCGTCTGTCTGGCGGGCATCGACGACATCACGATCGGGGAGACGGTGACCGACCCGCTGGACCCGCGCCCGATCGATCCAGTGGCCATCGACGAGCCAACGGTGTCGATGATCTTCGGCGTGAATACCGGGCCGCTCGCCGGCCGGGACGGCACCTACGTCACCTCGCGCAACCTGCGCGATCGGCTCGCGCGCGAGCTGCTGGGCAACGTGTCGATCCGCGTCGAGGACACCGAGTCGCCCGAGCTGCTCAAGGTGGTGGCGCGGGGCGAGCTGCAGCTGGCGATCCTGATCGAAATGATGCGGCGCGAAGGGTTCGAGCTGCAGGTCTCGCGGCCGGAGATTGTCACCAGGGACTCCCCCGACGGCCGCCTGGAGCCCGTCGAGGATGTCGTCATCGATGTGCCCGAGGAATTTCAGGGCACAGCCATCGCGCTGATGGGCACGCGCAAGGGCTTCGTGACACGCATGGTGAACCACCACAGCGGCCGTGTGCGTCTCGAGTTCCGCGTGCCTTCGCGCGGCCTCATCGGCTTTCGCGCGCAGTTCCTCACCGACACCAAGGGTACCGGCATCATGAACCACCTGTTCGCGGGCTGGGAGAGCTGGCATGGTCCGATCCCGTCACGCCCGACCGGCGCGATGGTCGCCGACCGCGCCGGCGTCGCGACGGCCTTCGCCATCTCGAATCTGCAGGTGCGGGGCGAGATCTTCATCGAGCCCGGCACAACCGTCTACGAGGGCATGATCGTCGGCGAGAACTCACGTACCAACGACCTCGACGTCAACGTGACGAAGGAAAAAAAGCAGACCAACATGCGCGCCTCGACGGCCGACGAGGCGATTCGTCTGATCCCGCCGCGCAATCTCAGCCTGGAGCAGTCCATCGAGTTCATCAACGACGACGAGCTGGTCGAAGTGACGCCGAAGACAATCCGCCTTCGAAAGCGAGTGCTGGCCGCGAACATGCGGCCGAGACGCGAGTAGCGCAGGAGGCGCCGACCGCCTCGCGATTACTCGCTGCGGAGGGAGACCACGGGGTCGATCCGTGCGGCGCGAAGGGCTGGCGTCACACACGCAGCCAGCGCGACGAGACCGAGCAGCAGCGGGATGGCCGTGAAGGTGAGCGGGTCCAGCGGTTCGACGCCGAAGAGCAGGCCGCGCATGAAGCGTGAGAGCACGAAGGCGCCGGCCAACCCCACCCCGATGCCGACAACCGCCACCGTCATGCCGTGGCCGATGATGAGCCTCATGACGGCCTGCGGCGTGGCGCCGAGCGCCAGGCGGATTCCAAGCTCCCGCGTGCCCTGGCTCACCACATACGCCATCACGCCGTAGATGCCGATGGAGGCGAGGCCCAGCGCCAGCGCCGCGAAGAGCGTCAGGAGCAGCATCGAGAAGCGGCGCCGCGCCAGCGACTCCTCCACTCGATCGGTCATCATCGACACGCGGTACATCGGCAGGTCAGGGTCGATGCCGCGGAGCTCCCGGGCGGACGCCTCCGTGAGTCGCGCCGGGTCGCCAGAGGCGCGAATCACGACGTTCATGGCCCTCCACGGGGCCTGCGCGTGCGGATAGTAGAGGGCCATCCGCGAGTCGCCGTCGAGCGTGTACTGCTTGATCCGGCCCACCACGCCCACCACTGTCATCCACGGCGCGCTCGTGTCGTCGAGACCGCCGCGATGCAGGCGCTTTCCGATCGGCGACTCACCGGGCCAGAGCTGTTCGGCCATGTGCTGATCGACGATCACGACGCGCGGCGCGGTCAGCACGTCGTGGTCGGTGAAGAGACGGCCCTGCAGCAGTGGAATCTGCATGGCCTGCAGGTAGCGGCCCCCTTCCGATCGCATGTCGACGTTGATGAATTGCTCACCCTCGGGCGGGGTGCGTCCTTCGACGCTGATTGGGCCCCAGGCAAACATCTGGCTGAGCGGCAGCGCCGACACAGCGCCCGACGCTTCGACACCAGGCAAGCTGTCCAGGCGCCGCACGACTTCCCGATACGTGTCGATGACCGTCTGGGGGTCCTTGTATTTCGGTCCGTTCATCGAGAGCTCGAACGTCAGCACGCCGCCGTGATTGAAGCCCGGCGACACCTGCTGCAGCCGGTTGAAGCTCCGAATCAGCAGGCCCGCGCCGATGAGGAGCATCACCGAGAGCGCGAGCTCGGCGACGACCAGCATCCTGCGAAGGTTCCATCCTTGTCCCCAGAGGGCGCTCGCTCCCGACGCGCCGCGATTGGCGTCCTTGAGGTTGCCCTGGAGATCCACCCGGCAGAGCCGGAGCGCGGGTGCGAGTCCGAAGAGCACGCCGGAAACCATCGAGACGGCGAGGGCGAAGAGCAGCACCCGGCCGTCGATCGCCACTTCGTGCAGTCGCGGCACGCTCGTGGTGCCGAGCGCGTGAATCCACTGCACGCTCCACACCGACAGCCCGACCCCGAGGGCACCGCCGGCCAGGGCGAGGAGCCCGCTCTCTGTAAGAAGCTGACGGACGATGCGTCCGCGCGTGGCACCGATGGCGGCGCGCACAGCCATCTCCTTCTGCCGGGCGAGCGCGCGCGACAGCAGCAGATTGGCGACGTTGGCACACGCAATGAGCAGCACGAAGCCGACGGCGCCGACCAGCACGACCAGCGACCGCCGCACATCGCCCACCACCTGCTCACCGAGCGGCACGATCCCGAACGTCAGCCCGCCGTTGGGCGGATAGACCTGCGGGTAGTCGCGCCGCAGCCGGGCGGTCAGGGCGTCCATCCCGGCCTGCGCCTCCTGCACGCTCACCCCGCGCGTCAGCTTGCCGACGATGTTGTAGTCCTCATGAGTGCGAATCGTGGGCGCGTCCGGGCCGAGCGGCAGCGGAAGCACGACCTCGGTTTCCGGAGCGCCGTACAGAGTGGGCACCACTTCTTTCCTGAGCGAGAACGACGCCGGCAGCACGCCGACGACTTCGGTGGGCTCGCCGTTCAGCCAGATGGTCCGCCCGATCACGCCCGGATCGCCGCCGTAGCGGCGCATCCACGTACCGTGGCCCAGGATGGCGCGCGGCGGGCCGCCGGGCACGTCCTCCTCGACGCCGAACAGCCTTCCGAGCTCGGGACGCGCACCGAGCATCGGCAGCAGGTTCGACGAGACACGGATGATGCCGACGCGCTCCGGACGGCCGTCGCCGGTGAGGTTGTAGGTGTCGCCGATGGCGATCGCCACCTGTTCGAGGCCGCCGGGCGAGGTCTTGATGTCGAAGTACTGCGCCGTCGAAAACCAGTCTTCCGTGATGCCAAGTCCGGGCGAGCGGTTCCAGAGGATGACCAGCCGCTCGGCATCCGCATACGGCAGCGGCCTGAGAAGCAGCGCGCTGGCGACGCTGAAAATGGCGGTATTGGCACCCACGCCGAGCGCCAGCGAAGCCACCGCCGCCAGCGCGAACGCGGGAGCTGCGGCGAAGCTGCGCAGTGCGTAGCGAACGTCCTGGGCAAGGCCGTGCACGGCCACTATTCTAGCGACGCCCGTGCGCTCCCGCGCGGGTGAAGTGACGAATGGCCCCTGAGGTGTGGTGAAAGGAGGCGAGGTGACGCCGCGCCCTCAGGCCGACGGCACCTGCAGATGCGGCATCGGGCGCGCGGCGAAGAGGCGCTGGCACGGCTTCGCCATCCACCTCGCCCAGCGCGCAGATCGCCCGACGCGGGCGCTGTCGGTGGCGATGCCCGTGTTCGCGTACATCTGGCGATAGATCTTCGAGATCAGCACGAACGCGAGCCGTGCCTTCAGCGAGCGGACGCACTCGGAGCGCTGCCAGATGCGCGAGAGGCTGTAGAAGTGGTCCCACGTGCGCTGCGTGCGCTCGCGAATCTCGTCGGCGGACATCGTCGGGTGCGGAATGTAGACCTTGGGCCTCAGCGCCTGCGGAATGAGCCAGTGGCGGGTCAGCGGCACGCCGCCGATTTGTTTGGGATTGACCCCCATCGATTTCTCCCAGGCAGCGAAATCGATGGTGCCGGGAAACGGCGTGAGCATGACAAACTGCGCGAAGGTCAGACCGGCGCGCTCGGCCACCGAGAGGGTGGCGTCGAAGGTTTCGGGCCGATCGGACGGCAGGCCGAAAATGAACGACCCGAGCACGTGAACGCCGTGCTCTTGAAAGGACCGGAGGCGCTCGACGAGGGCCTCTCCCGAGTGGTTGAAGTCCTTGTAAACGTCCTTCAGCCCTTCAGGCGTCACCGCCTCCACACCGACGAGCGCCCCCTTGATGCGGGCACGATGCATGGCGCGCAGGAACTCGGGATCCTCCGCGGCTTCCATCGTGATCTGCGTGAAGAACACCATGTCGGAGGGTAGTTCGGCGAGCTGGTTCATCAAGGTGAACCGCTCGGCGCGCTGGGCCGTGAGCGTCTCGAGACGCGCGGTGTCGTGGCGCCGCTCGGCCATGCGCAGATCTTCCAGCGTGACGGGATAGAAATTGTCGTCGGCAAGAGCGATGAACCTGAAGCCGCGCCGGCGCAGCTCGACGATCTCCTCGATCACGCTGTTCGATCCGCGCTGACGAGGTTTCTGGCCATCGGTGCGCCAGACCGAGCAGAACGAGCAGTGTTTCGGGCAGCCGCGAACGGTCTGCACCGACCCCCACATGTAGCGACCCGGCTGCACGAGATCCCACCGGGCCGGACTGAATTCCTCGGGGTCGACCCGGCCGCCTTCGTACACCGATTCCAGCGTCCCGCGGAGGCAATCGGCGAGGGCCTTCGGCCAGGCGCGCTCGCCGTCTCCCTTGACCACGGCGTGCGCACCGCCCAGAGTGAGTGCCTCGTCCGGGTAGAGCGTGGCGTGGATCCCGCCGTAAATCACGAATGCGCCGGCCTGGCGCGCCAGCTGTCCTACCTCGTATCCGCGCAACGCGTTGCCGGAATGGATGCCGATGCCCACCACGTCACCGGTCTCGATCTCGCCCGCGCCCATCGGTTCGAGCATTTCGTCGGTGAGCCGCGGCGTGCCGAACGACGCCGGGGTTGCGCCTGCGAGCACGTACAGCCAGCGTGGCGTGATGACGCCAACGCCAAACGAGACATGACTGGGATTGACGAGGTGAACGCGCATGGGTTCCTTGGCGATGCCGCCACGAATTTGTTGTGAAGTCGGAGAACCGTCGTGAGCCGAACGGAGTGCCTGTTCAGACGACGGAGATGTCAGGCTGGTCGCACGTTTGCGCCGCGCGGTAACCGGCTGTCAGTTCACGTCGAATCTCACCCCCTGCGATGCTCGGAGCGCCAAAAGGCACATACCGGGGCTAGACGGGTTGAACGGTTCGATCGTGTCCTCTGGGACATCCAGGCAGGTTACGCCGGAGCGATCGAGGTGTGGCGGCACTCGTCGCACCGCAGGTAGATCACCGGGAGCGATTCCGATCGACCGATGATCCGGGCGTTGAGCCGTCCACACTTGGGGCAGAGCTCCCGCTCGGTCAGGAGATCCTTGTCGGCCCGGCCAGAGCGCCGGGGCGCCGGCTGGCGCTCAGGAGTCCGCGCCGGAGTGCCGCTGACGCGAGCATCGTTGGCCTCGCGACGCGGAGTGGCGCTCCGAACGTCAGGCTTGACCCGGCTAGAATTTGAAGAAGCTGCTCGTTTCACGCGCGCTCCGACGCTTGGCGGCGATTTTGGGCCTGTCGGCGGCGCGCATTCATTTGTCTGGGGGCACAAATCGAACGCTGGCGGGCTCCAGCCCTGAACGACCGCTGGCAGTATACACCATCGCGCCCTGTTTTGGCGCATGATCACGACAGCCTGCCCTGAACCTACTGAGCGAGTTCGGGTTGTACGCGCGGTTCGCCGGGGATTTCGGAACGTTTTCCGGGCAAACTGCCCACCCTGGCCGAGGCCCGCCACTTAATCCGGGAGCGGCTGTCCCCAGCGGCTGTTGGCTCGTGGAGAGGCCGGCGCCTCATGTCTCGTTCGCTCACGAGCCGCCGGCAAGCTCACGCGGCTGCACATCGCACGGCGGCGCGAATCAAGCTGGGGGCTGAACGGGCAACCCCAGCGGCTCCTGCTGCGTCAGGCAGTGCAGGGTGCCGTAGCCCCACACCAGATCCAGCGAATGAATGCCGACCACCTGGTGGTCCGGCAGGAGCTCCGCCAGGACTCTCAACGCCACCCGATCCTGGAGGTCGTTGAAGGTCGGTACGAGGACCACGCCGTTGCCGATGTAAAAATTGGCGTAACTGGCGGGCAGGCGCTCGCCGTTCATCGTGACAGGCCGCGGAAATGGCAGCTCGACGACGCGAAGCGGCCCGATACCACGCGCGCCGGAGATCGCGTCGAGACGGCGCAGGTTGTCGAGTGACCGGAGATGGTTCTCATCCGAGGGATCGCGCTCGACCGCCAGCACTATCGTATCGGGACCGACGAACCGTGCGATGTCGTCGATGTGGCCGTGGGTATCGTCGCCGGCACAGCCTTCGCCGAGCCAGATCGTGCGCTCGATACCGAGCCACTCCGCAAAAATCTGTTCGTAATCGACCGCCGTCAATCCGGGATTGCGAACCTGCAGGTCGCTGACCAGCCACTCCTCGGTGACGAGCAGCAGCCCGCGGCCATTGACGTCGATCCCGCCGCCTTCGAGCACGATGCCCTCACCCGTGTCCGTCCGTCGGGGCTCGTGCCGAACCAGGCCCGTCAACTCGCTGATGGCGCGGCCCACTTGGGCGTCTCGCTGCCAGTCGGGGTATCTCGCCCAGCCGTTGAAGGCCCAGTTCACCAGCGACACCTCCCCCCGCGCACCCAGGACGCCGGTCGGCGCCGAGTCGCGGAGCCAGACGCGGTCGGTGGGCACGAGATGAAGGCGCACACGGTCGCCGCCGACGCCGTGGGCGGCAATCGCGGACCGCGCGCTGGCGCGTACCTCTTCGTTCTGGCAGAGAATCTCGACGTCCTCGCGCCCGGCGAGACCGCGCACGATCTCGGCGTACACCCATGGGATGGTCCCGAGCTTGCCGGGCCAGTCGGGCTCGTGGTGTGGCCAACTGATCCACGTGGCGCGATGCGGCTCCCACTCGGCCGGCATGCGCAGGCCCAAGCCACGACCAGCGATCATGCGCCGAGATACCTGCGAAGGATCGGGGCGTAGGCGTCGATGCGGCGGTCGCGCAGAAACGGCCAGTTGCGCCGCGCCGTGTCAATCTCGGCCGGGTCGCAACGGGCGATCAGAACGGCTTCCTCGTCGCCGGCTTCGGCGAGATATCGCCCGTACGGATCGGCAATGAACGAGCGCCCGAAGAACTGCAGCCCTTCGGTACCTGGTTCGTCCTCGTAGCCGATGCGGTTCGGCGCCGCCACATACACGCCATTCGCGATGGCATGCGAGCGCTGAATGGTGCGCCAGGCATCGATCTGCGCGGTGCCCCACTCGTCCCGTTCCGAGGGGTGCCAGCCGATGGCGGTCGGATAGAAGAGCACCTGCGCGCCCAGCAGGCTCGTGATGCGAGCGGCTTCCGGATACCACTGATCCCAGCAGATCAGCACACCAATCGTCGCGTACCGCGTGTTCCACACCTGAAATCCGCCCGGGGTGCCGCATGCCGGTGCGTCCTCGCCTTCGGGGCGGGCGTCGCCGGGCGTGAAGTAGTACTTTTCGTAGTAGAGCGGATCGTCGGGAATGTGCATCTTTCGGTAGACGCCGAGCAGACTGCCATCGGCATCCACGACAGCGGCGGAGTTGCGATAAAGGCCGGCAGCCTGCCGCTCGAACACCGGCACCACGAGCACGACGCTCAGCTCCTTCGCCAGCGCCTGCATCGTATCGGTTGTGGGGCCGGGAACCGGCTCGGCGAGATCGAATCGATCGGGCTGCTGCGCCTTGCAGAAGTACGGCGCGTTGAAAAGCTCCTTCAGGCAGATGATCTGCGCGCCGCGACCGGCCGCCGTACGAATGAGCGCCGAGGCGCGCGAGACGTTCTCCTTCGCGTCCCTGGTCGCGTGGTCCTGCACGACGGCAATCGTGAACGCCTGCGTCGTCACGACGTCCTGCTCCTTGCTCCGGAACGCTCCAACCCGTCGCGGTACACGGCGTCAGGCGCGAGCTCGTCCTGATCGACGCGATCATACCCCAGCGGCGGCCCGACGTCGCCGGACGTCATCGCCAGCGCGATCAGATGTAGAGGTGAAGCTGGATGAGGAAAATCTTGCTGACGATGTCGCTCTGGCGGTTGCGATCGTGGTAGTAGGAGATGTTGACGTTCCAGTGCGTGCGCGGCAGCAGATCCGCCCCCACGAGCCACCTGACGAGGCCGGGTGATGTGCTCCCCGCATCGGACCTCACCTGCGGCGACACCTTCAGCCACACACCGCGGAAGGCTTCGACCGAGGTCTCGTTGACGAACACGTACGCGGTTTCGTCGGCGTCGTCGCGGAACTGTGCATCGAGCTGGTTCCACACCGACAGCCACGCAAGCGGAGCAAATCCGAACGCGATGCCTCCGGATCCGTTCTTCTCCTCGACGTCCGAGGCGTCTCGGTAGACGGCCGACCCGACCAGCACCGCTCGAGGATTGATGTCGAACTGAAAACGTCCCGACGCCGTGAACGCCTGCCCGCCGTCGTCGTCGATGATCGAGTCGGCGCGGCCGGGACCCGCGGACAGCTGCACGAGATAACGATCGGCGGTCTGCGACACCTCGACCCCGTAGATCTGATCGTACTGCTCGAAGCCAAGCAGGCTGCGGTTGTACGCCGTGTGGTCGGCGAAGCGAACGCCGTAGGCGGGAAGAAAGCGGCCGACGCGGAATCCGATACCCCGCTCGGGCTGCCGGGCCACCCAGTACTCGTACGAATCGACCTTCGCCTCTTCGACGGCCGTCTCCGGCTGCCGGCCGATCTCCCCGTAAGCCGTCCAGCCATTCTTGCGGAACGCCGCGATGAGGTCTGCGTTCATGAAGAGGTTCCGGCTCGTCTCGGTGCCCGCCACCGAGTAGCGCAGGTGCGACGGCCTGAGCTCCAGGCCGAGTTGCACCGGCCCGAGCTTGTCGCCGAGCGCACCCCAGAGGAACGCCTCCTCGCCGGTGATGCCCGCGGTTCCCCCGGATTCCGGCGCCGCCCGCCGCCCGGTGGTGGACAACTCCTCGCGCGACAGCGACCTCCCGTACGGCGTCAGCAGGCCGCCACCTGTCGGCGAGTAGTGGCACGTCGAGCATCGCGTGTACTGACGGGCCAGGAACGTCGGCTCTGCACGAAGCGGAACGGGCGCCGTCAGGAATGCCAGCGCCGTCAGCACCAGAGCTCGCAGAGCGGCAACTCTCATTCGTGCCCTGCGGGGCCCGCCGTCACCGTCGTGGCGACGAAGCTGATGGACGCCTGCACCTGGTTGCGGACGCCGACACCCATATACTGCGGGAGCGCGATCCCGAAGTCGCTGAGCACGACGGGGAAGCTCGCATCGATGCGCCGCGACTCGCCGTCGCGCCGGATCGTGGCCTCGCCGCGAATCGGTTTGGCGATGCCGTGGAGCAACAGCGTGCCGTTAAAGCTCGTCCGGCCCTCGTACGTCGCCGCGTCCTTGTCGGCGAGGATGATGTTGGACAACACGGCGCGGTCGTAGCCGGCGCCCTTGTCCACTTCGAGGTAATTCGCGCGCAGGTGGCTGTTGCGAAGCTCGATGCCCGTATCGAGTGTTTTCAGATCGACCGCCAGCTCGCCGGTGAGCGGCATGGCCGGGGCGACGAACGCGAGGCTGCCGCTGAGGGCCGCCGTCTTCGCCTCGAAGCTGCCACCCACCGTCAGGGGACACACGATGCGGACCGAGGCGGTACCCACTTGCCAGCGAGGGCCATCGGCAAACACGCTCGACGGACCAAGCCAAGCAACGACACACGCCAGCACCGCCGCGCGAACGGACGGGTGCGCACGATCACGATTGGTCATCCGGCGCTCGACGCGGCCAGTCAGTCGCATGCGTCAGGTCCGCGCGTCACACCGCAATCGTCAGCACGTTGTCGTCGAACTCGGTTGGGAACTGGCGCAACGAGGACGGCGCCGGACCATTCAACACCGTGCCATTCAGGCTGTACCGCGACCCGTGACAGGGACAGACATAGTTCTGGCTCTGGAACCCCGTGACGATGCACGCCTCGTGCGTGCACGTCGCGGTGAGCGCGGTGAAGGCATTCTCCGCGGTATGCGCCACGAGAAAGCTCTGGCCCGACGCCCGCAGCAGCGCGGCGCTGCCGACGTCCGCGATGGGCGATCCCGAGTCGATGGCCAAGGTGATCGTGTTGTTGACGATACTGCCTCCAATCGAGGGAAGCTGCGGCACGTTGGAGGGCGCGGCGGGGTTGCCGCTGCCACCACCGCCGCAGCCCGGCAGCATGACTCCGAGTGCGGCCAGCGAAACGGTTTGGCAAGCATGAACGCAGAACGTGCGCCGGGTCTGGCCCGGTGCGGAGATGTCTTCACTCGATTTCACTGGGCTCCTCGTCAGCGCGACGCGTGGCTGGCAACCGCGCGCGATTGGCCAGGCGCTCGATTGAAGACGCCCGGACCGCCGACAGGGATGCAACCCATGTGCCCGGTGTCCGAAGACCGCCACGCGAGCCGAAATACTGCGCGCCGGACGAAACCGTGCGCACGGTCTCGTCCCTCGCGACGGACACCGTCGTCCGCGGAAAGCGACGGGCTGGACGGGCAGGAAATTCGAGATACGAAAAGTCGCTCTCGAATTGCGTCAAAGTGACGAGCTTCTATGACGCCTTGGCGTAAGTGATCGTCCGGGTCGTCGATCCGCCACCAGACTCGAGATCGCGCAGGATGCTCAGCGTGCCGCCATTCAGCGACAGCACGTCCCGGCCGAAGTTCATGCCCTTCTTGAAATGCAGGTGGAGAGAGGGCCCTTCCCAGTGCGCCCTCGTCTTGAGCGCTTCGATCTCGTCGGGCGGCGTCACCGTGAGCGTGTTATCGAGCTTGGCACCTTCTTCGTGAGCGACGGATACGGCAACACGCGTGTCGTCAAGTTCGACAAGAACGGCAAGTATCTGATGACGTGGGGCACGCGCGGCACCGAGCCCGGTCAGTTCCGGACGCCACACGCGATCGCCACCGACCGCAACCGCCGCGTCTACGTGGCCGAACGGCGCCGCCGCCGCCCGCACCAGCGGCCGGCTCGGTCATGTTGCCCTGCGCGTCAACGACGACGATGCAGTTGCGGAACTCAGGTGTGGGGGTGGTGGCCTGCTGATTGAGCGAGCCCCACGACCCGGTGAAGTTTACGGCACGTTCCTCTACGGCTGGGGCACGCACGGCTCACAGCGAAGACAGCCAGCACGCCCAACAGGGGGGACCGCATTCGAACCTCCTTCAGTGAGCCGGGGCAGACGACCTGGGGTGGATGACTTGAACGACGGAACCGGCTCGACCGTGACACGAGCGGCGGTCGGAGCGCGTAGATGCGGCCCTAATATCAATGCGCGGTCGCGTCGGTCAACCAGCGGATCTCATGGCTCGTCGGCGCGTGGGTCGTGCCGCGGGGCACCTCGCCTTCATCAATCCTTCACGCACGCCTCGGAGACGCGATTGGGCATGGCAGAACCGGCTGCGTTGCGGTATTCTCCCCACTTCTGGAGGTGTGTGGCGATGGAGCAACAGAAAGCCAGCGATTTTCACCCTGAAGTTCTCAGGCTCTTCGACAAATACGTGCACGGCGCAATCGACCGCCGCGGCTTTCTCGACGGTGCGAGCAAGTTCGCGGTGGGCGGCATGACCGCCGCGATGTTGCTCGACGCGCTCAACCCGAAGTTTGCCGAAGCGCAGCAGGTGCCGACCGACCGACTCGCGCCTCAAGATCGAGAATCTCGAGTACCACTCGCCGCAGGGGTCCGGCAAGATGCGCGGCTATCTTGCGACGCCTGCGAAATGCCACCGGGCAAGCTGCCGGGCGTGCTCGTCGTCCACGAGAATCGCGGGCTCAACCCGCACATCGAGGACATCGCGCGGCGCCTGGCTCTCGACAACTTCATGGCCTTCGCGCCCGACGCGCTGTTCCCGCTCGGCGGCTATCCCGGCGACGAGGACAAGGCGCGCGAGTTGTTCGCGAAGCTCGATCAGGCCAAGACGCGCGAGGACTTCGTCGCGGCCGCCAACGTGCTGAAGACCCGGCCGGATTGCACGGGCCAGATCGGCGCGGTGGGCTTCTGCTACGGCGGCGGCATCGTCAACATGCTGGCGACGCGGCTGCCCGATCTGGCGGCGGGCGTGCCGTTCTACGGCGAACCAGGCGCCCGCCGCCGAACGTGCCGAAGATCAAGGCGGCGCTGCTGATTCAGTACGCGGAGACCGACGAGCGGATCAACGCGGGCTGGCCGGCCTTCGAAGCGGCGCTCAAGGCCAACAAGGTGAAGCTATCAGATGCACCAGTACCCGGGCACGCAGCACGGCTTCAACAACGACACGACGCCGCGCTACAACGCCGAAGCTGCCAAGCTCGCCTGGCAGCGCACGGTGGAGTTCTTCAACAAGACGCTTCGCACCTGATCGCACCGCTCCCGCACGCGCCCGGTCACACGGGCGCGTGCGGTACAGCGCTTCCCAACCCGTCGATCTAACCCGGATATACTTCCCTTTTTTGTCCCGCGTCTCTCTTCGCATGGAGCGGAGGAGACCGGTGTCACCCTATCGGAGAAATCATCCATGCAGCCGCCAGCCAACATGCCCAGCCCCGAGCGCATCTTCGACACGATGAACGCGTTCCACCGCTCCGCGGCCCTTCGCGGCGCGATCGAGCTCGATTCTGTTCACGGCCATCGGCCAGGGTTCCGCCACGGCCCCGGCCATCGCGCGCACCGCCGGCGCGTCGGAACGCGGCATCCGCATTCTCTGCGACTACCTGACCGTGATCGGTCTCCTGGAAAAGCACGGCGAAGGATACGCCGCGTCCGCCGACACCGCGTTCTTCCTCAATCGCCGCTCACCGGCGTTCATCGGCACGGCGGTGCAGTTCCTGAACAACGACTTCTCGCTGGGAGCCTACCGCGACGTGGCGACAGCCGTCCGCCAGGGCGGTACGGCGCTGTCCGGTGACGGCTCCGTCGATCCCAATCAGCCCATCTGGGTCGAGTTCGCGCGCGGCATGGCGCCGCTCGTAAAACCGTCGGCCATGTTCATCGCGGAATTGGCGCTCAGAGGGGTTCGGCCGGATGCGTCGCTCAAGGTGCTCGACATCGCCGCGGGACACGGGTTGTTCGGCATCGAGATCGCCAGCCGCCACCCCCGCGCCGAGGTCTACGCTGTGGACTGGTCGGCAGTCCTCGAAGTGGCCACCGAAAACGCGGCGGCCGCCGGTGTGTCCGACCGGTACCATCTGGTGCCGGGAAGCGCTTTCGACGTGGAGCTCGGCCACGACTACGATGTCGCACTCCTGACCAACTTCTTCCATCACTTCGATCGGGATACGTGCATCGATCTCATGAAGAAGGTACGCGCGGCGCTTGGCGAGGACGGTCGCGCCATCACGCTCGAGTTCGTGCCGAACGCCGATCGCGTGTCGCCGCCGATCCCCGCGGCCTTCAGCTTCATCATGCTGAACACCACGCGCAGTGGAGACGCGTACACCTACAGCGAGCTCGAGGGGATGTTCACCGCGGCGGGATTTGCGACGAGCGAGCTCCATCCCCTGCCCGGGTTCCCGCAGTCCGTGATTGTGTCGCAGGGATAGAGGCGTGAGCCGGCTTGCCGTCCCGGCTGATGAAGTGCCGATCGGCCCACGCCGCCCACGGGACGACTATCCAGCCGATCAGGGCGAACCAGGCAAGCAGGCGCTCGTTCGGGGGCGGCGGCGACCAGGGGCCGAGCACCCACATCACCGTGCACAGCGCAACGAAGGACGCGAGCGCCGCGGTACCAATCCAGCTGCGGGGTCGCCGGACGCTCAAGTAGAGCGACAGCCCCGCTATCCACATGGCGCCTTCGACGATGAAGGTCCCGGGAATCGAGTTCCACAGCGTGAGCCCGTAGCGTGGCGACGACCCGGGCCAGAGCGGCATGTCGGGTGAGTGGGTCACGTAGTCGAGCACCCAGTGGCTGATCACCAGCAGGACGACGAGCCTCGCCGCGCGGGACTCGACGCCGCGCCACCGCGCGAGCCGGCCGAGCACCACACCCCACAGTACGACCATCAGGAGACTGTGCGACCAGGGGTAGGATTCGAAGACGAGATGCGTGAACTTCGTGGCGCCCGGCACCACGCGCACGTGCTCCAGCCCGAGGATGAGGAACACCGGCCACAGCAGGTCGAGCGCCGTCGCCCCCGCCACGAACCAGGCGAGCGGCGCGGAACGGGCGAGCCGCGTGCTCGCGAACGCGACGGCAAGGTGTCCGACGAACATCAATCAGCTCCTGTTGCTCGATGCGGTCAGGCCGGCCTCAGAGACCGGAGGGCTTCAGCCCAGCGCCGGAGCTCGGCCAGCATGACGTCGGCGGCTTTCTCGTGCGCCTCGGTCGCCATGAAGGTCCCGGTGTCTTTGTCGATGTGCTGCGCGATGAACGGCACGATGACGGCCTCCGGAAGGGGCATCATCTTGAGCGCCGTCACGATGAGCTTGGTCATCTGTACGGACCGGGTGCCGCCAGCCACCCCACCGTAGCTGACGAAGCCCACCGGCTTGTACGCCCACTCGTGCATCAGATAGTCGATGGCGTTGACGAGCGACGGAGGCGCGCCGTAGTTGTACTCCGGCGTGACGAACGCGAAGGCATCGGCGCGTTCTACGCGCGCGCTCCAGGCCTTGGTGTGTGCGTACTTGTACTGCTTGAGCCGCGGATGCTTCGGCTCGTTGAACAGCGGCAGGTTCACCTCGGCCAGATCCACGAGATCCACCTCGAAGATGCCACGCTGGACCGTGCGCTCGTGAAACCAGCGGCCGACGAGCGGGCCGACCCGAGTGGGGCGCGTGCTGGCGATGACGATGGCGAGCGACGGCAACGCGATCATCTCGACCCGATCTCGGTTTCGCGCATGTAGAGGAACAACGGAAGCCCGAGCGACACCCCAACGGCGAGATTCGCGACGATCGGCGCCCAGAGGTGTCTCATGCCGATGCGCCGCCCTTCCACATATACGAACGCCCAGAGGACGATCGACGACACGATGACGTCCATGCCAAAGAAGCCACTGACGGGATTGGCGAACAGCTGCGCGAAGAACAGGCGCAGATCCAGTCCATGATCGCGAAGGAACGGCAGGAGTTGCCAGTACGGCAGGAGCGTGCCCAGTACGCACAACCGCAGATAGACGCTCTTCGGCTTCATTCGAACCACTCCTTCGAGGGAACGACCAGCCCGCGGCGTCGGTCAGGCACTAGCTCCAGAAGCCGTCGAACGGCCGAAGCGCCTCCTCTTCGAGCACCGGGCCTTCAATCTGAATAGGGCGCCGCCCGCCCTGCAGCACCTGCCGGACCCCCACGTGGAGCTGGAACGGGCTGTCTCCTTCCATCGCGTAGAAGCGCGCGGAGCTCAAGCCATACACCAGGCGGCCCACGCCGCTCCAGAACAGCGCGCCGGCGCACATCGGGCAGGGCTCGGCGCTGGCATAGAGCGTCGCGCCGGCAAGGCGCACGGGGTCGATGTCGGCTGGCAGCTCGCGCAGCAGGTTCAGCTCGGCATGCGCCGTGAGATCCCGCGCGGTGAACTGCGTGTTCCCGGCCTCGCCGAGCACCTCGCCACGCCCGTCCACCAACACGGCGCCGAAGGGCCGATTGCCCTGCGCGCGCGCCTGATGTGCGAGATCGATGGCACGGCGGAGATACGCGAAATCATCGGGCGCAAGAGTCATGCGGGGCAGGCGAGAGTCATAGCGGGGCAGGCAAGAGTCATAGCGGGGCGGGCAGGTCGACGGCCACGCGAATTCGCCATTCACCGCCGATCCTGGCGAAGTAATCGACGAACGCGCGCCGATCGTCGATCAGATCGCCATCGACGCGCACCCGCGCGTGCTGGATCCCGGTGACGAGCGCCTCGCCGTCGAAGAGATCGACCTCGACCTGATGGAGGTCCACCGCGAGAATCTCTCCGGGGATCCGCTCCACCGCCCGCAGAAACGTGTCGGCATCCGACGAGGCACCGCCCGGGCTCCGGGCTACGAACCCCGGCGCCAATAACCGCGCGAGGGATTGCACATCCCGCCGGCCGATGGCCGCCGCGATCTCGCGGGCCGTCGTCAAGATTTGCTCCCGATCGCTCATGAGAGTCCTTCCCTAGCCGGCCAGAAATTCCTCGAACGCGCGCGCATCCACGGGAATCGTCTGTCCCTCGAGCATCTTGCCGTTGCGAAAGCGATAGAGATAGGCCTGGTAGTTGTCGTAGTGCCGGCCGTCCGCGCGACGGCCGGTGACGTGCAGATACATCATGATGTGGTCGCCGCTGGCCATGACCACTTCGGGCGTGCCTCTCATCGTGCCGCCCGTCAGCTCCTTGATACGCCGGAGAGCGCCCGCGAACGCCTCGCGTCCACGGTAGGTGCCGCTCACCGACGCCTGCCCGCGAATGACATAGACGACCTCAGGGTCCAGACCTTCAGCCGCGCGCCCGACATCGTTCCGGTTGAACGCCTCGAAGATGTCCATCAGCGTCTTGATGTTCTCGCGCTCACCCATCGGCAGGCTCTTCGTCCATCTTCTTCAGAACGGCCACGGGGAGCCATCCAAGGCGGCTCCGCTCCGACCGTACCCAGGCAAACCCGTCGAACTCCATGAGGACTTCGACAATGTCACCCTGTCGCGCGGGCAACTCCGTGGCCTCGTACTGCTCCGAGACGCGCGCGGGTCCGGGCGCTGTGGCGCTCAGGATCGTCTCGGGGACCCAGCCCTCGCGGCCGTCACTCGCCTGGCACCAGAGCCACCGCGTGAACTGATCGTCGCGGCGGGTGACCGTCACGAGCGCGCCGCGCTCGACCCGAATCGGATCCGGGTATTGCACGCGGTGGTCTTCGACGAGTCGTGCGCGGGTCATGGTTGTGGCCGGCCATCCGAACGCGATCAGGCGGAGTCTTCGGGAAGACGGCCGCTGCGAAACAATTCGAGCCACAACGCGCGATCCGACTCGCCGAAGACATCGAGCTCGGCAAACAGCTCCGCCGCGAACTCGACATCCGCAAGACCGCTCGCCGTGATGAGTCCCCGATCGCGGACCGCGGGAGCGTCCACATACTGCGCGCGCGCCACGTACTCTGGAAGCTGATGCTGCAGATAGGCAAGACCATTGCTCGTGTGCCGGCGATCCCGCAGCAGCCCGGCCCGGGCGATTCCCAACGTGGCCCCGCAGATCGCGGCGATTGGCACGCCGGCGTTTTCGAGCCTCGAGAGCAACCCGACGAGCTCCGGCTCGGGCGCTGTCGTTTCCCAGCGATCGCCACCCGGCAGGATGATCACCGCCACGTCACCGACCTCGACGTCCTCGAACGACATCGTCGGCTCGACGCGCAGGCCGCCCATCGACTCGACGACGCCGCGTGTGGCAGCCACGGTTTCCACGCGGTAGCCGCCCTGGCGCCGCAACTCGGCCAGCGCGTGCGCCGGCTCCCAGTCGGCAAAGCCGGGAAACACCAGCACGTACACGGCCTTGTCTGGCATCGGCGCTCTATTATGCCCGGTAGAATTTCTTGAGGGCCTTGCTCCCGATTTTCGCCTGTCGCGTCCGCTCGAGCGCTGCGCTCCTGTCCATTCTGGATCTCGAGTGCCGCAGCTCGTCAGCCAGCTTCTCATATGCGGCAAGCCGGTCAGCAGACAGTTCGCCGCGCTCGACCGCCTCACGCACGGCACAGCCGGGCTCCTGATGGTGCCCGCAGTCCGCAAAGCGGCAGGATGCGGCCAGCGCGTCGATATCGGCGAACACGGCGCCCACGCCTTCCTCCGCATTCGACAACTGCAGCTCACGCATGCCCGGGGTGTCGATGACGATGCCGCCTTGGGGCAACACGAACATCTGGCGTGACGTCGTCGTGTGGCGGCCGCGGCTGTCCTGGGCGCGGACTTCGCGGGTGGGCTGCGCGTTCTGTCCGAGAAGCCGGTTGAGCAAGGTCGACTTGCCGACACCCGAGGATCCGACAAACCCGACGGTCACGCCGGATGTGAAATACGGCTGGATGGCTTCGAAGCCGTCGCCCGTGAGCGCGCTGATCGCGTGCACCGGAACGCCCATCGCGACAAGGCCGACCTCGGCCAGCCTCCGCTCGACTTCCGCCGACTGGTCAGCCTTGTTCAAAATGACGACCGGATCGGCACCGCCTTCCCAGACGAGCGCCAGGTAGCGTTCGAGCCTCCGCGGATTCAGGTCGCGATCGAACGCCGTCATGATGAACACGATGTCGATGTTCGCGGCGATCACCTGGCCGTCTGGCCGATCGCCTGCGGGCTGTCGCATGAAGACCGTGCGGCGCGGCAGAACGGCCTGCACGATGGCGGGCCCTTCGCCGTCGGAGAGGCGAAGCGCCACGAAATCGCCGGTCGATGGAAGCTCTGAACGACGTGTCGCGCGGCCGCGCAGCCGGCCCGCCAGTTCGCCCGAGATCTCGCCCGCGGCGGTACGGATTCGGTACGCACCGCGATACTCAATGGCCACGCGGCCCGCGACGAGACCCTCCGCGGCGTAAGGCTGGAAGCAGGTTTCCCAGCCGGTGTTCCATCCAAGCTGCTCAAGTGTCATGAGGTCATCGCGGCGGCACCGTCCAGAGAAACAGGTCCGTGCCGTCTTCGGTCGTCACTCGGCTGGCGGGAGCCCAACCGGCGATGGGAAACTGGTGCGAGACGACGCGCGTGCCGGGCTGGAGCTCCCGTTTCAGCTTTCCCTCGAGCCGCCGATTGACGTTGGGCGAGAGATATAACGTGACGACGGTGGCTGACGATATATCGGCGGTGAACAGATCGCCTTCGATGAACGTTACCCGGTCGGCCACGGCGCCCTCGCGCGCCACGTCACGCGAGATTCGGACGAGCCGGGGGTCGAGCTCGACGCCGACGCCGCGTGCCCCGAATTTCTGCGCGGCGAGAATCACGATACGCCCATCTCCCGATCCGAGATCGTAGACCACATCGTCTGCCGTGACGCCAGCCAGGCTCAGCATCGCATCGGCCACGGCATGCGAGGTGGGCACGAAATAGATATCCGGCGCGCGCGATGGACCCTGATGGCCCACTGTTCCACCGGAAGGACTGGAACGCGCAGTGATCGAGCCGGACAGCAGGCTCAAGACGATCAGCCCGACCGCCAGCCGGCTTCGTCTGCGTCCTGCGGCGGCTACCGTCAGCACTGAATGCACGCAGCGGCTCCGTCACCGATCCCGCGCCGGGGATGACCGTGGCGCGTCGGCTGGTTGTGTTTCGAACACCTCGCGCGTGAGGCGATAGAACACTGTGTCCAGACCGTTCAACGTGCCTCGCCTGACGAAGCTCATGCCGAGCCGCTCCATCACCCGGATCGATGACGCGTTGGGAACATCAGTCGACGCTTCGACGGCGGGGAGCCGCAGCACGGAGAACGCATGCGCCATCACACCTCGCGCCGCTTCCGTCGCCAGCCCTTGTCCCCACCATCGCGGCCACAAGCCGTAGAGCAATTCAGGCGCCTCACTATCCGAGGAACGCAGGCCGCAAAACCCGATGGCTTCGCCGGTCTCCCTTTGCCGCACCGACCACAGGCCGTATCCGTGGCGGGCGAAGTCGCGGGAGCTCTTGCTCACCACCTCCGCCGCTCGATCACGATCGATGACACGATCGTCCCACAGGTACTTCCGCACGGCGCTGTCGGTCCACAGCGCGTGCATGCCGTCCACGTCGGCGGACTCGAGCGGCCGCATTTTCGTGCGGGCCGTGGTGAGCTGCCGCGCGGCGCTCCGGGGAACTCGATGTACTTCGCCGTATCGTCCGCCACCGCCGGCCCGTGCATCGATTCGACGAGCGCGAGCGCCATGTCGATCCCGGCCGCGACACCGGCCGATGTCAGACAGCCGTCATCGACGACCCGGAGATCGGACTCCACCGTCACCGTCGGATCCAGCTTCGCGAGCAGATCGAGAGCGCCCCAATGCGTGGTCGCCGAGCGGCCTGCCAGAAGGCCCGCGCGCGCCAGCAGCAACGAGCCTGTGCATACCGACGTCACGCGTTTCGCTGCCTGGGCCGTCCGTCGAATCCACTCGAGGACGGCCTCGTCGTCGAGCAACGGGCGTGTACCGAACCCGCCGGGGATTACCAGCACGTCTGCGGCGGGCGCCGTCGCGAAGTCGAAATGCGGCAGCACGCGGAGCCCGCCCGTGGCCACCACCGGATTCGAGGTTCGGGCGACAGTGAACACCTGGAACGGCGCCGTCTCGTCGGACCGTCGCGATTCGACGCCGGGCGTGAGCCGCGCGCGTGAGAAGACCTCGAACGGCCCCGCGAAATCGAGCACCTCGACGTCGTCGAAGATGAAGATGGCGACGTTATCGCGCATGAAGCGGCCCGGACGCGCTCATTTTATTCCCTGCACGGATTGGGAGGCGGCTGCCCAGCCATGATACGAGCCGGGCTGCCCCCGGGGTCGAGCCGCCGCCACAGCTCTGGGATTCGGACATTCAACCTGCAATGCTAGCAAGGAAGGTGCACCCGCCGGCCGGAACGGGTCATCTGAACTCGAGCGAAGCCGGCCCCGGGTGGATTCCGGAGCGCTCTGGCGCCGGCCCGGCCGTGTCTCCGATTTGTCTACACAAAGACGTCGGGCGGCCCTCCCCGCTCTTTACATCCGCATGGGGAACGGACTAGATTCGGCGTGCCCAGATGTCGCCTTCAGGAGGATATATGCGCCGTTTTGCAACAGTTGTCACTGCTGGCCTGCTCTTGTCGGCCGGGCTCGTGCTCGCGCAGGCGCCACCCGCGCAAGCGCCACCCGCGCAAGCGCCCGCAGCCCCGCTCGTCGCCAAGGCCAGGGCCACGACGCCGGAGATTCCGTACGATTCGATCAGCTTCATCAAGTCGATGCCAGCCGGGCTCTACATGGGCGAAGGCATCGGCGTCGCCACGAACTCCAAGGGCGGCGTGTACGTCTTCACCCGCAGCGGTGAGTCGCGCGTGTTCGAGTTCGACAGCAAGGGTGTGTTCGTCAAGGAGTTCGGCAAGGACAGCTACGGCTACGGCTTCGCCCACGCCGTCCGCGTCGACAAGGACGACAACGTCTGGTCGGTCGACGAAGGCACGAACGTGATCCTGCAAGTACACCCCCGCCGGCAAGCTCCTGATGGTGCTCGGCAAGCGGCCCGACCCGCTCGATCAGCTGACAGCATGATCCCGGGCGTGGCGCCGTTCTCGGGCGCCAACCGGCCGTACTCGTTCCACCGTCCCACCGACATCTCGTGGGATCCGCAGGGCAACATCTTCGTCTCCGACGGCTACACCGACTCGCGCGTCGTGAAGTACGACAAGAACGGCCGGTTCATCAAGTCGGCCGGCACGCGCGGCAACGGCGACCTGCAGTTCAGCACGCCGCACACGATCACCGTGGACAATTCAGGGCAACGTGTACGTCGGCGACCGCGGCAACCGCCGCCTCGTCGTCCTCGACAACGACCTCAATCAGAAGGCCATCTGGGAGCACGTCGGTGCGCCCTGGGGAATCTGCGTCTCACAGAGCACCCGCCGCAGTACCTCTACACGTCGAACTCATCGGCACGACGCATCGACGAGCCGACTCGAGGCGACGACGGGCGAGATCTACAAGCTGCAGCTCGATGGGAAGGTCGTCGGCCGGTTCGGGAAGGCCGGAAAGGCGCTCAAGGAGTTCGCGAGCATCCATCAGATGGATTGCCGCAACCCGAACGACATCTACATCGCCGAGATTCAGGGCGTGGCGCATGCAGAAGATCACGCTCCATCCGGACCGCAAGACGACGACGCCGTCCGGCCGGAACTAGGAGAGGCAACCATGAAGCGCGTTCTCCAGTTGACCGTGGTGGCCGTCGCGCTTGCCGCCGGTGCCACGCTAATAGCCCAATCAGGCCCGGAGTTGGTACGAGCCAACATCGATCTGATCAACCTCCCCGCGTACGGCGAGGTGGCCGGCGTCGCCACCAACTCGCGCGGCAACATCTACGTGTACGCGCGCACCGGTCTCGCCGCCATCGCGACGCTCGGCGACGAGCGCACCTTCTTTCACGGCGGATCGCGTCTGTTCCAGTTCGATGCAGACCGGCAAGTTCGTGCGCGAGATCGGACAGGGCACCTACTCGATGAGTTACGCGCAGAAGGTGCGCGTCGACCCGCAGGACAACGTCTGGGTCGTCGATGCCGGGATCGAACATGGTGACGAAGTTCGACTCGAACGGGCAGTTCCTGCTGGTGCTCGGCCGAGCGCCTGAAGCGATTCCGGTGCGGCCGGCCCCGGCGTACCGGCGCGGCTCATCGATCCGAAGCCGCCCGCCGCCGCCGACACCTCCCGGCGGTGGTGGGGCGGCGCGATGGCGCGTAGACCTCCGGGCGCCGGGACTGGAAGCCAACAGCTTCAACCGTCCGACCGACATCGCCTTCGACAAGGCCGGCAATCGTCTACGTCGCCGACGGGATCGGGACCAACAACCGCGTCGCGAAGTTCGACACGGACGGCAACTTCGTGAAGACCTGGGGCCAGACCGGATCGGCGCAGGGCCAGTTCAACGAAGATCCGGGGATCGCCAGCGACTGCGGCGGGCAACATCTACGTGGCCGACGCCGGCAACAAGCGCATCCAGGTGTTCGACGGCGAGGGCACTTTCAAGTCGGAAATCAGCGGCATCGGCACGCCGCAGGCCATCTGCATGACGCGGTGGCCCGACGCAGTATCCTGTACAGCTCGAACTCGAACGATCCGGAGAGCATGGACAACGGCGAGATCTACAAGATCTCGCTGGACGGCCAGGTCGTGGCAAGTTCGGCAAGGCCGGCCGCATTCCTGCGCGAGTTCGGCATGGTCAACTCGCTCGACTGCCGCACCGACAACAACCTGCTCGTCGGCGAGGTGTGGAACTGGCGAGTATCGAAAGTGACCCTCCTCAAGTAAGGCGCGACCTCCGAAGCGACGAAGGGCCGACCCGCCGGGGTCGGCCCTTTTTTTTCACCCTGTCACGCGCCCAGTTTCGCGCTCCAGCCCTGCCGGCGCTCACTGCCGGGGCTCTCGCCTCAACAACGGAATCCGCTTGCGCCGCGCCGAGCACGCGACGAGCGTCGCGAGCCGCCTGGCCCTGGTCTCCTCGCGCTTCGCGCTCATGACCCAGTACGTGCTCGTGCGCCTGTAGTACGGCGCCTCCCCCTGAAAGTAATTCCAGGCGGTCCGGTTGGCGCGGAACGTCCGGCGGTAGGCCGGTGCGAGCTCGATCGATCGCTGCTCGAAGGAATAGACACCAGTTCGTTGTTCGTCGCGCGCCTGGAATGCTGCCAGCCCCGCCTCGGTCATGCGACCGGCCTCACTCAGACGTTCGACATGGCGAATGTTCACCCGGCTCCAGATACTGCGCGAACGCCGCGGGCTGAAACGCTGGCTGAAACTGTCCGCATCGACACGTCGCCGCACGCCGTCGATCCACCCGAAGCACAGCGCCTCGTCCAGCGCCTGCGTGTATGTCACACCTCGATCGGCGGCGCGCGTCCGGAAGCAGCGCAGCAACAATTCGGTGGCGGTGCGATGGTTCTTCTTGAACCACGCGCGCAGCGCGGCGGGAGTCCGGAAGCTCGTGAGGGAGGGCGGCTTCACGCTCAGGGGATCCGCCTGCTCCCGATCCTTGGAAGAAAGCGACCGGTCTCCTCCATGTATCTGCGATACGAGTCGCCGAAGCGCTCGACCAGCTTCGCCTCTTCGGTGCGCGTCCGGACAACGAGCAGGACGACGAGCAGTGCACCGGTAACGAACAGAAAGGCATTGGCCGCGGCCAGCGAGTTCGCCAGCATGGCCAGCGCCACGCTGCCGTAAAAGGGATGCCGGACCCAGCGATACGGACCAGACCTGACGAGCGTGTGTTCGCGGCGCGTCACCACCGTATCCGTCAGATTCTTCCCGAGGCTTCGAAGCGTCCACAGGAGGGAGCCGGCCGCCACCACGCCGATGGCGACGCCCACCCACCGCAGCCACACGGGAAGCGGCACCGACGCCCACGCCATGGACGAGGGATCGATCATGTAGGCAACGAGCCCGAACATGTGCGCGATGCCCACGGGGCGAAGCGTGAAGAGGATGAAAGGCCCCTCCTGCCACCGATCCAGTTTCTCGCCGCTCAACTGCGATCGGATGCGATGGTAGAGCGCGATGGGAAGGATCAGGAGCGAGACGGCGATGAGCACGTGGCGAAATGTTTGATCGGGATTCATGGCTGGCGAGGACGCGCGCTTCCATCCCGCCCGGTTCGGAGCTCGACGCCGCGCACGATCACATACGCGATGAGCGCGAACCCGAAAAAGACGAGCAGCATCCAGGCCGTGCTCTGAAGGGTGCCGATAATCGTCCGATAGACTTCCAGTATCCATCGATCCGCGTTCAGCGCGACCGGCGGCTCGTCGCCGCGCGGCGTGATGTACTTCTCGAGATCCCAGATCCGGACCCCGCCCGACACGCCGACCACGAGAATGGCGAACTTGACGTAGCGATGCCAGGCCGCGCCGAGGTCGTCCGACACGATCCGCCTGAGGATGCTGTCGATCGGACGATCGAACATCCAGGCGACCGCGGTCGCCACGGCCACCGCAACGGCCAGCGTCACCACGAGCAGTGTCAGGAACATCGAACTTGTCTCCGTTCTTGTGCGTGCGGGACTATGCGCGCACGGTGTTCGCGATCCGGCTGCGCCAGACCGCTGCGTAGATGGCGACGTTCGCGGCCACGAGCAGCGCGGCGAGCGTCCACTGAATCTCCCTTGTCAGGCCCGCAGGATAGACGATGGGCAACAAGTACTGCTCGATGAAGTCACCCTCGTAGCCGGCGCCGCCGCTGGTTTGGCGAAGGGAGTTCTCGAACAGCGTCAGTGGACAGATGCGACCTGTGACTTCGACGAAGGCGCCCCATGCCACGGCCGGAAGATGAAGCCATGGCATCCACCGCCACCTGAACGCGAGCAGCCCGCCCAGCACGGCAAACAGGATGAAGCCCAAGTGCAGCGCGACAACGAGTGCGCTCACGGCTCGCCGGGGGAAGTCTTCCCCTTCTTCGGGGATCGCTCGAAGCCCTTCTCGGCCTCTCTGATGACGGCCAGGATAATCCAGGCCAGAACGATCCCGATCACCGCCGCGCCATAGCGGCCCAGGCCGACCGCGACGCCGGCCGCCGCCGTCATCCAGATACCGGCCGCCGTCGTCAGCCCCTTCACCTCCCGTTCCTGACTGAGCTTGAGAATGGCCCCGGCGCCGAGGAAGCCGATGCCTGCAGTAAGCCCCTGAATCACCCGAGACACTTCGTTCGCCGACATGCCGGCATCCACGCACGCCAACACGAACAGCGTCGAGCCGAGCGCGACCAGCATGTGGGTCCTGAGGCCGGCCGGTTGACCCACGCTCTCCCGTTCCATCCCCACGACTGCGCCCAGCAGGACGGCTCCCATCAATCTGGTGACGAGGCGGACGAGTTGAGGAGCGTCGGGAAGCCCGGATCGGAGCTCGGCCAGAAACAGGTCCATGTCATCTCCCTCGAGTCGCGGCGGCGCATTCAGGAGCATCGGAGATTACGGCGTGGCGGGGACCGCGGAGGGCGAGGGGCCACATGGTCAGTACAGTATCGATGGCAGATATGCGCCGGCCGGCTGGTTGTAGAGCCCGATCGTCATCAAGGTCATCACCTGCACGACTCTCAGGCGGTGCTGGAGACACCACTGGAAGAGCGCGCCATTGTCGAGCGGCACGAGTATGCCCGAGCCGCCGAATGCAGGCGAGGCGCCGATGAGGGCCATCACCTCGTTGTTCGTCTCGCCGACGGCGTGCGCGTGGAATGCCAGGTCGGTGGCATAACCGGTGACACGGCCGTCGTGCTCTACGATCCGCGCCGTGCCGTATCTGATGGCGTCGCGCACATCGCCGCCCCGGTCGTGGCCGTGCACCTGCATGCATACGCGGTTGCACGCGTCCAGATCCGCTTCCTCCGCCTGCCGCACCACGTAGCCCTCAATCGAGAGGCCAAGCGGCGCCCCCTGCATGCACGCCATCGACCCGCGCGGCACGAACCCGAGCGTCGCGTACAGCGCCAGCGATCGTGAATGATAGGCCGATTGGAGCAGCCGGACGCCGGCGTGCGATTGCTCCCGCACGCGGTCGAGCGCGGCCTGCATCAGCTGGCGACCGACGCCCTTGTTCTGAGTCGTCGGGCTCACCGTGATCGGTCCCAGTCCCGCGATGAGAGAGCGCTCGTCGAGGAAGTTGCTGCCCACGACCTCGCCGTCGATCTCGGCGACCAAGGAAAAGAATCCCGGATGCGCCAGGAGCATGCTCATGAGCTCGACGGCGGCCTGCACTGAGGGGATGTCGCAGGGAAAGTTGTGCTGCGCGGAAATGGACGCGAACGCGTCGTAGCAGATCTGCCCGCAGGCCGCCGCATCCGACGGGACGCCGGTCCGAATCATCGTGTCGCTCATCTTGCCGCGTCTTGGGTTCATGTGCGCATCGCGTGCTGAGCGCACGCGTCTCCTGATTTTGTCAGCAGAACGCTGTTGGCCGCGACACCATAGAGGGATCAGTCGCGGAGCGGAACCATCGAAGATGACGGCGACTCCACCAGCGCCTGATACACCATCGTCAGGAACTTCTCCCTGATGTCCCTCGGGTTTGGCAGGAGCTGGAGCATCATCACCATGGTCGTACGAGAGCCAGGATCGACCCGATAGACGGTACCGTAGGCCCCGCCCCACCCGAACGCTCCGGCCGGATCGAGCCCGTTCGCACCGAACCGATCGGTCGTCTCGAAACCGAGGCCGAACCCAAGATCCGGTGTAGGACGGATCGCGCCGACTTGGTTGGTCGTCATCAACCGAACCGCGCGAGGTGACAGGATGCGCACATCATCGAGGCGCCCGTCTCGCCGGATCATCTCCAGGAACCTCGCATAGTCGCGGACCGTCGAGACGAGCCCGGCGCCACCCGAGAAGCTGCGGCGCGGCCCATCCACGTAATGTCCCTGACCGCGGGCGCCCTCGGGCGCGCGTGCGGCCTTGCCGTCCTCGCCGCTCGAGTACACCGCGGCAAGCCTCTGGCGCTGGTCGGTCGGCAGGAAGAAATGGGTGTCGCGCATGCCGAGCGGTCCCGTGATGCGGGTTCGCACGAACTCGTCCAGGCTGACGCCCGACGCGCGCTCGACCACGCAGCCCAGAACGTCCGTGTTGTAGCCGTAGACCCACGCTTCACCCGGCTGCGAGACGAAGGGCAGCGATCCGAGGCGCTCCATGCTGTCGCATACTGGCTCGTTCTTGTCGGCGATGTACCAGCCGTATCCGGCGGCGGGGCCAAGGCCCTTCGCCTCGTACGCGGCCGCCACGTCCGGCGTCGTCCCGTACCAGATGCCGGCGGTGTGGGTCAGCAGATCGCGAATGGTAATGGGCCGCCTGTCCGGGACGAGCTCGGTCACCGCCCCGTTTCTGGTCAGGACCCGGGTTTTCTCGAACGAGGGGATATAGCGCCCGACCGGATCGGCCAGACCGATCGTGCCTTCCTCCATCAGGATGAGCGCCGCCACACTGGTGATGGCCTTCGATTGGGACGCGATGCGGAAGATGGTGTCGGTCGTCATGCGCCGATTGGCTTCGCGGTCGCTCCACCCAACCGCTCGCTCGTACACCGCGACACCGTCGTGCAGCACGAGGGCGACAGCGCCGGCAATCCGGCCATCGTCCACGTACCGCTGGAAGAACCCATCGATGCGTGCGAGGCGCTCACGCGAGAAGCCGCTGAGATCGACCGATCGCGTCACCTGCGTGGCCGACGGTGGGTCACCGCGCGGCTCGGTCGTCGGCCGCGGTGACGGTGTCTGCGCCAGGACAAAGGCGCTCGAACACAACGCAACGAGAACGGGGCTCAGCCCACTCCTCATCGACGACCTCCGACTCCTGACCACTAATGTTCCCCCGATACCGACGTGTGCCTGCGCCTCATTCCGCCCATTCCATCCATTCCGGTCATTTCTCACTGGACGACGATCGGTGCGACACAATCGGAAGGATCGCCTCGAAGCGGGAACCACGCCTTGAATCGCGCATCCGACGCCGACACGATCATCGCTGGCGAGAGGGCGTCCGGATCGAAGGCGGTGCTGCCGGCCTGGGTCAACAGGGTGGCGAGGCGCTGGCGGAATCGAGAAAACTCTGGCATATCGAACAAGACGAAGTAAGCCTGGCGCGTCGCGCCTGGCGCACTCGTCCGACGATACGCCATGCACCGAGGCCGAAGGGTGGCCCTCTCGAGATCCGCTTCGCGTGCAGCGGCGATGATTGCCTCGCCGCCAATCCGCTCGGATGGCAGACTCTGCAGCTCGCCTTGCTGGACAAGCACGATGCCCGGCGGATTCGGCGTGCTCATCGATTCCATCGCCCTGGTGAAGACCTGCCGGAACA
This sequence comes from uncultured Acidobacteriota bacterium, assembly GCA_963826865.1. Taxonomy (GTDB): domain Bacteria; phylum Acidobacteriota; class Vicinamibacteria; order Vicinamibacterales; family CAVPJW01; genus CAWGYQ01. Next base: position 88,411 of record CAWGYQ010000002.1, read on the forward strand.
GATCCGGCATCAACGCCTGCGGCGGCTGCAGGGTGAGCCGAGGCGAAGCGGGATCCGTCGACCGCTCGAGCGCCAGCGTCCAGCCGGCCAGGTACTCCCCCGGCATCTGATAGGGTTCCGCCCGACTGTCCTGGACGGACCGGATGAAGAAGAACCCCAGCGCAGCGAGGGCCGCGGCCACAATGCCGGACCGGACGAGCGGGTTGCGTCGCTTCCTGTCCGTTCGAACGTCGGCGGACGTGGATGAGGGGGTCATCGACGGAATCATATCTCCCGCGTACGGGAACCGTGCGAATTGCGCGGCCTAAGGCATCAATGGCGGTGGCACACGGCGTTTCGTGGCCTGCTCGAATGCGTACGCGAGCTCGATGAGACGAGGCTCGGAGCACGCCGTACCCGTGAAGCTCACACCGAAGGGCGCCGGCTTCGCCGCAAAGCCCTCGGGGAACGGCGGCGTCGGAGCGTTGGGCACGAGCGCGAACGGCACGATGACCGTGGGATAGCCCGGCTTGGCGGCAATGGCCGCGCCCGACGCGCCCGGCGCGCCCGGAAACAGCAGCGCGTCCAGCGCGTTCTGCTTCATGACGGCGTCGATGCCCTCGGTCGCCGACAGGCGCAGATCCTTGGCGCGATCGGCCACGTATCTCGAGCGATCGAGCTCGACATCCATCTCGTCGGCATTGTCGATCTGCGCCTGCCCGTACTTGATGGCCCCCATCTTCTGGTGCGCGACGTTCCACTGGCGCAGCTCGGTCAGCGTCTTGACTGGCGCCGCAGACCCGAGCGAGGCCAGCCACTTGTTGAAATCGCGCTTCATGCCGTACTTGAAGACGATCGAACAGTCCGCGTCCTTCCCTCTCGAGTTGTCCACGCCCGCGCACATCGGCCACAACAGAAAATTGCTCGTCGCGACGGTCGAGACGACGCTGGGGATGTCGGCCGGATCGACGACAACTGCGCCCTGCTGTCGAAGCGTGGCGATAGCTTCGCCCATGACTCGAGCCGGATCGGCATCGAGGCCGCCGCGCGGCTCCTTGTCTCCCGGCGCCGCGACCTTGTCGTAGTAGAACGCGCGCGGGATGCCGATGCGCGCGCCCTTGAGCGCCCCGGCATTGAGAAAACGGGTGTAGTCGCGGCCCGCGGGCGGCGTGCAGGCGCTCGTGGCAGGGTCGTTCGGATCGGGCGCGTCGCCCTCCAGCGCACCCATCAGGATTGCCGCATCGGTCACGGTGCGCGCCATCGGTCCGGCGGTGTCCTGATCGGCGGTAATTGGGATGATTCCGTACCGGCTGATCCGGCCGACGGTCGGCTTGATCCCGACGAGCATGTTCTGGTTCGAGGGCGAGAGAATCGATCCGGACGTCTCGGTGCCCACGCTCGCCGCCCAGAAGCTTGCCGATGTGCCGATGCCCGAGCTCGAGCCGCCGGTCGCGAGCACCGGGCGCCCGTCGCGCGTGGCTTCGCGCGGATCGCGGCGCGGGTCGTAGGGATTGAGACCGTACCCCGCCAGGGCGCTGTAGTTGGCGGGCATGCCACTGGCGATGTAGTTGGCCAGCTCCGTCATCACGGTCTTGGCGATGATGACGGCCCCGCGCTCGCGCAGCCGCGTCGTGACCGTTGCCTCGTAAGGCGGGCGCAGGCCCTCGAATGCAAGCGCCCCGCCCGTCGTCGGCATATCGGTGGTGTGGATGTTGTCTTTGAGCGCGATGGGGATGCCGTGCAGCGGCCCGCGGAGGCGTCCCGCAGCGCGTTCACGATCCAGAGCGTCGGCCTCGTCCAGCGCCTTGGGATTGATCGTCATCACCCCGTTCAGTCTGTCTTCGTAGGTCGCGATCCGCACGAGGTACTGCAGCACGAGCTCGCGCGAGGTGACGCGGCCGTCGGCCATCGCGGCCTGCATGTCGGGAATGGTGGTCTCGACCACGGAAAAATTCTTCGACGGCGACGCGGAACGACCGGCTTGTGCGGCCAGGACGAGTCCCGCCCCGACCAGGATGCAGAGCGCAATCAGAAAACGGCGCACGAGACCTCCGGGGATGCTCAAAGCGGGATGCTACACGAGATCGTGCTGGAGGATGGACCCCACCAGGCCGCCTGGCAGCGAACCGGCCACCCTGATGTCACTGGTTACAGACCGAGCCCCGGCCAGAGCCGCAGCGCCTCGTCGATCTGTTCTTCATCTCGCGAAAGGCCGGCACGGCGAGCGTCCGTTCTACGCTGAGCGATCGGGCGGCCGTTGGTCTCCGCGGCGAGCAGCAGCGACGAACATTGACGTCTTGCAGAATCAGCGATCTTCGGAGGAGCTCGAAGCCGCAGTCTCAGCGCTTCACGTCAAAGGCGCCGTTGATGTCGGCAAAGGGAACGGCGCCAGCCAGATTGGCGAACGTGCCGTGCTCGGCGATCTCTCGCGCAGCCTGAAGGAAGCCGGCCCAGGCCACGCGCGCCAGGGCCCCGCCCACGCTGATCCGTCGAACACCGAGGTCTCTGAGCGCGGCGACCGTCGCGAAGTCGCTGCCGACGAGCACGTTGACAGGCTTCGGCGCCACCGCCTCCACCACCGCGCCGATATCGGCTTTGGTGCGGATGCCAGGCGCGTAGAGGCAGTCGGCGCCGGCATCGGCATAGGCCGTCAACCGACGGATGGTCTCACTGAGGTCAGGACGACCGACGATGAAGCCTTCGGAGCGCGCGGTGAGCAGCACGCCGGTTCGACTGTCGTCGATGGCCCGTCGCGCGGCCCGGATGCGCTCCACCGCCAGCCGAAAATCGAAGAGTGGCTGCGCTTCGTCGCCCGTCGAGTCTTCGATGGAGAGTCCTGCAATGCCGGTCGCGGTCGCGGCGGCCACATTCCTGCGCCAACGTCGGCAGGCTCGACGGCAAAGCCGCCTTCGAAGTCCGCATTGACCGGCACGTCGACGCCTGCGGCGATCGATCGAAGGTGCGCGAGCGCCTCTTCGAGCGACACGCCGTTGTCGGGCCGCCCGAGCGACCACGCAAAGCCGGCGCTGGTCGTGGCCAGCGCGCGAAACCCGAGCTGCGCGAGCAGGCGCGCGCTGCCAAGATCCCACGGATTGGGAATGACGAAACATCCAAATTCGTGGAGCCGGCGAAACACCCGGCAGCGATCGGTCTCACCCGTCATCCAACCCTCCTGTTAGCGTCCTACCGCTTGGGCGACCGCCGGCGAGGTGTGGCCGATCGCGCGGACTTCCCGCGCGCGGCCTTTGGCTGCGCGACCGCGTTCTGCCACGCCAGCGTGACCGCCTCCCCGAGCGTTTCTTCACCCGCCGCCTCGAGCCGCACGCGCGTGTATCCCTGGCGACCCCACGCGCCGCTCTCGGGTGCAAAGACGGCGGAGTGCTCCCGCACGAACTGGTCCTGCTGATCCGGCCTCAGCTTCACCATGGCCGTCTTCAGGTCGTGATGGAGGCTGGCGAAAATGCGCCCGCCGACTCGGAAGTCGGGGTGACCCATGTGAGCGCCCTCAATGGCGCCGTCCATTCCGAGCACGATGCGACGGAAATCCTTCGCGGTCGGCATACACCTCAGCTCGACTTCCAGATCCCCAGCAGCCTCCGCACCGCCACCAGCTGCCCGACGTGGTAGGCGTTGTGATCGGCCACCAGCACGAGCTCGCGAAGGTAGGTTTGCCCGTCGCCGTGTGGAATACGCGCGCCAAGTTCCACACCAGGGTCCGCCGCCATCTCCTGAAGTGCCTGCCGATCCTGCTGAAACTGGCGGACGGCGTCGTCCCACGCTGAAGACGAAGGCGGCGCGACAGACGGGGGCCAGTAGTCGTCGGGCCACTTCTGTTCCTGGTAGTTCGGGTTGCGACAGAAGTCGAGGATGTCGTTCTGTGTTCGGCGGAGGTGTTCGAGCAGCTGCCATGGGGAATAAGGCAAGCCGGCGGGTTGGCGCCCGCGAAGGTCTGCGGGGACGTCGGCCACGGCCGCATCGAACCCGACGTGTGCGTCTTCCCAGCCGAGAACGCGCGCGAGCTGATCGCGCACGGCCGTCTCGCTAATCATGATGTCGCCGCCTGTTCAGTGAGCACCTTGTCCTGAGAAACTCGCGTCGCACGAGCGCCTCGTTCCTGCAAGTCCTATGGGAGCGCGATGACCGAGCCCAGGCCCGCCATGTCGAACCGCTCCTTGAAACGAGCGAGAAACAGCGCGAAGCCCCGCTCGCTGGTGCAGTGCCCCGGCGCCACGCGCTCGAGCTTCAGTTCGTCGTGGAGCACACCGACCACTCTCTGCACTTCAGGCTCCGGAGTGAGCACCAGGTGGAACCCGCCTGTCACCATGTACAGTCGCCGGTCGATCCTGGCCGCCTCCGCGAGGATCTTCTCGACGCCCGGATGGGAGCATCCGACGATGACCGCAAGCCCACGCGGCGTCCGAAACGCCAGCGACACTTCGTTCATCTCGAGCGTTCCCGGCTTCTGCGATTGTGTGGTCAGCACATGGAACCCGGGAAGGATTTCCTTCGACTGCGTCACGGTCTCGAAATTGCCGGTCTCCCACGGTGTTCCCGACACCCATCGATCCGGCGGCTTGCCGCCGTAGTACCTGAAGGTTCGGCGGAAGGCCCGGATAGCGCTCCAGGAATCCGGAAGGCGCCTGACCCTTGAAGAACGCGCCCTCCTGAGGTGTGTAGATCCTGACGCCGGGGTTCGCCTTCAACAAGTGCGTGAGGCCGCTGGTATGGTCGCCGTGGCGATGCGAAATGACGACGGCGTCCAGGCGGGTGAGGTCGATGCCGAGCTCCTTCGCGTTCCGCTCGAAGATCCCGGCGTTGTTGCCGGTGTCGAAGAGCACACGGCGCCCTTCGTACTCGACCAGCGCAGCAAAGCCCCAATCCTTCTCGAGGCTGGACGGGACGCCGAAGGCGTCATAGAGAACGGTGATGCGCCGCGGGTCCTCCCCCGACGCCGTCAGGGTTCCCGCCACCACGAGCACTGCGGCGCCGGCGATTGCTCGAAGACCTCTCATCGTTCGTCACCCTTCGCCACTATCGCGGCCGACGACATACGAACACCTCATACTGCCCCGGCTCGAGCTCCGAGTGTTCGAACGTGACGGCCTTCGGCTGGAAGCCGACACCGGTCAGGAGACGGAGCCAGTCGGAGCGCGCGAACAAGCCCTCCACGTGTCGGTCCCACTCCACCTCAACGGATCCGTCGCCCTCGCGCAGGAGATAGGCATAGTCCACCAGGTAAGTGCTGTCACTCGGATCCGGATCCCACGTCCACTCCAGATACCGCAGCCCGCGGCGGCCGTCGTCGTGTCCGCCATGATCTGTGGAGGCGTGGAAGCCGCGAGGCTGGCATACAGCTTCGGTGTCTGTCCCCCGTCCGATGACACGGCTCTTCAGTTGGGAGGATCGGCCTTCTTTGCGGCAGGTCCATACAACACGCGTCCCGGCCTGACCGGTGTCATCGCGCCGTTCTCGAACACGATCTGACCGTTCACCAGAACATAGGAAAAACCCTCCGCATACTGGTGCGGCTTCTCGTAGGTGGCGCGGTCGCGCACCGTGGCGGGGTCGAAGACCGCGACATCGGCCTTCATGCCGGGGCGCAGCAGGCCGCGCTCGACGAGTCCCAGGCGCTGGGCCGGAAGCGACGTCATCTTCCTCACGCCCTCTTCGAGGCTGACGATGCCTCGCTCGCGCACGTACTCCGAGAGCACCCGGGCAAACGTGCCGTAGCTGCGAGGGTGCGGACTGTCCTTTCCGAAGATCGTCACCTCGCCATCGGACGCAATCATCGTCGCCGGGTGCCTGAGGATGCGCTCGAGATCTTCCTCGTTGATCGCATGGAACACGGCCTGGCAGCCTCCCTGCTCGACGATCCAGATAGCGGCTTCCGCCGCGTTCTCTATGGTCGGCTCCTGCCCGCGCAGCCTGGCCACATCGGCGAGGTTCTTTCCTGCAAGCGACTCGTCCCAATCGCAGCGCGCCAGCACGACGTTCTTCGGATCGCCGCCACCGCGCTCGTTCCGGATCAGCCGCGCCGTCTCTGCCTTGATCTTTACTCGTGTTCCGGGATCCTTGAGGCGGCCCATCATCTGATCGACACCGCCTTCCTGGGCCCAGGCAGACCAACAGCGCCGGCTGAATCCCGGTGCTCGACGCGGTATAGGGATATTGATCGATCGTGGCATCCACGCCTCGGGCTCGCGCTTCATCGATCAGCCGCAGCGTCTCGACGCTCTTCCCAAGGTTCGCCGGACCGATCACTTTGTGATGCGTCACCTGCGTCGCGAGGCCTCCGGCTTCACCAATCGAGATGGTCTCCCTGACGCTCTCGACGACGGCCGACGCCTCGTCGCGCATGTGCGAGATGTAGATACCGCCGAACCGGCCAGCCACCTTCGCGAGCTCGACGATTTCGCTCGTCGGAGTGAACGTACCTGGCACATAGAAAAGACCGGAGCTCAGCCCGAACGCGCCGTCCTTCATCGCCTGCTCGACAAGCGCGCGCATACGGTCCAGCTCGCTTGCGGTGGGCGCGCGATTGGATGTCCCGATCACGGCCGACCGAATCGATCCCTGGCCGACGAAGCTTCCGATGTTCACCGACTTCTCGAGCAGCTCCAGGCCTGCCAGAAACGGCGCGAGCGGAACCGCCGAGCTCCCGTCAGGGCCCTCCAGGAGGGTCGTGACGCCCTGGCGCACGTAGTTGTCAGCCGTCGGAACGCGATCGAGACCGCGCCGGGCATGACTGTGGATGTCGATGAAGCCGGGCGCGACGACCTGGCCGCCGACATCGACGACGCGCGTGGCCGGGTCCCTGATGGAGGGTGCGATGCGGACGATCGTGTCTCCCTGGATGGCCACGTCGGCGCGGTACCAGGGATTGCCGCTGCCGTCCACGATCCGGCCGTTCCGCAGCACGAGCTGATACGCCGGCGCCTGTGCACCCGCCGCCAGGACGATCAGTGCGCCGGCGATCGCCGCCGTCGCCGGCGCTGTCAGATGCCGCGTCATGCGCAGAGCGTCACACCACGCGAAGGATCTCGCGGCTCCCCGCCATCCACAGGTCCGTATAGCCTTTCATCTTTTCCCGGAACGGTTCGTTCGTGGCGTAGTCCTTCATGCGCGCCTCGAAGTCGCCGATATCCTCCGTCTGGTATTCCATGATCACGCGATTGAAATCGCCAGTCACATCGGTCAGCACCCGAACTCCGGGCAGCTTGGCGACAGCCATGGCCTCCTTCAATTGCGCGGCGAGCTTGCTCGCCTGACCCGGCTTCGCAGTGAAAGAATTGCGGACGATGAACATGATCCCCCCCTTATCACTCACTTCCATTCCCAGAGCTGCGAACGGGTGTTGCCCTTGCCGTCCACCTCGTATTCGAACATCGCGGCCACCTTGTTCAGCCGCGTCCATGCGGTGGTCGCGGTCTGGTAGTACACGGCACCCCGATAGCTCACGGCGCCGTCCTGTTTGATCGTGCCGACCCCCTGGCCGATCCAGGTGGCGGCTTCACCACCCTTGCCCATGACGATGCCCTGCCCTTCGCCGTAGAGGCTGCCGTCGGGCCGCAGCACCGACCAGTAGGTGCCGGTCTCCGCGACCTCGACGTTCAGCAGCTTGCCGGTTCCTTCGAAAGATGTCTCCATCTTGGGCCCGCCGCCGTCGGCCGGCAGAACCCGCCGGGTTGTCACCTTGCCTGATGCTTCACCGAGTTTGTCGCCTTGCATATATCGAAATCTCCCGTCTGAAAAGTGAGCCAGCGATGTTACGGATTGGTTCCGACGTTGTCCCGCTCCAGCGAGGCGCGATCCCATCCAGCCAGACCCGCTGCGGCCTCATATGTGGTTTGCAGGAATGCCATCAGCGAATCGTCCGGCGACTCCGACAGCCGCACAACATCGTAGGCCAGGATGAACTCTCCGAGATCGGTGTTGTAGACCGCCTGGTCAGGCTTGACGCGAGCGGCCTGGAACCCAGCGGGTTCCGGATAGGCATACGCATAGAACGCGGGATAGGAAATCGCCCCTCCGCCAGGCCAGAATCCGCAGCTGCTCACTTCGTGCGAATACGCTTCGCGTGTGATCCAGTCGGGCAGGTTGGGAATCCCGCCGCGATGGATGGGCGCTTCCCGCCCGGAAAACCGTGTGACGGCCAGGTCGAGGCCACCCCAGAACAAATGGACCGGACTGCATTTGCCAATGAATCGCGTCCGGAACGTCTTGAAGACTCGATCGGCCTGCACGAGGACTCGCCAGAACCGATTGGCGTATTCCGGATCGTATGCGTGATGCGTCTCGTCCTCATCGAAGCGCACGGCATCGACGATCTCATTGGGTCGTGGATGAATAGTGACCGGGACGTCGAGTCGCCGCAGCTGCTCCATGAGACGCGTGTAGAACATTCGCACCGACTGCGGCTCCAGGGCGAGCGTGCCGCGGCCACCGTCGCTCGACTCGACCACCAGCCGATGATCGATGAAGTCGAAATCGATCTGGAAGATGCGGGCGCCGTGCGGGATAGGCGACGTCGTGAGCCCGCGGGCCGTCACATACAGGGGAACGTGCCATGAATGATTCAGCCACGGGCTCTGAGACAGGCGTACCTTCCCGACGATCTGCGACCAGAGGTGCAACGTCGCGAACGTGTCGCTCCACTCCTCGAGCGGCAGGCTCGGCCATGCGTCGGACTGCGGCGACGGGATCACGGCGGCCACCTACCTATGAAGATGCGCCAGAAACGAGCGCCAGGAGCGTCGGCGACCAGCACACCCGGGCACGGTTCGCAGGGCAGACGTCAGACGAACGTTGATTCACCATCCAGTTCGCGACACCCGCCGAGACCGACGCTGTACAACACGAACAACAGGAAGGCGTCATCGGCACTCGACCGGGCGCCATCACGTGTCCGGCGTCTCCGGCAAAACGTAGCCCAGCGTCGCGAGACGCTCGCCGGACGCCTCGTACGCGGCGGGCGACATGTCGCTCACGCCGCTGGCGTCGATCCACGTGTTGTAGAAGTTGAACAGAGCGCAGACCGTGATCGCATCGTAAATGGCGTCGGTCGTCCACCCAGCGGCGGCGACCGCGTCCATATCGGACTGCTCGAGCAGGTGAGACGCCCCATTGGCCTTCTCCAGAAACGTGAACAATGCCTTCTCCCGCTCATCAATCGGCGCCGTCCGAAAGTCGGCGAGCACCGCGTCCACGAGATCCCGATCGCCCAGCAGCTTCGCCGCGACCGCGGCGTGAGCGCCGATTCAAAACGGACACGCGTTGCGCTTGGACGTGAAGGCGGCGACCAGCTCGCGGAAACCGGGCGACAAGGGTGAGGGTCCGCGCATCACGGCGTGGGTGAAGCGCGAGAGGTGCTCGGTCCGGTCGGGCCTGTAGGCGAACAGATGCATGATCTGCGGGACGGGAAGGCCCGCCGCCTGCAGCGCCCTGATCGGATGGGCGTGCGGTCCCCGAGGCGTGGCGTTCTCGACCTCGGGCAGGAACATCGGCTTCATGCGTGTCGACGTCTCTCGTCAGCTTCCAAGCCTGTCAAGTATGCCGCATCCTCACGAACCGGAGGGCCACGCCGTTCGGCAGTGTGTCGGTGACATGCTCGACCGCCTCGAAGCCCAACGCCCTATAGAACGGAACGCCCGGAAGCGTGGCCATCAGCTCCAGCCGCCGAAACCCCGCGCGTCGAGCTGCGTCCTCGCACGCCGTCAGCAACCGGCGCCCGACGCCCTGTCGCGCGGCCTCCGGCGCCACGAAGAACGCGCGGATGCGCGCCGCCTCGAACGCCGGATCCAGAACATCCGAGGTCCCCACCGGCCGCTGGTCTCCGCCGTACAGCGTCCGGCGCCGGCTCCAGCCGCCACACCCGATCGTCCGCTGGTCGCGCTCGGCGACGAAGTAGGTGCCATCGGCGATCAACGTCGTGTCCACGCCGAACACATACTGGATGGCCGCTTCGGTCTCCTCCGCCGAGTAGTAACCGACGCTCAAGGCTCGCGCTGACCGCGCGATCAGATCCTGGAGCCGGGGCACGTCGCGAGGTTCTGCGAGCCGAAGGTCGACCGACCCACCGTGGTCCGCGGCCTTCTCGAGCCTTGCCGTCATCCTACGGCCGGAGTCGGAACGCCACAACGTAGTCGCCTGCGCCCCACGCGGAGCCGCCGCCCACCGATATCGCGACATACTGGTCGCCCGAAGCGAGGCGATAGCTCATCGGCGTGGCCTTGGCGCTCTGGGGCAGCTCTCCTTTCCACAACTCCCGTCCGGTCTCGACGTCGTAGGCATGAAGCCGGCGGTCGAGCGCGGCGCCGATGAACACGAGCCCGCCGGCGGTCACGATGGGCCCGCCCAGATTCGGCGAGCCCCACTCGGGTCGAATCTTTGCCGCCACCTCGGGCGGGAACGGGGCGGTGAAGGACCCGAGCGGTACCTCCCAGCGACGCTGGCCGGTCTTGAGATCAACGGCGACCAGCGTCCCGAACGGAGGCGGCGTGCAGGGGAGGAACGATGGCGCCAGCAGGGCGCGCCGCCGCATGATGTACGGCGTGCCCTCCATCATGTTGTATTCGTACTCGTCGCCCATTCGCTGCTCGGCGGCACGTGCCTGTTCGCGATCGAACCCCTCACGCGGGATGAGCTGCACCATGCCCGCGATCCGGTTCACCGGAACGATGACCATCTCGCGCACCGGATCGACGGCGACGCCGCCCCAGTGTGCGCCGCCGGTCGACGCGGGCATCACCAGCGTCCCCTGGACGCTCGGCGGCGTGAAGATGCCTTCGTTTCGAAGCGGCTCGATAGCCGCGCGACAGGCTGCACGATCGGCGTCGGTGAGCCCCCAGACGTCATCCACCGTGAAGCGGTGCGGGCTGAGCGCGGGGGTGACGCGAGTAAACGGCTGCGTGGGAGACGCCTGCTCCTGCGGGATATCGCTCGCCGGCACGGCACGCTCGTCGACCGGAAAGATCGGCTCCCCGGTCTCTCTGTCGAGGACGAAGAGCATCCCGGTCTTCGTCGCCTGCACGACGGCGTCCTGCCGAACGCCGTTCCGCGTCACGGTGACGAGGGCGGGCGGAGACGCGTTGTCATAGTCCCAGAGGTCGTGATGAATGGTCTGAAACGACCAGATCAGCGCGCCGGTAGACGCACGCAGGGCGACAATCGCGTTCGCGTACCGGTTGTCGCCCAGTCTGAGCGCGCCGTAGTAGTCTGGCGCCGCGCTGCCTGTCGGGACGAACACCAGGTCGCGTGCGGGGTCGGCCGAGAGCACCGACCAGGCGTTGGCCCCCCCGCTCCGGTGCGCCATCTTTCCACGCCAGTCGCCGAACGCCGGATCGTTCCGGTCCTGGGGAATCGGGTCCCACGTCCATTTCAGGCGCCCCGTGCGCGCGTCAAAGCCCCGCACTTCCCCGCTGGCCGTGTCGGGCCGGCTGTTGTCGCCGATGGACGAGCCGGTGACGATCACGCCGTTCACCACGAGCGGTGGTGAGGTCATCGAATACGCCGCCGGCTCGAAGGGAGGAATACGAAGACCCTTCGTCAGATCCACCGTGCCGCCGTCTCCGAAGTCTCGGCAGATCTCTCCGTTCTGTGCATTCAGTGCGAAGAGCTGTGACTGAGCGGTGGCCACGATGATGCGTCGCCGGCATGCGGCGCCAGGCGGCGCGGATTCGTCCAGCCAGGTCGAGACACCCCGGCTGGCGAAATCGCCGTACCGGACATCGCGGTCAATCTTCGGATCGAACACCCATCGCTCCAGGCCCGTAGAGGGGTCGAGAGCGATGACGCGTCCGAGCGGCGTGCCGACGTACATCGTGCCGTCCACGACCAGCGGTGTCGCTTCGAAAGCGGTCGATTGGCCCGTCGCGAAGCGGGGCTCCGTTTCTCCCGTGCGGTACGTCCACGCCACGTGGAGGCGTTGCACGTTCTCCCGGGTGATCTCCTGGACCGGGAGATAGCGTGTCCCCTGCAGGTCGCCACCGTTTGCCGGCCAACCCACTTCCTGACCCACAGCAGCCGCGGACGGGGTGTCTGGTCGCGGCGTGCTGCACATGCCCTGCACGGCGGCGACCCCAACCACCAGCAGTCGCGTGGCTGTAAGGCGGCGCGCGCGCGTCGATGATCTGCCCATGGACGAGCCTGACAATCCGGTCAAAGCGTCGACACCGGAACGCAGAGGTCGCAGTCGAGATTCTGGCGGCGCGTTGTCGGCCGCTAACGCGGCACGTCGATCTTCTGATCGGCGAGCGGAATGGTCACGACCACACGGTCCTCAGGTCCCAGGTTCCTCGTGATGTGTCCCTTGCCCGTCGTGTCTTCGATCAGATTGATATGCCCCGGGCCCACCGGGATCTTCTTCCCATCGGCCACTTCGAGCTCGCCGCGGCCGCTGAGCGTAATCACGTACTGCCGCCGGGGCCCCGTGTGCCAGTCGCTGGCCGGGCCGGGGGATCGCGAGCTGAACTGGACGCCCGTCGCCTGCATCATCTCGGTCGCATTGCCATTCAGTTTCAGCTCGATGTCTTCGGCGTGGCTCAGGCCATCGGCACCCGTGTAGATTCGCGTCACCACGATCCGCTTGCGTGTCTGCGCGTCAACGACATCCCGATCGGTTCGGGCGCCCCACGTCAGGGCAAATGACCCGACGATGGCCGCTGCGGCCAGGTGTTTGCTGATCGATCGCACGTGAGCCTCCTGCGATGAAACGATGCCGCCGGGGTCCTCGGAGAAGAGCCGGAAGTGTACGCGAGACACGTCGCCGAGTCCACACGGGCCGAACAGAATTGCCTATGAGTTCCGTCCTCCACCCTCGAGATGGAAACGGTGCAGCACGGAATGGACGACGGGCCCGAGCATGACGCCGGCCATGACGATGAAGACGAGGCCCGCGAAGAGCGCGTAGGCGCCGGCCAGCCACTTGCCGGCTGTCGTCTGCAGACGATCCACCGGGCCCATTCCACCCAGGAGCATGGCCGCGTTGAGAAAGGCATCGGCCCACGGCAGACGCTCGACCCAGTGGTAGATGGCCATGCCCATGATTAGCGTGCCGGCTGTGAGGGGAAGCAACGTCCAGGCGCGGGACGCCATGTGGCCGGCGATCTGCCAGTGACTCGGTGAAGTACTGCTGGCGCGAGCTTTCACGGTGCCTCCTCCAACATCGGGTTCACGATACGCGCCGACGCGCGCGCGTGGACAGGTAATCTCAGCGCGACAATCCGAGCTCAGCCATCAGGACGTCGAGAAACGTCGTCTGCGCCGGGATCAGATGCCGGCGCGCCTCGTCCAGCGAGAACCACTCCGCCCTGTCCACCTCGGGGAACGAGCGCATGCGCCCCGAACCGCGCGGCCACTCAATCTGGAACGTGTTGCTGCGCAGGACGGCCGGATCGGCGTCCCCCTCCACCGCCCAGCCGTGCACGACCTTGCCGCCCGCTTGACGGACGTGCCCTAGACCGATGGCTCGGCCTGTGGCGGAAAAGCCTGTCTCCTCGGTGAACTCGCGGCGCGCGGCCGCCAGCAGATCCTCGCCTTCGCCGACTTCGCCTTTGGGAATGGACCACGTGCCGAGATCCTTGCGCTGCCAGTAGGGTCCGCCCAGATGGACCAGCAAGACCTGCGCACCGTCGACACTCAATCGATAGAGGAGAAGGCCCGAGCTGATGGCCGGCATCGGCGAGTCCCGCGCCGGCGCTCAGTGCTTCAGCGTCGCGCCCGCCAGCTCGGCGATGGCGCCGAGCGTTGTCTGCGCCGCATTCAGGCCGAGACGGAAATCCTTGTCGGAATAGGTCGTGTAGAGATCGGTCGGCTGATGCCAGTGCGGATCCCAGCCCGCCCCAATCTGCATGCCTCGCTCGTTCTCGCGAAGGCTGATCGACGGCACGAGATCCATGAACGGCGTCGAATCGGTGTTGGTCATGTGGTGGCCGACCGCGGCCGGATAGTCGGTCGCGTATCGCTCGTTGGCGTCCCGGAACAGAAACGCGAGCTTCATCGCCGGCTCGGCGAGCTTCGCGTCGCGATTGAAACTCGATGTTGACGTCGGCTTCGGGGCGCTGCTCGGGGCTGAACGTACCGTCGGCGCGAGGCATGCCGTGGTCCCACATCATCATGTCGTGCTGAATCATGCCGAGCCACCTGGGCTCCGGATACCGGCCCGATCCCGGCGGATCCTCCCTGCCCTGCAAGGCCGCTCGCTGCTCGATGTAAGCGATGGCGCCGTGGTAACCCGTCTCCTCGTTGTTCCACAGCGCGAATCGAATCGATCGTTCAGTCTGCACATCCGGACTCGCGAAGATCCGCGCGAGCTCCATGACGAGCGCGGTGCCCGGATCCGTTGTCGTTGGCGGCCTCGCCCCAGCCGTGTCCATCCATATGCGCGCCGACGATGTACATCTCGTCGGGGCGCGTCGTGCCGACCTTGGTGCAATACACCTGTTCGCGCGGACCCGGTGCCGTCGGCTGGCTCGTTGAGCCGCCGAAGCTCGAGGTCGGGTTGCGCGTCGGGATTGGTGTTCACGCTGGTGGGTCTCGTCACGCCGCGGTATCGCGAACCGCCCTGGCCGGCGCGGATTTCGCCGCTGGCAATCACACGACCGGGAGCAGCGCCGCGGTTTTGTGGCGCTGTCGGCGACGCCGGCGGCGCCGGCGTGTAGACGTACTTGGCGCGTTCCGTAGCACAGCCGAAGCCCCTGAGCTGAGCCTCGATCCAATTCACCGCCGCGAGGTTTCGATCGGTTCCCTGCCGCCGGTCGCCGAACTGGGTCAGCCCCTTGATCGTCGCTTTGAACTTCTCCAGGTCGAGCCGGCCGACCAGCGCCTTCACCGGATCGGCGGCTGACGCAGTCGTTCCCTGCGCCGATGCCTCTGTGGAACGCTGGCCGAGGCCTGACACAGAAACGGCGATGACAGCACCTACAACCGAGACGACAAGACCACTCGCGCGCATTCTCGCTCCCTTCACATTCGTCCCGGCGTCATTGAGCGTTCGTCGCTCCGAGACTCTTCGCGTACTCGATCAATGCCATGCCGAAAAAATCCGTTTCACGGCCCGTGGCTTCGTACCCGCACCGCCGGTAGAAACGTATCGCTCTCTGCAGAGGCTCGGTGGTGTCGAGCGTGACCCGCTGGCAGCCCTGCGCGCTGAGCTCGCGTTCGGCGGCGCCGAGCAGTCGCTCCGCGACGGCGGAACCCTGCCGGCGAGGATCGACGGCCATGCCGCGCAGATGCGCCTCGCCGGACGGAGTGAGCTGGTGTGAGATTGTACCGACAATCTCGCCCGATTCGTCCTCGGCCACGAGCACCGTCATCTCCCGAAACCGTCCGGCCAGCTCCTCCACCGTCGGCACCGTGTCGTCGAAGGCGCCCGGGGTGTAGCTGGCTCGATAGGGCTCGAAGGCGGTAACCAGACATCTTCTGACGGCCTCGATATCTGTCGTCGCCGCGTGGCGGATCCGCATGACGAGCTCGCCCCACATCAGACAAAGCCTGCTGGCGCCCCAATGGCGGCCCCGCCGGAAACGGCGTCTCGGGCCCGCTGTGGTGTTCTGGACGCTCGCGAAGAGGAACGCAAGCTCCCACGTCGGCTACAATGCGTCTTCGACAACCAATGGCGGACCTGCTCCGCCACTATCACCGAACCAGCACTGGCGATTCAACCAGTTCCTGATCGCGCACGCCGCTTTCTCGCCACGGCATCCGTGGTGCTCCTCTTTCTCCCCGCCTCGACCTACTTCGAGCCTACCCGCGTCAACCTGGGCCGCTGGCAGCGTCTCCGCACGGAGCACCGCGTGTCTCCGGACATCGTTCTGGATCAGGAGTACCCGAGCGCTGGCGGCGGTCTTGCCGCCGGAAGGATTGATTGGATTCCACACGAGCGGCGGCGAGGATGTAAAGCGTGTGAGGTTCCGTCTGCAGTACGCGCTCGTCCCTCGCCGCATCGTGAGGTGGAACGGGCCGGAGTTCGTCATCGAGTACGGGCCGGAGCGCAGCGCGCAATCGCTGGTCCACGATCCACGCTTCGTGCTCACCGCGGCGCCCGCAAACGACATCCGTGTGTACCGGAGGCTTCAACCCTGATGCGCGCCCTCCTCGGTGTCCTGCTGCCCTTCGGCGCGATGCTGATTGTGCTCCGGCGGACCCGGGCGCGTGACTGCGGGCTCGGCGTCTGTCTTTCGGCGGCGTGCGCGTTCGGCCTGGGCGCGTCTTCGCTCGGATGGTGGATCCTGCTCCACGTCCCGGGGCCGTCAACGAAGACATTGGCCGTCGTCGACCTTACCGCCTGGACCGTTGCGGTCCTTGCGCTCTCCTTCACCTTGCCGCGCGCGAGCGGGTCGCCGGGTGATCAGACCGCCTGCGTTCCCTCGAGTGCCAGTGGGATCGATCCGGCCGTCGCCCGGAGATGGAATCTGTCACGGTGGCGGCGCGTGCCCGACTGGTCCGCGGCGCTAGCTGTGTTCCTGCCGCTGTGCGCGTTCGCCGTCGTCAGGTTCGCCGCATCGGCCGCCATCGCCCCGCACGGCGGCTGGGACGCGTGGGCCATCTGGAACGTCCGCGCCCGATTCCTTTCGTTAGGATTCCCGACCTGGCACGACGGGTTCCTCCCGCCGGCAGAGCATCACGACTATCCGCTGCTGGTTCCCCTCTCCGTTGCCCGGCTGTGGGCGCTGGCCGGCAACGACGGCGTGTCCGTCCCGATCGCGCTCGCAGCGCTGTTCGCCACGCTGGTGGTGGTTCTGGCCGGCGCCGCAATCTGGCGCGAGAGCGGCCCGGCCCGCGGGCTGCTCGCCTCGGCCTTCGTCCTGGCAAGCCCCGCGCTCCTCGGGTGGGCGCCGACGCAGGAAGCGGACGTGACCGCTCAGCCTCTACATGCTGCTCGCGCTCGTCTTCATGACCGCCGGGATGAGACGTCCCGAGAATCTCTCGCTGTGGGCGTTCTGCGGGATGTCAGCAGGTCTGGCCGCCTGGACGAAGAACGAAGGCCTCGCCTTCGCGATCGTCATCGTGCTAGTCGCCGCGTACTACGCTGGACGAAGCGGCGGGCGGCGAGCACGACTGGCCTCGCTGTCCGCGTTGATGGCCGGCGCGGCGCCCGCCCTGTTCGTGGTCGTGCGCTTCAAGTTCGGCCTCGCCTGGCACAACGACCTGATCGCCGGCCAGTCTGTCGATCACATTCTGCGGAACGTCGCCAACCAGGATCGACTGACATACGTGGTCAGCTCGGTGGCACAGGAGCTGTGGTTCGGTGGAGCATCCGTGATTGGCGTGCTCCCTCTGCTCGTGGTCTATGCGGCGAGCTCGGGAATCTCGCGCCGGAGGATGACGGAAGTGCGGCCAGCGCTCGTGACGCTCGCCATCATGCTCGCGCTATACATGATGGTGTACGTGCTGACGCCGCACCCCCTGGAGTGGCATCTGACCACATCGCTCGGGCGGCTGGTTCTGCAGCTGACGCCGTCGGTGATCTGCGTGGGTCTGATGGTTACCACGCCCACCGCACCCGGATCGCCGACTACCGCCTGGCCAGAACCTCGCCCAACCGATCCAGCCGTTCAGACCAGTATCGCTTGAGAAGCTCGGCCGACCCGCGGTCGCCGAGCTTCGTGTGCGCCACGGACACGACGCTCTTCGCCTTGCCCTTCGCGGCAAAGCCGACCACGACAATGGTGTCGTCGTGCCATCCGAGCCGCATCGATTTCGACGGCGCGGCCGTGCGCACCTTCACGCCGTCGCTCTCGAGCCAGCGACGGCGGACACGGGGTCGTGACCACGCATCGAACAGCGCACCCACCGGCACGCTGTAGGTGCGCGACCGGCTGACCTCGTAGGTACCGTCGCGCCGCTGGCCACGCTCGCGCAGTCCCTTGATGCGCTCGTAACCGACGGTGACCATCTGCGACCACCACCCGTCGATCTTGTACTTCTCCCTCACCAGATGCGCGACGTCGCGATGCGACATGTTCGCGGCGCCCAGAGCGTCGAGCGTCGGCACCCAGCGCGCCCACGTGCAGCCCGTGTTCTTCTTCAGCACGGCGTCGCTCATGCCGGCGAGCGCAGCGTACTCGACCGGTGCTGTCGAACTGGGTCGACGTAACGTCGAAGCTTCGGGGGCCGCGGATGCGGTTTTCGGCGGGGACTTCCTGAGTATCTGCGCCGGCAGATCAGAGCTCGGCTGCCAGCTCGCGGGTCAGCTGGGCGGCCGGTATCTCCTTGCAGCCGCTCGCGTTCTGACCGCACCACAGCGGGGAAAAATCCCCGGACCCGCGGGCTTCGGCCAGGGCGCGCAGAGGCGCCAGGGCCGCGGCCGCCAGCGGAAACGCGGGCGCCAGCGGACTGATCGGTCCGAGCTCGCGTATGACGTAGTTCACGATGCCGCGCGCCGGACGCCCGGTGAACACGTTCGTCACAGCCGTGTGGCGCGAGCCTTCGCTCTTGAGCGCGGCGCGATACACGGCGCTCGTCGTCGCCTCCGGACAGAGCAGGTACGCGGTCCCGATCTGCACGCCGGCCGCACCGAGCTGCATCGCCGCCGCAACGCTCTTCGCACTCGCCATGCCTCCCGCCGCCACGACGGGGAGCCTGATCGACTGCACGATCTGCGGCAGAAGGGCAAAGGTCCCCATCTGGGTACTCAGATCCTCCGACAGAAACATGCCCCGGTGGCCGCCAGCCTCGAGACCCTGGGCTATCACGACATCCACGCCGTGAGCCTCGAGCCACCGCGCCTCGTCGACGGTCGTCGCCGACGAGAAAATCTTCGAGCCCGACGCCTTGACGCGCGCGAGCAGGGCCGGCGCGGGCAGGCCGAAATGGAAGCTCACGACGGCCGGCCTGAACTCGTCCAGCACGTCGGCCGCCTCGGAACTGAACGCCAGCCGGCTTGCGCCGGCGGGAATGGCCGCCGGATCGATCCCGAACGCCTGGTAGTCGCGCGAAAGCGCGTTCCTCCACGCCGCCTCGCGCTCGGCGCTGGCTGCGGGCGCCGTGTGGCAGAAGAAATTCACGTTGAACGGCTTGTCGGTCTGGGCCCTGATTGCGCGGATCTCGTCGCGGATGGCGTCGGGCGTCAGGAGCGCGCACGGGAGCGAGCCCAAGCCCCCGGCCTTCGACACCGCAATCGCCAGCGCGCTGCCCTGAACACCCGCCATGGGCGCCTGCACGATGGGCAGCTCGACGCCGAGGAGTTGTTGCAGCGTCATCGGGGTTGGCGCCGGTCGGTCGCTACCGCGGCCAGAGCCACCCGAACGTTCCCGCGGTGAAGAGGCCGAAGATGAGGCCGTCGAACATCGACTTGATGGTGGTGGCCCAGCTCCGCCTGTACCAGATGGAGTGCTGCATGAGCGCGAGGGAATAGCCCATGAACGCGACGGCGCCAGCCAGCTGGAACACGCGCATGTAGGGTGTGCCCGGGCCGAGAGCGCGGCCCACGACATACGCCGTGAACACGCTGACGAGGAGCGTGTAGAGGAACCAGAGAAACAGATTTCCCGCCATCGACGGCTCTTCGCCATCGGCAATCGTCATGAAAACGAGCGGGCCCTTCCTCATCTTCTCGACGAACTGTGGATTCTTCATGGCGTCCGGCGAACCAGCATGCGGCGCGGCGTAGTCGCCCGGGGCGATTTCCAGTTTCCGAAGCGCATCCAGGAGGTCGTCTTCCCGGGACACACGTCGAACGTCGCTTCGATGGTACGGCAGCACCATGTGAATGATCGCGCTCAGGGCGAACACGATGATCGATGCCACCAGGATGGGAACCGCCAGTGAGACCAACGACACCATCGGCGCCTCCGCTCTTCACACCATCTCCGTGCGGCTGCCCCGCCGTCGGCTACGTCGCCGACTTCGGATGCATCGTCTTGCCGCCGACGACGGTGCGCACCACCTTGATGTCCTTGATCTGGTCGGGATCGACGTCGTGCGGATCCTTTTCGAGGATGACGAAGTCGGCCAGCTTCCCGGCCGTGATCGATCCCTTGATCGCTTCTTCGGACGAGGCGTAGGCGCCGTTGATCGTGGCAATCCGTCAGCGCCTCGTCCACGGTGACTTTCTGGTTCTCGCCCCACTCGCGGCCTCGGTAGTCGCGTCGCGTCACCATGCTCTGAATCGCCATCAGCGGCTCGAACGGGCCCGGACCGTAGTCGGACGCGCCCGGCACCGGAATGCCCGTGGTCGAGAAACGAGCGATGCGCGAACATCCAGCGCAGCTTCTCGTCGCCGTACTGCTGCCCACTTTTCGCCGTGGTAGTAGACGTAGGTCCAGAACGGCGTCGGGATACAGCCGCACGCCTTGATCCGCTTCAGCAGGTCGGGGTTGACGAGCGTGCAGTGCTCGATCCGGTGGCGACGGTTCGGGATCGGGCCACTGTCGCAGCGACCCGCTCGTAGGCCTTCAGCACCATGTCGATCGTCACGTCGCCGTTGGCGTGAATGCCGACCTGGAAGTCGTGCCGGTGGCCGTCCTCGACCGCCTCGTCGATCTCCTTCTGCGTCATCGTCAGGATGCCGTAGTCGTTCGTGCCGACGTACGGCGTGCTCATGCGCATCGTGCGCTCCGACGCCGAGCCGTCCGCGGCGTACTTCAGGCCACCGACCTTGATCCAGTCGTTGCCGAACCCCGTGTAGACGCCAGCCGCCTTCAGGCCGCTGATGGCGTCGTGTCCGCGAATCATCATGTAGGCGCGGTGGCGCAGCCGCCCGGCACGATAGGCGTCCTCGTACGCCAGCACGCTGCGCCCGACCGGCGCCGGCGTCGTGGACCGTCGTGAGACCGGCCGCCGTGAGACGCTCCGAGATGTGCGCCATGCCGTTCTGCCCGCGCTCGCGAATCTGCTCTGGCGTGAATTCCTCGCGCTTCCCGACGTGGTCGAAGGCGTCTGCGTGCGAGCTCGGCGACCCGGCCGGTCAACTCTCCACTCTCGTCCCGAAGAATAGCGGCCGTGGTCGGGGTCGCGCGTCTCCCGCGTGATGCCGGCAAGCTCCAGCGCCTTGCTGTTGTACCAGCTCGTGTGTCCACCGCGATGATGCACAGCGACCGGATGGTTCGGGACGACCTCGTCCAGGTGCCTGCGGTGGAGCGGCACGTCGAGCTTGGTGTCGTCGAACATGAAGGCCGTCGATCCAGAACCCGGGCGGAGTGTCCGCGGCCTTCTTGCGCAGCGCCTGCTGCAGCTCCTTCACGGTGCGGACGTTCGCGTTCACCTCGTACAGCTCGTTGACCCCGCTCGGATGACAGTGGGCGTCGATGAAGCCCGGCGTGACGGTCATCTGCGCGGCGTCGATCACCTGCGGTGCGCCGGCTCGCGAGGTTGCGTGATGTCGCTGCTGCTCGCCGACGGCCACGAATCGGCCGTCCTTGATCGCAAACGCCTCGGCCCTGGGGCGCGCGCCGTCAATCGTGTAGACGCGCGCGTTCACGACCACCAGATCCGGCTCCATCGCCCCCTGAACGGCGCCTGCCTGTTGACTGGACGGCACAGCAGGACGGCAACCAATGGCCGCCCCGGCGAGCACACCACTCAACCCAAGGAATTCGGCGCGTGACATCTTCGACATGAATGCCTCGTTCGTGCGCGACGTTCAGAACGCTCCGTCCGCGTTGGGACTCACTTCCGGCAGCGGCTGAGCGATGTCCCAGACCTCCGCGATTCGGTCGTCTTCGAAGCGGAAGATATGCACGAGCGACATGCCAGGGTCGCCGCGCCGGTGACGTACATGCGAGTGAACGACGACGCAGTCGCCTTCGGCGATGACGCGCTTGACATCGAGCTGCCGCGCAGGCGCCTCTTTCGCGGCTTCCACCACGGCGTCGAGAAGAGCGGGCATGCCGGCAGCGAACAACGGATTGTGATGCCGCGCGCCGGGCGCGGCCAGACGTTCGGCCGCGTCACGGTTACCCGTACGAGCGTAGTCGAGGAAGTCGAGGGCAATCGCCTTGCGATCGTCGGCGCTCATCGGACATTCTCCTGCCGCTATGCCCACCCCAGCTGCTTCAGGCTGATGACGTCATTCCAGATCTTCGTCATGTGGCGGATGCGTCCCGCGTCGAACTCCATGACATACACGTAGTCCGCCTCGACCCGCTTTCCGGTCGGCGGCACCGGTCCACCGTCCCCCGTGTGTGTGCCGCGGAAGATGCCATACGCGGCCACATTGCTTCGCTCTTCGTCGACGGCGAACGACCGAATCTCGTACTGGGCGTCTGGACAGAGCGAGAACAAACCTTTCATCCAGTCCGTGTAGGCCTCCAACGTCTTGACGTTTGCCAGGGCGCTTGCCTGGGCCGAGAACGACGCCTCCGGGTGGCAGTATGTCCTGCACACGTCCCATCCCTTTCCGGTCTCGCAGGCATCGAAGAACTGTCGGGCGGTGTCCTTGATCGCGATCATGAAAGCTCCCCCGTGTGATGTGGCCCCCGCGCGTCGGGCGGCGTTAGGGCCGTTCATTGTCTCGCCCCGGGGCGCCGGCTGCAACCGTCACGACGAGCTTCGGCGAACTCCGGTGCGCGCCGGCCAGAAAGCGACGATCAACAACCAGATCGCGCACAGGGTGAGGAGCGGAAAGAGGAACTCGGCGTCCTCGATGCCGAGCGCCACCACCAGGATTGCCGCAGCGCCATGCGCCACGGCCCCCGCGACTCCGAGCCAGGCAATCCAGCGGGATCCCAGCACGCCTTCGCGCGTCGCGACGATGACAAAGCCGACGAACGTGACCGCAAACAGCGGGTAGAAAAGGACAGTGAGCCAGAGATGCGTCGTCAGGACCGGCGTCGGATGACCAGCCATCAGGTTGCCGTGATCGACCACGGCGGCCGTGTGAAACGCCAATTCGATGGCCTGGAGCGCCGTTCCGATCGCCGCATAGCGGGTCCACCGGCGGGTCCGGTCCGGCAACGCCACACGGCGTGGGAGCAGGATGAGCCCGACGAAGAGAGCAACAAATCCCGCCAGCATGAGCAAGTGGGACCGAACCCATGCCGGATGCGCCAGCATCTCTGCCATCGTGCCATTGGGATGCTGCCCTCCGCCCATAAGAAGGAGGATGGCCGCGAGCCCGAAGCACAGGCGCCAGCCAAAGGATGGAACGTCTCGCATTCAGCTGCCTCGAGGATAGGGTCGTCTAGCTGGCCCGCTCTTGGTGTATGGCCTGTCGCTCGAAGAAATTTCCATGGTAGACGCCGGTGCCCGTAACGAGCGCCCAGAGTGCGGCCATGAAGTATGCGGGGATGAAGGCCGGTCCCCACTGCTCGTATTGCCGAACATGCACCCTTTCGTGCGCGCGCGTCAGCCTGAGAGCTCGACGACTGCGTCCGAGCACGACATGCCCGAACGTCATGGCCCACGCCCCTCCCGGGAGGGGCACGCAGTGCCGCAAGGTCCACCAAAGGAACGGGCCGTGGAGCTCCAGCACACCGTGCACGATCTGAACGCCTCCTCGGGTGAGAAGGACCGCCGGCAGGAACATCAGGCCGATAACGGTGTTGGGCAGCGCCCAGAGATATCGAGTCATGGGCACGTCATGGACTCAGCACGCGCTCCCGGCCTCCCTCGCCACGGAGCGTGACGCTCGTCGTGGCCGGGCGGTCGGCCGATCCGCGACGGCGCGCGATCATGTGAACACCAGGCTCGGTGGCCTCGTCGAGCAGCAACAGCGCCGACCCGGTGCCGCTCGCCCCGATCTTCACGCGAATCGTGCCCTGCTGGTCCAGCAGCCGGAAGACGACCTCTCCATCCGACTCGACGTTCAGTCGCGCGCGGACTCTGCCGCGCTCGTCCACGAGCTCCAGGGTCCGCGCCCGGAGGACAGGTGCGACGCCGTCTGTCGATGAGGCCGAAACCTGCGACTGGGCCGCGTCAGCCACCGCCGTGAATGGAGTGAAGCCGCGCGCGAGCGTCCCCAGCAGAATGACCACATTGACGAGCGTCAGCGCGGCCGCCGTTCGTACTGTCTTCATGAAACGTCCCTCCGACTGGAGTGATTCCTAGCGCTGCCCAGGAACACGGCGACCGCGATCACGAATAACCACCCACAATGCCTGGTCCTCCGCGCACGGGTTCGCCGTGCGGCTCAGGTGAACTCTCGTGCCGTTGCCTGTGGTGTAGGTGACGGCCACCGTTGAACCCTCCCCGGGTGCCGCACCGTGAACGCCGTCGCCGAACCGTACGGCGGTGGATCCGTTCCGGCCGGTCTCGAGCGTGAAATGGGCGTCGGCGGCGCCCGAGTCCGACAAACTGAGAACCCGCCGCCATCGCCTGCCGTCCACGCTGACCGCGACAGTCAGAGCTGCCACCTTGGAGTTCTTCCTGGTCTTCGCAACCCTGGTTTGCACAACCCCTCCCTCATCGCCGCTGAAGGTTGACGCCGGCCACCCGGCTCAGTGCGATATCGGTTCGACGTTCGACCTCGTCCGGATCGTCGGTTTCACCCGGACCCAGAACTTCCCGCGCGGCGAGCTCGAAATCGGCCTCGACTCGCTTCTCGTGCGACGTACGCGCGAGTTGCGGCGCCTGACCCTCCGAACCCTCGCCCCACGCCGGCACGTCGTCTGTGTGAGCACCGATCCGTACCCCGACATATAGCAGCATGGCCTCGGCAGTGGAACAGCCCCCGGCGCGACACGCATGGAAGAACATTCGATCGGCTCGACGCCGTTCGCTGACGTTCTTACCGGCATCGTCGCACGCCTTGTCGTGAACGATGGATGCACGGCGATAGTCGCCGGTATACGGCGACCCGACTACGGTCCATAAAGCCCGTGGAATCGACGCGCCATCCACCTCGTATTGCGCCGGCGTTCGCCACTCCCTCCCCGGGGGATCGATGAACCAGAAATCCTCCACGACCTGCATCTTGCGATCGGCGTTGGCGGTGTCGGTGAGCCAGATCGTTTGGGGTTGACCGGAAAATTGTCCGTGCGACGACATGGCTGCCTCTCTTGGAATGCGTCTGCCGTAGGCGACCAGTTCTGGTCGGCGAATTACTTTCCGCCCGTGACGTCGATGAACGCGCCGGTCGTGAAGGATGCGTTGTCGGACAGCAGCCAGAGGATCGCCTGCGCGACCTCGTCCGCCGTGCCGCCACGCTTCATGGGCACGAGTGCCTTGACCCGGTCGACCCGATTCGGCTCGCCGCCGCTCGCATGCATCTCGGTGTATATGAAGCCGGGCCGCACCGCGTTGACGCGGATGCCTTCCTCGGCCACTTCCCGGGCGAGACCGATGGTGAGCGTGTCTATCGCGCCTTTCGAAGCCGCATAGTCGACATATTCGCCTGGCGAACCGAGCCGGGCGGCGCCGGAGGACACGTTGACAATGGCGCCTCCCACGCCGCCATGCTTCGTGGACAGGCGTCGCACAGCCTCCCGCGCGCAGAGGAAGGCGCCGACGACGTTGGTCGAGAAGACTCGGTGCAGCCGGTCCGCGTTCATCGAGTCGACACGCATCTGCGTCTCGAGAATACCCGCGTTGTTCACGAGCCCTGACAACCGTCCGAGCGTGCGGTCGGCTGTTTCGAACAGCCGCACCACCTCCGATTCCACCGAGACGTCAGCCGCGACGGCCACCGCTCTCCCGCCCGCCGTTTCGATGTCGGCGACGACGCGCCCGGCCGCTTCCCGGTTTTCACGGTAGTTCACGCAGACGCCGTAGCCGAGCGAGCCCGCCAATCGAGCGGTGGCGGCTCCGATACCCCGGCTAGCGCCGGTAATCACCAAAATCTTGCTCACGTGACCGCCCTGTACACGACGTGCCTCCAACGCACGTCGGCGACCCACCTCAACGGTGACGCGGTGTCACGCCGACGGCGCCAGGATTCTCATGCGCCCGAACGCGCACTCGTCTCCGCCGCTGCATGGAGCGCCGCACGCGCCAGAATGCGCGTGGAGTCCAGCGTGGGAAGCGAAGACTGTCGATCGTCGATCAGCAGGGGAATCTCCGTGCATGCAAGGACCACGGCATCGCTCCCCTGCCGCTGGCCTTCAGCGATGATGTCGCGGAAGATGGCGCGAGTCGACTCCCTGAATTCACCGTAAACCAGCTCTTCGAGGATGAACTCGTTGACCTGGGCACGCCTGGCGGGCTGAGGAATATCCGTCTTGATGCCGAGCGGGTGCAGGGTGCTCGTATAGACCGGGCCCTCCATCAGGTACTTCGTTCCGAGAATCAGCAGCCGGCGAAACTCCCGTTGCACCGCGACCTTCCCGACCTCCTCGGCAATGTGCAGCCACGGCAACGGCGACGCGCCACGGACGAGGTCCAGTCCCTGATGAACGGTGTTGTCGGGACAGATCAGGAGCTCAGCACCGGCCTGTTCGAGCTTCGCCGCCGAGGCCAGAAGCATCTCGCCCACTTCCCGCCACCGATCGGCTTCGATGTGCCGCATGTACTCCGACAGCGGATAGGTGTGGACTGATACTTCCGGATGTGTGTGCGGACCGAACAGAGCGGCGCCCTCGGCGCAGATGGTCCGATAGCACAGGGCCGCTCCCTCCGCGCTGACCGCGACGATGCCGATGTGTCTTGGCATTCAGCTTCTCCGAGAGGTTGACCGCGGCTCGGGCACCACCGAACGCGCGCTCGCCGTGTTCATTGCCGCACGGGGCGTGCATTCACAGGCTGAACCGGTCGATTGTCGGGATCGCGAACCTGAGAGCGAGTGGGCTCGGTCACCGCACGCAGCCTCTTTAGAGTGGCTTCTCTTCGACGACGACGTACGGAACCGTTGCGTCGATGTCGATTCCGACGTAACGAAGTTCGTTCTTCGCCTGGGGTGGTGCGGCACTGGTCTTGAGGTACGCGTACACATAGATCGCGTACTTGCGATGGCCGAGCGCAAGAAGGTCGTCTATCGCTAATCCGTCGCCAACGCTTGCACTGCCGGCCCCGGGCGCCTTCACGACATACCCCGTCGTGTTTTGCGACCACACGGGAACGAAGTGATCGCGATCGAGGCTGTACGACCCTCCACTTTGCTTCCAGCTCTCCACGTAGATGCCGAGCATCGCGACAGCCGACGCCGGCGCGGGATCGGTTCCGGTAAAGCTGGCGCTGGTGAGCCACTGCACGTACGGCCGGATGCTGATCTTCGCATCGCCAAAGCCCGGAATGAAGAACAGACCGGCGCCGACGAGAGCATGCGAGCTCTGACCGGAGTAGGCATACGAATTACACGCGAGCTTTCCGTGCTGAATGATGTCCGCGTCGCTCGAATAGATGATCGCGTGCGGGCCTTTGTCTTTCCAGGCGAAGCGATAATAGCGCTTCCAATCCTTGGTATTGCTGGCGTCGGGCCCGTAGACGTGAAACAGGTCCCGTGGCTGGGGAATGACCGGCTCGAACAGGTGGTGATGCCCGACGGTCAACAGCGTGGCGGAGTCGAATTTCTGAAAGACGCTGCCGTGGTAGTGGTGCAAGTGTACTTCTCCGAGGTCTTTCTTGAACGCATCCATGCGTTCACGAACGTGCTCGTGGATCGGCTGACCGCTGGGCGCCTTCCACACTGGATCTGCGGCGCCACATCCCGAGGGAAAGCGCCGTGTGAACGCGGCCGACTTCAGCGACTCGAGAGCCGTGGTCACGTCCTGTTCGCCAATATCGCCTTTTACGATCGGGTCTTTCATCACGGTCCTCCCCTGCGGTCAATCGATGCCGCCACTATAAGCCAACGGTGCGCGAACGCGAGCACAGCGAGTGTCGTCAGGCAAAAAGGTCAGGCCCTAGGCCGCCGAGCTGATCGTCCCTAGTCCCACCTCGACGTGTCCTTCGACGCGGCCTCCGTGTCTTTGCGTTCATGCCGCTGCATGAATCGAGCGCCTGCGATACGCGAGCCCTGCCAGCATCAACAAATAGACCAGGTGCAGCAGCAGCGGCTCGCCGCCATCACCGATGACCCCAAGGTAGGCCACCAACATCGCGGTGGCTGCAACGCTCGCCGTGAAGGGCCACCCCTGCTTCAGCATCTGACGGCTTGCCCAGAGGTTGATCGCGCCGGTGACGATCAGCATTCCGGCGGTTGTGGACTGAAGCGGCGGCTGAGGACTGGTCGCGACCGCAAACGCAAGCCCGAGGCCACCGAACAGCATCAGGCCGCCCAGGAGCGCCGCAGACCAGGCCGCGACGATTGACAGCACACGAGTGAGGTCAAGGCGTCGATCGGTCATGATGAGAGTCCCGCGGCTCAATTCGGCGACCCCTCGGAGAGTTGATAGACGCCCCGCTCGAAGGTGTCGTAGATCGCGAGCGCCCTGGTGTCGGCAAACGGGAGGAATTGCATCATCACGACGCCCGCGATACCAGCGACCGGGTCGATCCAGAAGTACGTGTTGTAGAGACCGCCCCAGCTGAGGCTGCCCGCTGACCGCTTCCCGGCCGAATGGTTGGTCGTGACGAGGAATCCGAGCCCCCATTTGTCTTTCCGGTCATCGATAAACGTCAAGTCCATGCTTCGATCCGGCTGAGCGCTCGTCAACGCGGGAACGCCGACCGGACCGATGTGATTCTCGCTCATCAGCGCGACCGTGCCGGCCGACAGAATCCGCGCGCCGTCAAGCACGCCGCCGTTCAAGATCATCCGCTCGAACCTGATGTAGTCGCTCGCTGTCGACCAGAGCCCGGCTCCTCCGTTGAACGTCGTGACAGAACGCGGCGGCTGACTGGGCTGCTCGGTGAGCGGCGCATCGGCACGGCCGTCCTGACGGCTGTGAACCGTCACCACGCGCGCCTGCTCGGTCTCGGGCAGGTTGTAGAAGGTGTCGGACATCCGGAGCGGCGTGAAGATGCGCTGGCGGAAATACTCCTCCAGGTTATTGGCGGCAAGCCGTTCAACCAGCCGTCCGATCCAATCGACACCCGTTCCGTAGAGCCACTGTGTCCCCGGCTCGAAGAGCAACGGCCCCGCCGCATGCTTCTCGCCCTCGCGCGGCTTGAAATCTCGCACGATCGCGCTCGTGAATCCGTATCCCAGCCCGGACGTATGGGTGAGCAGATGCCGAATCGTGACCTTCTTCGACGCGGGCCGCACCCGGTATACGCCCGTTGCGTGGTCGAACGATTCGAACACCACCAGATTGGCGAGCTCGGGCAGGTAGTTCTCCGCCGGATCGTCGAGCGCGAAGCGGCCTTCCTCGTATAGCTGCATCGCGGCCACCGAGGTGACCGCCTTGGTCATCGAGGCGATTCGGAAGATGGTACCCACCGACATCGGACGCGCGCGTCCAACGTCCGCCGTGCCGAACACGCCCGTGTACAGAATGCGGTCGCGGGTGGCGGCCATGGCGACGAGTCCAGGCACATCGCCGCGAGCGACGGCCGCGGCCAGTTTCTCATCGAGCGACGCAGACGGCGCGAGAAGCCGCCCGCCCTGCGACGGCGTCGTAGCGCGGATGCCGGTGGCCACAACGAGCGCCGCGGCAACCACTCCGATGGATACGACTCGTCGAAACATGCTGGCGACTCCCGTGCCTTAACCGGCCTCCTGTGCTGACCGCGCCATTTTAGCTGCTGCGCCTCCGCTCTCGGTAGGTGGCGAAAGCAGGGATCTGCTCGCGGACGCTCTGGACTTCATCCACCGGGAACGTCCAGTGAATCACCGCGAGCGCGACGGGCAGCGTGCTCACCAGACGGAAGACGATTGTCATATAGGAATGGCTGTCGAAAAGGACGCCCAGCGCCATCTGCGAGGACAGCGTGGCGATGAACATGAGCACACCCGGAAGCACGCTTTGGCGTAGCCACGTGGTCAACGGCAGACCGAGTGTGCGACAAAGATACCGCGGCAGCACGATTAGTCCGATGGCCAGCGCCGGAATCGCCGTCGCCAACGCCACGCCCGTCAGTCCCATGCGAGGGGCCAGCCACAGGCTGAGCGCCAGATTCAGACCGGCCTCGACGCCGAGCACGATACCGGGGACCGCGAGCACGTGCATGGCCTGATAGAACGGCAGCGGTATCTGGACGGACAACGCCTGCGCGAACATCGCGAGCGACAAGTACACCGAACAACCACTGGGCGGGGTCCCCGTATTCCGGGCCCACCCAGCGCGTCAGGAACGAAGGTCCCACGGCGATGAGCAATGCCGAGAGCCAGCCGGTGAGCAGGCATCCCACGCGGGCGGTCTTCACGAAGGTCTTGCGCACGTCCGTCCTCGCATCCGGTCCCAGCGTCAGCTTCTCGACGCGCGGGAGCAGCACGCCGACAAACCCGCCAACCCCCAGCCTGGCCAGCTCCACGAGCTGGAGCGGCAGCGCAAACACGGCAACGCTCGCCGCGCCAAGCGTGATTCCGATGACGGTCGTGTCGGTGTGGTTGATCAGCTTGATCGCCAGCAGGACGAATGCCGATTGCAGCCCGAATCCATAGAGCCGGCCGAGCTCGAACCAGGCTGGCCTCACCGGCCTGATCGTGATGCCGCCCACGTGTCTCTCCGCGACAATACCGAGCGCGATCGCCTCTGCGGCGCCCATCCCGGCGGTAATCCAGGCCATCGTCAGCAACGGATCGTGGCCGCGATCGAGAAGCAGGGGCGTCGCGATCAGGCGCGCGACGATGACTGAGAGATGGACACCGTTGACGAGGTCGAAACGATCATGGCCGCACAGGAGCCCGGAGTACACCGTCGCGATGAACATCAGCCATACACGCACGCCGAGCAGCGCGCAGGTCAGCGGCACCGCCGCCGTGGCCCCTGCGCTGAGCGGTTCCGCAAACACGTCGGGGAGGACCGCGCCCAGCCAGAGGAGCAGCGCGAACGCCGCGGCACCCTTCGCGAAGTAGAGCGTGGAGATCACACGCGTCAAGCGTGTGATGGCAGGTCGATCGCCGCGTGCGAGAAACTGGGCGACATACTTGATGTAGGCGACGCCGAGATCGAGATAGAACATCTCGGCATACGCGAGAAGCCCGTTCAGGAAAGACCAGACGCCGTACAGCTCGGTGTCGAGCGTCCGAACGACGAGCGGCGTAATCGCGAGCGCGTAGACGCCCGAGACCGCCAGCACCAGCCAGTTCGAGAAAACGTTGCGGGCGAGAGACCGGCGTCCGGTCACGAGGCCGAGCGACCCGCCGCGCGGGGCTGCCGCCGCGCGTCTTGCCGGAGAACTGCCATGTTCGCTGGCCTCTAGTGCGGGAGCGCGGGCATCGCGACGTGCACCCGCCGATGCGGTGGATTGAACGTCCAACTGGCGCGACTAGGGAGGGTGACTGCGGCGGTCAGCACGCATGCCGCGCGACGGCCGGTGCCGTGCCCGCCATCCCGGATGCACGCCGAAGACGCCATGGTCTTGGCTCCAACGCGTCACGGGGTGGATGAATGCGGTTCGACGAGTCGATTGCGCGCCGACTCCCGCCGGCCGCTCGCCGGAACCAGCCTGCCCACCGAACCGAGGCCGTGGGGCGGCATTCCGCTGTAGACCGTCTCGTATTCGCCGGCGCGAACCTGATAGGTCTCATGCCAGATGCCCACATCGCCCCGGCTGTGCCCGATGCGCTCGTTGAATGCGACCCATGCCGGCCAGTGCTGCCGGTCACGGTTCTGCGCGTACGATTCCAGATGGTCGAACGAGCGCCAGTCCTGCACGATGACGCCAAAAGTGTTGATGTAGCCGAGAAAGCCACTCTCGCGATTCGCCGCGAGCTCCTTGAGCATGCGGGGCATCGCGAGGAACACGGGCAGCCATTTGTGAACCTTCCAGGGCTTGTTGACGCGCATGCCGATCAAGAACACGACGAAGTCGCCATCGATCTCGGCGGTCATTCTGTTCGGAATCACGCGGGCCATGTTGCTGCTCCTGCGACCATGACGGGGTAGACGCGCCTGTTACGGCCTCGCTCCCCTCGCCTCCTCCACCATGGCCTTGGCTTCTGGAGTCGTAGAACGGGAAGTAGTCCAGCACGTCGTACTCCCACACGTTGGTCGGGAAGATGACGACGAGCTCCGCGACATCGTTATCCAGGTTCTGGAACGAATGCGGCACGCCGGGAGGAATGTTGATGATGTACGGCCCCTCTTTGACGAACAACTTGTCTCCCAGGGCGTACATGACCTTCTGCCCTTTCAGGAGGACGTGCGATTCCTCGCCTTCGTGGCTGTGCATCGGAGGCGCGCCGAAGGGTGCTGTGTAGGTGATGCCGATGGTGAGGTTCTGATAGCCGTGCCTCTGTCCCTCCATCACGTGCACGTACTCGCCGGGGCCAGGGTTGATTACGTCCAGATCGCTCTTCGACAGGGCGAAATCCTTGACGTCGGTCATCGCCGGCGGCTTGAACGATCCGGGCACCCGTCGTGCTTCCAGAACCTTGTAGGAGTGGTGCTGCGCATTCAACTGCCGTCTCGCTTCATCGACGTCGAGAATCAACTCGCCGTGCTCGATCCGCTCACCCGGCTGTGCATCTGAAGGTGCATGGTTCACGACAGGTTCTGGCAGCCGCGGTGCCTTCTCTTCTGCAGGGGGCGGTGCAGCCGCCGAGCACCTCAGAAGAATCAAGGTCAGACCGAGCACGCCGACGAGTTGCGGTAGCCGGGTTGTCATTGTTCGATGTCTCCTGATATCCGCCGCCATGCTCGACTCCGGCCGCAGGCCAAGGTCCGGTGGCCCAGTCGCACAGTTCCGCACTGACGTCCGCCACCGCACCGACATGCCCATCGGGGGGTGGACATGGCTTTCTGAATGTAAAGGCGTCCGGCGAGGGTCCGTGTTCCTTCAGGCGCTGCAGATGCTCGAGGGCCTCGGTGACGGTCGGAACGTGGCCGGCCGGGATCCACCACAGGGCGAGGATCGGAGCGTCGATCGGCTCGAACCACTGCTGCCTGTCTCGAAGCGGCCCGGCGTGTGCGCTCCTGTAGACGAACTGTTGAAGCGCCTCGAGCGACTCCCACACGGACAGGTTGATGGCCATGCGCTCGTCGGCGAACGCTCGAACCGCCATGGCATTGCCGGCTTCGGTCTGGAGCCGCCACACGAACCCTGGCGAACGGTCGGCCAGGGCGTTGATGGTATCCAGTTGAGAGCGGAATCCCTCCATGAGCGGGTCTTCGAGCGGCGCCCGGATGCGTCCGATGTTCACCTGCGCCAAGTGATACGAGCCACCGACTCCCATCTCCCTCTGCCTGCGCCGCGTTTTACCCGCGGAGCTTCATCATTGCACCGGTGGCTCACTGCGACCGGCCTTCACCATGGCATCGCCGAGTTCTCGCGCCTACTTCGTGAGCTGCTGCGTGGTCACCGGACCCATGCCCATGATCTGCACCACGACCTCTTCATCTCGAGCGCCATCATAGTGGTGACCGCCTGCAGGGTGCTTCACGAAGCTCCCTGCCTTCATGGGCACCATCCGGCTCGGATCGTAGACCTCGCTCCCTGGTCCGAGCGCGACCCACCACGTGCCCTTGATCACCGTGATGAACCGATCCTGACCGTGAAAATGCGGCCGGCTGCCCTGGCCCGGAGGGAACGTGAGCCGAACCACATACATGCCAGGCTGGCTCGGGTCACCGGCGATCACCGCTTGTCTCGCATTGCCGCGGTCAGTCCACTGGAGATCTTCCGGCTGAATCGCGATGAACCCGTGCGCACCTGACGTGGCCGGCTGACCGGATGCAAGCGGACCGGTCAGAGCGAGGGTGAGGAGCGCACAGCACAGCCATTTGAGGGGTTGAGAAGGGGTCATGACATGTGTTTCCTACCGCGGTGGCCGCGCAGTGCACGTCCGTGTACTCCTGCCCGCTCAGCGGTCACCGTCGAGGTCAGACTTCCCGACACCGGCATGATCCATCTGATCGCAACGGCCTGCAGGACGCTAACCTGCGCCGCTGGTTCCAACGCGCGCGACGCCCGGTGCATCCCCTGTCTGATGACCGGCCTCGCCGGTTCCGGCAGCGTAGCCGAGCACCCTGAGCGCTTCCGCAATCTCCGGGAGAATCGCCGGATCGTCGATCGTGGCTGGAACGGTGTAAGGCTGGCCGTCGGCGATCTTCTGCATGACCCCGCGCAGGATCTTGCCTGAACGGGTCTTGGGCAGCCGCTTGATCACGGTCGCCGTCTTGAACGACGCGACCGGGCCGATCCGGTCGCGCACCATCTGGACCACCTCGTCCACGATCTCACCGGGGTCTCGCTCAACTCCAGACTTGAGGACCAGGAACCCTACAGGCACCTCTCCCTTGAGTTGATCGGCGACGCCGGTCACCGCGCACTCGGCGACATCGGGGTGGGAGGCCAGCACCTCCTCGATCGCGCCGGTCGAGAGCCGGTGCCCGGCGACCTTGATGACATCGTCTGTGCGGGTCATGACGAAGACGTAGCCATCCTCATCGACGAAGCCAGAGTCGCCCGTCTTGTAGTACCCGGGGAATGCCGTGAGGTAGGAGTCCTGATACCGTTTCTCGGCGTTCCACATCGTGGTGAGGGATCCCGGCGGCAGCGGCAGCTTACAGACCAGATGGCCGGTGTCGCCGGCCTTGACGGGCGTTCCACGATCGTCGAACACCTGCACATCCCAACCGGGCGCAGGCGTCGTTGCAGAGCCTGGTTTGATCGGCAGCAGCCCCAACCCAACGCAGTTGGCGCAGATCGGCCAACCGGTTTCGGTCTGCCACCAATGATCGATCACGGGAACCCCCAGCAGGTTCCCGGCCCACTCGAGCGTATTGGGGTCGAGACGCTCGCCGGCCAGGAACAGCGCACGCAAGCTCGCGAGATCGTATCGCTCGAGAAACGTCCCGTCCGGGTCCTCACGCTTGATCGCGCGGAAGGTCGTGGGCGCCGTGAACAGACAGGCGACGTTGTGCTGTGAGATGACACGCCAGAACGCGCCGGCGTCGGGCGTGCCGACGGGCTTCCCTTCGAACAGGATGGTCGTGTTGCCGTGGATGAGCGGCGCATAAACAGTATACGAATGGCCGACCGCCCACCCGATATCGGAGGCGGCCCAGAACACCTCGCCCGGATCCACCCCGTAAACGTTCTTCATCGTCCAGTTGAGCGCAACGGCGTGCCCGCCGTTGTCGCGCACGACGCCCTTGGGCTGACCGGTCGTCCCCGACGTGTACAGGATGTAAAGGGGGTCGGTGGCGGCACACGGCACGCACTCGTGCGCCTTGGCCGCCGCCATCACCTCGTTCCAATCGAGGTCGCGGCCGCGTACGAGGTCCGCCGTCTCCATCGGCCGCTGATAGACGAGACATTTCTCTGGCTTGTGTCTGGCGATCTCGATGGCACGGTCAAGTAGCGGCTTGTACGCGACGACGCGTCCGGGCTCGATGCCGCAGGAAGCCGTGATCACGAGCTTCGGCGTGGCATCGTCGATACGCTGTGCGAGCTCGTTCGCGGCGAAGCCACCGAACACCACGGAGTGGATCGCGCCCAGCCGGGCAACCGCGAGCATGGCGACGACCGACTCGGGGATCATCGGCATGTAGATGATCACGCGAACGCCCTTCGAAACGCCGAGCGCGGCGAGGGCGCCTGCGCACGTGGCGACCTCGTCGCGAAGCTCGCGAAACGAGAAGACCTCGAGTGTCTGTGTGACCGGGCTGTCGTAGATCAGGGCCGCCTGCTCAGCGCGGCCGTTCTCGACATGGCGATCGAGCGCGTTGTAGCACGTGTTGATCTCGGCGCCGGTGAACCAGCGGTAGAAGGGTCTGTGTGTATCGTCGAGCACCCTGTCCCACGTCTTGTGCCAGTGGACGTGCTCGGCTGCAGCACCCCAGAATCCCACCGGATCATCGAGCGAGTCTCTGTGGACCTTGTGATAGTTGCTGACCACGGCCGTGTCCGGATGCGCCTCAGCCTTTTTCGACGTGCACCTTGAGGGGCTCCAGCACTCCGTGAGCCTGCTTGGCCGCCTCGATTTCCGGTGAGGCGAGCGCGGCCTGCATGGCCGCCATGTCGTGAACCTCCACACAGACGGCCACGTTGTTGCTGCCATCGGCGCTCAGATAGTCCCTCACCTTGGATCCCCACGACGCGAACGCCTTGACTCGCTCCGAATGCTTGCTCGCCCACAGATCACGATCACGGACGGGGTGGGTGAATACAACTGTCGCCATCACTCCTCCTTGGTGGTGATACGCCCTCTAGTCATGATGTGCGCGGGACCTCATAATGCAGCTCCGCGAACCCGATGCCAACCGCTTTCACTGATATCAGACGGAGCGGCGGACTCACGATGGCACGAGGCAGCAGCGGCTTCCCCGCGCCGAGCGTCACTGAGCCGACCTGCACGAAGATCTCGTCGAGCAGGCCGCGGTCGTAGAACTGGCCAACCAGCTCCCCGCCACCTACGATCCACACATTCTTCCCGCCCGCCGCCGCAACCATCTGCTCGTGCACCGCTCGAACGTCACCGCGTACGAAGCGAATGTCGGCGCCGGGAACCGGCGGCTGCGTGCGGGAACTGAACACCCACGCCGGCTGTGTGTATGGCCATGGCTCTGGCCGCGTGGCCTCAGGACCCACCACGTGACGCAGCATCCACTCATAGGTGGCCGACCCCATCGCGAGCGCGCCGACCTCGCTGATGAATGCCGAGTAGCTCGTCTCCTCGATGTCGCCAAGCGGGAAAAGCCACTCCAACGAATCGTCCTGGGTGGCGATGAAACCGTCGAGGCTCGCGGCCGTGTAGTACTGGGTCTTCATACCCCATCACGCGCGGTCGGCACAAGCAACTAGTCGGACGACCCCGGTAAGCCAACGGCACCCTTGGCGGCCACTTCAAAGTAGGTGTTGTGGCTGAATGGCCCGACGGTGCCTTCGACCGCTTGTCGGATTTTCTGGACCGAGTCGCCTTCCCACAGGCACACGGCCGAAGTGCCGTCAGCGCTTGGCAGTATCTGATGCAGTTTGAGATCCGGGGGAATGTTGGGCGTCGCCGTCTTCACGGCATTCGCAAAACCCACGGGATCGGAGATTCTGTGCTCGGCAACGACAAACATGTGCTGTCCCTCCTCGTTGAACCAACCGTTGATGGTCTTCTACGACTTCAGCTGCCCGCCCGGTCAGGTCGATGCAGCTTGATGGAGAAGCATCCACGACGTGCCGAACCGGTCCCGCAGCATGGCGAAGCGATTGGCGAACGGTGTCTTCTCCATTTTCATGAAGATCTCGCCACCATCCGCGAGCAGCGCGTATGTCCGCTCCGCGTCCTCCTCCCGGTCGAGGGAGAGGGTGAGATACGCGCTTCGCATCGGTTCAGCGTGCGCGACATCCGCCCCCATGAGCACCGTCGCGCCGATCTCGATGCGCGCGTGAAGGACCTTCTCTTTCCAGTCGGCTGGAATGCCGGGATTGGGCTGTTCCCCATGCCGGACGATTCCCGTGACCTTGCCGCCAAGGTGTTGCTCGTAGAAGCGGAAGGCCTCCTCGCAGTGGCCGCGATAGTTCACATAGATATCCAATCGCATTGTCCGACCTCTAGGTTGACGGGGGCCGATGCGCCCGGAGGAACGACCGGATCTGGCGCACCGCCAGGGGAATCCGATCTTTCGGCTCCTTCCACGGGAACATGCTCACTTCGGCCTTCGGCGCGAGCATCGCCGCCTCCATGGCCACCGCGTACGGATGCGCCGGGATATCGTCCGGCAGGATCAGCAAAGGTGTCGGGCACGTGCGCACGAAGTCGCGTGTCACGGTGAAGACGAAGTCGGCGTTCGTACGGTACATCCTGGTCAGAAACCTGTCGACCATCTCCATCGTGATGTCGGGTCGGCGCTTCACCAGGTCGGGCCCCCAGCCCTTCATGTTGTTGTCGTAGAAGAGATCACGCATCTCAGGACGCGACCCGCTGGGCTGCGCGAGCACGGCCGCGACGATCCGATCGGGCGCCCGTTCCAGGAGATTCCAGATGAAGGGGCCGCCGATGCAGAAGCCCATCACCATGAACTTGTCGATGCGCAGGTGATCCATCAGGCCGAGCTGGTCATCGGTGTAGGCATCCCACGGCCGATCGATCTCGAGCGGACCTGAGGATTGCCCGGTATTGGCGTTACGCAGATCCGCCCCGATGCACCGGTACTCGCCCTTGAATTCCTCGATCGGGTCGAAGGGATCGCCCCGACGCAGGTTCGCGATGGACGAGTTCAATCCCCCGCCGGAGATGAGCAGCAACGGGAAGCCCGAGCCGGCCTCCTCGTAGCGAATGCGCACCTGACCTTTCTCGTAAAACTTCCCGGCAGCGCCTCCTTGGCCGGACTGCCCAGCCAGCACACGCGGCACCGCGGCCATCATCGTCGCAGCTGCGCCCGTTTTCAGTAGCTTGCGTCTGGTTCGATCGACCATTGGCCCCCTCCTGCCCTTCCGCCCCCTCACACCGCACTTCCGGCACGGCCCTTGTCTGTGTGGGAGCTTCGCTGACGCCCGACACCGCGGCTTAGCGGCCGCGATCATAGCAGTCTTCTACAAGGGGCGGTCGTTGCTCTTACGGCGCCCCTACAGTTTCGTCAGACATCTGGTGCCGAACATCACGGGGCGCTCGAAACCGCTCGGTGCTCGGTTCGAGGTGCCAGCACGGTGCGCGAGAGCTGCGGGTAGGTCGCCCGATAGCCGCTCCAGCGCGCGAACGGTGCGAGTCCGCCAAACATCGCACGCTGCACCGGCGCGGGCGGCGAGCGGAACACGACCACGTCGCTGAACTCCGGGGCGGTCAGGGCGAGTTGCAGCAGAGACGGCATGCCCTTACCGTCGGTATGCCCAAGCCGCGCCAGGCCGAAGAAGGTCTCGATCATGTGGACGAACCGCTCGCCCGGGGTGACTTCGACGCGTACGCGCGCGTCGCGGGTGCCCGCATTCCACCAGTCGTGCCAGACGCCGGGGTCGATGACGGCCGACTCGCCCTGGTGAAGAATGCTGGTCTGCCCGTCGCGCTTCACCGTCAACTCACCCTCGAGCACGGTGAATCGCTCGACGAGCGCGGGATGGCAGTGTTCCCCCATCACACGCGCCCCGACGAGCGCGGCCAGTTCGGCGGACGCGCGGCCTTCGGGGTTGTCCCAGGGACGCTCGAGGATCGTGGCGCGTTCCTTGGTGACGGGGTTTTCCCAGACTTCGCCGACTCTTATCGGCGTGCGATCCGCGGCGCCGTCCGGTTCAGGATGTGACATGCGAGTCCTCCACGGGCTCAACAGACCACGGTGACACGCAGGAAGGTCGCCGGAATCGACGTGGCACCCTTGACCTCGCTCCTGTTCTCGCGCTCGAAAAGAGCCTCGAGCTCGTGCTGCAGATCTGCGGCCTTGCCGCTCTGTTCCGCAGCGGCAAACGCATTCATCGTGGGTCCGTAGTAGTGCCTGAAGTCGGCGACGAACGCAGAGGGTGTGCCGGGAGACCTGAAGGTATACGTGTCTCTGGCGAACGAAATCCTTTCGGCGGGAACGCCCGCCGCTCCAAATCGCTCGATCACGTTGCCCTCGATCCCCCAGGTCATGGGACTGACAAAGCCCTCGGGCGGTGGCGGCGAGTACGAGGAGCTGATCTTCAGGATCTGCGCCACGAGCGTCGGATCGTTCGGGATCCAGTTCCCCATCACGATCCGGCCGTCTGGCCGGGTCACGCGCACCATCTCCCTGGCCACATCGAACGGCTTCGGCGCGAACATGGCGCCGAAGATGCTGACGACCAGATCGAAGCTTCGATCGGCGAGGCCGTTTAGATTCGTGGCATCGCCTTCCTGGAACCGGCAGTTCGTCAAGCCCTCGGCCTGCGCGCGTCTAGTTCCCGGCTTCGACCAGATTGCTCGCGATGTCGACGCCGAGGACATCGGCGCCCAGCCTGGCCGCCGGCAGCGCCGTCGTCCCATCGCCGCATCCCAGATCCAGCACCTTCAATCCCGGGGTGATGCCAAGCCCGCTGACGACCGCTTCTCCACTCTCCCGCATGGTCGCCGCGATGCGCGTGAAGTCGCCCTTTTCCCACAACGCCTTGTTCGGATTCATCGAACGTTGTCCCTCCCGGGACGCGCCTGATGTAATGCGGGGAGTCTTGATGGCGCGCTGGCGGGTCGGTTGAATGTCTGTCGCTCAAGCCACCGCGCCGTACCCGCGTACACCGGTTAGGGCTTTGGTGACGAAGATGCCGAGGTTGGTGCGGATTATACGTGCAAAGCGGATGCGTGGGGCAGCCCCAAGAACGGCGGCCATGACTCACGCCCCCTCACTACGATACCCAACAAGGCCACGAGAGGTCTCGAATCACCCTCAACCTTTCCGACTCACCATCTCGTTGATCCAGATCGGAGCGAAAGGCGAGGTACATCCCTTGGAAACAGGATAGTCACGATAGATCCCCAAGGTTTCTCCGATGGCAATGGCGCGCTTGCGATGCTTGGGGAAGTGGATCCCGATACCTGCCAGACAGAAGTTCATCGTCCATTGCACTTCTGGAGCGGCGCCCCCCATCTCGGACTCGATGCGGTCCAGAAGCGCCGGCAGGTCGAGCCCTTCCGGACTCCTGGCGATTCGCTCGGAGGTCAGGCTCCATCCGGCGCGCGCTGCCCAGGGATCATCAGCGGCCATCCACCCCTGGCGAAGAGCCTCCTTGTCGGGATGCTTCTTGACGACATAGGAGTTGAGCCAGTCCGCCACCTGCGCAAAGGTGGCGGACCGAACCATCCGATCCATCTCGGTGCGCTGACAGGTTCTTTGGCTTGATCAGCAGGATTGCCAGGAGCCGGGCGTCGATGTTCCCGGTCTCCCAGAGAGCGAGTGCCAACTCGTGGTTGGTCTTGATCTCCGCTGCCAGCTTCCGGATATCGCCGAGCCGAACACCGAACTGATTGTCGCCGGCACCATGCTTGCTGTTGTGCGCCGCATCTTCTCGTTGCCGAGCGCTTCGAGCTGCTTCAGCGTTTCTTTGAGGGTCATGGTCATCATTGTGGCTTCCAAGCGGGCTAACGACCCTGTTGCTCAGCCGCCCGAGTAGCGGGCGGTCGGCTGCAGCGCCGAGTCATGCGGCCCACGTCGACCTCAACGTGTGGCTCGACTGTTGGACCATCAGGTCTGGTTCTTGCGGATGAACGCCATGATCGCTTCGACGTATGCGTCAGGGTGGGTGAGATGTGGAATGTGGCCAGCGCCTGGGAAGGTGACGACCGACGCGTTGGGCAGCGCGCCGGCGACCTTGTCAACCACCGGGGCGAAGGTCGGGGGGCTTTGGTTCCCCGTTGTAAGGAGCGACGGACGATGAAACGCCCTGATCCATGCGAGGTCAAAGGCAAGCTGCTCCGGATCGTGGGCCTCGTCCAGGAACGTCGGTGCGTTCGTGATGAACGTCTGCTGGAGGTCGGGCGGGAGCTGAGCCCAGGTGCCGGGCCCGAGCGCCACCGTTTCGACGAACTGCTCGGCGGCACCGGCATGGTCGCCGGACGCGATGCGCTCGACCACGGCACCGATCCTCTTGCCGACTCGTCGAGCATCGGGGCCACGGAGGGATCATTCGCGAGCAGTGAGAACAGCGGCGGCTCGTGCGCGATGACGCCTCGAAAGAGGTCGGGGCGCTCGCCAGCCAGCCGAAGCGTGATCGACGCGCCAAACGAGTTTCCGGCCACCCACGCCGGCCCGAGCCCCAGATGCCCGATCAGGGCCGCGAGGTCGGCGACGTCCTCGCGGACGCTGCCCTGTGCGGTGGGCGCTCGCTTTCGCTGTGGCCGCGCCGGTCGTAGGTGAGAACCCGAAATGACTCGGCCAATCCCGGAACGACACGGTCCCAGTTGTGGTGCGACCCCCACGACCCGTGCACGAGGACCAGAGGGACTTCCCCGGCTCCGCTGACCTCGTAGAAGAGCCGAACCCCGTTTACGTTCGCTACTGCCATGTGGTCTCCCTCGCGTCCGCTCCCCGGTCCTCAGACTTCACGACTGCCATGACAAAGTTGGAGGATTGCACGATGGCGAAACAGCGGCCGCTCATGGTGCAGCCGTCTGGGCAACACGTGTGAGGCGAAACCCTGGGGTTGCACGGTTGCATTGCCGCCACCGGTCGCTACGTTTTATCGTGGTTCAGGGAGAGGGACCCCGGGCTTCACGTCCACGTTGTGATATGCGACGACCTTCCATTCCTCGCCCTGTCTCACGACAACTTGCAGCAACCGCGTTCGCAGACGCGCCTTGGCATCGCCGCCCGTGCCTGGCGCCAACTCTGCCGCTGGCACGCCGGTGACAGCGGTGAGCACTTCGACCACGGCCACATCGGGCCGCACGAACCGAAGCGAGACGATGTCCTGTTGCAACCTCGTCTGCTTGAAGCGACCCTCGAAGATCACCGCATGTTGCTTGAGAAACGCGTCGTACCCGGTGACGAATTGACCCACGATGTTGGTAAATGTGCCGTCCGCGGCGAAGTGGCGTGAGTACGCGGCCGCGTCTCCCTGGTTCCAGGCGACGATCTCGTCCTGAATGATGCTGCGGATGGCAGTTTCGTCCGAGGCTGTCTGCGCGCTCAGTTGGGTTGCCAGTACTCCGATCGCAAAGCCGAAGAGAACCTTCATGTCAGCCTCCGGTAAAGTGCGACCGGACATGTTACAACCGCTGCGACTGCGACCAGAGAGTCACGCGCCGGCGGTGGCGCCCAGTCGACAAGGATCAGTCGACTACTTTGCCGCCCGACAGTTGCGCTTGAGCTGCGAGCGCCAGCCCGGCGCGAGAGGCTCACTCTATTCCGACCACGACTGCAGTTCGATCACGTTCCCCTCTGGATCGGTCACATACACCCACGTCACCTTCGATCCGGCCGCCGTCGTCAGCGTGACCACTTCCCCCACCGCTCGCCCGCCTGCCGCGAGCACCGCCTCGCGCGCCGACGGCACATCGGCCACCACGAACGCAATGTGCCCGAACCCGGGGCGGTTCACCGCCACGTCCGGCTTGTCCTTCAGAATGTTGTAGTTGAAGATCTCGAGCGTCGGCCCCTCCGCGCCGTGACCCGGCAACCGCAGATGCGCACCCCGTAGTTCGGCGCCTGGAATCCCCGTCCCGCGCTCGAGATCCGACCCCTTGAAGTCACGCTCCGGGGGAACCGGCGTGCAGCCGAACTGCTCCTCGTAGAACCGCGCCAGCGCTCTCCAATCCTTCGCGATCAGATTCGTGTGGCCGTACTTGGCGCCTGCGATCATCGCTTGCTCTCCGATTCCGGTTCGCACCACTTCATCGCATGTTCCGCTGTCGGCCTAACGCTGGTTTCAGCCGCGCGCCACGATGCGCCACGCCGCGAGTTCTGCCGCTGTGTCATGGTCGTGACGATAACGGGCGATTCGACCCTCAGCATCGAAGGTCCAGAAATGCACGGCATCACACTTGAGTGGCTTTCGCCCGTGCTTTGTCAGCTTCATCCCATTGTCAAGCGCCAGCCGCATATAGATTGGCCCGCCCGCGCCGGCCTATCAACGTCACCAGTCTCGCTTCTCGGAAGGAATACGCCATCTTCTGCGCTAGCTCCACGCTGATCCCCATCGCGTCCGCAAGATCGCTCGCCGTGAATGGCTCGAATCCCCCCGGAAGGAGCGCCAGCCAGTCTGCCGGCTTGTCGAACACCCGCCGGTCCACGACGTCCAGCAACCGACGCTCGGCCGTGACCCATCCTCTCCTGCGCCACTGCCTCCTGCCCGAGTACCGCCTCGCCTCTTCCACTCTTATCATCAGCACTTCCAGAGAGAGATTGTGGCGCGCGATCAACTGGGGGATACTCACCAGCTCCCAGAACACATCCTCCACCCGCCCTCTCTTGGTTGACTTGCGGCGAGTGTCGGCACGATTACCCTTTGTCAGCCGGACAATCCATTTCTCTTGGACGATCGGATAGATCAGCCGTATCTGATGTGTTTCCAGCAGCCTTGCAAGCTTCGACTTGATGGATGCGAAACTGCCGGTCTGGATTTCCAGCAACATCGCGTCCCGGACGATATCAATGACGAACCCGCCAACCGGGACTTCGAATTGATCTCCCGGCTGCGCGTACCACGCCTTCAGCGATGCGTGGAGGGGCTTTTCGTTCAGCAACCCGATACCTGGCACGTCGATACGCTCCCGGGTCGATTCTTCTGGCGCCCAACGATCGGCGCTCACCTGCGCCCGGTTGCGGCGCAAGAGCGTCGCGGCCGGCGTCGACCAGCAGCAGAGTGAGTCTCTAACCCTGCTTACGGACCATCAAGTTGTGCAGCTCGAGGTATGTCCGCTTGGGTGTCACACCAGGAGGCAGGTTCGGGCGGATGTGTGTGGCGAAGAAGTCAGTCGCCTGCTTCTGCGACTCCCAGACTTCGAACACGCACCAGCCATCGGGAGACATGCCGGCGCCGTGAGCAATGAAGCCCTCGGCCTGCTGGAGCAGTGGCTCGAGGGCAACCATCGCGTGGTCATAGCCTTCGCTTGTCTGGCCTGGAACCAGGGCACTGATGAATACAGGCATGCCTGGATACCTCCTCCGTTCGGAGACAGGCGCCAATGGTCAGATTTGCACCCTCGCGTGCGCCGCTGGAGCTGTCGCCAATCGGAGTTCCATCTCTAACCTGTGACTGAGCGCGTCAGTCGGAGTCCTCCGGGATCTCAACCTGGCGACCAGTAAAGGAGGCGGGCACACATTCCCCCCTGGCGCGGTACTTCGTGATGATCGCCTCGAAGTCGATCCGGCAGCTCCAGAACGTCATTCCGCCGACAGGCGGAATGTAGGTGGGGAAGCCGCCAGGGACGCTCCACTTGAGGACAGGCTCGTACTTGCTGACCCGAACGCAGCGACACGCGACCTGGCCGTTCGGATCGCAGTGCCCATCCGAGTCGGTCAGACCGTGCGTGATGCGCAGGTTCTCCTTGACCGCCTGCAGGACGGAGGGAATCGGGAGTTCCGGC
Source organism: uncultured Acidobacteriota bacterium (assembly GCA_963826865.1). GTDB lineage: Bacteria > Acidobacteriota > Vicinamibacteria > Vicinamibacterales > CAVPJW01 > CAWGYQ01. Next base: position 133,208 of record CAWGYQ010000002.1, read on the forward strand.
GTCGGACCCGGGGGAGGGATTTCCACTTCCACCCAGCTCCCGCCCTGCAGCTGATTTTCCATGTAGCGGGTGTTGCTCTGAGTGAACCGGATCGTGTCGACGCGCCATCTCACAAACTCGCACGGGCGTGAACAGGCCATCGTGTTCCTCCTCCTTGCCGCGGGCTGGGTGAGCCACGATTCGAACATCCGGCTCGGTGCGGCGCCCGGGGGTAATCGACCCCACATGGGGGTTGGGCCACGCGATTCTAGCGCGTGGGCGACCCTCTCACCCGTCGTTCTAAGGGATTGCGCTCAAGCTGCGAGCGCCCCCTCAGCCTCCGCGCCCGCCAGCGTCACGCGCGTGGATCCGTGGGCGTCGTCTTCGAAGTGCTGGCAGTTATCTGAAGGCGCTAGGCCGCTTGCTCTAACTGCAGCCCTCGACCCAGGCTACGGCGGGTAGCAGGCCGGCGCGGTACTCGAGCACGTGTCGACCGTCAGTCTCGAAGATCAGCCGATTCGCACTGTCAGACGTCGCCTCAGGCCTGACGATCAAGTAATGGCCGTCGGTGTACTTATGCGGCCGGACTTGGACACGGCCCGGGTACAGTGCGTGGATCCGAGCCTCGCTGTCACCAACCCCGGCACCGGTGGCGGTCGCGACCGCGCTGTTCTTCACCTCGATTCGCGCTATCCGACCATCGACGACCATCGCGAGTACACGTCCTGGCAAGCTCGGAAGGGCCACATGTGTACACCCGGGTGCGGAATCGACCGCAGGGAACTCGCCACCGAGCGCGGCGCGTGCTTCGGCAATGGACATTCCTGCGCGCAACGGTCCGATGCCCGCTGGCGTGACCGTCCAGGCGCCGTCGGAAGGGAGCTGCGCCCCGGAGGTATCGCTCACACTCGTCTTCTCCACGTCAGAACCTGGTGAGGAACCACAAGCCGCCTGGGCGACCAACCCCGCCACCAACAGACTCGATGCGGTAAGCCTCATCATGCGCACCTGCAAGTACCGCCCGCAAGTCTTACGAATCGCCCTTCCCGGCAGTCTTCACATCTCCGACGGTCATGACGGCATCTCCGGCTTCGAAACCAGCTTCCAGTCCACGTGCGTTAAGCGGCCGGCGTCGACCATCGGAGCCAGGAACGTCTTCTTGGCCTGCTCGATGGCCGCGTCGAGCACGGCGTAGTCGGGACGGACCCCATCAATGTCGTTGAATCCGTATTCCTCCGAAAGCGCCCGGGTTGTGTAGATCCCGCCATTCTTTCGTGAGACGTGGGAGTCTGCAGCAAGTGCGGCCACCGCACGGCCGACAAAGCAGGGCGTCTCGGATCCGCCCCAGCCCATCGCAGCGGCCTGTGGATGGCCGAGGGCATCACGCCAATTCGCCTCGGTGACGCCGAACCCTTCGAGAATCGTCTCCGTCCGCATGAAGCCCGGGGCAACGGCCACGGCTGTCAGGCCGGACTTGCCCAGATCGTTCGCCAAGCCAAAGACGAGGCGCTTCAGCAGGGTCTCCATCAGGTCGAAGTAGAACGCGCCGTGATACCCGATGTTGTCTTGTTCGACCAGTTCCACAATCAGCCCGGCTCGCTGCTGCACCATCAGGTTCGCGCCGTGCCACGCAGTCATGACATGCGGCCAGATCCAGCCCTCGACAAAGGTTTTTCCCTCGGCTGGTGTCTCGTCGAGGAAGGTCTTCCAGGAAGCCGGTTGCCCGGTCATGACGATGGCAAGGACGTCCAGCCGGTTCTGTTCGCGACCGATCCGCTCAAACAGCGCGAGGACCTGGTCCTCCGCGGTGTGGTCAACTCGCACGGGGATGCCCGTACCCCCGTGGGCCGTGACCATGTCTGCGGTTTCTTCAATTGTCTCGGGCCGACCGGCGTTGACGTGGCTCGACACGTTCGGCTGCGCACGACTGCTGCGTCCGGTGCAGTAGACCGTGGCACCGGCCTCTCCCAACATCCGTGCGATTCCTCGCCCGGCACCCCGTGTTGCGCCGGCTACCACGGCCACGCGTCCGCTCAATGGTGTGGGCATGGACTTCTCTGGTTGTCTGGCTAACGCCCGGCTCAGCCGCGACGGCTCAGCATCGCACCGGGCCGTCGTCGGCCGCAAGCCGATGTTGGGCGGAGAGGATAAAATCACACCTATCGACATCATGCCGGATACCCCCATGCGAACGACAGACATGCGTCTCGTCCTCACGCGCCTGTTCTCCGAGCTCGTCGACGGTGCGAGCGATCCAACGGGTGCCTTTATTCTCAATTCCGGCGACGTGGGGCTGCTGCGATCGCTAGAGAAGCTGTCGGCCGCCGACGCCTCTCGCTCGGTCAACGACGGTGCGACGATTGCCGCGCATGCGCAGCATCTGCGCTACGGGCTGTCGCTGATGAATCGATCGGCGAACGAAGGCGGCAATCCTTTCGCCGATGCGAAATGGGACGAGGCCTGGAAGACGTACGACGTCGATGCGACCGAGTGGGAACACATCCGAAACGGGTTGCGTGGAGAAGCGCACCGTTGGCGACAGGTCCTGAGCTCACCGCGTGACGTGACCGAGGTGGAGTTTACCTGGATGGTCGCGACCATCGCGCACCTGGCCTATCACCTCGGCGCCATCAGGCAAATCGATAAGCAGGCGCGGGGTCCACGAGAGGGAACGTTCTAGAATCAGTCCGACGGGATCGACCGGACAGGTTTGCCCAACCGTACCTTTCTAAGTCGCACTCGAGCCGCCCAACGCGCCGGATGAGCGCGCGCGGTTCCGGGGCCTGACGGCAGCCGTCGGCTGCAAGCGGATATTCGGCTGCCTATTTCAGTTTGGCATCCTTGATCCGCTCAGCGATCTTTTGGGCAATCGGATGCACGAGCGTGCCGACGGACCCCGCACCCTGAGAAAAGAAGTTCGTCCGTATCGTGTCCGTCCGGTCGACGACTTTCTGGCCGGAGTTGTCGGTAATCTGATAGTGGATGTCGGTGGCTTCTCGACCAGAACCCAGGCCGATCACCATGCGTTTGGCCGCGTTGCCTGGACGCCACCCCGTGATCTCTCCACTTAGGGTGAACACCGACCCTTGAGGAGCTGCCGGAGGTTCCGCAACGACGTCGAACTCCTTGCCGATCTGGACCCTCAGGTCAGCCACCAGTTGCGTCTGCAGCAGCTTGACGTCGTAAGGCAATTCCACGCCAGCTGCGAGCGTAAGTGGCTGAACGACGATGACGCGCTTGCCTTGCGCAGCGAAACCAGCGGTTGCTGACGCGAGGCCCACGATGAGCAGTAGCCATTTCTTCATACACACTCTCTCTGACTCCGTCGAGGACTTCGGGCATGGGCGCCGGTAGTCGGTCGCGTTCGACACTCTTGGGTAGCGAGATACTACTCCCAAGAGTGACCCGTACTCACGACCCCATCCGCGGGCGGCGCCGTCGGCCCGCGCCGCGAACCTTGGAGGCACGCCGCACGTGCGACAGACGGCGAACCGGCCGGAGGCCAGACTGCCGCGCAACTCACGGAGTTGCGCGGGTCGCCACCCCTCGCCGCCGGAGGACGGTTCGCCGGCGTGCCGACAGTTCGCAAGCGGGACGACGGCGCCGGCCGCGAGATGACGCGCGACCAGAGTGCGAGTTCTCGAATCGGGGCGGCAGGAATCGTTCTGAGACGGTTATCCGCGGCGAAGACCGCCAGTTAGCAGGAACGCATCGCCTGCGGTAAGGGACGCCGTACAACAAAACGGGCGGCGATCCGCGATCGCCGCCCGCTCCATCGTCGGCTCCGGACCCGAAGGTCCGCGAGCATCACCCCTCAGTCGTTCGGCAGCCCCGTCCGGTGCGTCAGCGTGTCCTCCGGCTCCGCGAAGTACTCCAGCTCCCGCTCCAGATCGAGCTCCTCGTCGGTCGGCTGCGGAATCGGCGGCGGCGGCGGCGGCTCGTCCGGCGGGATCCGCACGTGGCGGTAATACTCGAACCCCGTCCCCGCCGGAATCAACCGGCCCATCGTCACGTTCTCCTTGAGGCCGCGCAGGTGATCCACCTTGCCCGAGATCGACGCCTCCGTGAGGACGCGCGTCGTCTCCTGGAAGGAAGCGGCCGAGATGAACGAGTCGGTCGAGAGCGACGCCTTGGTGATGCCGAGCAGCAGCGGCCGGCCCTGACCGGGACGCCCGCCGTCGCCGATGACACGCTCGTTCTCCTCGAGGAACCGGTACTTGTCCACCTGCTCGTCCACGAGGAATTCCGTGTCGCCGACGTCCTCGATTTTCACCCACCGCATCATCTGGCGGACGATCACCTCGATGTGCTTGTCGTTGATGTTCACGCCCTGCAGCCGGTAGACCTCCTGGATCTCGTTCACCAGGTAGCTCTGCAGCGCCTTCTCGCCCAGGACGTTCAGGATGTCGTGCGGATTGCTCGGGCCGTCCATGAGCGGATCGCCCGCACGCACGCGCTCGCTTTCCTGCACGTTGATGTGGACGCCGCGCGGCAGTGAATACTCGCGCGGCTCGGAGGCGCCCTCGTCGGGCACGATGAAGATCTTCCGCATGCCCTTCACGATCGGGCCGTGCTTGACGATGCCGTCGATCTCGCTGATGACGGCCGTCTCGCGCGGCTTCCGCGCCTCGAAGAGTTCGACGACGCGCGGGAGGCCGCCGGTGATGTCCTTGGTCTTCGTCGTCTCGCGCGGAATCTTCGCGAGCACGTCGCCCGCCGACACCTGCTCGCCGTCGCTGACCATCAGGTGCGAGTGCGAAGGCATGGCGTACTTGCGCACGGTCTGCCCCGTCTTCGCCGATTTGATCTCGATGGCCGGCTGCTTCTTCTCGTCGGGCGAGTCGATGATGATGAGACGCGAGAGCCCGGTCACCTCGTCCAGTTCCTCGTGCACCGTGATGCCTTCCTGGATGTCGCGGAAGCGCACCTGGCCGGCTTCTTCGGTGAGGATCGAGAAGGTGTAGGGATCCCACTCCACCATGACCTGGCCGGGCTCGACGGCCTGACCGTCCTTCACGCGGAGCTTCGCGCCGTACACCACCGAGTACCGCTCGCGGTCGCGCCCCTTGGTGTCCTGCACGACGAGCGAGCCGGTGCGGTTCATGACGACGAGAGAGCCATCCTTGCCCTCGACAACCTGCACGCCCTGGAACCGGGCCACGCCGGCATTCTTGACCTCGAGCGTCGACTGTTCGGCCACGCGCGACGCGGTGCCGCCGATGTGGAACGTCCGCATCGTGAGCTGCGTGCCGGGCTCGCCGATGGACTGCGCGGCAATCACGCCCACGGCCTGACCGAGTTCCACGATCTTGCCCGTGGCCAGGTCGCGGCCGTAGCACTTCGCGCAGACGCCGCGCCGGCAGGCGCACGTGAGCACCGAGCGGATTCGCACCTTCTCGATGCCGGCGTCCTGGATGGCCGAGGCCAGCTCCTCGTCGATCGCCTCGCTGGCGTCGATGATGGTCTCGCCGTTGAACGGATCGATGATGCGTTCGAGCGTCACGCGGCCGATGATGCGGTCGCGCAGTGGCTCGATAATCTCACCACTCTCCACGATGGCGCGCGCGTCGATGCCGTCGAGCGTGCCGCAGTCCACCTCGGAGATGATGACGTCCTGCGCCACGTCCACGAGACGGCGCGTGAGGTATCCCGAATCGGCGGTCTTGAGCGCCGTGTCAGCGAGACCCTTGCGGGCGCCGTGCGTCGAGATGAAGTACTGGAGCACGGTGAGCCCCTCACGGAAGTTCGACGTGATGGGCGTCTCGATGATCTCACCCGAGGGCTTCGCCATCAGCCCGCGCATGCCGGCGAGCTGGCGGATCTGCTGCTTGCTGCCGCGGGCGCCCGAGTCGGCCATGATGTAGACGGGGTTGAACTGCCGCCCCGACTCGTCCAGCTCCTCCATCTCGGTGAACATCGCGTCGGCGATCTTCTCGGTGACGTCCGACCACACGGCGATCACCTTGTTGTAGCGCTCGCCGTTGGTGATCGCGCCTTCCAGGTACTGCGACTCCACCTTGATCACTTCGTCCCTGGCGCGATCGACCAGCCCCGCCTTCTCCTTGGGGATCACGAGATCGTCGATGCCGATGGACATGCCCGAGCGCGTCGCGTAGGAGAAGCCGACGTTCTTGAGGCTGTCGAGCATCTCGACGGTCTTCTCGAGCCCGTACCGCAGGTAGCAGGACTGCACCAGCAGCTGCAGGCCCTTCTTCTTCAGCAGGCCGTTGACGTACGGCATGCCCTTGGGCAGCGAGTCGTTGAAGATCACGCGGCCCACGGTGGTGTTGATGATCTTGTTGGTGACCTGGAGTACCTCGGTGTGCAACACGTCCTGATCATCACGCGACGCGGTGAGATCCTGCAGCTCGCCCGAGTACCGCAGCCGAATCGGCGTCAGCGTCTCCAGCTCGCCCGCCTCGAGCGCCAGCAGCACGTCGTCCACGCACCCGAAGGCGCGACCCTCGCCCTTGGCGCCGGGCCTGGCCTTGGTCATGTAGTAGCAGCCCAGGACGATGTCCTGCGACGGCACCGCGATGGGCGCGCCGTTGCTCGGCGAGAGGATGTTGTTGGACGACATCATCAGCACCGAGGCCTCGATCTGGGCCTCGGGTGAGAGCGGGATGTGCACCGCCATCTGGTCGCCGTCGAAGTCGGCGTTGAACGCCGTGCAGACGAGCGGGTGAATCCGGATGGCCTTGCCTTCCACCAGCACCGGCTCGAACGCCTGAATCCCCAGACGGTGCAGCGTCGGGGCGCGGTTCAGCAGCACCGGGTGCTCGCGGATCACTTCCTCGAGCACGTCCCACACCTCGGGCCGCTGCTGCTCCACCATCTCTTTGGCCTGCTTGATGGTGGCCACGTAGCCGCGCTGCTCGAGCTTGTTGTAGATGAACGGCTTGAACAGCTCGAGCGCCATCTTCTTCGGCAGGCCGCACTGATGCAGCTTCAGCTCGGGCCCGACGACGATCACCGAGCGGCCGGAGTAGTCGACGCGCTTGCCCAGCAGGTTCTGGCGGAAGCGGCCCTGTTTGCCCTTGAGCGTATCCGACAGCGACTTGAGCGGCCGGTTGTTGGCGCCGCGCAGCACGCGGCCGCGGCGGCCGTTGTCGAACAGCGCGTCCACGGCTTCCTGCAGCATCCGCTTCTCGTTGCGGATGATCACGTCGGGCGCCTTCAGCTCGATGAGCTTCTTCAGGCGGTTGTTCCGGTTGATCACGCGGCGGTACAGATCGTTCAGGTCCGAGGTCGCGAAGCGACCGCCGTCGAGCGGCACGAGGGGTCTGAGCTCCGGCGGAATCACCGGGATGACGTCGAGAATCATCCACTCGGGCTTGTTGCTGGACTTCCTGAACGAGTCCACCACCTTGAGGCGCTTGGCGTACTTGAGCTTCTTCTGCGCCGAGGTCTCCGTGCGCATCCGATCGCGCATCTCCACGGCCAGCTTGTCCACGTGGACGCGCTTCAGCAGCTCCTTGATGGCCTCGGCGCCCATCTGCGCGCGGAACTTGTTGCCGAACTCCTCGCGCTTCTGACGGTAGATCTCCTCCGTCATCACCTGGTTCTGCTTCAGGTCGGTGTCGCCCGGCTCGACCACGACGTAGGCCTCGAAGTAGAGGATGCGCTCGAGGTCGCGAAGCGAGATGTCGAGCAGGTGGCCGATGCGGCTCGGCAGGCCCTTGAAGAACCAGACGTGGCTGACGGGCGTGGCCAGCGTGATGTTGCCGAGGCGTTCGCGGCGCACCTTGGCCTGCGTCACTTCCACGCCGCACTTGTCGCAGATCACGCCGCGGTGCTTCATGCGCTTGTACTTGCCGCAGAGGCACTCCCAGTCGGTGATCGGCCCGAAGATCTTCGCGCAGAAGAGCCCGTCGCGCTCCGGCTTGAACGTCCGGTAGTTGATCGTCTCGGGCTTGGTCACCTCGCCGTGCGACCACGACAGGATCTTGTCCGGCGAGGCGAGACTGATGCGAATGGCGTCGAAATCGATGGTCAACGACGCACGGCTGTCAAAACTTGGTCTCATTCAATGAACCTCAGAGTCTGACGGTGGTCACACCTCTTCCAACACCGGAGCGGGCGCCACTTCGGCCGGCCGCTTCTTCGTCTTGATGAGCTCCACGTCGAGACAGAGTGACTGGAGCTCACGAATCAGCACGTTGAACGATTCGGGCAGACCCGGCGCGAACGAGGCGTCGCCCTTGACGATCGACTCGTAAATCTTCGCGCGGCCGGTCACGTCGTCCGACTTGGCGGTGAGGAGCTCCTGCAGGATGTGCGCGGCGCCGTAGGCTTCGAGCGCCCACACCTCCATCTCGCCGAACCGCTGGCCGCCGAACTGCGCCTTGCCGCCCAGCGGCTGCTGCGTGATGAGCGAGTAGGGCCCGATCGACCGGGCGTGAATCTTGTCGTCGACCAGATGCGACAGCTTCAGCATGTAGATGTAGCCGACGGTGACGTCCTGCTCGAAGGGCTCACCGGTCATCCCGTCGAAGAGCCGCGTCTTGCCGCTCTTGGGGAGGCCCGCACGCTCGAGCCATTCCTTGATCTCCGGCTCGGTCGCGCCGTCGAAGACGGGCGTGGCGAAGTAGAGACCCAGGGCGTGAGCCGCCCAGCCGATGTGCGTCTCGAGGATCTGCCCCACGTTCATGCGCGAGGGCACGCCGAGCGGGTTGAGCACGATCTCCACCGGCGTGCCGTCCGGCAGATACGGCATGTCTTCTTCGGGCAGGATGCGCGCGATGACGCCCTTGTTACCGTGACGGCCGGCCATCTTGTCGCCGACCGACAGCTTGCGCTTCATCGCCACATACACCTTGACGAGCTTGATGACGCCGGGCGGCAGCTCGTCGCCGCGGCGGATCTTCTCCTTCTTCTCTTCGAACAGCTGGCGGACGACTTCCACCTGCCGCTCGGTTCGATCCTCGAGCTCGCGCAGGTCGTCCTCGAGCCGCGGATCGTCGGTCTGAATCTTGATCCGCACCATGTCCGAGTACGGCAGCTCGGCCAGCACCTCGGGCGTCAGCTCGGCGCCCTTCTTGAGAATCTTGTCGCCACGCCCGAACTCGTCGAAGAGGTCGGCGCGCAGCGACTGGCCCACCAGCATCTGGACGACCCGCTTCTTCACCTCGTCGTGAAGGATGCGAATCTCGTCCTGCAGGTTCTTCTCCATCATCTCGAGCTCTTCGGCCTCGATGGCCTTGGCTCGATCGTCCTTCTCGATGCCCTTCCTCGAGAAGATCTTCACGCCGACGATGATGCCCTCGATGCCGGGCGGGCAGATGAGCGAGGCGTCGCGGACGTCCCCGGCCTTCTCGCCGAAGATCGCCCTGAGCAGCTTTTCCTCGGGGGTCAGCTGGGTCTCGCCTTTCGGCGTGACCTTGCCCACCAGAATGTCCCCCGGCTTCACATACGCGCCGATGCGGATGATGCCGCTGTCGTCGAGGTCCTTCAGGAAGCCCTCGGACACGTTGGGAATGTCGCGCGTGATGTCCTCGGGACCGAGCTTGGTGTCGCGCGCCTCGATCTCGAACTCCTCGATGTGGATCGACGTGTAGTAGTCGTCCTTGACCATCCGCTCCGAGACGAGAATGGCATCCTCGAAGTTGTAGCCGCGCCACGGCATGAAGGCCACGAGCACATTGCGGCCGAGCGCCAGCTCACCCAGCTCGGTGCAAGGACCGTCGCCGAGCACCTGGCCCTTGTGCACCTTCTGGCCGACCCGCACGATGGGCCGCTGGTTGATGCAGGTGTTCTGGTTCGAGCGCTTGAACTTCGTCAGGTTGTAGATGTCGGCGCCCATCTCCTTGCTGGCCACCTCTTCCGTCTCGCCTTCCACGCGCACGACCACGCGCTGCGAATCGACGTAGTCCACGGTGCCCGAGCGCCGCCCCACCACCACCGCACCCGAATCGCGAGCCGTGATGTATTCCATGCCGGTGCCGACGAACGGCGCGCGCGCTCTCAGGAGCGGCACGGCCTGGCGCTGCATGTTCGATCCCATCAGGGCCCGGTTCGCATCGTCGTTCTCGAGGAACGGGATCAGCGAGGCCGCCACCGAGACGAGCTGCTTGGGCGAGACGTCCATGAACTGCACGGCCTCGCGCTGCGCGAGGATGAAGTCGCCCGCCTGACGCGCGTTCACGCGGTCCTGCACGAAGCGGCCGTTCTCATCGAGCGGGGCGTTGGCCTGGGCGATGATGTACCTGATCCTCTTCCCACGCGGAGAGGTAGAAGGAGTAGGGCTCGAACTCGGTACCCTTCTTCTTACGGGTCTTGGCGCTGCTGTTCTCCTCGCCCAGATTGTCGGCCTCGACGATCTCTCCCACCTTGTTCTTGGTGCCGCCGGCATTGGTGACGAGCACGTAGTCCACGACGTGCCCGTCCTTCACCTTGCGATAGGGCGACTCGATGAAGCCGAACTCGTTGATGCGCGCGTAGCACGACAGCGACGAGATGAGCCCGATGTTCGGACCTTCCGGCGTCTCGATCGGACAGATGCGGCCGTAGTGCGTCGGGTGTACGTCGCGCACCTCGAACCCGGCGCGCTCGCGCGACAACCCGCCGGGCCCGAGGGCCGACAGCCGCCGCTTGTGCGTGATCTCCGAGAGCGGGTTGGTCTGATCCATGAACTGCGAGAGCTGCGACGACCCGAAGAACTCGCGAATCGCGGCCATCACCGGCTTCGCGTTGATCAGGTCGTGCGGCATGGCCGTCGCCATTTCCTGGTAGACCGACATCTTCTCCTTGATGGCGCGCTCCATGCGGACCAGCCCGATGCGGAACTGGTTCTCGAGCAGCTCGCCCACCGAGCGGACGCGCCGGTTCCCCAGATGGTCGATGTCGTCCACGTTCGCCGGGTTCCGGCGCAGCTTGAGCTGATACTTGATGACCTCGTAGAAATCCTGCGGATGCAGAATCTTCTCGTCGAGCGGCGTGTGCAGTCCGAGCTTCGTGTTGAGCTTGAGGCGACCGACGCGCGAGAAGTCGTACTTCTGCGGGTTGAAGAACATGTTCTCGAAGAGCGACCGGCTGCTGTCGAGCGTGGGCGGATCGCCGGGCCGGAGCCGGCGGTAGATCTCGATCAGGGCTTCCTCGTGCGTCCTGATCGGGTCCTTCTTCAGCGTCTGCGAGATGATCGAACCCACTTCGTCACGCTCGGGGAAGAACACCTCGAGCTTGTCGACGTTCTTTTCCTGGGCCATCGACACCACGCGCGGCGTGATCTCGTCGTTGGCTTCGAGGATGACCTCGCCGGTGGACGGATCGACTACGTCGGACGCCGCGAACGCGCCCTCGAGCTCGGCCTCCGCAACCTCCACCGCTTCCACGCCGCCCTTCTTGAGCGCGGCCACGGCGGCGTTCGTGATTTTCTTGTTGGCGTGAATCGCCACGTCCGAGCCCGGGATGGTGACGTCCCTGGCGGCGCGCAGCCCCACCAGGCTGTCGCCGACAGTCCAGTAGAGACCCTGCCCCTCGCCGTCGCGGCGGTTGCGGATGTGGATGCGATCGACGGTGTAGAACGTCCGGATGATCTCGTCGGCACCCCTGAGACCCAGCGCCCGCAGGAACACCGTGGCCAGGAACTTGCGCTTCCGATCGATCCGGACGTACAGCAGGTTCTTGGTGTCGTACTCGAACTCCACCCACGATCCGCGGTACGGGATGATCTGGGCGATGAAGAGCGTCTTGTCCTCGGAGTGGAAGAACGCGCCCGGCGAGCGATGGAGCTGCGACACGATGACGCGCTCGGTGCCGTTGATGATGAAGGTGCCGTTCTCCGTCATCAGCGGGATATCGCCGAAATAGACCTCCTGCTCCTTGATGTCGCGGATGGTCTTGACTCCCGTCTCCGGGTCTTTGTTCCAGACGACGAGGCGGATGGTCACCTTGAGGGGCACGGCGTAGGTCATGCCGCGCTCCTGGCACTCGTCCACGTCGTATTTGAGCTTCAGCCCGACGGTGTTGCCGCAGATGTCGCAGACGTCGCCGCGCGCCTCGTTGGGGCGTCCGCAGCGCTGGCAGAGCACCTCACGGTCGCCGTACGGATCGGCGATGATCGTGGCCCCGCAGTTGACGCAGGGCTTGCGCAGATGCTGAAGGCCGGCCAGCCGCCCGCATTTGCACTCCCAGTTGCCGATCGAGTACTCGATGAACTCGAGCGACGAGTTCTCGCGGAAGTCGCTGATCGGAAACACCGATTTGAACACCGACTGCAGTCCCGCGTCCTCGCGCTCGCTCGGCAGACGGTTCATCTGCAGGAAGCGCTCGTAGCTCTTCTTCTGGATTTCAATCAGGTTCGGAATCGGGACGGTGGTCTTGATTTTCGAGAAGTCGATGCGCTCGCGGTAAACGTTCTTGGGAAGGCTATACATCGGTCAAAAACCTCTCGGGCGCCGGCTCCAGGCTTCGGGCTCCTGGGCGGCCGCCATCAGGCTGCGGGGCTCCCGGCACCCGGGCCGGGAATCGAGCTCGGCACGCGAAGCGCGTTCGTGCTCCAGACCGGGACCTCACGCCGGAAGTCCACGGCCCGGAGCCGGATGCTGTCCGCGTCGGCGCTACTTGACTTCGACCTTCGCGCCGACTTCCTCGAACTTCTTCTTGATGGCAGCGGCCTCGTCCTTCGACACGCCTTCCTTGAGCACCTTGGGCGCGCCCTCGACGAGATCCTTGGCCTCCTTGAGTCCCAGGCTGGTGACTTCGCGGACGACCTTGATTACGTTGATCTTCTTCTCGCCCACCTCGGTGAGGCTGACCGTGAACTCGGTCTGTTCTTCGACAGGCGCCGCCGCGCCTGCGGCCGCCGCGCCGCCGCCGCCAGCCATCGCCATGGGCATGGCCGCCGCTGCCGACACGCCGAGCTCCTGCTCGAGCGCCTTGACGAGCTGCGAGAGCTCGAGCACGCTGATTCCCTTGATGTAGTCGATGACCTGCTGCTGGTTCAGTCCGGACATGTCGCTATCTCCTCTTGGCTTCAGACCCTCGGGCTTCGGGCTGCTGGCCTGAAGCGCTCCGGCTCGAAAATGACCGACGTTCCTAAGATTCCGCCCGCTTGCGCTCTGCCTGTACGAGGACGCTCAGCAGATCGCGCGGCGCGGCGTTCAACACGCTCACGAACTGCACCATCGGCGCCTGCAGCACGAAGAGCAGCTTGGCGTACAGCTCGGGCTTGCCCGGCAGCGACGCCAGCTCGGTAACTTCTCCCGCTTTCACCGCGCGGCCCTGCACCACCGCGGCCTTGATCTGGAGTGCGGGCGCCGTCTTGGCGAAGGTCGTCAGGGTCTTCGCCAGGGCCACCGGATCCGCGCCCGTGTACGCCACGGCCGTCGTGCCCTCGAAGAACGGCTCGAGGCTCTCGAACGCCGTGCCCTTGAGCGCCCGCTTCGCGAGCGTGTTCTTGACCACCTTGTAGCGGGATTTCGTGGAGCGGATCTGGCGGCGCAGCTCTGTGACCTGCGGCACCTTCAGCCCCTTGTAATCCACGAGAATCGCGGTTTCCGATCCGCGAAATGCGTCGCTCAGCTGCTCGAGCTCCGCTTCTTTTTCCGACCGTGTAACTGCCATCACCGATCCTTGTGGGCTCCAGGCAAGCGCCCGGACCCTCGCCTAGTGCTTCGCCGACGCTTCCACCGCCGTCGTATCAATCGCGATCCCTGGTCCCATCGTCGACGAGACGGTGACGCTTCTCAGATATTTCCCCTTGGCTGCGGCCGGCTTCGCCCTGATGACGCTGTCGACGAGCGCGTGCGCGTTGGCCACGAGGTGCGGTGTCGGAAACGACGTCTTGCCGAGCGGCGCGTGAATGATGCCGGTCTTGTCCACGCGGAACTCGACCTTGCCGGCCTTGATCTCCTTCACGGCTTTCGCAATCTCGAACGTCACCGTGCCGGTCTTGGGATTGGGCATGAGTCCCCGCGGACCGAGCACCTTGCCCAGCCGTCCGACCGCCTTCATCATGTCGGGCGTCGCCACCACGGCATCGAAGTCGAGCCAGCCGCCCTGGATTTTTTCGACGAGCTCCTCGCCGCCGACGAGGTCGGCGCCGGCTTCCTCGGCTTCCTTCTGCTTTTCACCGCCCGCGATGGCGAGCACGCGCTTGGTCCTGCCGAGCCCGTGCGGCAGGACGACCGTGCCGCGGACCATCTGGTCGGCGTGCTTGGGGTCGACGCCCAGGCGGAGCGCCATCTCGACGGTCTCGTCGAACTTGGCGAACTTCACTTTCTGCACGAGCGGCATCGCGTCTTCGATGGTGTAGGCACTCGCCTTCACCTGCTGTTTCGCGGCCGCGAATTTCTTTCCGGACGGCATAAACGGAGTCCTTCTCCTACCCGATGACGTCGAGGCCCATCGAACGGGCCGTGCCGGCCACGGTCTTCACCGCGGCCTCCAGCGACTCGCAATTGAGGTCGGGCATCTTGGTCTTCGCGATCTCTTCCACCTGTTTCTTCGTCACCGTGCCGACCTTGGTCTTGTTCGGCTCGCCCGACCCCTTGGCGATGTTCGCGGCGCGCTTGAGCAGCACGGCCGCCGGAGGGGTCTTGGTGATGAAGGTATAGGACCGATCGGTGAAGACCGTCACGACGACCGGGATGATCAGGCCTTCCTGGCTCGCGGTCTTCGCGTTGAAGTTCTTGCAGAAGTCCATGATGTTGACGCCGTGCGGGCCGAGCGCCGTCCCCACGGGCGGCGCCGGCGTCGCCTTGCCGGCGGCAATCTGGAGCTTCACGAGGGTCTGAATCTTCTTCATACCTAGATTTTCTCAACCTGCAGGAAGTCGAGCTCCACGGGCGTGGCTCGACCGAAGATCGTCACCATCACCTTGAGCGTGTTGCGATCGATGTTCACGTCCTCGACCACGCCGTTGAAGCTGGTGAAGGGGCCCTCGTTGATGCGCACCTGCTCACCCTTCTCGAACATGTACTTCGGCTTCGGCTTCTCGGCCGCCGTGCGCACCTGCGTGAGAATCTGCTCCACTTCCTCGCGGCTGAGCGGCGTGGGCCGGACCCCGGCGCCCACGAAGCCCGTGACCTTGGGCGTGTTCTTCACCACGTGCCAGCCGTTGTCGGACATGTTCATCTCGACCAGGATGTAGCCGGGAAAGAACCGCTTGGCGGTCACCACCTTCTTGCCGCCGCGCATCTCCACCACGTCCTCGGTCGGAATGAGGATCTCGCCGATCTCTTCCCCCAGGCCGTAGGCCTGCACCCGCTGCGCGAGCGACTCGGCCACTTTCTTTTCGAAGCCCGAGTAGGTGTGCACGATGTACCACTGCTTGGTGCTAACGTCCGTCATGCCGCGCCAAACCGCCGGAAGACCCAGCTGACGAGCGAGTTGAGGAGAAAGTCGACGCCGAAGAGGTACACGCCGAAGAAGATCGACGTCAGGATGACGACGAGGGTCGTGGCGTACACTTCTTTCCGCGAGGGCCAGGTGACGCGCTTCAGCTCGTTGCGCACCTCGACGAGGAACGTGCGCGCGTCGCGGTACCAGCGCGCCGGACGCCGCAGCCAGCTGTCGTCGTCGGCCTCGCGCGTCCTGGGGGGCGCCGCTTTTACGTTGTCGAGCACGGCCTGATCCTCGTGTCGCTGTCGAACGCTGCCGGCCCCCGGCGCCGGCGCCCATCGCCGACGAACGGAACCCGACCCTGTATCTGGCAGGCCAGGAGGGAATCGAACCCCCAGCCCCCGGTTTTGGAGACCGGTGCTCTACCAGTTGAGCTACTGGCCTTCATCGTGGCCTATTTGCTCTCCTTGTGCTCCGTATGCGTCCGGCACCACGGGCAGAACTTCTTCAGCGTGAGGCGCTCGCTCGACTTCTTCTTGTTCTTCGTCGTGCTGTAATTGCGCCGCTTGCACTCACCGCACGCGAGATTGATGATGTCGCGCATTACTGCACGATCTCCGAAATCGTGCCGGCGCCGACCGTTCGTCCGCCTTCACGCACGGCGAAGCGTGCGCCCTTCTCGAGCGCCACGGGCGTCAGGAGCTCGGCGCTGATCGTCGTGTTGTCGCCGGGCATCACCATCTCGACCCCTTCGGGCAGATTGAGCGAGCCGGTGACGTCGGTCGTCCGGATGTAGAACTGCGGCCGGTAGCCGTTGAAGAACGGCGTGTGGCGGCCGCCCTCTTCCTTCGACAGGATGTAGACCTCGGCTTTGAACTTCGTGTGCGGCGTGATGCTGCCCGGCTTGGCCAGCACCTGTCCGCGCTCCACGTCCTCTTTTTCCGTGCCGCGCAGGAGCACCCCGATGTTGTCGCCGGCGACGCCCTCGTCCAGAAGCTTCCTGAACATCTCGACACCCGTCACGATCTTCTTCCTGGTGTCGGTGAACCCGACGATCTCGATTTCGTCGCCGACCTTCACCCGGCCACGATCGACACGGCCGGTCACGACCGTGCCGCGGCCGGAGATCGAGAACACGTCCTCGATGGGCATGAGGAACGGTTTGTCCACCTCTCGCTGCGGGATCGGGATGTAATCGTCGAGCGCTTCCATCAGCTTGAGCACGCCCGCCACGCCCTCGGGATCGCCCTGGAGCGCCTTGAGCGCCGACACGCGCACGACCGGCACGTCGTCGCCCGGGAAGCCGTAGGTCTTGAGCAGATCGCGCACCTCGAGCTCGACCAGATCGAGCAGCTCGGGATCGTCGACGGCATCCACCTTGTTGAGGGCGACCACGAGATACGGCACGTTGACCTGACGCGCGAGCAGCACGTGCTCGCGGGTCTGAGGCATCGGGCCATCGGTCGCGCTGACGACGACAATCGCGCCGTCCATCTGCGCCGCGCCGGTGATCATGTTCTTGATGTAGTCGGCGTGGCCTGGGCAATCGACGTGCGCGTAGTGACGCTTGGCCGTGCTGTACTCGACGTGGCTCGTCGCGATGGTCAGAATCTTCGTCTCGTCGCGGCGACCCTGCGACTCGGACGCTTTCGCGACCTCGTCGTAGGGCACGAACTTCGCCCATCCCTTGTCGGCCGCCACCTTGGTCAACGCGGCGGTCAGCGTGGTCTTGCCGTGATCGATGTGTCCGATGGTGCCCACGTTCACGTGCGGCTTGGAACGATCAAACTTTTCCTTCGACATTGACGTGATCCTCGTCGTGCGTAGCAGCTAGTTGCTATCTGGAGCCGATGACCGGGATTGAACCGGTGACCTCGTCCTTACCAAGGACGCGCTCTGCCAACTGAGCTACATCGGCCTTCGCTGACCGCCCGCTGCGCGGGCAGCTCCGGCCGACAAGTCGGCCCGTCCGTACTGACCGCCCGCTGCGCGAGCGGCTCCGGCCGACACGTCGGCCCGTCCGTGCTCCGCTGACATCCGCCCGTGAGATTCGACGGGCAGACCCGCGTCGCCGTTACCCGCACTTGCTGGCGTGCCAGCCGAAGTTGCATCGCGAAGGCTGGAGCGGGAGACGGGGATCGAACCCGCGACCAACAGCTTGGAAGGCTGTGACTCTACCACTGAGTTACTCCCGCCTTCGTCTCGCTTCGCTCAACTGCTCTCACCCACACCATCCGACTGCGCCGCATGCTCCCGCGAGCAGGCTGGCCTCCAACCCGACCGACACGCCGCGTTCGAGCTCCCCCGACGGGCCCGGGCGCGCGGAAGGCTGGTGGCGAGGGGAGGATTCGAACCTCCGAAGCCACTGGGGCGACAGATTTACAGTCTGTTGCGTTTGACCGCTCCGCAACCTCGCCAGATACCACGTTCGGGGCGCAGCCGTCTCTCAGAGGCATCCGCGCTGCGGCCATTTCGTTCTACTGTGCTGGATTCAGTCGAGCTTCGGCGTCAACCCTTGCAGATTCGCGCCCGATTTGTGGAGCTGGCGAAGGGATTTGAACCCCCGACCCGCTGATTACAAATCAGCTGCTCTACCGGGCTGAGCTACGCCAGCCAAAACCCAGATTCTAGCAGAACCTGTGCCAGCGGCGCAACTATTTGAGCCCCCGACCCAATCGCTGGCGGACGGCCTCGAACAGCACAATCCCGGCGGCCACTGACACGTTGAGGCTGGCCACGCGGCCCCTCATCGGAATCCGGACGAGATGGTCACAATTCTCGCGGACCAGCCGCCGCAGGCCCTCGCCTTCGCTGCCCAGAACGAGTGCAGTGGGCAGCGTGAAATCCATTTCATCGTATCGCCTGGGGGCATCGGCAGCCAGTCCCACCTTCCACACCCCCAGTTCGCTCAACTGGTCGAGCGCGCGCGCGACGTTGACGACGCTCGCCACCCGGACGTGCGCCAGCGCGCCCGCCGATGCGCGGGCCGTCGCGGCGTCAAGCGGCGCCGCGCGGCGCGTCTGGCGAATCACCCCGTCGGCGCCGGCTGCATCGACGGCGCGCACCACCGCGCCCACGTTGTGCGAGTCCTCGACGCCGTCGAGCACGACGATCAGCGCGGGATGATCCGGCGCGACGAGATCGCCGACACCGTAGTCGCCAACCCGGACGTCGGCCACCACACCCTGGTGCGGAGCGCCGCGCGCGAGCCGATCGAGCGTCACCGCCTCGACGCGTTCCACCGTGACGCCGTGCTCGCAGCAAGGCGCTGCACCTCGCGCACGCGCGCGTCATCGCGGTGCACCCACTCGCACCAGACTGACACGGCCCGCGCGCAGGGCCTCGAGAACCGGGTTCAGGCCGCAGATGACGAGCGTGCCGCGGCGTGATTCAGACATCTCCCTCACTCGCCAGCACGCGCGCAAACGCCGCTGCCCGCTCCCTGCACCCGACGACAGGCGGCAGACCACTCGGTACCCTCAACTCCGCGCCTCGATCGATCGCGGGCACGGCGAGATCGAGCTCTGGACCTTCGACCGCTCCGGTGAGTGCGACGCGAATGGGATGAAACAGCGCCCGCGCCTTGAGCCCTGTCTGCTGCCGGACGGCCGTGGCCACCGCGCGGAAGCGCTCGCGATCGAGTCGCGGCGCCGACGCCAGCTCACGGGCGAGCGCCTCGATCACGGCGCGGCTGCCCGTCTCGCGCACGTCTTCGGCGCCCGGGAGCGCAAGCGTCTGCTCGGGATCGTACACGAACAGGAATCGCAGACGCCGAGGCACCTGATCGAGCCGATCGACCGACTCGGTGACCATGGCCATCGCGCTCGTCAGGTAGGACATCCCTTCGGTCGACGGCGACATGCGGAAGCCGTCCTCATCAAAAAACGGGACCGAGAGCGCAGCAATGCGCGCGGGATCCGCGGCCCGCAGGTAGTGACGATTCACCCAGGCCAGCTTCTCCTCGTCGAACACACCAGCCGCATGACCGACGGCCGACAGCGAAAAGCGCTCGATCAACGCGTCGACGGAGAGGATCTCGTCAGCGCCGGCCGACCAGCCGATGAGCGCCAGGTAGTTGACCAGCGCTTCGGGCAAATAGCCACGGGCCTTGAACTCGGCGACCGACGTGGCGCCATGACGCTTCGACAGCGGACTGTGATCCGGGCCGAGCACGAGCGAGAGATGCGCGAAACGCGGAGGCTCGTAGCCCAGCGCCCGGTAGATCAGCACCTGCCGCGGCGTATTCGAGATGTGATCCTCGCCTCTCACCACCTCCGTCACCGCCATGAGGGCATCATCGACCACGACCGCGAAGTTGTAGGCCGGGAAACGGTCCGAGCGCAGGATCACGGGATCCCCGATGACGTCGGTGTGGACGGTGACGCGCCCGCGAACCAGATCGTCGAAGCTCACGTCGCCGAGGGGCAGGACGCGGAATCGCACCGCGGCGGGCTCCCCCGCCTCCACACGCGCTCGCGCCTCTGGGACGGCAATCATGCGGCACCGACCTGAGTAGCGCGGCGCGACTCCTCGTGCACGCGCCTCACGACGCTCGGCCTCCAGTTGCTCGGGCGAGCAGAAGCAGTGAGTACGCATCACCCTGCTCGAGCAGTCGATCGGCGTGCCGGTGGTAGAGGTCGAGACGCTCGGACTGCCGGTACGGCCCGCGCTCTCCGCCGATATCCGGACCCTCGTCCCAGTCGAGCCCGAGCCAGCGCAGATCGTCGTAGATCGACGACTCGGCAGCGGACGAGGATCGCTCGACGTCGGTATCCTCGATGCGCAGGATGAAACGTCCGCCCGATCCACGCGCGAGCAGCCAATTGAAGAGCGCTGTCCGCGCATTGCCGACGTGGAGGTTCCCGGTGGGACTTGGAGCGAAGCGGACTCGCATAGACGGGCTGCCGGACAGAACGTGATGGTCGGTGAGCAGAGTCAGCGTTCGGCGGCGGATCGCAAGAGCGCAACGGCATGTGCGGCCATGGCTTCGCCGCGACCAATCTCGCCCATCCCCTCGTTGGTCTTGCCCTTCACGCTGACGCAGTCGGTCGCCGTACCAAGAGCGTCCGCGAGCCGCTCGCGCATCCTGTCGATATACGGCGCCAGCTTCGGCCGCTCGGCGATGACGACGACGTCGACGTTGTCGACGAGAAATCCACGCTCGTGCACGAGCTGAACGGCCTGCCGCAGCAGCTCGAGGCTCGACGCATCCTTCCATCGTCGGTCCGTGTCGGGAAAATGCCGGCCGATATCACCCGCCGCGGCGGCGCCGAGCACGGCATCCGTGACGGCGTGGCACAGGACGTCGGCGTCGGAATGTCCCGCGAGGCCGTGGGAGAACGGCACCAGGATGCCGCCGAGCATCAGCGGTCGTCCCTCGACCAGACGATGCAAATCGTACCCGGTCCCGACGCGGCCGGGCCGGCCGTCGTGAGACGAGACGGCTGAAACGAGGTGGCGCGCCTGCGCAAGGTCGTCGGCGGTCGTGATCTTCACGTTGCGCGGCTCACCCTCGACGAGACGTACCGCGTGGCCCGCCGACTCGGCCAGCTCCGCCTCGTCGGTGCCGTGACGTCCGGCGCGTCCGAGCGCGACAGCATCCCGCAGCACGCCGTATCTGAAGGCCTGCGGCGTCTGCGCCAGAAAGATCGTGTCCCGCTGCAGCGTTTCCCCGACGCGCGAGCCCCCGTGCGCACGCTTCACGGTGTCGCGGGCGGCGAGGGCCGCGAACGGCGGCGCCTTCCTCGAGCGCGGCATCGATGGTTCGGGCAATCAGGTCGGATGTCGCGAAGGGCCGCGCCGCATCGTGAACCACCACGACATCGGTGTCGGCGCTGACCCGATCGAACGCATTGGCCACCGAATCCTGGCGCCAATCACCCCCCGGCGCGAAAACCACCGGGGTCTTTCCCGCCTTGATGTAGCGATCGAAATCGGCTTCCCATTCGACCGGCACGGCAATCACGATCTCGTCGATGCGCTCCGACCGATCGAGCACGTCGAGGCTTCGCTGCAGAATCGAGCGGCCGCCGAGATCGAGCAGCTGTTTGGGGACAAGGCCACCCATTCGCTGTCCCCGTCCGCCGGCGGCAATGATGGCAACGACTTTCATGGTCAGCCGCTCCACCTCATTGTACAACCCACCTTCCGGTCTCTCTGCCGCCAGCGAAGCGCGTGACCCGCGCCGAAGTCTTCTCGAGCGCCTCGCGCACCCGCGCCTCGCCGAGCGCGCGGGGCGCGAAGATGACGGCCAGGCTTCGCGTCGTGGCGGCCGTCACGGACGTGCGTAGTGAGTCGGCGCTGGGATTTCCGAACGGGCCCGCCGAATCGGCCAGCGTCATCCGGCCGGCCAGGTTCACCGTGTCCTTCCGGATGCCTGCGTACATTTCGCCGGGCCGTCCCAGGCGAAGCTCGATGGGGCCTTCGATCCGCCCGCGATCATAGAGTCCGTATGGGACCTGCAGTTCCAGCGAACACCAGTTGCAGATGTCCACGAGGGTGTTGATACGAGGCAGCGGCTCGCCGCGGCGCACGCGCCGGAGCAACGCCTCGGACGAGGGCCGGGTCCTCGTAGGATCGAGACCCAGGCGATGGTACATGGCGCGGACGAGGGCGCCATCGGGTGGCGGTGCCGCCCGCACGTTCTGCTCGGCGTCGGTCATCGCGCGATCGAGATCCTCCAGCCGATCGGCGACCTGCACCTCGTCCGAGGCCAGCACCCCCAGGATGAGAATGGACTGGAGATCGGCGGGCACGTCGATCATGCAGGCTGCTCCTGTCCATCCACACCGGAGGCCACGATCGTCCGCACGCGATCGGCGAGCGCACGAGCCTGCTGCACCACCTCGGAGGGCGCCGCCGGCTGCCCGGCGGGAATCGGCGCGTGCACCCGGAGCCGTACGATGCCGGGCCGAGTGGCAAGCCGTCCTTTCCGCATGACATGGCGGCTTCCTGAAACCGAGATCGGCACGATCGGCAAGCCGGCATCTATCGCCAACACGAAGCTGCCGCCCTTGAAGTGACCAACCCGGCCGTCGACGCTCCGGGTTCCTTCGGGAAACACGATGAGCGACAGCCCCTGTTCGACGAGCCGCGCGGCGTGCCTGAGAATGCCCGCGCGATCGGGGTTGCGGCGATCGACGAGGATGTGTCCCGTGCGCCGCAGGTGCCAGCCGAGAAACGGAAACTGTCCGAGCGATTCCTTCGCGATGATGCGGAGCTGGTAGGGCAGCGCGTCGAAGATCACGGGAATGTCGTAGATGCTCTGATGGTTCGAGACGAAGACGTAGGTCGTCGCGGGCGTCAGTTGCTCGAGGCCTTCAACCGTCACCGCGACGCCTGTGGTCGCCAGGATCAGCCACGACCAGGTGCGCGCGCACCAGTGACCGAAGGTCCCGCGGCGATCGACCAGACTCGAGGCCAGCGACAGCGTCCCGAGCACGATCGTGTAGGCCGCGATCGTGGGGATCAGGAAGAACACCGTCCGCCACCAGTGGAAGGGCGGCAGCGTCACCACGAGGAGGGCACGGAGCGGCCGGCCCGCGAGGCGCCTGTCATGCCTGCGGAATCTGCCGCACGCGACGGGACGAGTCGTCGCGCTCCTTCTCGGCCGGAGCCGGCGACGTCTGGGCCGCGGCCACGGTGGAATCGATGAAACGGCCGAAGATCATCTTGCCGGCGGTTGTCTGCAGCACGCTGGTCACGACGATGTCGATGGTCTTGCCGATCATGCGGCGCGCATTGTCGACCACCACCATCGTGCCGTCGTCGAGATACGCGACACCCTGGTTGTACTCCTTGCCTTCCTTCAGGATGAACACCTTCATGATCTCGCCGGGCAGCACCACCGGCTTCAGCGAGTTCGCCAGCTCGTTGATGTTGAGTACCTCGACGCCGCGCAGCTGCGCCACCTTGTTCAGGTTGAAGTCGTTGGTGACAATCTCGCCGTTGAGCGTGCGGGCCAGCTCGATGAGCTTCAGATCCACCTCTTTGACGTCGGCGAAGTCGGCATCGGAAATCGTCACCTCCACACCCGACATCTTCTGAATCTTCTGCAGGATATCCAGGCCGCGCCGGCCGCGATTGCGCTTGAGGGTGTCGGCCGAATCCGCGATGAGCTGCAGCTCTTTCAGAACGAACTGTGGAATGACGAGGGTCCCGTCGAGAAAGCCCGTTTCGCACACGTCGGCGATGCGGCCGTCGATGATCACGCTGGTGTCGAGAATCTTGTAGTGACGCTCCGGCCCGGCGCCGCGAAAGAGGGCCACCAGGCGCGAAGGCTCGAGCCACTCGCCTCGTTTTGCCCCGATCATGACGCCCAGATAGGGCAACACCAGGATGACGAAGCTGTGCAGGAACGCGACGCGGCTGTCGCCGGTATCGGCCCAGAACAAGGAGGAGCCGATGGTCCTGGCAATCCCCAGGCCGACACCACCGCCGATCAGGGCGCCGAGCAGGCTCGTCACGGCGGTTTCGCGGAGACGGCTCTCGAGCACGATCCCGAAGACGGCCAGCAGGCCAGCGAAGATGAGATTGCTCAGCAAAGAACCGGGAATGGGGCGAAGCAGTACGGCGGCGTACAGGACCGACGCAACGAAAATCATCCGGATGAGAATGAACCATGCCATGAGGACAGCTCCACCTGAGATCCCGCTGCACGCGGTCGAAGCGCGCGCCAGCGAGCTATGAAGGATGAAGGCCGCTGGCGAGCTACACCGGCGGCCGCCGGATTTGGGTAGTTTACGTCAGGAGGACGTCGAGGGCGTCGGTCACCGACCGTGCGCCCATGAGCTCGAAGCCGGGGCCTAGCGCCGCCACGCACGCCTCGACGTTGGCCTGCGGCAGCACGCAGCGCTCGAATCCCATCTGCACGGCTTCGCGAACTCGCAGAGGCGCCTGTGTGATCGCGCGCACTTCGCCGGCCAGCCCGATCTCGCCGAACACCGCCGTGTGCGGCTGCACGGCCCGATTCCGGAAGCTCGAGGCGACGGCTGCCACGACACCCAGATCCGCCGCTGGCTCATCGACCGTCATGCCGCCGGCGATGTTGAGAAAGACGTCGTCGCCGGCGAGGTTCAGGCCCGCGCGCTTGTCGAGCACGGCGAGCAGCAGCGACAACCGCGCCGGATCGATCCCGCTGGCCATGCGCCTGGCATTGCCGTAGGTACTGGCGCTGACGAGCGCCTGTACTTCGACGAGGATCGGCCGCGATCCTTCGACTGTACAAAGGACCGCCGATCCCGGGGCGGAGGCGGGACGCTCGGAGAGGAACAGCTTGGACGGGTTGGCCACGGGCACGAGCCCCGAGCCCGTCATCTCGAAGACGCCCAACTCGCTGATGGCGCCGAAGCGGTTCTTGACGGCGCGAACGACACGATGCGCATGATGGCGCTCACCCTCGAAGTACAGCACCGTGTCGACGACGTGCTCGAGCGCCTTGGGTCCGGCGAGGCTGCCCTCCTTCGTGACGTGACCGACGAGGAACGTCGGCAGGTTCCGGCCCTTGGCCAAGAAGAGCAGCTGAGTGGCCGCTTCGCGAACCTGGCCGATGCTTCCAGGCGCCGACTGCAGCTTGAGCGAGAAGACCGTCTGGATGGAATCGATGATCAAGAGCGAGGGCTTGAGCCTCTCGATTTCCTCGAGGATGCGCTCGAGGCACGTTTCGGCCAGAAGATACAACGGCGCATCGGCCACGCCGAGCCGCTGACCGCGCGATTTGATCTGGTGCTCGGACTCTTCGCCCGAGGCATAGAGTACCGGGCCGACCGCGCGCGCGAAGTTCGCAGCCGTCTGCAAGAGCAACGTCGACTTGCCGATGCCCGGCTCGCCACCCAGCAGCACGAGTGAACCCGGCACCACGCCGCCGCCCAGCACCCGATCGAACTCGTCTACGCCGGTCGAGAGACGCGCGGCCGCCGCCTGCTCCACCTCGGCGTAGAGCCGCGCCTTGCCGCCGGTGGCCGAGAGCGTGTAGCGCGAGGTCGTGGACGGCGCCGGATCAGCGGTGCGCTCTTCGACGAACGTGTTCCAGGCGCTGCAGTCGGGGCACCGTCCGAGCCATTTCTGCGATTGCGCGCCGCAGGTCTGGCAGACGAAGATCGTGGTTCGTTTCATGGCGTCGCCGCTCCCTCATCATAGACGCGCTGGATACGCGTCCCGATGCGGCAGAGGATTTCGTACGGGATGGTGCCGATCGAGGCGGCCATCTCCCGCACATCGATGCGCTCGTCATCCTGCGAGCCGATAATCACCGCTTCGTCGCCCGGTTCCACCGGAATGCCCGTGACATCGAGCGTGACCATGTCCATCGACACGGCGCCGACGATCGGCGCGCGTCGGCCGCGCACCAGGACGAATCCACGCCCTGCCAGGCGGACGTCCAGACCATCGGCGTAGCCGGCAGGCACGACGGCAATGCGCGTTGGACTCGAGGCCACGAACCTGCCTCCATAGCCGACGATTTCGCCCTGGCGGACGCCCTTCACTGCGACGACGCGGCTTCGAAGCGACATGACGGGTGTGAGCTGGAGCGTCGACGCCAGCGGAGGCGGCACGACCCCGTAGAGCAGCAGACCGGGACGGACCAGATCGAGCCAGATGCGCGAGTCGCGCAGCAGCGCCGCACTGTTGGCCGCGTGCCGCAGCTTGAGTGGCACGCCCATCGATTCGAACCAGGCGAGTGAGGCAAGAAAACGCTCGCGCTGCTCGCTGAAGAGCTCACTCTCCGCATCATCGGCCGTCGCGAAATGGGTATAGACGGCGTCGAGTCTGAGGTGTCGGCTGTCGAGCAGGTCGGGCATCGTCCGGGTCAGGTTGTCGTGACGCAGCCCGAGCCGGTTCATGCCGGTATCGATCTTCAGGTGATAGCCGATGGCGCGCGATCGCTTCCTGGCCGCCCGCTCCAGTGCGCGCGCCGCCGACGGCGTGGAGACGGTCGGCGTCAGATCGTAGTCGAACACCCCTTCGAGGTCGCTCAGGCTGAGCGCGCCGAAGACCAGGATCTCGGCCAGCACGCCCGCCTCGCGGAGCACGATGGCTTCTTCGATGTCGGCGCAGGCCAGCATCGGCGCGCCCTCGTCTTCGAGCGCGCGCGCGATCTGGGCGGCGCCGTGGCCGTACGCGTTGGCCTTGACGACCGGCACGACCTTCGGCGGGCGCACCCGCGAGCCTGGACGAGATGCGGCAGTCGACGCGTCCGGTGAAGCCGCCGACGTCTCGGGCGTGGCGACGAGCGCGGACACGGCGCGAAAGTTCGAATCGAATGGCCTGGAGATCGACGTGGGCGAATGTGGAACGGATCACGGAGCCCGGTCAGCGGAGCGCGAGGCTTTCGAACCGCGTGTATTCCTTGAGGAACGCCAGCTTCACGAGGCCTGTCGGCCCGTTGCGCTGCTTGGCGACGTGCAGCTCCGCAATCCCGCGCTCTTCTTCGGCGGCATTCGGATACTGGTCGGCGCGGAAGAGCAGCACGACCACGTCGGCGTCCTGTTCGAGGGCGCCAGATTCGCGCAGGTCGGCCAGCATCGGGCGATGATCCGCGCGCGCCTCGGGGGCCCGACTGAGCTGGGACAGCGCCACGACGGGTATCCCCAGCTCCTTGGCGAGGCCTTTCAGCCCGCGCGAGATGGCGCCCAGCTCCAGCGTGCGATTCTCGAAGCGTGCGGCGCTCTGCATCAGCTGAATGTAGTCCACCAGAATCAGATGCAGACCGTGCTCGAGCATCAGGCGCCGGGCCTTCGCCCGCATCTCCAGCACGGCCACGCCCGGCGAGTCGTCGATGAAGATCCGCGCCTCCGCGAGCTGACCCATCGCCGTGGACAACTTGGTCCAGTCGTTCTCTCCCAGGAACCCGGTGCGGAGCCGGTGGCTGTCGATGCCGGCCTCCGCGGTGAGCATGCGCAGGAAGAGCTGCTCCTTGGACATCTCGAGGCTGAACACGCCGACCGTGCGGTCGGTTCGCGTGCCCACGTGCTGCGCGATGTTGAGCGCCAGCGCCGTCTTGCCCATCGAGGGACGGGCCGCGATGATGATGAGCTCGCCCCCCTGCAGCCCCGACGTCATCTCGTCGAGATCGACGAAGCCGGTGGGCACTCCGGTCACGAGCTGTTTGCGCGCGACGGCCTGCTCGATGGCCTCGAAGCCCTGGTGCGCCAGATCGCGCATGGACACGAAGCCCGGTCTCACGCGGTCCTCGGCAATCGAGAAGATCGCCTGCTCGGCCTCGTCGAGAATCAGGGCGGCGTCCTGCTCCGCCTCGTACGCCGTCGCCAGGATCTTGTTGGCCGAGAAGATCAGATCGCGAAGCGCCGATTTTTCCTTGATGATGCGCGCGTAGCTGTCGACGTTGGTCGACCGTGGCACCCCGTCGACGAGCGAGGCGATGTAGGCCGGGCCGCCAACTTCTTCGAGCTCGCCAGACCGCGCGAGGTCTTCCTTGAGGGTGACCAGATCGATGGCACCGCCGCGCTCGGAGAGCGCCACCATCTTCTGGAAGATCCGGCGATGCGCGTCGCGGTAGAAATCGTGCGGTTTGAGGAACTCGGCCGCCTGGTTGAACGCCTCGTTGTGGATGAGAATGGCGCCCAGAACCGAGCGCTCGGCCTCGAGGTTGTGTGGCAGCGAGCGCTCGGTTCGAACGGAATCGGCCATGGCGGCGACGTGTGTCTCAGTCTTCGAGCTTGACGACCTTGACCGCAATGTGTCCGGTGACGTCGCGATGCAGCTTGATCGGCACACTGTACTCGCCGATCGCCTTCAGCGCCTCGGCGAGCTGAATCTTGCGCCGATCGACCTCCACCTCGAGCTCGGCGAGCCGCGCCGCGATGTCGGCGGCGGTGACCGACCCGTAAAGCGTATCGCCCTCGCCCACCCGGCGGCCGACCACCACTTCCACCCCCGCCAGCCGGGCTGCGACGGCCTCCGCCGCGTGACGCTCGTCCGCCTCGTGCGCTTCGAGCAGCTTGCGCTCGCGCTCCACACGCTTCTTGTTGCCGTCGGTCGCCGGCAGCGCCAGCTTCCGCGGCAGGAGATAGTTGCGGGCATAGCCGTCGGCGACCGACACGATGTCGCCGCGGCTGCCCAGGTGCTCCACGTGTTCTCGCAGGATGATTTCCATATCTATTCCGTAACGTACGGCAGCATCGCGAGCTGGCGCGCCCGCTTGATGGCGGTCTGCAGCTTGCGCTGATGCATGGCACAGGTGCCCGAGATGCGACGCGGCAGAATCTTGCCACGCTCGGGCACGAACGACGCCAGCAGTTTGGCGTCCTTGTAGTTGATGTCGTCGATCTTCTCCGAACAGAACTTGCAGATCTTCCGCCGACGGAACATCGAGCGTCGCGGCTGACCCTTCTCCGCGCTACCGCCGCGCCCGCCCGATCCGCCGCGTCCGCCCGACCCGCCCCGGCCGCCTCGTCCTTCCCTCATCTCTCCACCTCCGCCCCGAACCTGTCGTCATCGCCGCGATCGCCCGACCGATCGTCCCCCAGGCCGCGCTCATCGTCACGCACGTGACGCGCGGGAAGGCCGCGGGCGGTCCGCTTCTCCTGATCGAGCTGGCGTCTGGCTCTGGCGCGCTCGACCACCCGGTTCTCTTCGTCCACGCGAATGGCCAGGTGGCGAATGACCTGATCGTTCACCTTGAGCCGGCGATCGATCTCCTTCACGAGCTCGCCCGTGCCGTTGATGACCTCCAGCACGTAGGTGCCATCCTTGTGATGGCCAATCTCGTAGGCGAGCCGCCGCCGTCCCCAGTTCTCGGTTTTCTCGATCTGGCCGCTGTAGCGGCCGACGATTTCTTCGATCTGCGTGTGCAGATCGCTCACCTGCTGCTCGGTGGCCTCAGGTGAGACGATATAAACGAGCTCGTACTGTCGGGTGATGCTCATAGGTCTCCTTCTGGACGCTTCGGGCCCTCAGCCCGCCTCCGGCGCGTTGTCGCGCCGTCACGGCCACCCATTGGTGGCAAGGAGCGTGCGGTCAGTGTGACGTATCGCGAGGCTCTTTGTCGTTCGGCTCCGTGTCGCTGTCGATCTCGTCGCTCCGGTTGAACACGTTCATCGTGCGCTCGATTCCCTCGATCGCAAACATCTCCGCCGCGTCGGCTGCCCGCTGCACGCTCGCATCGACCACCGACCGCTCGTCGGCCTCGAAGCGGTCCAGCACGTGATCGGCCAGGTCGCGGCTCGAATCCCCGCGACCGACGCCGACGCGCAACCGCGCGAACTCCATGGTGCCCAGCTCGTCGATGAGCGACCGCAGGCCGTTGTGCCCGCCCGCCGATCCACGCGCCCGGGCCCTCAACCGCCCCAGCGGCAGGTTCACGTCGTCGGTCACCACCAGCAGGTCGGACGCCTCGATCCGAAAATACCGGAGCAGCTCGGCCACCGCCCGCCCACTCAGGTTCATGAACGTGAGCGGCTTGGCGAGCAAGGCGCCGTCACCGAGCGTCCGCGCCTTCGCGTACATCGCGTCGGCCGGCGCCGACGCGAACTCGGCGCCGTGGCGCCGGACCAGCTCGTCGAGCACGTCGAACCCCACGTTGTGCCGCGTGCCGCGATAGCGGCGCCCCGGGTTGCCGAGCCCGACAATCAGCTTCACCGCGCGGCTACTTGTCCTTGTCCTCGTCCTCGGCCTTCTCGACCTTGCCCTTCTTGATCACTTCCGGCTCGGCCGGCGCGACCGGCGCGGCAGCCGCATCGGTCGCCGCAGCCTCCTCGGCCTTCGGCGTCACGACGTGTACGAGCATCAGCTCGAGGTCGCTCACCGGCTTCCACTTGGCGCCCTCTGCCACATCGCGCAAACGCACGGCCTGGCCGAGCATCAGCTCCGAAACGTCCACCTCGATGTTCTCGGGAATCTCGGTCGGCAGCGTTTCGACTTCGATTTCGCGGTGGACGAAATCGAGCAGGCCGCCCTGCTGCTTCACGCCCCGCGCTTCGCCGCGCAGGACGATGGGCACGGTCACCGTGATCAGCCGGTCGAGCGCCACACGGTAGAAATCGGCGTGCAACAGGTGGTGCGTCACGGGGTCGAGCTGATATTCCTTGATGAGGACCTGCGACTCGCGCAGGCCCTCGATGCGCAGGGCAATCAAGGTGTTCGCACCGGACTCCGAGTGGAGAATGCGCAGCAGCGACTTGGGATCGACCGCGATGGCGTGCGTGCCCGATTCCGACCCGCTGTCGCCGTAGACGACGGCCGGCAGCCGGCCGGCGGCGCGGAGCCGATAGGCTTCGTTCTTCCCGCGCGTGTCGCGGGGGGTTGCTTCGAGTGTGACTGCCATAGAAATCCTTCGTTCTCTTTCAGACGAACAGCGACGATACCGACGTTTCCTCGTGAATGCTCTTGATGGCCTGTGCCAGCAGGCGCGCCACCGACAGCACGACCACCTTCTTGCTCGCCGCGCGCTCGCCGTTCAGCGGAATCGTGTTGGTCACGACGAGCTTTTCCACGGGCGAGCGTTCGATGCGCTCAATCGCCGGGCCCGACAGCACGCCGTGCACGGCGCACGCGATGACGCGCTCGGCGCCGTTCTCCACGAGCGCATGAGCGGCTTTGACGATGGTGCCGGCGGTGTCGATGATGTCGTCCTGAATGATGCACGTCCGGCCGCTCACGTCGCCGATGACGTTCATCACTTCGGCCGTGCCGTCATCGGTTCGGCGCTTGTCGATCACCGCCAGCTCGGCATCGAGGCGCTTGGCATACGCTCGCGCGCGCTCGGCGCCGCCGGCGTCGGGCGACACGAGCGTGAGGGCCGGGTAGTCGAGCCGCGACAGATGATCGATGATCACCGGCGCCGCAAACAGATGATCCACCGGAATGTCAAAGAACCCCTGAATCTGCGCCTTGTGCAGATCCATCGTCAGCACGCGGTGCGTGCCCGCGGCGCTCAGCACGTTCGCCACGAGCTTGGCCGAGATCGGCACCCGCGGCTTGTCCTTGCGATCCTGCCGGCCGTAGCCGTAATACGGCACCACCGCCGTGATGCGTGCCGCCGACGATCGACGAAACGCGTCGATCATGATGAGCAGCTCGACCAGGTGCTGATCGACCGGTGCGCAGGTCGGCTGCACGATGAACACGTCGGTGCCGCGGATGTTCTCGTCGATCTGAAACGACACCTCGGTGTCGGGGAACCGCCGCAGCCGCGCCTCGCCCATCGGGATGCCGAGACAGTCGGCAATCTCCCGCGCGAGCGTCGGGTGCGCGCTGCCCGAGAACACCTTCAACTCGCCGAATCCAACTGCCATGCTGACCCGCTACCGCGCCCCTCGGTCGGGAAACTGGCTGGGGCGGAAGGATTCGAACCTTCGAATACGGGATCCAAAGTCCCGCGCCTTACCGCTTGGCCACGCCCCATCGAGCACGCCGCCCATCCGCGTCGCCGACGCCCGCCTGGCCCGAGAACAAGGCGACTCGCCGCGTCCGCGTCGGCCCCGGCCCTTGTCGCCGTCCGGGGAGCTGACCTCAAGGAAGGGTTCGGCCGAGCCGGTGCAATCCGCGAGTTTAACCGATGAGAACCGATGGCGGCAAGCGTCGGAGCCTCTGCACGGCGCCGCGCTTCAGGTAACGGCGTCGCTCGAGGACCCGGGTGACGATAGGGGTCCATCGCGTGCGTCGGAGCAATCGGAACGCCGAGGCGGCAGCGCGCTCGGTCGGAAACAGACCGAACACCGAGGAGCCACTGCCGGACATCGCCGCCAGGCTGGCCCCGCTTGCCTCGAGCGCGCGGCGCATCCGGGCAATGTCGGGATGTCGTGCCGCCACCGGCTGCTGCAGATCGTTCCAGACGTCGGTGGGCGTCAGGTAGGCCGAACCGTTCGCCTGGCTTTTCCTTGAAGGCGGCACCCGTCGAGCGCGCGGAGATGTCCCGGCGCGATCCGCATCGAGCCATTGGTAGGCATCCGCGGTCCGCACGCTGAAGGCGGGCACCAGAACGACGACCCATGTGGGCGCCATGGCGGCCAGCGGATACAACTCGTCGCCGCGTCCAAGGCCGAGCGCGGCCCCTCCGGTGAGAAAGAACGGCACGTCGGCGCCGAGCTCGGAGGCGATGTCCGCCAGCTCATCGAACGGCAGTCGCGCCCGCCAGGCGACCGCGAGCGCTCGCAGGGCCGCCGCGGCATCGCTGCTGCCGCCGCCAAGGCCCCCACCGACCGGAATCCGCTTCTCGAGAACGACCTCGACGCCTCGAGGCGCTCCATCGCGTCCCAAACGTCGCCACAGCAGCTGCCCCGCACGCATCACGAGATTGGTCTCGTCGAGCGGCAGCCCGGCAGCGGTGCATCTGAGCCGCATCGCCCCTCTGCGCCGCAGGAGCGTCAGCGTGTCGTGCAGCTCGAGCGTTTGAAACACAGTCCGCAACTCGTGAAAGCCGTCCGGCCGCGTGCCCATCACGCGGAGCCCGATGTTGATCTTCGCGTACGCACGCGCTCTCAGCGCGTGATGGCTCACGGTTGTCCCTCACGCCCCGTGCCTCTGAGCGGCCCACTCTCGCGCAGGGCGTTCAAATCGATGGGCACGGCATCGGGCGGCACCGTCAATTCGAACGCCTCGGGACCCAGAGCGACGTTGGGCTCGAGGTCCGTGACGCGTACGCTCAAATCCACGCGTGCCGGCTCGCCGATGGATTGCAGTCGAATGGTGGAGGGAAACGCGGCCGAGCGCTCGACATATTCGATCCGCCAGGTCTCGGAGGTGGCCGCGAGGATCGTCCACCGGCCGGTCTCCTGGCGGGCGAAGAGACGCGCGCCGCCCTCCAGATCGATGGCGGCCCACTCGCCGTAGCTCCGCCCTCCGGTGGGCTGGGCCCCTGCAATTGCACAACCAGACAGAATCGCCAGCACGTCGGCTGGCGCGAGCGCGGCACCGGTCAAGGCGTCGAGCACGTCGGAGGGCGCGGCGTCGCTGAGGACACGGTTGTCGCGCGGAAGAAGGAGCGTGGCGTGGCCCCCTCGGGCCACCAGAATGAATGCCGGGGCGCCGAACGGAGCCAATCCTTCGAGGCGCAGCAGGTCTGGGCGAGCGACACCAAACAGGGCCCGGCCCCGCACGCGCCCGTCTCCGACGCGACCTGAAATCTGCAGCTCGCCCGTCAGCGCCTCTGCAGTCGCGCAGCCAGCGATCGCCTCGTCGTAGATTGCCTGGAAGTTGTCGAGCGGCGTGCCGGCGCCGGTCGGAAGCGTGAGACGCGGCGGCGCGCAGGCGGCGGCAGATGCGAGGGCAGCCGCCGCGACGAGTAGACGCGCGTCCCTCACGCGCTACTTGGCCTTCTCGCGCGCGCTGCGAATCTTCTGCTCGATCGTGGATCGCTCGATCGACTCACCGTCGCCCGCGAGCGAGCGTTCCCAGGCCACGATGGCCTCGGCGTAGCGTCCAAGACGGAACAACAGTTCTCCCCAGTGATCCTGCACCACCGAGTTGCGCTGCAGCTCCTCGCTTGCCCGCCTGAGCGGCGGCTCGGCACGATCGAGCGCGTCGAGCTTGAAGTAGGCCCAGCCGAGGCTGTCGAGGTACGACGGGTTGTCGGGCTCGACCGCCAGCGCGCGCTCGATGAACTGCACCGACTCCTCGAGCCGTTCGCCCTGATCGGCGAGCATGTAGCCGAGATAGTTGAGCGTGGGAGCGTGCTGGGGGTCGCGCGCCAGGGCCGTGCGGAATGCCTTCTCGGCTTCGTCGTAACGCTTCTGGCGCTCGTAGGTCGCGCCAATCTGAAAAGCAATTGATGCGTCCGGCGAGAGCTTGTCGGCGTCTTCCAGGGCGCCAACGGCCTTGGTCGAGTCGCCCGCTTGCTCGTAGGCGAACCCCAGGTGGAGCAAGAGTCGTGCGCCGTCCTGCTGCGCGGAAGAACCGGCCGTGCCTCGCGCCCGCGTGGCCAGCGGCTCGAGCACTTCGATCACGCGGCGGTACTCGTTGCGATCCTCGAAGATCTGGGCGAGCAGGTACGGGCCCCGCAGGCTTCCTGGATCCGCATCCACCAGCTTCCGCGCCGTCGCCTCGGCCGCCGGCAAGTCCCGCAGTCGACGCTGCGCAATCGCCAGGAGATAGAGTGCGCGCGATTCGCCTGGCCGCTCGCGCACGAGGGTTTCGAGCACCCCGCGCGCTTTCAGGGCAGGCGCATCGCCCGACTGATTGAGCAGGGCCGTGGCCCAGCGCAGCTTCACGTCGACGCTTCGCGGACTCGCGGACGCAGCCTTTTCGTATGCGGCCGCCGCCTCGGGCCAGCGCTCGGTGCGCTCGTACAACTCGCCCAGCACGCGATAGAACTGCGGCTGTTCGGGCGCCAGCTGCTCGAGCAGCTGCACGGCCTCGCGTTCGCGACCCATGGTCGAATACGCCTGCACCAGGAGCCCGATCGTCTCCGTGTACTGTGGCTCGCGCTCGAGCAGTTCGCTCAGCAGAGGAATGGCCTTGGCCGCGTCACCTGACCGCAGGTACAGCCGTGCGAGCATCAGCTCCGCGCCGGGATCGTCGCCCAGTGAGGCCCGTTCGAGGTGTGAAATAGCACGCGAGAGCGACTCGCCCGCGCGCTCGCGATCGTCGGCCTGAGCCATCGACGCGTACACCGTGCCGAGCACGCGATGCGCATCGGCGTTGTCCGGATCGACAGCGAGCGCCGACTGACCCGCCGCCACGGCGTCCTCGGCGCGATTCATCCGCAGATAGAGCGACGCGAGCATCACCGGGATCTCGGCCGACGCCGGATCGAGTCTGGCGGCACGCTGGTAGGCGGCGATGGCGCCGTCGAGGTCGCCTTCGCTCTCGTTGTGCAGCCCGAGCAGGAACTCGTAATAGGATGACGCCCGCGCCGCGGAGTCAGTTTCTGTCAACGCAGACGGGCTCGCCGTCTGGGCGGCGCGATCCGGGACGGCCGCGGCGACGGAGAGCCGTCCCGCGGTCGGCTCCATTCCGCCCATCGCCAAGGCCAGCAGCAGAGCAATCATCGTCGAATCATTGTTCCATAGAAGCCGGGCGCGTCATAGCCGGGCGGTGTCCAACGACGACAAGTTCGACCTTTCGGCAGTCGACCCGTCAGGGGTCTTTCGATATAGTTTCGGAACAGATTGCAAAGGAGCTCAGCGAATGGCAGTCGATCCGGAACTGCTCGAGATTCTGGCGTGTCCCAACTGCAAGACTCCGGTCACGCTGGTCAAGGACGGAGCCGGCCTGAAGTGCGGCCAATGTCATCGCGTCTATCCGATCAAGGATGACATCCCGGTGATGCTGATCGACGAGGCGACGATCGAGCCCGACCGCGCACCGGGATAGTCAGCCGGCACTCGTCGCCGAAATCGTCGTGAGCTCATCGATCGCCGCCAGCGCCTCTGCGGGCGTGATCGACTGCATGCAGATGTTCTCGCGGCAGCTCTTCATCAGCGGCGTTCCGTAGCAGGGTGCGCAGAAAACCGGATGCCGCACGATTCTGACGGGGCTTCGCGTGGAAATCGGCCTGGTTTGATCAAGAATCCCGGGTCCCCACAAGACAACCAGCGGCGTGCCCACGGCGGCGGCCACGTGCGCCGGTCCGGAGTCCACCGAAACGAACAGGACGGTGCGCCGGATGACGGCCGCGAGCTGGCGAACTGTCGTCCGCCCCGCGAGCAGCCGAGACGTTCCCTCGGGCAGGCTGGCGGCAATCCGTTCTGCGAGCTCGCGATCGTCGGCCGAGCCGGTGAGCACCAGGTGAAACCCGCGGCTCGCCAGGGTTCGGCCGAGCGCGGAGAAGTTTTCCGCGCTCCATCCGCGCAGTCGGTGCTCCTGGATGTTCTTGTGCCGCTTCGCCCCGTAACCCGCATGGAGACCGATGATCGGCCGGCCGACTCCACGCAGGAAATCCTCGGCGGCCTTCTCGTCGTCGGCCGAGAGCGGCAAGTCCATGCGAAGCCGATCCTCCGGCCAGCGGTCGAAACCTGCGGCGCGGAGGTTGTTCACCATGCTGTGCAGCGCGGGATCGAAGCGAATGGTGTCGAAACCACGGACCTCGGCGGCTCCGGCACGTCGCACCAGATCGAAATACCGGTCGGCGTGCTCGAGGACGACGGCCAGCTCGTAAGCCTGCCCCGCGAGGCCGCGCGCCAGCTGGCGCTTCTCGAGCGAGAGCGCATGTGGCAGATTGCGGTTCTTGAGCGACCAGACTCGGCGGATATTCGGATTGAGCTCGAGGAGCGGCGCGGCTTCCGCGCTGCAGAGGAAATCGATGGAGGCGCCGGGGTGCCGCTCGCGAAGCGCCGCCACGACCGGCGTGGCCATCAGCGTGTCCCCGAGGGCACCCGCCCGCACGACGAGGATCCGTGAGAACGAGGGGGGGATGCTGGAGTTCACTTACGGCGCGACGATCGACGCCGCAGTCTATAATACACGGCTGATCGACGTCCTTCCGTCGACGTTCCGCGCTCCCGCGTCGGGCTGCGGGGAATGCTCGGGCCACGCCGTCCACTCATGACTTCCATCAGCATGCTGGCTGGGGCGCCGCCTCGCGATCGGCTGGAACTGACGGGGCTGCTGGCGCTCATCGGTTGCGTGGGCTTGCTGCAGTTTTCAATCGTGGCGGCCCAGGCATGCCTCGCGCTGGCGCTCGTGTGCTGGGTGGCTTCGCTCGCCGTCCATCACCAGCGCATCGAGGCGCCGAGGTTCTTCGTGCCGCTCGTCGCGTACGCGGGCCTCACCTTGATCTCGGCCGCCGCCTCGGCTGACCCTGCCACCGGGTTCGCTGACTCCAAGCAGCTCCTGCTCTTCGCCGTGGTCCCGGCCGTGTATCACTTCGCCCGTGGCGACCGGGCCCGCCTGGTCGTCAACGTCCTCATCACCGTGGGCGCGATCAGCGCCGCCGTGGGCATCGTGCAGTACGGCATCTTGCACTACGACAATCTCGGTCAGCGCCCGCGCGGGACTCTCGGCCACTACATGACGTACTCGGGCCTGCTCATGCTGGTCATCTGCGCCGCTGCGGCCCGCCTGCTGTTCGAGACGCGCGAGCGCACCTGGCCGGCGCTCGTGATGCCGGCGCTGCTCGTGGCCGTGGCCGTAACCTTTACGCGAAGCGCGTGGGTCGGCGCCTCCGCGGCGGTGGCCCTGCTCTTCCTGATCAAGGATTTCCGGCTGATTGCGGTGCTGCCCATCGTGGTGGCCGTATTCTTTGCCGCCGCGCCGGCCCGTCTCACCGAGCGCTTCCTCTCGATGTTCGATCCGAGCGATATCACCGGACGAGACCGCGTCGCGATGCTCAGGGCCGGCGCCAACATCATCCGCCAGCATCCGCTCACGGGCGTGGGACCGAACATGATCGAGCGCGTGTACCCGCAGTACCGCGATCCGTCGGCTGTCGAGAAAACGGCCCCGCACCTCCACAACGTTCCCGTGCAGATTGCGGCCGAACGCGGGCTGCCGGCGCTCGCGGCCTGGATCTGGTTCATCGCCCAGGCGTCGCTCGATCTGCTGAAGAAGGTGCGCACCACGTCCCACCGCTTCCTGCCCGCCACGGCGCTCGCGTCGATTGCCGCGATGCTGGCCGCCGGACTGTTCGAATACAATTTCGGCGATTCAGAATTCCTGATGCTGTTCCTCGTGCTGATTACCCTTCCGTTCGCCGAGGATCGCGAGAGCTTCCGCGCATGAGCCGGACGCCGGCCCCGGCGCCGCTGCCGTCCCTGTCCGAGGGACGCGTGGCCGATCTGCTGAACGGTTTCGAGCGGGTCTCGCTCGTGGTCGTGGGCGATCTGATGCTGGATCAGTTTCTCGTGGGGCAGGTTCGGCGCATCTCACCCGAGGCGCCCGTACCGGTCGTCGAGTTCGAACGCGACGAGTACCGCATGGGCGGCGCCTCCAACGTCGCCAACAACGCGCACGCGCTCGGGGCGCGGGTCGAGCTCGTCGGCGTGGTCGGCGACGACGCTCCGGCGGCCAGGCTCCGTCAACAGCTGACCAGCCGCGGCATCGGCACGTCGGCCGTGCTCACCGATCCAGACCGCAAGACCACAACGAAGATGCGCATCGTCACCGACCGCCACCAACAGGTGGCCCGCGTCGACTACGAGAGCGAGGCCGACATCTCCGAGCGCCTCGAGCGGGACCTCGCCGAGGCGACCGACCAGCTGGCGGCTACTGCGGGCGCCATCATCGTGTCCGACTATCTGAAAGGCGGCATCACCGCCGGCCTGATGGCGCGCCTCGTGACCATCGCACACCGCCGGCGCATCCCGGTGCTGGTCGATCCGAAGATTCCGCACATCGGCTTCTACCGCCACACGCGCATGGTGACGCCGAACCATCACGAAGCCGAGATCGCGACCAACCGGCGGATTCGCACCGACAGCGAGGCGCTCGACGCCGCGAGGGACTTCCGCGAACGAGCGGGGTGCGAAGGTGTGCTGATCACCCGGGGTGAGCACGGTATGTGGCTGCTGGACGGCGAGACGGAAGGATCGCTTGCTGCCGTGGCGCGCGAGGTGTCGGATGTGACCGGAGCCGGCGACACCGTGATCGCCACGCTTGCCCTGGCATTTGCCGGCGGCGCGTCGATGGCCGAGGCCGCGACGCTTGCCAATCACGCCGCCGGCGTTTCGGTGGGAAAGTTCGGGCCGTCGACCGTCGACCGCAATGAGCTGAGCGGGGCCCTGGCCGCGGCGAGGGACTGATTCCTCTCCGTGCTAGTGGCGGAAGTGACGCCGCCCCGTGAACACCATGGCGAGGTGGTGCTCGTCGGCTGCCGCGATCACTTCGGCATCGCGTACCGAGCCACCCGGCTGCACGATCGCCGTGGCGCCTGCCGCGGCAATCTCGTCGACCCCGTCGCGAAACGGAAAGAACGCGTCTGACCCGGCGACCGAGCCCGCCAGCACCTGGCGATGCCCGGCAGTCCACCCCGACGCCTTGGTCACCGCCAGGCGCACCGCATCCACGCGGCTCATCTGACCCGCGCCAATCGCCAGAGTCTTTTCCTCATCGGTGAACACCACGGCGTTCGATTTCACGTGAGCGGTGACGCGCCACGCGAAGCGCAACGCACGCCACTCCGGCCCGGTGGGAGCCCGGCGCGTCACGACACGGATGTCCGTTGAATTCTCGGGTGGCCACGCAGGGAACGCTTCGACAGCGGCGTCCCGCGTCTGGACGAGCACGGCGCCCATGATCGAGCGAAGCTCCTGCGTGACTGCCCTGCCCGCCTCGGATTCCTCCAGTACGACCACGCGGAGATTGGGCTTCGCGTGCAATATGCCCCTCGCGTCGACATCCACGGCCGGCGCCACGACGGCCTCGAGAAACGTGGCCGTGAGCGCGTTGGCCGTCGGCACGTCGATCGAACGGTTCAACCCCACGATGCCGCCAAAGGCCGAGAGCGCGTCGGCATCGCGCGCGCGCAGGTAGGCACCGGCAATCGAATCACCAATCGCCACGCCGCACGGATTGGTGTGCTTGATTACGGCAGCCGCCGGCTCGTCGAACTCGAGAACGATGCGTGCGGCTGCGTCGAGGTCGAGCAGGTTCGTGAACGAGAGCTCCTTGCCTTGAACGACCTGGGCGCCGCCGAACCCTGCCGGGGAGACCGACGCGTACCACGCCGCCGGCTGGTGCGGATTTTCGCCGTAGCGAAGGTCGCCCTTCTTGCGGAGGTCGAGCCGGAGGGGCTCCCCGCGCCCGGGATGACGCACGAAACGCGAATCACGAGCATCGAACTCTCCGAGCGTCGCGGCAATCGCGGCGTCGTAGGCCGCCGTGTGGGCAAAGGCCTTTCTCGCGAGCTCCAGTCGGAACGCCAGGTCGCGGTTGCCCCGACGGTCGATCTCGGCGAGCACCGCGTCGTAGTCGTCGGGGGACACGACGACCAGGACGTCCTCAAAATTCTTGGCGGCCGCCCTGATGAGACCGGGGCCACCGATGTCGATCTGTTCAATCAGGTCGTGGAACGGGATATCGGGATTCGAGGCGGTCCGAACAAACGGGTACAGGTTGACGACGACCAGATCGATCAGCCCGATGCCGTGCGCCTCTGCCGCCTCCAGGTCGGCGGCCACGCCCCGGCGGGCGAGGATGCCGCCATGGACGCGCGGATGGAGCGTCTTCACACGGCCGTCCATCATCTCGGGGAACCCCGTGAGCTCGCTAACGCCGAGGACCCGCAGGCCGGCTGCCTGGAGGGCGGCGGCCGTGCCGCCGGTGGAAACCAGCTCCATGCCGCGGGCGGCCAGCCCACGGGCGAACTGCGGGAGTCCCGTCTTGTCAGAGACGCTGAGTAGGGCGCGCACGATGAAATCGGAGGGAATCAGGACGGACGGCCGGCGGAGACTCTTGACACAGATGAGCCGGCGTCATTATTATCACCATGGCGCCATGAGGCTTGGCGCTGGAAGTCGAGGCCGCATCTGCGCGGTCTTTTTTTGTGCCCACCAGATTCTTGGCGAGCCGGGGGGCATGGTCGAACGGCGCGGCGCCGGACGCCGCGCGAACAGCAAGGCAGGAAGAAGAACGATGCGTATCACAGGTAAGGTCAAGTGGTTCAACAACGCGAAGGGTTACGGATTCATCGAGCGTGACGGAGGCAGCGACGTTTTCGTCCACTACTCGGCCATCCAGGGCGCCGGTTTCCGGTCGCTCGAGGAAGGACAGGTCGTGGAGTTCGAGATTGTCGACGGCCCCAAGGGCCCGCAGGCCGGCAACGTGACCAAGCCCTCCTAACACCCCGGAGTCTGCCGGGCGCCCCTCGGGGCGCCCGGCGCTCAATACTCCCACGTCACGCCTTTCAATCCCCGCGCCGTAAAGCTCCCCGCCCGTCCCTGACCGCCACGCGAAACGCCTCTTCAGGATTGCCGCGGTGTCTGAGCTGGGCCACCTGGCTGGTCACGAGCAAGGCGGTTGCGCAAGTCGGGCTCAAGCCGCTTCAAGTCGCGTTCAATCTCGGAGGGCTCGGGCACGCCAGCACGACCTAGCGGAGGAGAGCCCAGACCAGCGGGAGCCACAGCTCGCGCGCATAGGGGATGGGACGATCATCGACGAGCACTTCGCACTCATGGTACGGGCCGACGACCTCGAAGAGCTGCCGCAGCTTGGCCGCGTCAGTCGACCAGAAGCGGGCACGATGCCGGAAGCTGTCGCCGGAGCCGGTTTCGCGGTACTCACTGGCCTTCTTCGCGAGCGCGACCGCCTCGTCATAGTCGGGCGAGTCGAGACGAGGAAAGACGAGCGTGATCGAAAAGGGATATCCGGGCGGACCGAAGAGCGCCGTGAACAACTCAGGATCGAGCGAAGCCAGTTCTTCATCGCTCGGATCCTCCGGCACGTCTACATACGGCCAGAATCGCTCCGACGGCCGATATGTCGGCAGCTCGTCCTGGGAACGCGCAGGATCGGCAGCCCGGGAATCTGGTTTCTGAGGACCGGGGTCGCGATTCGATGATGGGCGATCCATGGATGAGTGCTCTGGCGGCGAGAGCGATCCGCGAGCGTCTGTCGTCGCTGCCGGCCGCCCTCGAACGGGCACGAAACGCGATGATGGTATCCTGACAGCGCGCGAACGGGCAAGCGCGCCCGCCTCGCGCACCTGCCTCGCATGACGTCTCGATCCCGCAAGCCAGCCGCCGGTGCGCGGGCGATCCCCTCCATCGATCGCCTGCGGCAGAGCGATCGTGTGCGCGCGCTCGAAGCGCGCTACGGAGGCTCGGAAGTCGTCGCCGCACTTCGTGCGGAGACTGCTCTGCTGCGCAGCCAGCTGCACGTGGCGGGTGACGCCGAGCGCCGGTCGAGCGACACCCTCATCGCAGCGCTTGAAGACGGCACGGAAGCGCGTCTCGCCTCGCTCTTTCGTCCGTCGCTCAGGCGCGTGATCAACGCCACCGGCGTCATCGTCCATACCAACCTCGGACGGGCGCCGCTGGCGCCTCGGGCCGCGACCAGCGTGGCTGACCTGGCAGGACGGTACACGAATCTCGAATACGACCTCGAGCGCGGAACGCGCGGGTCGAGACATCAGCACGCCGAATCGCTCGTCTGCCGACTGACGGGTGGGGACGCCGCGGTCGTCGTCAACAACAACGCCGCTGCCACCCTCGTCGCGCTCGCCGCGCTGGCTTCCTCACGTGAGGTGGTGATTTCCCGAGGTGAGCTGGTCGAGATCGGCGGCGGTTTTCGCATACCCGACGTGATGGCCCAATCCGGTGCGGTGCTGCGCGAAGTAGGCACCACCAACCGGACGCGGGCGGCCGACTACGCCGCAGCCATCAACGAACGGACGGCGATGATTCTCCGCGTGCACCCGTCGAACTTCCGGATGGAGGGCTTCACCGAGAGGCCGTCGCTCGAATCGCTCGTCTCGCTCGGACAGAGCTTCGGCGTCGTGGTCTGCGAGGATCTGGGCAGCGGCAACCTGGCGACGGGAGAGGGCTCCGCGGTCACCGCCGAGGAACCAACCGTCCAGGCCAGTCTGTCGGCGGGAGTCGATCTCGTCTGGTTCAGCGGCGACAAGATGCTCGGCGGCCCCCAGGCGGGCATCATTGT
Organism: uncultured Acidobacteriota bacterium; assembly: GCA_963826865.1. Lineage (GTDB taxonomy): Bacteria > Acidobacteriota > Vicinamibacteria > Vicinamibacterales > CAVPJW01 > CAWGYQ01. The sequence goes on from CAWGYQ010000002.1 coordinate 175,958, forward strand.
CGGAAGAGCGCCGTTGGTGGAGCGCATTCGCGCTCACTCGCTGATGCGCGCCCTGCGCGTGGACAAGATGACCTACGCAGCTCTCGAAGCCACTCTCCTGGAGTACTTAGCGGGGCGAGCCGGCGAGGTTCCCGTGATGCGCATGATGGGGATGAACACCGAGGAGATCGAGCGGCGCTGTCGATGGCTGGCCGCTCAGCTCGAAGGCTCCGGCGTCGAAACGCGCGTGGTCGAGGGAGCGTCGACCATCGGCGGCGGCAGCGCTCCGGGCGCCTTGATTCCCACCAGGCTGCTCCAGGTCCACCAGCCCGGCTGGTCCGCCGATCGCCTGGACGCCGCCATGCGCGCGCGCGACGTGCCCGTGATTGCGCGCATCGATCATGACCGCGTCGTGATCGATCTCAGAACCGTCCTTCCCGACGAGGACGCGCTCCTCGCACAGGCGTTAGGTGCAATTGCCGAGTCCGCGCGCGGGTAGCCGCGCACACCACGGCCATCGGTCGCACGGATTTCGATCTCCTCCAAGACGTTCAGAACAGCGTCGAAATGGATTGAGCGGCGAGGGCAAGCACTCGCGTCGGCAGCACGCCGAGATACAGGACGAGCGCGACCGACACGCCGAGGGCCGCGCGCGGGCCGGTCGTCAGCGTCTGGGTCGGCGGTGCGACCACCGGATCGGCCATGTACATCATGACGACGACGCGCAGATAGAAGAAGACCGCGACCACGCTCGTGAGGACGCCGACGATGGCCAGGCCGTAGGATCCGGTGCTGACGGCCGCCCCGAACACAGACCACTTGGCGACGAAGCCTGCGGTTGGCGGCACGCCGCCGAGGGACAGCAGGAAGATGGTCAAGAGGGCCGCCATGCCCGGACGGCTCTGCCAGAGTCCTGCGAAGTCCCGCAGGTCGTCGAATCGCCGCTCCTCGGATCCGAGGAGCGCGAGCACCCCGAAGGCGCCAAGGTTGGTCACGGCGTACGCGAGCAGATAGAACAGAATGGCACCCTTGCCCATCTCGTTGCCGGCGACGAGCGCGATGAGAATGTACCCGGCGTGCGCGATGCTCGAGTAAGCCAGCATCCGTCTCACGCTGGTCTGCGCCACGCCGACGACGGTGCCCAGGATCATGGTCGCCACCGCAATCGCTGACACGACGGGCGCCCAGTCGGGCCGGAGAGGCTCGAGGGCCGAGAGAAACACCCGGGCAAAGGCGGCGAACGCCGCGGCCTTTACGCCGGTCGACATGAAGGCCGTGACGACAGTGGGCGCCCCTTCGTACGCGTCAGGTGTCCACATGTGGAACGGCACGGCTGAAACCTTGAACGCGAACCCGACCAGGAGCAGCCCGAGCCCCAGGAGGACCAGTGGATCGTCCACCATGGCCTGCGCGGCCAGCGCGGTGCCGATGCGATCCAGGCGCGTGCTTCCGGACGTACCGTAGATGAACGCCACGCCGTAGAGAAAAAACGCGCTGGAAAAGGCCCCCAGCAGAAAGTTACTTGAACGCCGCCTCCGGGCCCCTGGCGGACTCCCGGCGAATGCCGGTCAGCACGTAGACGCCGATGGACAGCACCTCGAGCGCCAGGAAGATCACGAGTAGATCTGTCGCCGTCGCCATGAGAATCATCCCGCTCACGGTGAACAGCAGAAGGGCGTAGTAGTCACCCACCGGGAGCCGATCGCGATCGACGACACCCGCCGAGAGACCAACCGTGAGCGCGCCAACCAAGAGGATGATGAGCGTCGTGAAGAGGCCGAAATTGTCGGCGGCGACCACGCCGAAGCTGCTCGTCTGCCGGTCCCACAGCAGAATGGACACCGAGGCGGCGCCAGCAAAGCCGATCATGGCCAGGGCGCCCATCGGGGGACGCTCGTCGCCCTCCCGAAAGGCCTCGGCGATCATCGCGGCCAGGGCCGCCGCCACGACGCAGGTCATCGGGAAAACGGCGTTGAACGACGGAGCGATCATCATCGGGTCCCCCGCTCCGTCGTGACGTGGATCATGTGCCCGTCGCCGGGACGCTGAACGCGGAAAGGCCGCTCGCCCTGCACGCGTCCCACCAGCCGCTCGACCGAGGCTTCCATCGGGCGGAGAAAGATCGCCGGAACGATCCCCATCAAGATCGCGACGACCACGGCAGGTATCAGCATCCACGCCTCACGCACGGACAAATCAGGCAGGTGGCGGTTCTTGTCGTTCGAAATGGTGCCGTAGTTGACGCGCTGGAACATCCAGAGCATGTAGACGGCGGAGAGCACGATACCGGATGCCGCGACGGCCGCCATCCACGGGTCCCACCGGAAGGCGCCGACCAGAATCAGGAACTCGCCGACGAAGCCGTTGAGACCGGGTAATCCGATCGACGACAACGTGATGAGGAGGAACACGGCCGTCAGGCGTGGCATCACCTGCTTGAGCCCGCCGAACTCGACGATGAGCCTCGTATGCCGGCGATCGCTCAGCATGCCGACGATGAGGAAGAGCGCGCCGGTGCTGACGCCGTGGTTGAGCATCTGGTACACGGCGCCCTGCACTCCCTGTACGTTCATCGCCGCGATGCCGAGCACCACGAACCCGAGGTGGCTCACGCTCGAATACGCGACGAGCTTCTTGAGATCGGGCTGGACCATCGCCACCAGCGCGCCGTACACGATGCCGATCACGGCCAGCCCGGCGAGGTAGGGCGCAAAATAGGTGCCGGCAATCGGAAACAACGGGAACGCGAAGCGGACGAACCCGTAGGTCCCCATCTTCAACAGCACGCCGGCCAGGATGACGGACCCGGCGGTGGGCGCCTGCACGTGCGCGTCGGGCAGCCACGTGTGGAACGGGAAGAGCGGCACCTTGATGGCGAAGGCCAGACCAAAGGCCAGGAAGAGCCAGAACTGCACTCCCGGCGGGAGCGAAAGCTCCTGCAGCTTGAGGAGATCGAAGCTGAGGGCGCCGGTGGAGACCTGGTGAAAATAGCCGAGCGCGATGATGGCCACGAGCATCAGCACGCTGCCCGCCATGGTGTAGAGGATGAACTTGACGGCCGCGTAGATGCGCCGGTCGTAGCCCCAGATCCCGATCAGAAAGTACAGCGGGATCAGCATCGCGTCCCAGAAGAGATAGAACAGGAACAGATCGAGCGACACGAAGACGCCGATCATGGCGGCCTCGAGCACCAGCACCAGCGCCGAGAACTCGCGCACCTTCTTGTGCACCGACTCCCAGGACGACAGGAGCGCGAGCGGCGTGAGAAAGCCCGTCATCACGATCAGGAGCAGGCTGATGCCGTCGACACCCACGAAGTAGTCGACGCCGAAGGACGGAATCCAGGCGTGACGTTCCATGAACTGGAAGCCGCCCTCGGTGGGCACGAAGCGGTTCCAGAGCAGCAGCGTCTGCCCGAAGACGACCAGCGACACGAGGAGCGACACGCGTCGGATCAGGGTATTGCGGGACCCGTCGCGATTGCCGATGAGCAGCAGCATCACGGCTCCCAGCACCGGGACGATGACGAGCGAGGAGAGGATCGGAAATCTCATGCGTTCCCGGCTAGAGCCACAGGTACCAGCCCAGAATCACGATGACGCCCAGCAGCACCGACGCCGCATAGCTCCGCACGGAGCCCGTCTGCAGCCGGCGCAGGCCGGCGGCGCACTGTTCAACCAGGGTTCCGGCACCGTTCACCGCTCCGTCGATGACGCCCACGTCGATGCCCCGCCACAGAGCTTCCTCCGACACAATCCGAATCGGCCGCACGAGCGCAGTATCGTAGATTTCGTCCACGTAGTACTTGTTCAGCAGCAGCCCGTACAGCGACGGAAACCGCGCGCGCAGGGCGGCGGCACTACCGGGCCGGCGCAGGTAGACATGCGCCGCGAGGCCAATCCCGGCGAGCGCAATGAGGGCCGAGAGCAGCGTGAGCCCCCGCTCGAGCGACACGTCCTCGGTCAGATGGTCCTCGACGACCCACTCCGCGCCGTCGGCTTCGCGGTGCGGCGCCGCAAAGCTCGGCGCGAGCCATTGCTCGATCCGGTTGTCTCCACCGAGCGCGTGCGTCACGCCGATATAACCCGCGACGACCGAGCCAGCCGCGAGCAGCACGAGCGCGAACGCCATGGCGCGTGGCGCATCGTGCATATGGTTCCCGCCGTGGGGAGCGTCGGTGCCAGTGGCGCCATGCGGCGCCGCGTGGCTCGCATGGTTGGACCGGGTCACATCCGCCGGCTGACCGTGAAAAGCCAGAAACACCAGCCGAAACATGTAGAAGGCCGTGAGCAGCGCCGTGAGCACGCCAACCAGCCACAGGACGGTGTGCCCCGACGCGAAGGTGCGGAACAGAATCTCGTCCTTGCTGAAGAACCCGGCGAGCCCCGGCACGCCGGCAACTGCCAGCGCGCCAATGAGAAACGTCCAGTACGTCACCGGCAGAGCGGTGCGCAACCCACCCATCCGGCGAAGGTCCTGCTCGCCGCCGAGCGCGTGAATCACAGCCCCCGCGCCGAGGAACAGGAGCGCCTTGAAGAAGGCGTGCGTGAAGAGATGGAAAATGCCCGCGGTGTAGGCGCCCACGCCCATCGCCAGAAACATGTACCCGAGCTGCGACACGGTGGAATAGGCCAGCACGCGCTTGATGTCGTTCTGCACAAGGGCAATGGTGGCCGCCATCAGCGCGGTCACGGCGCCAATCACCGCCACCACGAGCAGCACTTCGGGGGTGTGCGAGAAGAGCACGGCGTTCCGGCCAATCACATACACGCCCGCGGTGACCATCGTGGCGGCGTGGATCAGGGCGGAGACCGGCGTGGGCCCTTCCATCGCGTCGGGCAGCCACACGAACAGGGGAATCTGCGCCGACTTGCCCGTGGCACCCACGAAGAGCAGCAGCGCGATCGCGGATACCGTTCCGAATGCCGCCTCCGGCGCGAGCGGCGCGAGCTCCGACGCCATCGCCTGCATATCGAGCGTCCCGAAATGAGCAAACGCCAGCAGCATGCCGAGCACGAACCCGAAGTCGCCGATGCGGTTGACGATGAACGCTTTTTTCCCGGCGTCGGCGGCGGCGCGCTTCTGGTACCAGAAGCCAATCAGGAGGTACGAGCAAAGCCCCACGCCCTCCCACCCCACGAAGAGGACCAGCAGGTTGGCGCCGAGCACGAGCAGGAGCATGAAGGCGGCGAAGAGATTGAGATAGGAAAAGTACCGCGCGTACTCGCTGTCGGACTCGTCGTGCATGTACGCGGTCGAGTAGATGTGGATGAGCGATCCGATGCCCGTGATCACCAGAATCATCAGGGACGCCAGCGGATCCAGGTACAGCGACAGCGGCACCTCGAAATCGCCTGATACGATCCACGGGTAGAGCGTCTGCCTGACGGCTCGTGATTCCGGCGCCAGGCCGAACAGCGACGCCACCGCCGCCACCGACAACCCGAACGACGCCAGCATCGCCCCGCAGGCCACGCTTCCCGACACGGCCTTCGGCAACCGCCGCCCGAATGCGGCATTGACGAGGAATCCGGCGAACGGAGCGAGAGGAATCAGCGCCAGCACGGCCGCATCACCACTTGAGCGAGGTAAAGGCGTCGGGGTTGAGTGATTCGCGCACCCGGAAGAGCGCGATCACGATGGCCAGGCCGACAGCGGCCTCGGCAGCCGCCACGGTCATGACGAAGAACACGATGATCTGCCCGTCGAGCGAGCCGAGCGCCCGCCCGAAGGCCACGAACGCCAGATTGGTTGCGTTCAACATGATCTCGATCGACAGGAGAATCGTGATCAGGTTGCGGCGCAGGAACACGCCGGCCGTGCCGATAGCGAAGAGGACGCCGGAGAGTACCAGGTAGTGCGACAACATCAGGCGTCCACCGATGGGCGCGGTGCTTCAGGCGCGGCACCCGGGACCTCGACCTCTTCCGGGGTGACGTCGCGAGGAGCCACCCGGACCTCGGTCCGGCGCGCGAGAACGACGGCACCCAGCATGGCGGTGAGAATCAGCACGGATGTCACCTCGAACGCGAAGGCGTGCTCGGTGTACAGCCTCCGCCCGATCTCGGCAACGGATCCGAGGTCCGCGACCCCGTCGCTCGTCCCGCCCTGCGGAGTCACCTGGCTCACCCGCGTCAGCGCCCACCAGAGCTGCGCCGCCAGCACAGCCGCCAGCAGTGCGCCGAACTGACGAAGACCGCGCGCCTCCCGCACGACTTCACCGGGCACGTCCTCCGTGGGCGCGTTGAGCAGCATGACGACGAAGAGGAAGAGCACCATGATGGCGCCCGCGTAAATGATGATCTGGATGACCGCCACGAACGGGGCATCGAGGAGGACGTAGAGTCCTGTCAGACCGCCGAACGAAAGGATGAGGAGCAGGACGCTGTGGATCGGGTTGGGCCGACCGATGACGAGCAGCGACGCGCCAACCGTCACCGCCGCGAACAGGTAGAAGAGGAGACCTTCAGCCACGGAAGTACAGAACTCCTGCAGCGGTCACCAGCAGGTTCAGGACCGCCAGCGGCAGCAGGACCTTCCAGCCGAAGTGCATCAACTGGTCGTAGCGGTAGCGCGGCAGCGTCCACCGCATCCAGACATAGAAAAACAGAATGGCGCCGACCTTCACCAGAAACCAGATCCACCCGAACGACTCGGGCAGCCACGGGCCGTGCCATCCGCCGAGAAAGAGATTGGTCGCCACGGCCGCCACCGTCACCATGTTCACGTACTCGGCCAGAAAAAACATGGCGAAGCTCATGCTGCTGTATTCGGTGTGGTATCCGGCGACGAGCTCCTGTTCCGCCTCGGGAAAATCGAACGGCGCACGGTTGGTCTCGGCGATTCCGGCCACCATGTAGACGAAGAACCCGAGCGGCTGCAGGAACAGGAACCATTTCGGCACGATCCCGAACCAGGTGCCAGCCTGATCGTTCACGATGTCCCTGAGCGACAACGATCCGGCGATCACCAGCACCCCCGCCAGCGCCAGCCCGTACGACAGCTCGTAGCTGATCATCTGCGCCGACGATCGCAGCCCGCCGAGCAGCGAGTACTTGCTCGTCGAGCTCCAACCTGCGAGCACGATGCCGTAGACGCTCATCGACGCGATGGCGAAGATGACCAGCATCGCCACGTTCACGTCGGCCACCTGCAGCGCGATCGGCTCGTCGAGCAGCCCGAACAGCGTGGTCTCGGCGCCGAACGGCACGACGGCGAACGCTGCAAAGGCGCACGTGGCCGAAATGACGGGCGCCAGAAAGAAGACGACGTGATCGGCCGCGCGCGGCGTCAGCTCTTCCTTGAAGAGGAGCTTGACGATGTCGGCGAGCGGCTGGAGCATGCCCCGTGGCCCGACCAGGTACGGGCCGAGCCGCTGCTGAATCATGGCCGCGACCTTCCGCTCGACGTAGACCATCACCGCGGCGGAATTGAGGAGCATGAAGAAGACGAAGCCGAGCAGCCCGAGCTGGGCGATCACGGTGGCGTCCATCACGCCCGATCCGATCCGTGCGCGTCAGTGGGCATGAACGGCCGTCCTGCCGCGCCAGTCGGCGACCAGCGGACACTGGCCCTCGCGAACGTGAGCCTCGGTACTCGGCCCTGAAGTGCTTCAGCGTCGTCAGGGCCGGCGTCGCAGCCGCGTCACCGAAGGCGCAGAGCGTCTTGCCCACGATGTTGTTCGCCACGCCTTCGAGGAGTGCGAGGTCGCTGGCACTGCCTTCGCCAGTCTCGATTCGGTGCAGGATCTTGTAGAGCCAGTCGGTGCCTTCGCGGCACGGTGTGCACTTGCCGCACGATTCGTGACGATAGAAGTGCAGCAGATTCTCGGCGAGCCAGACCATGCACGTCGTCTCGTCCAGCACGATGATGCCAGCCGATCCGAGCAGCGAACCCGCTTTCTGCACGGCATCAAAACTGGCTGGCACGTCGAGCTCGTGCGGCAGCAGCAGGGGCACGGACGATCCGCCGGGAATGACGGCCTTGAGACGGTGTCCGTCGCGAACCCCGCCTGCGAAGCCGTCGATCAGCTCGCGGAGCGTCGTGTGCATCGACGCTTCGTACACGCCCGGACGCTTGACGTGCCCGCTCACGCAATAGAGCTTGGGCCCGCCGTTCTTCTCCGGGCCGAGCGCCGCGAAGGCCTCCGGCCCGCGCAGGAGAATGACGGGGACGTTGCAGAGCGTCTCGACGTTGTTCACCGCCGTCGGGCACTGATAGAGACCGGCGACGGCCGGGAACGGCGGCTTGATTCGCGGCTGCGCGCGCTTCCCTTCCAGCGACTCGAGCAGCGCCGTTTCCTCGCCCGCTTCGTACGCGCCCGCTCCGCGGTGCACGTAGATCTCGCAGTCGAAATCGGTGCCCAGGATGCCGCGGCCGGCATAGCCGGCGGCGTAGGCTTCCTCGATGGCGCGCTCGAGAACATGCTGCACGTGCATGAACTCGCCCCGGATGTAGATGTAGGCGATCTTGGCGCCGATCGCGTAGCAGCCGATGAGGCATCCTTCGAGCAGCAGGTGCGGATAGCGCTCCATCAGCACATGATCCTTGAACGTGCCCGGCTCGCTCTCGTCGGCATTGCAGGCGAGATATTTCGGTTGCGGCGTGTCCTTCAGCACGAATTGCCACTTCATGCCGGTGGGAAAGCCCGCACCGCCGCGGCCGCGGAGCCCGGACTGCTTCACGGCGTCGATCACCTGATCCGGCTTCATCGCCAGAGCCCGCTTGAGGCCTTCGTAGCCTTCGTGGCGCAGGTAGAAGTCGAGCGTGTAGGAACCAGGCTCGCGAACGAAACGCGTGAGGATGGGCTCGAACGACATCGGGCTTCAGGCTCCAGGCTTCGTGATCAGCGCTCCCCTGCGACCTTCAAGTGACAGCCACTCACGGCACCGAGGCCGCGCGCGCGAAGAGCGTCGAGCAGCTCGCCGACCTGCTCGGGACGCTGGCGCTCGTGCCATTCGTCGTTGACCATGACGAGCGGGGCGCGGTCGCACGCACCCAGACACTCCACCACCTGCAGCGTGAAGGTTCCGGTGGGGTCGGTTCCGCCCACGCCGACGCCCAGCGCCGCGGTGAGCTCGTCGACGACCCGCTCCGCTCCGAGGAGGGCGCACGACAGCGTGCCGCACACCTGCAGGACGTAGGTTCCCACCGGTCCGGTATGGAACATCGTGTAGAAGGACACGACGTCCTCGACTTCGGCGGGAGCGCACCCGATCACCTCGGCCACGTGGCGCATGGCATGTCCCGTGATGTAGCCCTGCTGCGCCTGCACCAGATGCAGCGCCGGCAGAATCGCCGATCGCCGCTGATCGGATGGGTAGCGCTGGCAAATCTGCTCGAGGCGCGCGCGGTGCTCGTCCGTGTAAAGGAACGGTTCGCCTTCCGGCACCAGTTTGCGAGCGGATCGGTGCTGCTCGCTCCCGTACGCCATCTTGGGGTGGAAGCTCATCGATCCACATCTCCCATGACGACGTCGACCGAGCCAATCACCGCGATGACGTCGGCGATCAATCCGCCCACGACCAGCCGCGACAACGCCTGGCACGCCAGGAGCGACGGCGATCGGGCCTTCACGCGCCAGGGCCGATTCGTCCCGTCCGAGACGACGTGGAACCCCTGTTCGCCACGCGGGCCCTCGACGGGCACGTACGCCTCGCCGGCAGGCACGGTGAAGCCCTGCGAATAGATCAGGAAGTGCTGGATGAGCGCTTCCATCTCGGTGTAGACGCGATCCTTCGGCGGGGGCACGACACGCGGATCGTCCACGGCGAACTGGCCGGTGGGCGTAATCCGATCGAGCGCCTGGCGGCAGATCCGCAGACTCTGGCGCATCTCGGCGACCCGCACGAGATAGCGGTCGTAGACGTCGCCAGCCGATCCGTGCGGCACGTCGAATTCGAACGTCTCGTAGCCGCAGTACGGAAACGCTTTGCGAACGTCGTAGGTGGATCCGGCCGCCCGGGCGATCGGCCCGACCAGGCTGTAAGCGATCGCCGCGTCTTTGGTAATGGCGCCGACGCCTTTTGTCCGTTTCAGGAAGATGCTGTTCGCGGTAAGGAGATCCTCGTACTCGGCCAGCTTCTCGGGAAACCGATCGAGGAACGAGCGCACCGCCTCGTGGAACCCGCGCGGCAGGTCCTCGCGCAGGCCCCCGATCCGGATGTAGCTCGGAAACAGCCGGAATCCGGCGATCAGCTCGTTGATGTTGAGCAGCAGCTCGCGCTCGCGGAAGCAGTAGAGCATCACCGACACGGCGCCCAGTTCCAAGGCATGCGTCCCGAGCCAGACCAGATGACTGTTGATTCGCTGCAGCTCGGCGAGCAGGACGCGGATCCACGTGACGCGTTCGGGCATCTCGAGACCCAGGAGACGCTCAACCGACAGCGAGAACGCCAGGCTGTTCGACTGGGCGCTGAGGTAATCCATCCGCTCGACGAGCGTGATCACCTGCTGCCACTTTTTTTGCTCGCAGGTCTTTTCGATCCCGGTGTGCAGATACCCAATGGTGGGAACCGCCGATACGACGTTCTCGCCGTCGAGCTCGAGCACCAGACGCAGGACGCCATGCGTGCTGGGGTGCTGCGGCCCCATGTTGACGGTCATCGTCTCGGTGCGGAGTTCGGCCACGCCTAGTCCTTGATCTCCGATTCCACCAGCTCGCACAGGGCGTGCATCAGCGTGCGCTGTACTTCCTGCACCCGTGCGGGCGTTGTCTCGGCCACGTTGACGTGGAAGTCGACGAGGCCGGCGACGAGGCCGCCGTCGCCACCGGTGAAGGCTGCCGTTCTCGCGCCCACCACCCGGGCGGTCTTCAGGCCCTCGACGAGGTTCGGCGACCGGCCGCTGGTGGTGATGGCGAGCGCCAGGTCGCCCGGTCTCGCCAGCGCTTCGAGCTGGCGCGCGAAAACACGGTCGAACCCGTAGTCGTTGCTCACCGCCGTCAGGATGCTCGTGTCAGTCGACAGCGCGAGAGCCCCGATGGCGCGTCGCTCTCTCATGAAGCGGCCCACGAGCTCCGCGGCCAGGTGCTGCGCATCAGCCGCGCTCCCGCCATTTCCGAACACAAAGATCCTGCCCGATGCGGCCACGGTATCGGTGACCGCGCCGACGAGCGCCAGGAGAGGCGCCATGTCGGCGCGCACCATGCGCTCGTGCGCCCGGCGGGCATCCTCGAGAATCGCGCGCAGCGCATCGGCGCCCTTTTCAGCAGTCATCGCGAGCGCGCTCTCCCCCTCAGCTCGATCCACGGCGCGCCTGCCGGTCGGCCTGCAGGTTCGCGCGGAACTCCTCTTCGGTGATTTGAAGCGGCGAGCTCACCTGCGGCGCGAGCTTGATCTGCACCGGGTAGTCCTTGCGCAGTGGATGGCCCTCCCAGTCGTCGGGCATCAGGAGACGCCGCAGCTCGGGGTGCCCGTCGAAGACGATGCCCATCATGTCCCACACTTCGCGCTCCAGCCAGTTCGCCGAGGGCCAGATCGCCTGCACGGTCGGCACAGTGTCGCCGGCGGCGACCCGCACCTTGAGACGCAGCCGCGCGCGCTGAGTGATGGAGGCCAGGTGATAGACGATTTCGAATCGAGGTTCGGCGGGCCAGAAGTCGACGCCGCTGACGTCGGCCAGAAGCGCGAAGTCCAGCTCGGGATCATCGCGGAGCACCCGGCATGTCTCGACGAGCCGGTCGGCGGACACGACGAGCGTGGATTGATCGACGGCGGCCACGGCCTCGAACGCGGCCCCTGGGAGAGCCGATTCGAGCCGGGCGACGAGACTGGGCAGATCCATGTCGAAGCTCGGCGGGCCGGCCGGGTGCGCAGGTCGGGCCCGCGGGAACGTCACGCCCGCTGGGCCGCGATCTTCTTCTGCAGCTGGACGATGCCGTAAATCAGCGCTTCGGGACGGGGCGGGCATCCCGGCACGTACACATCGACCGGGACGACCTGATCGACACCTTGTACCAGCGCGTAATTGTCGAAGACACCGCCGATCGACGCGCAGGCGCCCATCGAGATCACCCACTTCGGCTCGGCCATCTGATCGTAGATGCGGCGCAGGGCGGGCGCCATTTTGCGCGAGAGCCGGCCGGCCACGATCATCAGGTCGGACTGGCGCGGCGAGCCTCGAAACACCTCGGCGCCAAAGCGCGCGATGTCATAGCGGGAGGCGCTCATGGCCATCATTTCGATGGCGCAGCAGGCGAGCCCGAAGGTCACGGGCCAGATCGATGATCGCCTGGCCCATTGCACCATCTTGTCGACCGTCGTCGTCAGAACTGGAATCTCGAGATCGCTGGCCATGTGAACGTCGATCACGCGCCGGCGCGGATCAGCGCGCCTCCTTGCCCCAGTCCAGTACGCCCTGGCGCCAGATATACACGTACCCGACCAGCAGGATCGCGAAGAACAACACGACCTGCGCGTAGCCCGCCCACCCGAGATCGCGGAGTGCCAGGGCCCACGGATACAAGAAGGCCACCTCGATGTCGAAGAGCAGGAAGATCATGGCCACGAGGTAGAACTTCACGGATTGCCGCTCGTGCGCATCGCCGACCGGCGGCATCCCGCACTCGTACGGGGCCAGCTTCTCGGGGCTCGGCTTGCGGGGGCCGAGGACTCGCGACAGCGCCAGCGACGCCACTGCGAATCCGGCGCCGAGGCCGATCATGAGGAGGATGCTCAGCCACCCGTTCACGTCGTGTTATCCGTCTGCGAAGCCCTTGCAGCGCGCTCGTGAAGAATTTCTCAAGCGACCGCCCTCATGCTACTGGACGCATCCGGGCAAGTCAACGCGAGCGTCGGCGCGCGTCCGATCGCCGCAAGCTCTACGACATGCAATATCGCATCGCGTCACGGAGGGTCTACAATTCGCGGGTGTCCCGCCTCGCCTGGTTCACCCCGCTCGCGCCCGTGCGGTCCGGCATTTCTGCATACAGCGCCGAGCTCTTGCCCGCGATTCGCGCGCAGCACGACGTGGATGTGTATGACGAGTCCGGGGCCCACGATTTCGTCCCGCGGCACCTCCGCGCTCCCTACGATCTCGTCGTCTATCAGATGGGGAACGCGAGCCACCATGACTACATGTGGGCGTATCTGCTGCGCCATCCCGGGCTGCTCGTCCTGCACGACGCGCAGCTCCACCAGTCGAGGGCCCTTGCGCTGTTAACCCGCCGCTGGCGGCCGCTCGACTACCAGGCGGAGTTCAAGTACAGCCACCCCGAGGCACCCATCGAAGTCTCCAACTTCGTCATCGACGGCAAATGCCGCACCCTGTTCGGCTTCTGGCCTATGCTACGGCTCGCGGTGGAACGCTCGCGCCTGGTCGCCGTCCACAATCCCTGGCTCGCCCGCGATCTCGCGGCGCAGTTTCCCGCCTCACCCATCGTCCCGATCCGGATGGGCGTGACGAAGCTCTCGCCGAATCGAACCGCCGATCTGCGCGCGCGGCTGGGCATCGCGCCCGGCCAGGTGGTGTTTGCGTCGTTTGGACGGATCACACCAGAAAAGCGCCTGGGACCACTCTTCGAGGCCCTGGCCCGCGTATCCCGCGAGCGTCACGTCCACCTGCTGCTCATCGGAGAGGTCGCGCCCTATTACGACGTGATCTCCGAGCTGGAGCGCCACGGGATTCGCGATCGGACCACTCTGACGGGGTTTGTCGACGACACGGTGCTCGGCACGTATCTGGACGCCGCCGACGTGTGCGTCTGCCTGCGATGGCCGACCTCGCGCGAAACCTCGGCGTCGTGGCTGCGGTGTCTGGCCGCCGGGAAACCCACGATCGTGACCGAGCTCGCGCACGTGGCTTCTGTGGCGACGCTCGAGCCCTATGGATGGGCGACGCGGCAGGGCGCGATCGACGATCCGACGGTGGACCTCGGTCCGATTGCCGTCGGCCTCGATCTGATCGACGAGCCCTACTCCATCCAGCACGCCATGCGGCGGCTGGCGATCGACTCCGAGCTCCGCGCAGTGCTCGGTACGCGAGCACGCGAGTACTGGCAGCGCCAGCACATGCTGGAACACATGGCCGAGGACTACAGCCGCATTCTCCAGCGGGCCCTCGCCGCGGCGGACCCGCCAGTGCCCCCCGCGCTTCCACACCTCAGGAGGGACGGGACCTCGGGCATCGACGCCATTTTCCGGGAGACCGGGCTCGATCCGAGCCGGGTCGATATCCTTGGCTCGCTCGACTCGCTCGAATGAACATCACGCTCGCATGACGGCCACCGTCACGGCCCAGCGCGCCGTCCGGCTCGAACGCCTTTCACCCAGCTTCTGGGGCGTCCTGCTGGTCGTCGCGCTCAGCACGATCTATGTCGTGCTACAGGTGGCCACGGTACGTCCCTATCTCTGGCCAGCCGGCCATGGGCTCGCCCTGGAAGGCGACTCGACGTTTGCCGGTGCAGTCGACCACATTCTGTTACTCGGTCGTCCTCCCGACATCACCGAGCGGGAGCTGACGACCGTGCGCGCGATCGCGCCCGGCAGCCCCGCCGCGCACAATGGACTCGAAGCAGGCGACGAGATCGCGGGCCTCGCGAGTCCACGGACCGGCGAGGCGATCGATATCGATCGCATGTCGAGCCCGGCGTCCCGCATCGACGCTTGGCGAACGGCCTACCGGATGGGCCTTCGCGGACCGGTCACGTTGACCGCGCGAAGGGGCGTGGGATCTGTCGAGCGTCGCGAGGTCGAGCTCGATCGTCCGTCGGCGTGGATGAGCGGAGCCGGGGTGGGTCCCTGGGCCAAGCGCCACGTGGGCATGATGGCGCAGATTGTGGTGTTCACGCTGTCGGCGATCGTACTGCTCGTGCTGCGAAGTGACGATCTGACGGCGGCGCTCGCCGTGATGGCGCTGACGCTCTGCGCGGTCGGCGGAGGCGGTCCGCTCATGGGGAGCGAGCTCACGCTCCCGCCCGGGCTCCGGGAGGTGATGGGGCTTTTTGCCTGGATCGCCACACCGCTCGCCTTTCCGTTCACCGGGCTGGCGATTCTCTATTTCCCGTCGCGCTCGGCGCTGCTCGGACGGCGGCCGTGGCTGCACGCGCTGCCCTTTATCGCCTCCGCGCCGATGATCGTCATCGCGACGCTGACAGGGCTCTACCTGATTGGGCTCGACCGATTTCGCGGAGCCGCCATCTGGGACGCCCAGCATCCGACGGCGTACTACCTCTCATTTGCCGCCGCGCTGGCGATCAACGTGTGGGCCATCGTGGAGGGCGTCACACGCTACCAGCGGAACACGGACGCCGACGAGCGCCGTCGCATCCAGGTGGCCCTCTTCACGGCGGTGCCGGGTGTCTTCGCGTACACGCTCAAGGACGGCATGCCGCTCGCGGCGCTCCTGACGACCGGCATGCTTCTGGAGTACCCGTGGTGGGTGACGGCCATCCTGCAGGCGCTCGTGCTGCTGCCCGCGTTCGGACTCACTTATTCGGTCGCCGTGCATCGCGTGCTCGGGCCGCGCATGGTGCTCAGGAGCAGCGTCCAGTATGCCCTCGCCCGCAAGACGCTGACGGCGTTGGCGGTCCTGCCGGCGCTGGCCCTGGTGCTCTCGCTGATCAGCCAGCGCGACCAGCCGCTTTCCACGATCATCCGAAGCAACGCCCTGTTCGATGCCGTGATGCTCGGCGCGCTGGTCGTCGCGCTGAAATACCGGGAACGGGCGCGCACATGGCTCGACCGCCGTTTCTTCCGCGAGGAGTACGACGCGCAGAAGATTCTGCTCTCGCTCGCCTCGAGAATCCCGTATGAAACGGACCCCAACGAGCTCACCTCGCTCGTGCTCAGCCAGATCGATCAGGCGCTCCATCCGGAGCTCATCGCCGTCATGGTCACGGGTATCGAGGAGGGCCACCTGACGCCGGTCTCGGTGCTACATGGCAGCGCCGATTCTCTGCCGCTCGATGGCGGCCTCGTCGCGATGCTGCGCTGGTCGCAGGAGCCGCTGGACATCGACCTCAAGGATCCGAAGTCTCCCACGCGACGGCTGCCGGCCGCCGAGCGTGAGTGGCTCGAGTGCACGAACACCGCCTTCATCGTGCCGGTCAGTACGCCGTCAGGTGACAGCCGCGCGCTCGTCGCCGCGCTGGTCCTCGGACGCAAGCGATCGGAGCAGCCGTACACGGCCGAAGATCGCCAGCTGTTGTCGGCCGTCGCTGCGCAGGTGAGCGTGGCGCTCGACGTGGCACGGCTGCGCAGCCGGGCGACCGAGACGGCGACCCCGACGTCGATCGTGACGGTGACCGGCGCCGGCGCCCCGCTGCTGGTGGAGTGTCCCAGGTGCGGGCGATGCGAGGATGCCGGCACCGAGGCGTGTCCCGCGGACGGCACCCTGATGCAGACCGTGCTGGCCATTCCGCGTGTCGTGGACAACAAGTACCGCAACGACCAGGTCATCGGCCGCGGCGGCATGGGCGCAGTCTATCGCGCGCGCGATCTGAGGCTCGACCGGGACGTGGCGCTCAAAGTCGTGCGTGCCGAGCTGCTCTCCGACCCCGAGGCGCGCTCGCGGTTCCGGCGCGAAGCGCAAATCGTGGCGCGGCTGCAGCACCCCTCAGTGGTTTCCATCTTCGATTACGGCACCCTCCCCGATGGAGGCGCGTATCTTGTGATGGAGTTCGTGCGCGGCGAGGATCTGCGCCACGCCCTGAGGCGAGTGGAACGCTTCGATGCTCCCGACGCCGTGCGCCTGCTCACGGCGATGTGTTCGGCTATCGAGGCCGCACACCGCGAGGGCATCCTCCACCGCGATCTGAAGCCCGAGAATGTGCTGCTGCCCCAGGCGGACGTCGAAGTAAAGGTGCTCGATTTCGGCGTGGCGAAACTCGTCGCCCTTCCCGACCGACCCGCCGCCGAGCGCGCACGCCTCCAGACCATCACCATGAAGGGACAAATCGTCGGCACGCCGGCGTACATGGCGCCTGAACAGCTGCGCGCCGGCGACGTGGATGCGCGCACCGACGTCTTCAGCCTTGGCGTCATCGCCTACGAGCTGCTCACGGGCGAGCTGCCGTTCGGCAAGGATTCGATGGTCGACATCGCGATGCGGCAATCGAGCGAGCCGCCACCCATGAGCCGGCACGGCGTCCCGCCCTCTCTCGAGCGCGCGATCCGGCTCGCGATTCATCATGAGCCCTCGCGGCGGCCGGCCTCTCCTGCCTCCTTCGCGGCGGCTCTGCAATCGGCGCTCGCGGGCACACCAGCCTGAAGCGTGGTGATCGTCTGACGCCGAGGACACGTCGATGAGTGATCCCATCAATCTGACCGAGTTCGAAGCCCTGGCGCGCGAACGTATGGAGCAGAGCGCGTACGACTACTACGCGGGCGGCTCATGCGATGAGGTGACACTCGCGCGCAACGAACGCGCGTTCGACCGCTTTGCCCTCCGGCCGCGAATGCTGGTGGACGTCAGCCGCCTGGATGCGTCCACCGAGGTCCTGGGTCAACGGGTGAGCATGCCGATCCTGCTCGCACCCACGGCATTCAACCGTCTGGCGCACCCGGAAGGGGAAATGGCCGCGGCGCGGGCAGCGGGGCGCGCCGGTACCATCATGACGGTGAGCACGCTGGCCACGTGCTCGCTCGAGGAGATAGCAGCCCAGGCAACGGGAGCGCTGTGGTTTCAGCTCTACGTGTACAGAGACCGGGAGTACACGCGCGATCTCGTCCATCGCGCCGAGGAAGCCGGATTCCGGGCGCTCGTGCTGACGGTGGATTCGCCTCTCCTCGGTTGGCGGGAGCGCGACGTCCGAAACCGGTTCGCGCTGCCGGAGGGCATCACGATCAAGAACCTGGAGCACACGCGCCAACGGCTCGTGACGGCCGGAGCATGGACATCGGACATGAGCTTTTCCGAATACATCCATCGCATGATGGATCCCGCTCTCACGTGGGACAGTGTCGACTGGCTGGCCTCGATCACGTCGCTTCCGATTCTCATCAAAGGCATTCTCATCCCCGAGGACGCGCGCCTCGCGGTCGCGTCCGGCGCGCGCGGCATCATCGTGTCGAACCATGGTGGCCGACAGCTCGACGGCGCCGAGGCGACGATCGTGGCACTGCCCAGGATCACCGATCAGGTCGGCAGCGACATGCCCGTGCTGATGGACGGGGGCATCCGACGCGGCACCGACGTCCTCAAGGCCCTCGCCCTGGGCGCGCGAGCTGTACTCATCGGCCGGCCGTATCTCTGGGGTCTCGCCGCCGACGGTGAAGACGGCGTGTTCCGTGTGCTGCAGTTGCTCAAGCGGGAGCTCGAGCTCGCCATGGCGCTCTCAGGCCGCCCGACGATCGGGTCCATCGACCGGACCCTGGTGACGCTCGCCGATGTCTGATCGACCAACGTCGAGTATCCTTGACGCGTTTCGAGACCCGATCGTCCCTTGACCACTCGCGCCGCTTCCACGCCGACCGAACCGGTCCGGCCCCACGGCCTGCTCCCGCCCTGGGGCGTCGCGCCGCTGCCTGCTCCTCCGGTCTTCACCCTGCGCAACGTGCTGGCCACCATCGGGCCGGGCGTGATCGGGCTCGGTGTAGCCGTCGGCAGCGGCGAGTGGCTGCTGGGTCCGTCGATCATCGTGCGCTACGGCCCGACCCTGTTGTGGATCACGACGGTCTCCGTCCTGCTGCAGATCTTTCTGAATCTCGAGATGGCCCGCTACACCATGTACACGGGCGAGCCGATCTTCGTGGGCTTCATGCGCACGAAGCCCGGGCCGACGTTCTGGGGATGGCTGTACGCCGCACTCTCGTTTTTTCAGTACGGGTGGCCGGGCTGGGCGCTCGCCAGCGCCACGGCCCTCGCCGCGCTCGCGCTCGGCCGCACGCCGGGCGAGGCCGACCGCGGGTTGATTCTCATGCTTGGCTACACCACCTTCGGCATCTGCTTCGCGATCGCCAGCGCCGGCAAGAAGGTGGAGCAGACCATCGAATGGGCCATGTGGCTCATGGTGGCCTGGATTTTTCTGTATCTCTCGGGGATCGCGCTCTTCACGGTCTCCGCCGAGAATTGGCACACGATTTTCCGGGGCTTCGTGAGCGTCGGGTCCACGCCGAGCGGCGCCGACTGGCTGCTCCTGGGCGCCTTTGCCGCGTATTCAGGCCTCGGCGGTGTCGGCAACGCGTTCATCACGAACTGGATGCGCGACAAGGGCTTCGGGATGGGCGCCACGGTCGGACACATCCCGACGGCGTTCAGCGAGAGCACCAGGCTCTCTCCACACGGCAACGTGTTCGTCCCGACGACGGAACACCTCAGTCGATGGTCGGCATGGTGGAGGTTCCTGAGCATCGATCAGTGGCTGATCTTCGGCGCGGGCTCGATGCTCGGCATGGTGTTGACGGCCCTGATGACGCTCCAGTACGTGCCCCTGGGCACGACGGTCAGCCCGTGGGCCGTTGCGAACATGCAGGCCGACGCGGTGGCCGCCGCAAACGGCGCCATCTTCAGGCCTCTGACGCTCATCTGCGGCTTCTGGGTGCTCTTCTCGACGCAACTCGGGCTCGTCGATGGACTGCCTCGAGCCGTCACCGACATCCTCTGGAGCTCCAGCGCGCGCGTGCGCGGCTGGCGCAACGGCGACGTGCGTGCCATTTACTACAGCGTGGTCGCGCTCTTTGCGTTATGGGGCTGCATTGCCATGAACCTGGCGCAGCCACTGACGCTCGTGATTATCAGCGCCAACGTCGCGGGCTTCGCACTGGTCGTCCAGTCCATTCACACGCTCGTGGTCAATCGAAGGTTTCTGCCGTCCGAGCTCCGACCGCCTCTCTGGCGCGAGTTGATTCTGGTCCTCTGCGTCGTCTTTTATGGCACCTTCATGACAGCGACGCTGACCATGTCACTTGGAGGCCTGGGCCGCTAGAGCTTCGCCCGGCACGCGATTCCGCCCTCCCGCCCGACAGTAAAATCGCCTGATGAGCCGTACGCCTCCGCCGGAGGGTCCGCTCGACGTCTTCCATCCCTCGGTCGCCACCTGGTTCCGGACAACCCTGGGCGTCCCGACTTCCCCGCAGACACTCGGATGGCCTGCCATCGCGCGCGGCGAGTCGACGTTGATCCTGGCTCCCACCGGCACGGGGAAGACCCTGGCCGCCTTCCTGTGGGCCGTCAATCGGTTGATGTTTTCGCCGCCGCCAGCCTCGCGCGAGCGCTGCCGGATTCTCTATGTTTCTCCGCTCAAGGCTCTCGCGGTTGATGTCGAACGCAATCTGCGCCGGCCGATCGAAGGCATTGCCAGAATCGCACGCGACAGCGGAGTCAATCCGGTCCTGCCCACGGTCTGGGTGAGGACCGGCGACACTCCGCCGCGCGAACGCGCGCGGTTCGAACGCCATCCCTCGGACATCCTGATCACGACGCCCGAGTCGCTCTATCTCCTGCTGACCTCGAATGCGCGGGAAGCGCTCGTTTCGATCGACACGGTGATCGTCGACGAGATTCACGCGCTCGTGCCGACCAAGCGCGGCGCCCACCTTGCGCTGTCGCTCGAAAGACTCCAGGCCCGCTGCCGGCGCGCGCCGCAGCGCATCGGGTTGTCGGCCACACAGCGGCCGCTGGACGAGGTGGCGCGGTTTCTCGGTGGCACCGATCGTTCTGCACCCGGCGCCGCCTGGCCGGGCCCAGAGCCCCGAATCGCCGACGATGACCCGGCAGTCGACTATCGCCCGGTGACGATCGTCGACGCCCGCGAGCCCAAGAGGCTGGCACTCAGGATCGAGGTGCCCGTCGAAGAGGTCGCGGTCGCTCGCGCGGGAGCGCCCTCAATCTGGGCCGCCATTCATCCCAGGCTGCTCGATCTCATTCGGAGCCGCCGCTCCACGTTGATATTCGTCAACAACCGCCGGCTTGCCGAGCGGCTGGCAGGCGCGCTGAACGATCTGGCGGGCCAGGTGCTGGCGCGCTCGCACCATGGATCGATCGCCCACCCCCAGCGCCTCGAGATCGAGGAGGCGCTCAAGGAAGGGCGGCTGCCGGCACTCGTCGCGACCTCGTCCCTTGAGCTCGGCATCGACATGGGGGCCATCGACCTCGTCGTGCAGATCGAAGCGCCCCCGTCGGTCGCCAGCGGGCTGCAGCGGATCGGACGGAGCGGTCACCACGTGGGCGCCGTCAGCGAGGGCGTCATTTTTCCTAAGTTCCGCGCGGATCTGCTGGCGTCGGCCGCCGCCACACGTGCGATGCGCCGCGGCGAGGTGGAGGCGGTCCGGTATCCCCGCCGTCCACTCGACGTGCTGGCGCAGCAGGTGACGGCAATGGTGGCCATGGACGACTGGGACGTGTCGGAGTTGTTCGACACCGTTCGCCGCGCCGCCCCGTTTGCCGGACTCGACCGCGAGATCTTCGACGGCGTGCTGGACATGCTCTCGGGCCGGTACCCCTCGGACGAATTCGCCCAGCTCAGGCCGCGGCTCACATGGAACCGGACGCGCCAGAGGCTGACCGCCAGGGAAGGCGCGCGGCGAGTGGCGGTGGTCAACGGCGGCACGATTCCCGATCGCGGACTCTACGGCGTGTTCCTGATTGGCGGAGGTCAGGGAACGGCTCGCGTGGGCGAGCTGGACGAGGAGATGGTGTTCGAGAGCAAGGTCGGCGAAACCTTCGTGCTCGGGGCGTCCACCTGGCGAATCGAAGAGATCACGCACGACCGCGTGCTCGTGTCACCTGCTCCAGGACAGGCAGGCAAGATGCCCTTCTGGCGCGGCGATCGGGCCGGGCGGCCCGCGGAGTTCGGACAGGCCATCGGGTGCTTGACCCGCGAATTGAGCGCCGCACCGGACGTCGAGGCCATTGCCCGTCTCGTCGATCACCATGATCTCGACGCGCGGGCGGCGACCAGTCTCGTGCAGTACCTCCGCGAGCAGGCCGTCGCGAGCCTGATTCCCGACGATCGCACCATCGTCATCGAGCGATCGCGCGACGAGCTGGGCGACTGGCGGGTCGCGATCCTGTCGCCATACGGAGGGCGCGTGCACGCACCGTGGGCAATCGCCCTCTCCGCAAAGCTCCGCCACGAGCTGGGCATGGACGTCGAGACGCTGTGGAGCGACGACGGTCTGGTGGTGCGGTTGCCGGAGGCCGCAACGCCACCCGATCCGGGTGTGATGGTGCCGGACGCGAACGAGATCGATCGGCTTCTCCTGCCGGAGCTCGCTTCTACGGCGCTCTTCGCCGGGAAATTTCGCGAAGCTGCGGCACGGTCGCTCCTTCTGCCACGCCGCCAGCCTGGTCGTCGCACACCGCTCTGGCAGCAGCGCCGGCGCGCAGCCGACCTGCTGGCGGTTGCCTCGAGGCACCGGTCGTTCCCGGTGTGGCTCGAGACATATCGCGAATGTCTGCTCGACGTATTCGACATGCCCGCCCTCAAGGATCTACTGAGCGCGGTGGCCAGCGGGAACATCAGCGTTCGATCGGTCGAGACCGGCCGCCCCTCTCCGTTTGCCGCCTCGCTGCTCTTCGGCTACGTCGCCAACTTCATCTACGAAGGCGACGCGCCGCTCGCCGAGCGCCGGGCACAAGCGCTGTCGGTCGATCAGTCGCAACTCAGGGAACTGCTCGGCGATGCCGAGCTGCGCGATCTGCTCGACCCTCGCGCCATTGCCGACATGGAACGCGAGCTGCAGTGCCTCGACGAGCGTTATCAGGCGCGACACATGGACGGCGTGCACGACCTCCTGCTTCGCATCGGCGACCTGACTCGCAACGAGCTGGGTGATCGTCTGGCGTCTCCTGAGCTGATGTCGGCCGTTGACGACCTGATGAGCGCAGGCCGGGCCGTTTCGCTCGTCATCGCCGGCGAGCCCCGTTTCGTGGCCATCGAGGACGGCGCGCGCTATCGCGACGCGCTCGGCTCTGTGCTTCCTGCGGACTTGCCCGAGGGGCTGAGCCGACCCGTTGCCGATCCTCTGGGCGATCTCGTCCTCCGGTACGCGCGCACACACGGTCCGTTTACCGAGCACGAGTGCGCGCTCCGGTTCGGGATCGACTCATCGGACGTTCGCCGCGTGCTGACGCGGCTCGTGGACGGCGGTCGCATCGTGGAAGGCGAGTTCAGGCCCGGGAGAAGCGGCCGCGAGTGGTCCGGGGCGGAAGTCCTCCGCCGCATCCGGCGACGCTCGCTGGCAAAGCTCCGGCACGAAATCGAGCCGGTCGATACGTGCGCCCTCACCCGGTTTCTCGTGGAGTGGCACGGTCTCGTGCGCCCGCGGCCCGGTGTGGAGGCGCTGCTCGACGCCGTCGAGCAGCTTCAAGGCGCGCCGCTGTCGGCGTCGATCCTCGAAGCTGAAATCCTCTCCCGGCGCGTGCGGGCCTATGAACCTTCGGACCTCGACACGCTCATTGCTTCCGGCGACGTGGTGTGGATGGGGCTCGAGCCGATCGGTGAGCGGGATGGTCGCATTGCGCTGTACTCTGACCGCCACGCTCCCCGCGCTAATGCGGCGGCCATCGACCGATCCGCTGGATCGCCGCGAGACGCTCATCGTCGAGCACCTGAAGGCGCGGGGCGCATCGTTTTTCGCGGAGCTGCACCAGGCATCTGGCGGCGGCTACCCGGCCGAGACGGTGGGAGCGATCTGGAGTCTCGTGTGGAAGGGCCTGCTCACCAACGACACCTTGCAACCGCTCCGAACGTTTGTCCGGAGGCCCGAGCCGCGTCGTCGTCGCGAGGCCGATGAGGCCATCGCGGCTCGACCGCGCCGTTTTTCGCCGCCTTCCACCGAGGGACGCTGGTCGCTCGTCGGCTCGCGCGTGACGGGAACGGTTTCCGCCACCGAATGCCTGACGTCGCTCGCCCGCGCCTTGTTGACCCGATACGGCGTGCTCACGCGCGAGGCAGTCCTCGCCGAAGGGATCGAGGGAGGCTATACCGCCGTTTATCCGGCCCTCAAGGCGATGGAAGAACTCGGACGCATCCGCCGCGGGTATTTCGCCGAAGGGCTGGGCGCCACGCAGTTTGCGCTGGCATCCGCGCTCGAGCTTCTTCGCTCACATCGTGATCCGGTCGACCTGCCGCAAACGGTGCACTTGGCCGCGACCGATCCTGCCAATCCGCACGGAGCCGTCGTCCCGTGGCCGCCTGCACCGCGAGCCGAGGCCAGCCTCGAAGACGCGCCACGCAGGGCCCGCGACGTCGGCGCCAGCGTGATCCTGGTCGATGGTGCGGTCGGTGCGTATCTTGGACGCGGCGGCCGGCAACTGCTGGTCTACCTGCCCGACGACGAGCCGGGGCGCTCACGGGTGGGCTGGGAGGTGGCGCGCGTGTTGATGGATATCGCGCGCGACGGCGTGGACGGGCGCCCGGGCATGTTGATCGGCGAAGTGAACGGCCTGAGCGCGTTCGACCACCCGCTCGCGCCGTTTCTCGCGAGGGCCGGATTCGTCAGAACCGCGCTGGGCTACCAGGCGCGCTTCGCCGCGTCTTGACGGTCTACGTCTCGCAGTGGCTCGAGCGTCACGATGGCGTTATAGACCGGCTCCTTGGATTCGGGATCGAGCGTGGGGCCCGGAATCAGAGACATGGCTTCCGGCCAGTGAACCTCGAGGTTGCCAGCCCTGATCGGCGCGAATTTGACGCGCCCATGAAACTCACCGGCGCTCGAGATCAGCTTCACCCATGTGGATTCGGCGAGGCCCAGCCGACGCGCGTCCGCTTCGCTCATGAGCACGGCGTCTCGTCCCGCGCCGGTGAGGGGGTCGACGTCGCGCTGCACCATCGAGTTGAATTGCTTTCCCCGACGTGTCGAGACGTGGAAGCTTCCCTCGGCGAGTGTGCGGTCGGCGGGGCGGACCGCCACGAAGTGCGCGCGACCGTCGGCGGTCGCGTATTGCCCATTCTCGAAGAGCAGCCGGCCACCCCACTGCACCTGATCGCCTTTGCGCTCGAGCGTATCGATGCCCGCATAGAGCGGCACGGCACGGGCAATTTCACGCCGAATTTCGCGCGCGGTTCGGAACCGCACCGCGTCGGCGGCTTCGGGCCGCACCAGCGCCATGACGTCGCCAAACACCTGCCATTCGGGACGGGCCTCGCCGATGCGCCGTCCGGGAATCTCGGGCGAGAAGATGATGCGCCGCTCGGTCGAAGTTTCAGTGCCACCGCCTTCCGATTCGTAGCGGGTCGTGGCGGGCAGGATCAGCAGATCGTCGGACGGATCGACCAGCATCGATGAGGACAGCACGATGTCCTGGTGGATGCGAAGCCGCGGCCGGGCGAGCCCACGGCGGTTCATTTCCTCGTTGGGCAGGGTCTCGAGAAAGTTGCCGCCGACGATCCAGAAGACGTCGATGCCGCCTCGAGAGGATTCCTCGACCATCTCCGACGCAGCCAGGCCGTTCTCGGCGCTGACGGGAAATCCCCACACGGACGTCCAGTGCGCGGCAGTCGATCGGTCGAGGGATGGCGCGCAACCAACCTCGGCACCCCCCTGGACGCCTGAGTGGCCACGGATTGGCATGAGCCCGCGATTCGGCGTGCCGAGCAGGCCGCGGGCGAGACCGACGTTGACGAGGGCGCGGATGGTGTCCACGCCGGTCGTATGCTGCGTCAGGCCCATCGACCAAACGAAGACGGTGTTGGGTTTCTGGCACAACAGATCGGCGAACGCCTCCATGCGATCGCGCCCGGTGCCGCTCGTACGCTCGAGAAGCGACCAGTCGGTGGCGCACGCCGCCGCGCTCGCGGCCTCGAAGCCGACGGTCTGTGCGGCGATGAACGGCCGATCGACTCCGCCGCGTTCGACGAGCGCCCGCAGGACCCCTACCAGAAACGCCTCATCACCACCGGTGTGCACGTCGAACCAGTGATCCGCGAAGCGGGTGCCGAACATGGCGCTTGTCGGGATCGACGGCACCCAGTAGCGCGCCAGTCCCGGTTCGCGCACGGGATTGACCACCGCGATCTCGGCGCCGTTCCGCTTCGCGTAGTACATGTACTTCGTCGTGACGGGTTGATTGTTCGGCGTGTTCGACCCGAAGAAGACCAGCAGGTCGGCGCCGAGCCAGTCGGTGTAGCTGCACGTGGAGGCACCATGTCCGAGCATTTCCCTCATGGCCACGGTCGATGCCGCATGACAGAGCCGCGCTGAGTTGTCGATGTGCGGTGTGCCCAGAAACCTCGCAGCCTTCTGCGCCGCGTAGTACACCTCGTTGGTGATGCCGCGCGAGGTCAGATAGACGGCGACTCGCCGTGGCTCGGCCCTTCGGAGATGCGATGCCGCCACGTGGAGGGCGTCATCCCAGGTGACGACCGAGAAGCCGCGCTCCCCTGCGCGTCGGCGCAGGGGATGCCCCAGCCGCCCCAGCTTTCTGAGCTCGGCCGACGAGAGGGCGCGAAGCGCGGCCACATCCACGAGTCGCCGTTCGTCGATCGCCGGCGCGGTATTGAGCTCCATGAGCTCGAGCCGCACCATGCAGAGGTGGATGCCTGGAATCGTCCAGTCGGAGAGCCCCGACGTCCCGAGCGCGCATCCGTCACACACGCCGTCGCGAAGGATCCGCAGGGCGAACCGCAGCTCATGCCGATTGGCCCAGGCCACACGCACCATCTCGCGGTAGTGTTGCGGCTTGGTATGGGTGATACCCGTGGGAATCCACGACACGCGGTGCGAACCGCGGGTCACGACCGGGACCCTCCGACCCGATGACCGTGCGTGTAGATGTTGAACCGATCGTCTCGTACGAAGCCGACGAGCGTGATACCCGCCTCGCGCGCGAGATCCACCGCCAGCGATGAGGGCGCCGATACGGACGCGACGATTGAGATGCCGGCGACAAATGCCTTCTGCACGATCTCGAACGACGAGCGGCCGCTCACGAAGAGCACGGCGTCCGAGAGCGGCAGTCGGCCGTCGATCAGCATCCTTCCGACGACCTTGTCGACGGCGTTGTGACGGCCCACGTCCTCGGCGAGGCGCTCGAGACCGCCGTTCACGTCAAAGAGACCCGCCGCGTGCAACCCGCCGGTTTCGTGGAAGACCGTTTGCGACTGCCGCATCCGAACCGGCATCTCGCCGAGACTCTCAATGGTCACGGTGCGCCCGGTGGACAGGGGCGCCAGCTCCAACTTGAGCGATTCGATCGTGCGTCGCCCGCAGAGCCCGCACGCCGAAGCGGTCGTCACCTGACGGCGATCGGCGAGGAGGGCCGGCAACCGACGCGCCGCGCGGTCCGTCAGCCGCACGTCGACGAGATTTCGTGCCTCCGAAGACTCAGAGCGGCCGCAGTGCTCCATCGTGCCGATGTCGCTCGCGTCCGTCACGACGCGCTCGCTCAGCAGGAACCCGGCCACGAGATCGATGTCAGCGCCGGGTGTGCGCATGATGACGGCGAAGGGCTCGCCCCCGAGGGTGACCTGAAGGGGTTCTTCGACGGCCGCCAGATCCCGGCTGCGAGACCACTTCGTCCCCTCGACGCGCAGGAGCTCGACGGAGCGGAAGGATTCGGGCACCTGCCGGGTATCTTACGACGCCGGCACCTCGAGCCGCTCTCAGGTTGCGACGTGCTTGATAGACCGATCGCGGCGCGAGCGGTGCGCGATCCGATGGCAGACGGCGTCGAACCCGGCTATCCTGAGGCCGGTGTTGATCGCCACGTATCTCACGATTCTCGGCGCCATCTTTCTCGTGTGGCTGCTGCTCGTGGTCATCTTCACGCCGGGCATCGACTACGAAGTCAGCGGCCAGGTCGATATCGAGCACCCCGACTTCGTCCGGCTCCTGCAATCCACCTGTCAGGCTGCGGTTCACGAGGGCAACCGCGTGGACATCCTGACCAATAGCGTGGCGTTCTACCCGGCGATGCTGGCCGCCATTCGCGCCGCCGAGACATCGGTGAATGTCGAGTGCTACATCTTCGAGCCAGGCGGCATCGGCGACGAGTTCGTCGACGCGCTGGCGGAGCGCGCGAAGGCCGGAGTCCGCGTGATGATTGTCGTGGACGCCATCGGCAGCTCCCGGCTGCGAGGTCCCGGCCTCTCGCGGCTGCTGGACGCCGGCTGCTCCGTTGAGCGCTATCAGCGCGTGACCTGGTACAGGCTGCATCGGCTCAACAACCGGACGCACCGCGAGCTCTTCATCGTCGATGGACGCGTGGCGTTTGTCGGCGGTGCGGGCATTGCAGACTGGTGGGCGCCCGGCGACGGCGCCCGCCCCTGGCGCGACACCATGGCACGTGTGGAGGGGCCGGTCGTCGCCGCTCTTCAAGGTGTGTTTGCCGAGAACTGGCTCGAGTGCTGCGGCCAGATCCTGACCGGGCCCGGACAGTTTCCGGAGCTGGCGGCTGAGGGCGAGACGACAGCGCTCGTCGTGAAGAGCTCGCCGGCCGATCGCGCGACTGCGTCGCGCGTGGCCTTTCAATTGCTCATCGAAGGCGCGCGCCGCGAGGTGCGCATCGCAACACCGTACTTCCTGCCCGACCGGGCGTTCCGCCGATGCCTCCTCCATGCACGGGCCCGAGGAGTGTCCATCGACGTGCTGGTGCCCGGCCCGAAGACCGATCAGCGCTTGGTGCGGCTCGCCAGCCGTCGTTTGTACGGCGAGCTGCTCGAAGCCGGCGTCCGGATCTTCGAGTACGAGCCGGTGATGCTTCATGCCAAGGTCATGGTCGTCGACGGAATGTGGAGCGTCATCGGGACCACGAACGTCGACAACCGATCGTTCGAGCACAACGACGAAGTGAATCTCGCCTCTCGCGACGGGCGGATCGCGTCACGACTGCTCGAAGACTTCGACCGCGACCTCACCGAATGCCGGGAAGTGACGCTCGACGCGTGGCGCGGGCGCCCGCTGCTCGAACAGCTGACCGGGCCTTTCGCCTGGGTGCTCGAGCGACAGCAGTAGTCGGCGCCGTTCCCCTACCGCGCAATCATCGACCGCCGAAGAACGAGGGCAGCTCCAGCGTGCGCATCGTCCGCAGGCCCGGTGCGGCTTTGATGATCTTCGGAATGGAATTGACGACGATGGATGCCGTGGCGATGTCGCCGTGGATGCCGCCGTCGATCCGCATGGCCAGCCGCGGCGACCCCTCGATGGTCACGGCGTCGTAGGACTCCGGCGCGCCGAGATAGGCTTCCATGTGGAGCCTGATGAGTGGCTCCGATCCCCGGTAGCCCACACCATCCTGGATGATGCCCGAGACGTCGCCGGTGTCGACGGTGAGGAATTCGCTCGAGATCCTCTCTTCGGCGATCTTCGGCCCGATCTCGTCGGTGATGCGACTGAGTTTCCAACCCAGGCCGTCCGCGATCATCGAGATCGACTCGGTGAGACCCACGTGCCGCACGGTTCCGGCATCGACCCTCTTTTGAAATTCGCGGGGTGTGAGCCCCGCGCCGATCTTCTGCTGGAACGGCAGACGGCGGATCCGCGCGTCCTGGACGCGGTCGACCCTGATGGAATCGACGCGTTCCGAAACCCCGGTCAACATGAGCGGCAGCGCATCCATCGCAAATCCGGGATTGACCCCCGTACCGAGCACAGCAACTTTGGCCCTTTTTGCCAGCGCGTCGATGCGGGCCGCCAGCCGACGTCTGCTCCGGTAGGGGTACGACAACTCCTCGGTGGTCGACACGATGGGAACCCGCGCGCGGAGGATCGTCTCGATGGCTGGCATCACTTTCACCAGTGATGACGACGTGCACAGCACAGCGACGTCCGGCCTGGACGACTCGAGCGCGCGTGCCGCATCCGCCGACACCTTCACCCGAAGCCGGCGGCCGAGCCCGACCACGTCGCCGAGATCGCGGCCCGCCTTGTCGGGATCGATGTCGACGGCACCGACTATCTGGAAACCCTTGCGAGACGCGATCTGCTGAACGATGCCTGCCCCGATCGGTCCGAGGCCGAAATGTATGACTCGAATCGGCATGAACACCCCTCGAGAACCACGCGTTGGACGCGCCACGCTGACGACAGCCACGAGATTATACAAGTCGCTGTGCTAGGCTTCGCCCGGTCTTTCGGTTGTGCAGACTCTCACGTCGAACATCTCGAGGGTGCTGGCGCTCGCGGTCCTGGCCATCGCGGTCTGGCCCATGCTCCGGCTCCTTAACATCAGCGGATTCCGGCAGAAGTTGCGCGCGTTCCCGCTGGCCGCCTATGGCCTCGCAGCATCACTTGTGGCCTATACCGGCGTGGCCATCACACTCGCGATTCATTCGCCTCGGGTGCTGACCGGCGTGGCGGCGATGGCAGCGGTAGGGATCGCCTACGAGCGCTGGCGCGCCAGGCCCTCGTACGGGCACGCGCGGGGCCTTCCTCCGGGCAGCATCGGGATCGCGACGCCCGATCCGTGGCAGCGGCGAGGCTTCTACGCGCAGGAGGCGGCGCGATGGGGTCCGGTCTTCAAGACCTGCTATCTCATGCAGCCTGTGGTGTGCATCGTCGGGTTGCGGCTGGGGAGCGAAGTGCTGCGGCGCCACGACGATGCGCTTTTTGCGCCATCGATGCCCTACAACCGGTTCGTCCCGCAAGGGTTTCTGCGTTACATGAACCCGGAGGCGCGCCGGGCGTACGCGCCGCTGTTTCGCGCGGCCTTCACGACTCAGGTCGTGGACGATGCACGAGATGATGTCGAAGCGATCGTTCGCCAGCGTGTGGAACGCATGGCCGCCGATTCCGCGGGAGGCACAGAAGAAGGACTGCAACCAGCTGACGCAATCAAGTCGATGGTGTTTGCAGCGTTCGCCCGCGTTGTCTTCGGCATCGATCGCGATGCGCCCGTTCTGCCACGACTCGAACACCTGATCTCCGTGATCGATTACGAGCGCGCCTGGCGAACGCCGCCGGCCCGTGTTCGCCGGGCGCTCGCCGAGATTGCCCGCATCCTGGACGAACAGGTCGGCCACCTTCGACGCGAGTCGGACAGCGGGAGTGTTCGCGCGTCGATTCTGTCCAAGTTGGTCGAATCGGCTCCTGAGTCGATGACCAACCCCACCATCACCTACAACCTCGCCTATATCCTGATGAACGGGACGCGCGACGTGGCATCGCTCGTCAACTGGCTCGTCAAGATGCTCTGCGATCACCAGGCCTGGTGGGTGCGCGTGCGCGCAGCGACCGTCTCGGCAGACCTCGACCAGGATTTGCCGGGGCGCATCGTGCGTGAAACGCTGCGCCTGGCGCAAAGTGAGTATCTGCTTCGCGGCGTCAAGGCCGACATCCACGTGAACGGCTACCTGATTCCGAAGGGCTGGCAGGTGAGGATCTGCGTCCAGGAGAGCCATCGACTGGCGGACGCCTTCCGGGATCCTGACCGTTTCGATCCGGATCGTTCGCTCAGCCAGTCGTATGCGCGCCCCGAGTACTCACCTTTTGGCGCGTCGCGGATTACGTGCCTCGGCGACCACCTGACCCTCACCCTGGGCCGCGCGTTCGTCACCGAGCTGGCTCGGGGATTCGACCTGTCGCTCGTGTCGGAAGGACCGCTTGAACTCGACGTATTCCACTGGCGACCCAGCTCGCGACTCCGCGTTCGCCTGACGCCGGGCGGACCGTCCCGTGCTGGAGCGTCGGCCTAGCCGCTCACTCTTTCGCGGGAAACCCGGCGGCGAACCGTTCCTTGTTCCGTTCGTTGAACCGGGCCGACTCGCCGCGCGGGATGCTCAGCGTCTGCCAAGTGCCCGCCGCCAGATGCCTGGCGAGAAAAACGATCTGGCCGACGTGATACGCCGCGTGCGTCATCGACCGGTCGATGGCCTGCAGCACCGAATGCGGCTCCGAGCGGATCAGCACGCTCTGATCGAGGTGTGGGGGCGTCAACGTCTCCAGCGTCGCGATGAGAATGCGCCAACCCTCGTCCCAGACGGCCACGACGACGCCACGCGACATGCCAGTGACCACGAACTCCGAGTCGCGATCGCGATCGGGCTTCTCGCCGTCGGTGGTCAGGAAGTCGGTCCAGCGCGATCGCAGATTGCCGCCCATGTGCTTGAAGATCACGGCCAGGCTGTTGGACTCGGGATCGATCGTCAGGAAGAACGCCTCGTCCGAAACTTGAGCCGCGGCCCGGTCGGCGAGCTTCTTGAGTCCCTTGAAGCTTCTGACGACGTCCGCGAGATAGAGCTCGCCAATCTCGGTAGCCATACGCCCTCCTCGCACGATCATACTCGGGCAGAGTGAGCCCGCGGCGTCGGGGCGGTCGGACTGGTGATACGATCCAGCCGAGGGAGGATGCATGCGCCGACTCGTGGGGCTCACCAGCCTGGGCGTGGTCCTGGCGAGCGCATCGATGCTGCCAGGCCGTGCCGCTGTCCAGGCGCAGCCGCCCGCTCCTTCCGCGCTTCAAGCACCCTCTGAAACCGATCCCGCTCCGGCGACAGCACCGCAACCGCTGGACGCGCGATCCCCGCGGAACGCGAATTACTCGATCGACGTTCGCCTCGATCCCGAGACCCGCACGCTGACCGGCCGCGAGGTGATCACGTGGCGGAACATCACGACACGCGCCACGTCGGAGTTGCAGTTCCATCTCTATTACAACGCGTGGAAGAACACGAGCTCCACGTGGATGCGTGAGCGTCTGATGTCCGGAGGTCGCAGCGAGCTGGCGCGGCGGCCGGCGGAGGACTGGGCCTGGACCGAGGTGTCCGCCGTCCGGTTGCTCAGCGACAACGCGGCGCCGTTCATCGACCTCACATCGGGCAAGCGCTACAGCGCGCCCGATGACGGGAATCCGCTGGATCAGACGGTGATGGTGGTGCCGCTGCCGAAGGCCGTCCAGCCAGGCCAGACGATTCGTGTGGAAGTGGCATGGACGACCAAGATTCCGCGCCCGTTCGCTCGAACCGGCGTGATCGGCGACTACTACTTCATCGTGCAGTGGTTTCCCAAGCTCGGCGTCCTCGAGGAAAAGGGCTGGAACTGTCATCAGTTTCACGCGTCGACCGAGTTCTTTTCCGACTTCGGGGTCTATGACGTGCGGATGACGGTGCCGAACGGCTGGATGGTCGGCGCAACCGGCACCGAGCGCCGCCGAACCGACAACCCCGATGGCACCACGACGCACGAGTACAGCGAAGCGGATGTGCACGACTTCGCCTGGACGACGAGCCCCCACTATCTGGAACGGCGCGCGCGGTTCGAGCACCCAACGCTGCCCGCCGTCGACATGCGGCTGTTGTTCCAGCGTGAGCACCTGGGACAGGAAGATCGCCACTTCGAGGCGACACGGGCCGCCTTGCGCTATTACGGCGAGTGGTTCGGCGCGTATCCCTACGGTCATGTCACCGTGGTCGATCCCGCTTATCAGAGCGGCGCCGGGGGCATGGATACCCGACGCTCTTCACGGCAGGCACGCGGTGGCTGGCGCCGAGCAGGGTGACGCAGCCAGAAAGCGTCACCATCCACGAGGCCGGCCATCAGTTCTGGTATGGCATCGTCGCCAACAACGAGTTCGAGCACGCGTGGCTGGACGAGGGGCTGAACACCTTTTCGACCGCCCGGGTCATTCAGCAGGCGTACGAGCCGAATTTCATGGTGAGGCGCTACTTTGGAGGATTCATCCCCTACGTGTTCCGGGACATTCCTGTCTCGCGTGCGACGGACAACAACCGGCTGACCGGCTTCAGGCCGTCGGCCGAAGCCGATGCCCAGCTCACACCGACTTATCGGTACTGGGCGGACACGGCCGGCGACATCACCTACAACAAGACGGCGCTGTGGCTCAACACGCTGGAGAACATGCTCGGCTGGCCGACGCTTCAGCGCATCCTGTCCACCTTCTTCGTACGCTGGCAGTTCCGTCACCCCGAGCCCGAGGATTTTTTCAGCGTGGCCAACGACATCAGCGGCCAGGATCTGACGTGGTTCTTCGATCAGGTGTACCGGAGCTCGAACGTGTTCGACTACGCCATCGAGGAACTCGAAAGCGAATCGGCCTCTGGCGTGGGGCTCTTCGATCGGGACGGCGAACGCCGGTATCAGGGCGCCGGCGGCACGCCATCGATGTTTCGCACCCGCGTGGTAGTTCGGCGGCACGGTGAGGCGGTCTTTCCCGTGGACGTCCTGGTCGTGTTTCAGAACGGCGAGCGGGTGCGTGAGCGCTGGAACGGCCGTGACCGCTGGACGATGTTCAACTACGAGCGAGCCAGCCGGGCCGCGTACGCGCAAGTCGATCCCGATCGCACGCTGCTCCTCGACATCAATTACACGAACAACAGCCTGTACGCTCACGCCACGCACCGCGCAGGCCACGAACAAGTGGATGTTGAAATGGCTGATCTGGATGCAGGATTGTCTGATGACCTACGCGTTCTTCGTGTAGGGGCACGCCAGGCGTAGTTCGCGCGCCTGCTCTCGAGCGGCTGGCGGCTGCCGGCCAGCAGCCTCGGTCCACCAGGAGACCACGAATGTCACCGTTCGGGGCGTTTGTCGACGGAATCCGCCGCGTGATGCAGGCGCCGGCGATCCTGCTGGGCATTGCCGTCCTGACGTTCCTGCTGGCGCTGCCGATGGGACTGGCGCTGCGGGGCCTGCTGCGCGATCACCTCGGCAGCAGTCTGGCCGCCGAAACGGCGGCGTCCGGCGTGAACCAAGACTGGTGGGAAGAGTTCAAGGCGGGCTCGAGCGGCATCGGCCGAACGTTCGACCAGAGCATCATCGGCGGCGCGGCGGTGCTCCACAACATCAGCGGCATTCTCGACAATCGTGCCCTCTCGCCGGTCGTCGCGAGCGCGGCGGCCGTTTATCTCTTCGTCTGGGCGTTCCTGGCTGGAGGCGTGCTCGACCGCTATGCGCGCGGCCGGCCGACGAGGTCGCACGGGTTCTTCAGCGCCTGCGGGGTGTTCTTCTTCCGCTTTCTCCGGCTCGCGGTGCTGATGGGGCTCGTCTACTACGTGCTGTTCCGCCACGTGCACCCGTGGCTCTTCGACAGCTTCTTCGAGCGCGTCACCAAGAATCTCACGGTCGAACGCACGGCGTTCATCTGGCGCATGGGACTGTACGGTCTGTTCGCGTGGCTGCTGATGCTCGTCACGCTGGTCTTCGACTACGCGAAGGTCCGCGCCGTCGTCGAGGACCGGCGCAGCATGGTCGGAGCCCTGGTGGCCGCGGCGCGGTTCGTGAGACGTCATCCGGGGCGCACCATCTGCCTCTACCTCTTGAACGCGCTGTGCTTCGCAGCGGTGGCTGGAGCCTACGTTCTTCTGGCGCCAGGCGCGGGGGCGACCGGCGTGTCGATGTGGATGGGATTTGCGATCGGGCAGCTCTACCTGCTGGGCCGATTGTCGGTCAAGCTGCTCTTCTACGCCTCGCAGACTGCGCTTTTCCAGGGCGCTCTGGCGCACGCGGGATACACCGCGGCCGCGCCGCCAGTCTGGCCCGAGTCGCCCGCCGCTGAAGCGATTGGCAACGCCCGGTCAGACCTCCGGATCTAGCGTTCCGTACTGGCCAGCTGTCCTTTGGCCTGCCGGGCCGTCTCACGCAGCAGAGGATCGGGCGCGTCGAGCCATTTGTCGAGCTCGCCTTCGAGCGACTTCAGGCCGAGCGTGCCAATCGCGTACGCGGCGCACGACTTGAGCCACGGGTCTTCGCTCACGAGCAGCATCGAGACGGCTTCTTCCTGCGACTCGACACCTGCGCCAACGATGCGGTTGGCCAGGCTCACACGCTCTGCCACGCTCACCTCGGCATCGAGGAGCGGCACCAGCAGGGTCCGAAGCTGGGGCTTGAGGACGCTCTCGAGAAATTCCAGCGAGTTGTCGTGCACCAGGGGCTTGTCCGACTGCAGTCCGAAATAGGCGCTGTGGAGATCGAAGTGCGGGAACAGGATCTTGAGCAGCCGGAAGATGCGCTCAACCTCCTGGTTCATCGAGTCGCGCAGGGCCTGCACGACGGGATCCGAGCTCTCCAGGTGCCCGCCCAGCATGCCGACGATCTGATAGGAGCGGTAGTGCCCCATGATCTCGGCGGCGAGCACCGTCTCGACCATCTTGACGTCGATCGGCTGGTTGGGGTTCTGCTGGACCAGTTTGTTGAGCGCCGAGATGGTGCGGAAGCGAAGCGCCGTGTCGGCCTCGAGCATGCCCTCGACGAGCACCGTCTCTGCCGCCGGCGTGCCAATCTGCAGCAGGACGCCCGGCAACTCGCGCCGGATCTCGATCGGAACCGACGGATCCGCCAGCTGATCACGCAGCGTGCCGACGACGCGGTCGCCGAACGCGGCGAGGGCGGAGGTGGCCTCGTCGACGAACTGCGGCTCGGCGAGTCGCGAGAGCAGTCGCGGAATGAACTCGCGCTTCTTCATCCGCCCAATCGCCCGTAACGCGTACCCCGCGACCTCCGGATCCTTGTCGTCGGCGAGCTGCTGCAATTGCTCGGCGAAGCCTTCCGGAAGCAGCGAAAGCAGGCGCGCGGCCTCGAGCCGTGCGCGACGGCCCTCTATTCCTTCCTCAGCCACCATCGACTGGAGCATGAACTGGGCCGCCTCCAGGTTCTGGGCGCGGCCTGGGCGCGCGAGAAAGGCCACCATCGCCGAACGGATTGAGAAGTCCGGGAAATCGCCCAGCGCCTCGATGCGCTCGAGCGGATCGATGTGCGCATGGTGTGTGAGATAGAGCAGCGCTTCGGTCCGCACGTCGAGCGACGGGTCGTACAGCAGACGCTCGATCGTCGCGAGGACCGTCTTGTCGCCCGCCGCGGCGAGCCGTGCAATGGCTCGCTGTCGGACTTCGGGCTCGGGGTGCTTCAACAACCCGCGGACAGCCGGGTGCGTGGCCTGCCGATGACCCATGTCGAAGAGGCCGAGCGCGTAGAGAATCTCGTCCTTGTCGCCCGACTGGAGGCTCGCGGCCAGCACGTTCGTGGTCGAGCGATCGAGCACCGGCGCCATCGCGCGCTCGGCATCGAGCCGATGCTGATGAATGCTTTCGCCGAGCGTGGCGACGTACTGGCGCCGGGCGACGTAGGCGGCAGCGATCCAGCCGCCGAGCACGACCAGGGCGACGATGCTCATCTCGCGCGCGGAGAGGCCCATGCGGTTGGCGAAGATCAGCACGAGGAGCGCGCCGAGCCCATCGCCGGCC
The DNA here is from genome assembly GCA_963826865.1 of uncultured Acidobacteriota bacterium. GTDB lineage: Bacteria > Acidobacteriota > Vicinamibacteria > Vicinamibacterales > CAVPJW01 > CAWGYQ01. Next base: position 212,952 of record CAWGYQ010000002.1, read on the forward strand.
CGCCAGATCACGGTGTCGATGAACGACTTCACCTGCATCTTCTGCGTCGCCGCCACCGGCAGGTACAGCAGTTCGACCGTGGTCTTGTCGATGGAGTACCGGAGCACCTGGTCGCTGCCGCGAAGAAAGACGGCCGAGGCAAGCGACGCAAACACCAGCACGCCAATCGAGCCCAGGCTGAGCGACACTGGCACGATGAAGAGCGCGAACCCGAGGCCAAAGCGCTTCAGGAAGCGCGAGGTCAGCAGCAGTTGGGCCAGCAGGCTGGCCAGGCCGGCGTAGAAGTTGAACTGGCCGAAGAATGCCGTCAGCAGATCCGTCTCGTGAATCGCCTGCTTCGCAATCGCCTTGAACTGCCAGCCCGTTATGCTCGTCGCGAACGACGAGAGACAAATCACGGCGGCGATGGCCGACAGATACGGCGAGGATCGGATGACACGCAGGCTCTCGCGCAGCCCTCGCCGCATCGCATCGTCCATCCGCCCCGCGTCCGGATCGGCGGCGCCCGTCGACCGTGCTTCGGCAGAGATCCGGTTCACAAGAAACGCGCAGATGGCGAGGGCCATGGCCATCGCGAGCAGCGTGCTCTCGGTGCCGAAGCGCGTCGCGGCGACCTTCGTGAGGAAACCGCCGACGATCCATCCGCCGATGGCGCCGCCGCCGATGAGCCCGAACAGCCGCTTGGCCTCTCGCGGGGCGAGGACCGAGCTGGCGAGCGTCCAGACCTGCGTCGGCGCCAGGACGCCGAACACGCCCATCCAGACGTAGATCGTGGGCAGGAGCCACGGCGGATCCAGATAGTGATTGAGAACCCAGAAGAGCAGACAGTTGCTCGAAAAGATCAACAGGCTGCCGACGAGCAGGGCGCGGAGGCTCACCAGACGTCCGAGCTTGATGTACGGCGAGACGATGAGCGCGACAATGACTGCGACAGTGAAGTCGGCGTACGGCAGCTGCACGGCTTGAAAGCGATCCAGGAACATGGCGTCCCGGGCCGCCTTGCCGACCACGTAGCTGCTGATGACGAGGAACAGGTAGGTGAAGAGCAGGATGCCGCGGCGGAACTCGCCCGCCCGGAGATTCAGCACCCGCTCGAGGGCGCGCACCATTGAGGTGGGGAGATTCTATCCTACCCGGCGACCCGAACTTGCCGGGGGGCGGGCCGTGACATAGAATCGCGCGAACCCGCAACGCGTTCGGTCAGCCAGCACGCCGTCCGCGGGCACACTTTGCAGGGCCATGATCGACCCCGTAGAGACTCCGCGCCCGCTCCAGCCTGTCTGGTCGCGGGCCTCACTGTGACGCCAGCGGTCCCCGGGCCCATCACCACTTCTCACCTACGGAGCCGCGCTCTATGAAGGGATCTCTGCTCCGCCGCATTCTGACTCCCGTCGCCCAGCTCCGGGACGAGGAGGCGCAGACGGCGCTGATGATGTTCGCCTATTCGTTCCTGGCGATGACCTCGTACAACATCATCAAGCCCATCACGCGCTCGAAGTTCATCGAAGGTCTCGGGGCGGACAACCTGCCACTCGTGCAGCTCGGCGCCGGGCTGCTCATCGGCATCATCATGCAGGGCTATGCCAAGGCCGTCGGCGTGCTGCCCCGCCGGTGGGTCATCCCCATCACACAGGCCGGCATGGCCGGCATCATGCTGCTGTTCTGGGCGCTCTTCCAGACCGGCGCCGCGTGGGTTCCTGTCGCGTTCTATCTCCTCGGCCTCATTCTCGGCATTCTGCTCATCAGCCAGTTCTGGACGCTTGCCAACGACATCTACGATCCCCGGCAGGCCAAGCGCGTGTTCGGATTCATCGGCGGCGGAGCAAGCCTCGGCGGCATCCTCGGGTCGGCCATTCTCACCTTCTTCGTCGACGAGGTCGGCACCGTCAATCTGCTGCTGATCAGCACGGTTGGACTCGGGCTGTGCATGGCGCTCGTCACGGCGATTGTCGCGCGTGAGAAGTCGGCGGGCGCGAGCGGTCCGGCCACGGGTGAGGAGAAAGGCGTGGGCTGGGGCGAAGCGCTGAAGCTGCTGCGCGAGTCGAGGCACCTGCAGACGATCGCGCTCGTCATCGCGTTCGCCGCCATCGGCGCCGCCATCATCGAGCAGCAGCTCAATCTGGCGGCCGCCGCGGCCAAGGGCAGTGGCGGCACCGACGCCATCACCGCGTTCCTCGGGACCGTCCAGCTGTACACCTCGATCATCGGCTTCGTCGTCCAGGTCTGGCTGACCAGCCGCATTCACCGGTATCTCGGCATCGGATTCGCTCTGCTCGTCCTTCCGGTCAGCCTCGGCGCCACGGCCGTCGTGATTCTGGTGACGCGGGCGCTCTGGGCGCCCGGCCTCGCGCGGGTGCTCGACACCTCGCTGCGCTACACGGTGGACAAGACCACGCGAGAGGTGCTGTTTCTACCGCTTCCGACCAACCTCAAATACCAGGCGAAGCCCTTCGTGGACGTCACCGTCGATCGCTTCGCGAAGGCTCTCGGCGCGTTGCTCTGCCTGGTTCTGATCAAACCGTGGGGCCTGAACCTTCCCTGGCCCGAGCTGAGCTACGCCAGCCTCGTGATGACGGGTCTGTGGGTGTTGATGTCCATCCGCGCCCGCCGCGGCTATTTGCTCGCCTTCCGCAAGAGCATCGAGCAGCGGGACGTCGTCCCCACCGATGTGCGGCTGAACGTCGCCGATCTGTCCACGGTCGAAACGCTCGTCGAAGAGCTGTCGAACCCCGATCCGCGCCGCGTGCTGTACGCGATCGAGCTGCTCGAATCGCTCGACAAGCGGAACCTGATCACGCCGTTACTGCTGCATCACGGCTCCGAACAGGTGCGTGCGCGCGCCCTCGCAGCGCTCGAAGGAGCTCGGCCCGACGTGGCGGAGCGATGGCTGCCGGCGATCGAACGGATGCTGAAGGACCCGAGCGCCGACGTTCGGGCTGCAGCGGTCCGCGCGCTTTCGGCGATCCGCCGGGAAGACGTCTCACCCTTGATGCGGAAGTACCTCGAAGATCGGGATCCGCGGGTGATGGTGACGGCCGCCGTGGCACTCGCCGACAGCTCCAATCCAGACGAGGTGAAGGCCGCGGAGGCGGCGCTGAAGACGGTGACCGCCGACACACGCCAGGTCACCGCCGCCGCGCGGAGAGAAGTGGCGAGCGCCGTGGCGCGCATCAAGAACCCGGACCTGCAACACCTGCTCATTCCTCTTCTCTACGACTCGGATCTGGGCGTCGCGCAGGAAGCCATTCGCAGCGCGAAGATCATGGCTGGCAACCATGCGCTGCTGCTGCCGCCGCTCATCTCGCTCCTGCGCAACCGGCGGCTCAAGCCGCAGGTCCGCGAAGTGCTCGTCAGCTACGGGGAGGAAGTCGTCGACGTTCTCGGCTATTTCCTGCACGACACCGAGGAGGATATTTGGGTGCGCCGGCATATCCCCGGCACCCTGGCGCTGTTTCCCACTCAGAAGGCGATGGATATGCTCGTCACGGCCCTCGACGATCCCGACGGCTTCCTCCGGTACAAGGTAGTAGCCGCCATGGAGAAGCTGCGCCGCGACCACGAGGGTCTCACGATTGCGCGCGAGCCCATCGAGCGGCTGGCAGTCAAGGAAGCGAGCCGGTATTCCAACTACCTGACGCTGCGCTACAACCTCTTCAAGGCCAAGCCCAACGACTCGCTGCTCGCACGCGCGCTGACCGAGAAGCTCGATCGCACGGTGGATCGCGTCTACCGGCTGCTGGGACTCGTCTACCCGTGGAAGGACATCGCCGCTGCGCGCTGGGCGATCGATCACGGGGACGCCCGGGCGAGCGCGAGCGCCAGCGAGTACCTCGACAACCTGCTCACGGGCCCACTTCGCAAGCGCGTCCTACCGGTTCTGGAGGAACTGCCGATCGACGAGAAGGTGCGCAAGGCCAATCTGTTTCTGCGCTCCCGACAACGGGACGCCGAGGAGACGCTGGCCCAACTCGTGGCCGACGAGGATCAGGTGGTGGCCGCCTCCGCCATTCATTACGTCGAGCAGACGAAACTCTGGAAGCTCGCCGACGACCTCGAACACGCGCTGGCGTTCCGCGATGTCAAGGACTGGTACGTCTTCGAAGCCGCGTCCTGGGCCCTGGCCGCATATCGGTTGCCGGTCGAGAAGCGCCGCGCGCTCTGGATGGAGCCGCTGCCCGCCGTCGAACTGGCCGACCGCCTGCGACACATCCCGCTTTTCGACTTCGTCTCGGTCGACGAGCTGTTCCGCATCGCCGGCATCGGCCGCCAGGTGCGCCACGAGAGCGGACGCGTGCTCTACCAGCAGGGGGCGCCCGCCGAAGAGTTGCAGTTCCTGCTCGATGGCAAGGTGTCGATCGTGGAGAAAGACGGAGCGCCGCATGAACTGGAGGCCCCGGCGGCCCTGGCGTTCGAGGGAGTCCTCGAGGGAAGCCCGGTGCCGGCCACCGTCCGCGCCGTGGACGTGGCGATCGGCCTGGCGCTGAACATCGAAGAGTTCATGACGCTGCTCTCCGACAACACGCTGCTCGCGCAGGGGCTGTTCCGGATGCTGATGGCCAAGCCGTCGGCCACCGGATGGCGCACCGTCGTGCGTGCCGCGGCTGCGCCGGCTCCCGAGAGCACCAACCTCTCGCTCACCGCCATCGACGAGGTGCTCGTGCTGCACGGCGTGCCGGTGTTCCGACGCGCCTCACCGGAGCAGCTGCTGGCGCTCGGCCGTATCGCGGATCAGGTCCTGCTCGCCGACGGGGCGCAGCTGTTCGCCGAGTCGGATCGGGCCGCCATCTATACCGTGATTGCCGGTGAGGTCACGCTCGAGGGCGCCGGACTCTCCACGACCAAAGCGGGACCAGGCGATACCTTTGGCGTCTTCGAGACCCTCGGATTCGAGCGGGCCGGGTGGAAGGCACGGGTGACGAAGCCCGGACAGGCCCTCAGGATCGACAGGGAGGAGCTCTTCGATCTGCTGGGCGAGCACATGGACCTCCTGCAGGGTATTTTTTCGGCGCTTCTGCGAATCGAGGCGGCCGAACCGGTCTCGACCCCTTGATCCTGATCCGGACAGAGGTTCCGCGGTCCGTGGACGGGGGTACTCGACCTCTCGGCGGCTGGCGTTCCGCGCTATACTGCGCGCCGATCATATCAAGCTCTCCGGGCATTCCCCGTGGGCATGTCATCAAATTGCGGAGGTACTGCATGCGCGTTTTGCTCCGTACCATGCTCGCCGGTCTCGTCGTCTTCGTCCTTCACGCACCGCCTGTCGTCCCGGTCGGCGCCCAGGCTCCTGCCGTCGCGCCGGCCGTCAATGCCAAGACGTGGGTGGGAAAGTACGCGGAGTATGAGGAGTACCTGCGCACGGCGGAGATCGAAAAGATCGAGGACGTCGGGATGGGCGTGACCAAGCCGCGGCGCGCCTGGCTCAAGCCGGGCGGCCCGTTCGAGAGTATGGCGTGGAAGCCTCTGAAGCCCGGCATCCAGCGCGGGTACTGGGAGAGCTACAAGGCAGAGATCGCCGCCTATGAGATCGACAAGCTCCTCAAGCTCGAAATGGTGCCGCCGGCGGTCGAGCGGCGTATCGATGGCGACCTGGGCGCCGTGATCATGTGGGTCTCACCGACGCGCATGTGGAAGATGGGTGACACCGACACGCCGACAGGCTTCAAGTGGATGCGCGAGATCGTGCGCATGAAAATGGTCGACGACCTCATCGGGAACATCGACAGGAACGCCGGGAACCTTCTCGTCGATCCCGCCTGGAACATGATTCTCATCGACCACTCGCGAGCGCTCACACCCAAGAAGGAGCTGCCCACCAAGCTCGGTCGCATCGATCGCGAGTTGTGGGACAAGATGAACGCGCTCACCGAGGAGAGCCTGACGACCGCGCTCAGTGAGTGGCTCACCAAAGCGGAAATCAAGGGGATTCTCGATCGCCGTAGTGGCATGGACAAGATCATCAAGGAGATGATCTCGAAGGGCGGCGAAGCGGGCGCTTACCTGCCGAACATCCCCGTCACCCACTGAGCATCGCCGGACGCGCGGTCGACACGCGGGGGCACGAACGATCAGTTCTGACCGGCGGGCTGCGGAACGGGCGGATCGATCTGCACGGTCGAGTCCAAGTACAGCGCGGTGACGCGGCCGTCTAGAATTTCCAGAGCTGACGCGCGCCCGCCCGTGTAGTGGCTCACGAGCATGCCCGTGTCGATGAGGAACACGCGCCGCTGGAACCTGGGCGTGATGCGCCCGGACGCCGGCACGGTGTGCCCCACGACGATGCGATTGACATGCTGGCCCTGGAGAATCGGCCCGATCTCCCGGGCGCCCTGCTCTGCGGTCCACAACGCGTAGCCACGGAACCAGAGCGGACCATCCTCGCGCACCACGGACCATTCGCGAATCGCCTGCAGGCTGCGCATCACTTCAAGGTGTGCGGCGTCGAACACCCCGATCCCCGGCGCCAGATCCAGCGCCGACGGCTGTTTCGCCGCTGCGGCCGCGAGCGATTTCTCGGCTTCCAGGGCTTCGAGTATCTGGTTGATGTCGAACCACGGCAGAATCACCTTGCGATCGACGAGATGCCGGCGGGCTTCGTCGAGGTTCTTGATTTCCTTCTGCACCTGACGGCTCAGCGTGTCCGGTTTTTCCCCAGCCAGACGCGGGCTGATCCCACCGTGAAGAAAGAGCGTATCGTCGATCTGTACCACGGTCTCCCGGGAACGCAGCCAGCGGCCATACTTGCCGTCGGGCCCAAGCGCCTCGACGTTACTCGAGATAGCCCGGGGGATGCGCCTCCATCCACTCCTCTTTGGAAGGCACCTGATAGATCTTCGGCGGATTCGAAAACACCTTCTGTCTCGCCCGGCAGAACTCGGCGTATCTCTCGTACGCCTGATCGCGGCGCGCCAGCGAACCCTCGTCTGCGAAACTCTCGTATGCGGCCGGCGGCACATCGTGCAGGTCGCCGATGAGGTTCATCGTCTCGTGGTTGCCGAGCAGCGGGATCACGCGTCCACCGCTCGCTGAAGCCTGCTGTTCGAGAGCCATCAGCAGGTCGAGCGCGGCGCGCACCTGGGGGCCGCGATCCATGACATCGCCGGTCTGGACCATGATGGTCGATCCGCCGATCCACCGGCGCGACGCATCGGTCAATCCGATCTTCTGGAGGATCTCCGCGAAGCTGTCCGCGTCTCCATGGATGTCGCCAATACTGACAACCCGGAGACTGGCCGGCGTCCGGCCCTTCATCGGGAGGCCTGGCCCCTGGCTCTGCGCGACGGCGGCCGTCGCGAACAGTGTCAGCGCCACGATTCCGACTGTCAGGCCACGCATGGGTCTACGTCCTGCCCTTGGCCACCGTGTCGCCCGCTCCGCAGAGGGCCGTTACGGTCGAGACGATGTGCGCGGCCGAAATGCCGTAGCGATCGAGCAGCTCCTGCGGCTTTCCGCTGCGCGGTATTTCGCGAACCGCCAGACGGTGAACCGTGATGCCCGCGCCGGCCACGGCGGCAGCCACCGCGTCGCCGATCCCTCCCGCCGCATAGTGATCCTCGACCGTAATGACGAGCCCGTTCGTGGCGCGGGCGGCGGCAATCAGTGTCGATTCGTCGATGGGTTGCACCGAATAGAGATCGACGACCCGGATTGAAAGGCCGCGTGCGGCGAGGATCTCGAATGCCTCGAGTGTCTCGAAGAGTGTGACGCCGGCCGCGACGACCGTCGCGATGTCCCGGGAGCTCTCACGCACCACTTTCGAGCCGCCAATCGGGAAGCGTTCGTCGGAGGAGTAGATCACCGGGGTCTTGGGACGACTGAGCCGGATGTAGGCGGGTCCGGCCACGCTCGCCACGGTGTTGACCAGCGACTCACAGCTCACGGCATCGGACGGATAGAGCACCGTGAAGTTCGGCTGCGCGCGCATCATGGCCAGGTCCTCGAGCGCCATCTGCGAGGGTCCGTCCTCGCCGATCGAGACGCCGGCATGACTGCCCGCAAGCTTCACGTTGAGGTTGCTGATGGCGGCCATGCGGATGAAATCGTAGGCCCGCGTGAGAAAGCAGGCAAACGTGGAGGGGAACGGAATGGCGCCGCGCGCGGCCAGACCCATCGCGGCACCCACCATGACCTGCTCGGCGATGAACGTCTCGTGAAATCGCTCGGGCGCGACCGCCTCGAACTTCTCGCTGAACGTCGAATTGGCGACGTCCGCGTCGAGCGCGACGATGCGGCCGTCGCGCCGGCCGAGCGAGGCGAGCGCGGCGCCGAACGCCTCACGGGTGGCAACCGAATCGCCCACCTTGTAAGCCGTCTGCGGATTCGGGAGCGACGAACCTGTTTCGGCGCGGGCCGACGGTGGCTTCGGAATCTGGACCAGCCCGGCGCTCTTCGCGGGCGGGGTACCATCGGGAAGCGTCATGAACTGCGCCGCGAGCTCCGCGATCGCGGCGTCGGCCTCCGTTCCCAGCTTCAGCGCCTTCCCGTGCCAGCCGTTCTTTCCTTCCATGAGCGACACGCCCTTGCCCTTGATTGTGCGCGCCAGAATCATGGTGGGCTGCTGCCGGGTGTCCCGCGCTTCGCGCAGGGCCTCCAGTACGGCCTTCAGATCGTGACCATCGACGATGATCGTGTGCCAGCCGAAGGCCCGCCAGCGACGCGCGTACTGATCCATGTCGTGGCGAAACATCGTGGGCCGGCTCTGACCGAGCGCGTTGACGTCGGTGACGGCACACAAGTTGTCCAGATGGCCATAGCTGGCGACCTCGGCGGCTTCCCAGACCGATCCTTCGGCAGTCTCGCCATCGCCGAGGAGCACGTAGGTGCGATAGTCCGAGCCGATTCGCCGCGCGTTCAGCGCGATACCGACCGCCGCGCAGATGCCCTGTCCCAGCGACCCCGTCGCGACGTCGACGAATGGCAGTCGTGGCGTCGGATGGCCCTCGAGATCGGAGCCGATCTCACGCAGCCGCAGCAGCTCGTCCTCGGGCACGATGCCCGCCTGGGCCCACGCGGCGTAGAGAATCGGCGCCGCATGGCCTTTCGACAACACGAAGCGATCGCTCTCGGGATTCTTCGGATCATGGGGATCGAAACGCATCTCGGCAAAAAAGAGCGCGGCGACGATCTCGGCGGCCGAGCAGCAGGTGGATGGATGACCGCTGCCCGCGACCGACGTGGACCGTACGGAGTCTATGCGGAGCTGGGTGGCGATGTTATGAAGGATCGGGAGAAGCGTGGATCCATCGGACGGCACGAGAGACCTCCACGAAGCATAGGTACGCTATGAGAGCGGCGGATGTGATCGAGAAAAGGACGCGAGCTCGAGCGCGGCCAACCCGTAGGCCGCTCCGTGCGCGCCGTGTTTGCGGTACACCAAGGTTTGGGACGCAAGCGTCTGCCGGGCCCAGTCGCCGTATTCGGCCCGTTCGCTCAGAGCCGCGAGGGCGGCCAGTGCCCGGGCGGCTTCACAATTCGTATCCAGCGGTTTGATGCGTTCGGCCAGGAGCCCGATATCGCCATCCTCGGCAACCGGCGCGCTCCGATCGAAGAACCCGCCGCGCGCCTGGTCCCACAAGGTACGCCGCGCGTACTGCATCAGCTCCTCGGCGAGCATGACGTACGGCACGCGGCCCGTCAATTGTGCGGCCGTTACCAGAGACCACGCCGCCCGAACCTGATCGACGAGCAGCCCGCGCACGTGCGGACGGTCGGTATGGTAGTGGGCCAGGCCCGCGCCCGGACGATAGAGCGCCAGCACCACACGCTCGAGCGACGACAACGCCAGTTCCATGAGCGACGAGTCGTCAAGACTGTCGCCGACCAACAGCAACGAACTAGCGACCTCGGCATTCACGTCCGCGTAGAGCGTCCGATCGACGGAATCGGGATCGCACGTGACTCGCTCCGTGGCATCGCGCTGGCCGTGATCGGCACGCTCGCTCGCGAAGAAACCCCCATGTTCCGTATCGACCATCCTCGTCCGGATCCAGCTCAACGCGCCCATCGCCCGCGCTCGATAGCGGGGGGAACCGAGCAGGGTGGCCGCCTCGAGACAGATTGTCGTGAGTCGCGCGTTGTCGGCTACGAGCTTCTCGGGACTCTGGCCGGTCCAATCCCGATGCGCCGCATATCGAAAGAACCCGCCTTCTCGCTCGTCGTACAGATGCTCGCAGATGGCGTCGAGCGATCGCGTGAGAACGACCGCGACCTCCGAATCCGCGCTCTCCCGGTACCGGGCCAGCAGCAGCCCGAGCGCCGCCGGCATCGGGTACTTTGGACCGTCGCCGAATCCCCCGCGAGCCGCATCGGCCTCGGCAAGCAGGTGCTCGACGAGCCAATCCGCGGCATCAACATCAATCGGCGCCTCCGGTTCGGGTTCGGTGGTCTGACTGGGCGATGCCGCCAATCCGCCGAGCGCCTCTTGTGGTACGGACAGCGTCTCGATGGCCTCGCGGGATCGCTCGAGCAGCGACATCAGCTCCTGCACCTCCAGGAACGTACCACCCGACAGAACTTCACCCTCCGATGTCAGAAGCGCCGTCGTCGGCCATCCCCCCAGGTTGTATCGCTCGTTGATGTCCGGTCTCCTGTCGGCGTCGACCCGCACGGCGATCCAGTCACGCCGCACGAGCGCGACCACGGCAGGATCCGCGAACACGAGCCGCTCCATGGCGGCACACCCCGCGGACCAGCGAGCCGTGAGAAACAGAAGCACACCCTTGCGCGACTGGCGTGCTGCGCCAAACGGTATACCGCTCCACTCGTGCCAGTGGACGGACGCCTCGGCGACGCGTCGATGCGCGATCTCTACTGGATAAACCTTCATCTGCACGCCTTCGTCGAGCCGCTTCATTATAATTGCCCGTATGTTCGTGCTGCGCTATCTCTATGTGCTCGCCTTGGTCGTCTGGATCGGTGGCATGGTCGTGCTCGGCAGCATCGTGGCGCCTGCCACCTTCGAAGTGTTGCAGCGCCAGGAGCCGGGGCGTGGACGATCGCTGGCCGGCGCGGTGTTCAGCGAATCGCTCAGTCGATTCTCGTGGGTGGCGTATGGAGCGGGCGTGACCGTGATTGCCTCGCTCGCCGTCATGGCGCTCATCGGACCCCGGCCACGCGGATTCGGCATGCGCACCGCGATTGCGGCGACGATGCTGGGCATCGCGCTCTATTCGGGCTTCTTCCTGAGCGCCAGGATCACCCGGCTGCAGGCGGAGGTGCCGGGCCAGATCGTGGACCTCCCCGCCAACGACCCGCGTCGCGCAGAGTTCGGCCGCGCGCATGGTTTGGCGACCATGTTGATGCTCGTCAACCTCGCCGGCGGCCTGGCCCTGCTGGTATGGGAAGCCAGGGAAAACTGATGCCGTCCCTCCACGAGTCCGTCGAGGCGTGCCTCAGCCTCGAGCTCCCCTCGATTTCCGATCCGTGGGACCGCATGACACGTGCCGTCGACACGCTGAAATCGCGCATGCCCGACTATGCCTGGGTCGGCATCTATCTGCTCGATGGCCACGAGCTCGTGCTCGGCCCGTTCCGCGGTAAGCCGTCGCCGCACACGAGAATTCCACTTGCCCGAGGCATTTGCGGCGCCGCCGCCACCGCGAAGGCCACCATCGTCGTCGACGATGTGCGTCAGGATCCGAGGTATCTCGCCTGCAGCATCGAGACGCGTTCGGAGATCGTGGTGCCGATCCTTCGCGGAGACGCGCTCGTCGGCGAAATCGACGTCGACAGCGACCGTCTGGCGGCGTTCGGCGACGACGATCGCCGCCTGATTGAGTCGGTCGCCAAACTGCTGGCGGTTTGAGCGCCGAAGAAAGCTGGCTGTCGTGACACATACGCTGACACTGATTCCCGGCGACGGTATCGGCCCCGAAGTCACTGACGCCGTGGTCCGAGTTCTGGCCGCCTCGGGCGCCGACATCGTCTGGGAGCGCCTGGATGCCGGGGCCGTGGCTGTCGAGCGGGGCGGAGAACCGCTGCCCGAGGAGCTTCTCGAATCGATTCAGCGGAACAAGGTGGCGCTCAAGGGTCCGGTGACCACGCCCATCGGCGAAGGGTTCACGAGCGTCAACGTCGGGTTGCGGAAGAAGCTCGAGTTGTATGCGAACCTGCGCCCCGTACGGAGCCTCCCGCAGATCCTCACGCGCTTCCAGGACGTCGATCTCGTCATCGTCCGCGAGAACACCGAGGACCTCTATTCCGGACTCGAGCACGAGATCGTGCCTGGCGTGGTCGAGAGCCTGAAGATCATCACGCGCCAGGCATCGACGCGCGTTGCCGAGTTCGCCTTCGAGTACGCGCGTCAGCACGGGCGACGGCTGGTGACGGCCGTCCACAAGGCCAACATTCTCAAGCTCGGCGACGGCTTGTTTCTCGACAGCGTGCGAGCAGTCGCGAAGACTCACCCTGAGATCAAGTACGCCGAGCGAATCGTCGATGCCACGTGCATGCAGCTCGTGATGGATCCGACGGTGTTCGACGTGCTGCTGCTGCCGAATCTCTACGGCGACATCGTGTCGGATCTGTGCGCGGGCCTCGTGGGAGGGCTGGGTGTCGTGCCGGCCGCCAATCTCGGCGTGCACGCTGCCGTGTTCGAGGCCGTGCATGGAAGCGCACCGGACATCGCCGGCAAGAACGTCGCGAATCCTACCGCGCTGCTGCTGTCGGCCGTCCTGATGCTTCGTCACATTGGCGAGACGGCCCGCGCCGACGTCATCCAGGCGGCGGTCGACGAGGTGCTCGGGTCGGGTCCGCGCACGCGCGACCTGGGCGGCTCCGCGTCGACCACGGAGTACGCCGACGCGCTGTGCCGGGCCGTCGAGAACCGGCTCTCGCGCGGGGGCGTGGTATAGTGCGGCCACCCTCCCCAATGATGTCCGACGAGATCACGCAGGCGGTGCTCTCGCGCGAAGAGGTCGCGCGCTACCTGCGGGGCGCGCACGGTCAGCCTGAAGCCCGCGAGCGAATCTACGCGTATCTCGACGAACTGCGCACGCGGCAGCGTTATGTCATCTATCGCGCGCTGAAGCACCCGCTCTATCCCATTCTCCGCAAGATTGAACGCATTCCCGAGAACCTCGAGGTCGTGACGAGGGCGACCACGAAGGGCCGGGTCATTTATGCCTCGAATCACAAGAGCCACATCGACTACCTGGTCGAGCCGCTGATCCTCGATGACAACGGCATCCGCCCGCCGATCATCGCCGCCGGCATCAACCTCTTTGGCGGCCCGCTCGGCGTGCTCCACCGTCACGTCACCGGCGCGATTCCGATCCGGCGCGACACGAAAGACCCGGCCTATCTGATTACGCTCAAGGCCTATGTCAGCGAGCTGCTGCGGCGCCACGATTTGTTCTTCTACGTGGAAGGCGGCCGCAGTTACAGCGGTGAGCTGAAGAGCCCGAAGACAGGCCTCTTCCATGCCGCTATGCAGGCCGGACGCACTGATGTGGTCATCGTGCCCGCCGCGATCGCCTATGATCTGGTGCTCGAGGATCACGTGCTCGCCCGCCAGCGCGTGAAGCGCCAGCAGAGACCCTTCTCGCGCGAGATTGCCGAAATGATCCGCTACGCCGTGGGCTATCGCTCGCGGGCCTACGTGACCTTCGGCGCGCCCATTCCCATCGCCGGGCTCGATCCACAGTCGCGGCGCGACGTGCTGGAGCTCGCCATCCGCACCCGCGCGGCGATCGGCCGGGCCTACAAGGTGGTGCCCACGGCGCTGGTCGCGACAGCCATGCGACCCTCAATCAGGCGCGCCGATCTGATCGACCGCGTCGCCGTGCTGCTCGACACGCTGAGGGCACGATCGGCCAACCTGGCCGTCACCGATGCCGCCGAAGCGGTCGACGAGGGAGCCGAGCTGCTCGACGCGCGCGGCATCATCGTCGCGGAGCGCGGGCGGCTGCGCGTCCGTGACCGGAGCGTGCTGCGCTACTACGCACGCACCATCGAGCATCTGTTCAAGCACGTGAAAGATGTGACGCACTGATGCTCGACGCCGCGTCGAAGGCGTTCTTCAACGCGCTCGCGCGCAGCCGCACTCTTCAGACGCTCACGTCCCGATACGCCGCATCCGGCCCGTCGAGTGCCGTCGGACGATTCATTGCCGGCGAAACCGTGGACGACGCCATCGAGGCCGCCCGTCGCCTCGAACAGCGTGGTCTCACGCAGACGCTCGACTATCTCGGCGAGAGCACGGCGACGACGGTGGAGGCCGACCGCGCCACGCGCGAGTACCTGCAGATCGTCGAGCGCATCGCCGAGGCGGGCATCGAACGTAACCTCTCGCTGAAGCTGACGCAGCTCGGGCTGGACGTCGACCGCTCCACCTGCATGGACAACCTCAGGCGAATCCTCGACACGGCCGGACGCCACCGGTTCTTCATCCGCGTCGACATGGAGGGATCGGCCTACACCGGGCAGACGCTCGAGATCTGCGAGACGCTCTGGAAGCACGGATCCACCCGGCACGGCGTCGTGCTGCAGTCCTGCCTGTTCCGCAGCGAGCAGGACCTCGCCCACGTCAACGCGCTCGGGATGCGCGTTCGCCTCGTCAAGGGCGCGTACCTCGAGCCCAAGAAGATTGCCTATCAACTCAAGGAGGAGGTCGACGCCGCCTATCTTCGAATGATGCGGACCCTGATCGACCACGGCACCTACCCCGCCTTCGCCACCCACGACGAGGCGATCATCGAGGCAACGCGCGCCTATGCCTCCTCGCGCAGCGTCACGCCCGATCGGTTCGAATTCCAGATGCTCTATGGCATTCGCCGCGACCTGCAGGCGACCCTCGCTGCCCAGGGCTACCGCGTGCGTATCTACGTCCCCTTCGGGCGTGACTGGTTTCCCTACTTCATGCGCCGCCTCGGTGAACGTCCCGCCAACGTCGGTTTCGTCCTGCGCGGCATCCTGCACGAGCGCTGAACAACCCACGGAATCCAGTGGAATGTCGCTGGAGCGTCGCGTTCGCCTCGCGCTCCGATGGCGTTATTGTTGTGTGACATCCGCGAATGTGTGTGACATCAGCAAGACCACCAGAGAGGCGGGGGATTGGTACGTCGCTTGTATCGAATTGAGCAGGATCAAATTGGAAAGCATCCAGCTCGACAGTACCGCGAATCCTGACCCTCGGCACCGGCGTCCTATTGAGAGGACGTCGCAACGCGGTTGAAAGGCAGCACTGAGCTCGAGAACAACAAGGGGAGGCTGACGTGGACGATTCCATCCTGACGTGGACCGTCAATCGCGCACACCAGGCGTTGTGCAGCGTGCGTGGACACGAGTCGTATCTGTATTTCGACGAGGATCGGGTGTATCTACGTTGCGTCGCGTGTGGATACGAGAGCCCGGGTTGGGAGGTCGGCAAGCACAGCGCACATCTCGAAGTGCAGCCCAGCCGTCAGCCGCTCGTGCGACTTCCGGCGCTGGGAGCCCGTCGGGCGGTCTAAACGCGGCCGTGACGGCGCGTTAGTCCACCCAGGTGGCGATGAAGACGTTGGTATCGCCCGGGTTTTCCGCGTGACGGTTGGACGCAAAGACGAGCTGGCGTCCATCCGGTGAGAACATCGGGAACCCGTCGAACGTGCCGGTGGTGGTCACCCGCTCCAGGCCTGAACCATCAGCTCCGATCAGATAGAGATCGAAGTCGCGGCCACGCGGGTCGTGTACGTTCGACGCGAAGATGATGCGCCGACCGTCGGGATGCCAGAACGGCGCAAAGTTCGCCTTCCCGAGCGCCGTCACGCTGCGCAGACTGGACCCGTCTCGATTCATCACGAAAATTTCGAGCGACGAGGGCCGCCAGAGGGCCTCTTTCATCAGCAACAGGTAATCGTTCAGCTCCGAGCGTGGCGCAAGCTCACGCCCGCGGAACACGATGCGCTGTCCGTCAGGTGAAAAGAAGGCGCCGCCGTCTGGGCCGGGGCGGTTCGTCAACCGTCGCACGTCCGATCCGTCGCCGTTCATCGAGTAGATCTCCATATCACCGTCGCGGATGCTCGTGAAGACGATCCGGCCGTCGGGACCGATGGTGGCTTCGGCATCGTAGCCTGCGCTGAGCGTCAGCCGTTGAACGCCGCTGCCATCCTTCCGCGCGCGGAAGACGTCGTATCCCGCATAGATCGGCCACACATACCCGCGATCGAAGCTCGGCCTCGGAGGACACTCGGGCGCCGCCAGGTGAGTCGACGCGTAGACGACGGTCGTCCCGTCCGGCGCGAAGTACCCGCACGTCGTCCTGCCCTCTCCGTTACTGACACGACGGAGACTCGTCCCATCCACTTTCATGATGAAGATCTGATCGCACGGGACGCCCGGTCGTGTGGACTGGAAAATCAGCTCGGTGCCGTCTGGCGAGAAGTACGCTTCGGCGTTCTCGCCACCGTTCGTCAGCTGGCGCAGATCGGTGAGATGACGCTCCGGTGCCGGCGTCGTCTGCGGCACTTGTTGAGCCGAAATCGGCACGAGTGCGAGAGCCGCCGCCAGTGCCGTCCATGCGAGCCGAACAACGCGCACGTTTCCTCCTGAGGTCCGGAAACCTATCATAGGGAACGATGAAGTCCACTGGCCACGAGGACCAGACCCTGACACTCGCGACAGCCATCGCGCGCGCCGTCCGCGACGGCGGCGGGCGCGCCTTCATCGTCGGCGGATGGGTTCGCGATCAGCTGCTGGGAAGCGCCTCCAAGGACGTGGACCTGGAAATCTTCGGCATCCCCGTCGAGCGGCTCCCGACACTTCTCGAACCGTTCGGCCCAGTAGAACCCGTGGGCCAGAGCTTTCCCGTGTTCAAGGTGGCTGGCATCGACATCGCCCTGCCCCGCCGCGAATCGAAGATCGCGCGCGGGCACAAAGGCTTCGTCGTCGAGGGCGATCCGGACATGTCGATCGAGGAAGCCTCGAGACGTCGCGACTTCACCATCAACGCGATTCTCTTCGATCCACTCTCGGGTGAGTACCTGGATCCGCACGGCGGGCAGCGGGATCTCGAAAATCGATGCCTGCGCATGGTCGATGCCCGAACGTTTGCGGACGACAGCCTGCGCGCGCTGCGCGCCGTGCAGTTCGCAGCGCGATTCACGCTCGATCTCGACCCTGAAACCCGCGCGCTCTGCCGGACGGTTCAACTCGACGATCTGCCTGCCGAACGGCTCTGGGGCGAAGTCGAGAAATGGCTGCTGCTGGCCGATCAGCCGTCACGAGGCTTTGAGGTGGCCCGCGATCTTCAAGTGATCGAACAGGTGTTTCCGGAAATGCTGCCGCTCATCGGGTGCCCGCAGGAACCCGAGTGGCACCCGGAGGGTGACGTTTGGGTACACACGCTGATGGTCGTCGACGGCGCGCGCGAGCGCATCGCTGATCTCACACGCGGAGCGCGCGTGGCCATTATGCTCGGTGCGGTCTGTCACGATCTCGGAAAGCCGGCCACCACCGCGGTCATCGACAGCCGCATCCGCAGCCCGAATCATGAGGAGGCCGGCGTCGCCCCCACGGCGGCGGTGCTCGACCGGCTGAATCTGCACACCATCGACGGGCTCGACGTGCGCCGTCACGTGCTTGGCCTGGTCGCCAATCATCTGAAGCCCGGCATGTGGCACAAGGTGCGGGACCAGGTCGGCGACGGGGCGTTTCGACGGCTGTCGCAGAAAGTAGACCTCGAGCTGCTGGCGCGGCTGGCGAAGGCCGACTGCATGGGCCGCGCGGGCGTATTCGACTGTTCGGCGATGGACTGGTTTCTCGAGCGGGCACGCGCCCTGGGGGTGGAGCATCGGCCTCCGCCACCGCTGCTGCTCGGCCGACACGTGCTGGAGCTTGGCCTCGCCCCTGGACCGCGCGTGGGGCGCATCCTCAAGCGCGTCTACGAACTGCAGCTCGACGGGCAGGTAACCACATTGGACGCCGCACGGGACGCGGCCCGCACCGCTCTCGCCGACGAGACGAACTAGCGCCGAGTCGAGCGAACCTCCTCAGAGCCCGGACAGGATTTGGGCGAAAACGTCAGGGGCGACGTTGCCACCGGAGACGATGGCCACTATCGGTCCACCAACGAGATGGCCGTTCGTGAGCCGATCGAGGATCGCAGCCACGCCGACCGCGCCGCTCGGCTCCGCCACGAGCCTCGATTCACGGAAGATCCACCGCACGGCCGCCGCGATTTGAGCGTCCTCGACGGTGACCATCTCGTCGACCAGGTCTCGCACGTGATCGAAGGTGAGCTGTGCGGGCGAGACCGGCAGCAGTCCGTCAGCGAGGCTCTGCGCGTGATCGAGCGTGATTGGGTGCCCGGCCTCGAGCGATCGCGTCATCTTCGCGGCCCCGACCGGTTCCACACCGACGATCCGCACTGACGGCTTGAGCGCCTTGACCGCTGCGGCCACGCCGGCGATCAGCCCGCCTCCGCCCACGGGGACGTAGATCGCGTCGACGTCCGGTTCCTGTTCGAGAATCTCCACGCCAATCGTTCCCTGCCCTTCGACGATCCAGGGATGATCGAACGGCGGCACCATCGTCAGGCCGCGCGAGGCGGCTTCCGATTCGGCGCGGCGCTGGCGGTCTTTCGACGTGGTGCCTTCGAGGATCACCTCGGCGCCCAGCTTGCGGGCCCCTTCGACCTTCACCGGCGATGCGTGGGTGGGCATGACCACCACGGCGGGCGCGTCCATCAGACGCGCCGAATAGGCCAGCGCCAGCGCGTGATTGCCCGACGAGTAGGTAATCACGCCGCGCCGCCGTTCTTCCGGAGCGAGCTGCGCCAGCATGTTGAACGCGCCTCGAAGCTTGAACGCGCCCATTGGCTGAAGGTTCTCGCACTTGAGGCGGATACCAGGCGAAGCCGGAGGAAGCGCGGACGAAACGTCCACGAGCGGGGTTCGGGAAACGACGTCGCGGAGACGCGCACCCGCACGGCGAATGTTTTCGACGCTCACCAGCGGCGACCCGGACTTCGAGATCATCGGCGGGACTTGCTCCCTCGCGTCTTTCCGGGTCTGGCGGGCTCGGCCGTCCGAGGCGTTCCCTCGCCTCGGACGAGCGTCAAGGCGGTCCGAGCCGGTGTGCGCCGGGTGCGCTTCGCCTCGACCAGCGACTCGCGCATCAGCGTCATCGTCGCCCGCCCCGCCAGAATGTCGGCGACGGTCGCATCGTTCAGCTTCTCCTTGGCGGCCTCGAGAAGCTTCGTACGCATCCAGGCGAGCGTGCCTCGGCTGTTACTCCGCGACGCGGCGTAGTCGATCAGCTGGAACTCGGCGGGCGACAGGGGAATGGCCACGCGTCGGTCGCGTGCGACGGCGGGTGTCTTGCGCTTGGTCATGACCTGCGCCCGGCGTGCCATTCCTCGAGGAGCGCCGACACATTGCCGCTGACCGAACGCAGCGAGGGCGTCCAGCCCAGAGCCCGGGCCCGCTCGCTGCGCACCACCTGATCGAGGGCCATGGCTTCGGCGATGCGTCCGAGCTTGGTGCGCGCCTCGTTGAGCGGCATGTGCCGGACCTCCGGACGTGTGGGCATGTGCTCCTGGATGGCCTCGACGATCTCGCTCACGCGGTCGTCGCTCTCGTCGCTCGCGTGATAGATGCCAGACGAGTCGGGGTTGGTCACCAGCCGCAGGTAGAGGTTGGCGAGATCGCGATCGTAGACCAGAGGCCAGCGGTTCTCACCGTTGCCGATCACACGGATGAGCCCGTTGCTTGCGTCCTTGAACAAGTCGCCCACCAGCCCCCGCGACGAACCGAAGACGATGCCGGGCCGCACGACGATGGTGCGCAGACCACCGCCGTGTGCTTCGAGCACCAGCCGCTCGTGCGCCGGCCGCCATGCCACCAACGCCGCGGGATTGATCGTCGCCTGTTCCGTCGCCGGGCGCGGCGACTGGCCCAGCACCCAGACACCCGACGTGTAGACGAGCGCGGCACGCTCAGCGCCCCGCGCGATGTCGATCAATGTCTGAATGGCCCGGCGATCGACGTCTACCCCGCGCGACGAGTGCTCGAAGGCGGTGAGCACGTAGGCGTCGTGATCCCGGGCCGATTGCGCGTAGCTCTCCGGATCGCCGAGATCGGCTGTCAGCGGGTGTGCGCCGCGATCCTCGAGCGTCCGCGCACCCTCCGGGGTCCGAACGAGCGCGGTCACTTCGTGCCCGGCCCGCAGGAAGGCGTCCAGAACCGCCGAACCGATGTAGCCGGTGGCGCCGGTCAGAAAAATCCGCATCGTTGTCATCTCAGGTCCGATGGGTTCAACGCCGGCTCCGTCCCTGGCACGGCGCGCGACGAAGACGGCGTTAGATGTCCCATACCCTCTCCCTGTCGAAGAACGTAATCATGCCGTCCTCGCTGACCTTGAGGACCGGACCGAACCGGCTGGCAGACATAGCGGCCGAAGTGCGCGCGCCTTCGACGACCCATTCCTCGTCGAGCGCCGCCGTATGCCGCAAGATCGCACCGCAGGCGATCAGCGTGCCGCTCGTGTCCAGGACGACGGCGCCATCGAGCGTCGCCAGGGCTGTCAGCACGCTGGGATCGAGCTCGTCAGCCTTGCGCCCGGCCACGAGCGACAGCAACTCGCGCCGTGACACGCTGCTCGGACTGGACGATGCGCCGGATCCGAGATCGAGACGGTCGGAGCCGACCACGAGGTTCGGGACGGTCTCCGCGGGGTTGCGCAAGACGACGAAGAGCGCGCCTTTTCGCACGTCCGCCAGATCGAGCGCGCATTGAAACAACCGCTGCGCGAGGCGCTGATCGCCCACGGCGTGGACCCACAGGTCGTATTTCGCCTGCAGATCCAGAAGGTGCCAGTTGGCGGCCCTGAACGTGAAGACCTGCGCCCCTTCGGCGAACACCTTGATCTCGTGGGAGGGGCTGAGCACGACACACACGTTCCCCGCCGACAGCGTGGCCCGGGCGTGCGGCAGATAGGCCTGCGCGCATGGAACGACCGGATCGGCCTCGTGGGCGAGCTCCGATCCCCACCGCTCGACATCGATCACGTCGAGCAGGGCGCCGTCACGGTTCAACAGAAAAACCGTGTGCAGGCCGTCCGAAAGACGATAGAAGCTCTTCACCATCGTCAATGCCTGCGAATACCCGGGACCTCTTGGCCGACGGCGGGTGGGTTCGCGCACCGGATCGAATTCAGTCGTCAGCATGAGGACGCCGGTCGAGATGGGACGGTTCTCGTAGCTCGAGAGCGCCGCCACGCGGAGCACCTCGATGGCCGACGCGATGCGATCGGCGCGGTTCTCACTGGGCCCGAATCCATACGGCTGGTCGTCGAGAAACGCCCCCAGGTAGCGGTCCTCGATAGCCCCTCGGAACAGCTCGCCCCGCTCCGCGATGAACTGGGGATTCAGCGTCGCCCGGAATCTCGCGGCCAGAACCCGACCGACGGCCCGGGCGAGCCTGATTTCGTGCGTCGTGAACGGGCGACGGGCACTGACTCGCAGCACATACCGGACCCCGAACCACCGGACGGTCAGCGCGGAGGGGTCCTCTGTCGGCTCGATGGCCAGCCGCCCGTCGGACGAAACCGACGGAATGGGCTCGGTCTCGAGCACCGCCCGATCGAAGAACCGCGTCAGCGCCGATCGCAGAAAGCTGTCGTACAGAGAGCTGGCCGCGATGACAGGAGGCAGTGAGGACATGTGGAGCCGGACCGACGGGTCGAAGGCCCATACATCATAATTCACGGTATGGCTCGCGCCACGCTGCTCGACTACTTCGATGACATCGCAGGAATCCGCCGCGAATACCTCGTCTACGACGACGGATATCGCATCAGACGCTATCGCTACGACGAGGTAGGCCGCGCATCGCGCGCGTTTGCTCGGCGCCTGCAGGTGGCCGGTTTTCAGAAGGGGGACACGGTCGTCATCTGGAGCGAAAACCGGCCCGAATGGATCGTCGCGCTCTGGGGCTGCATTCTCGCCGGGGTGATCGTCGTGCCCATCGACTACCGGGCGTCGGGTGAGTTTCTGGCCCGGGTCAGGCAGCGGGTCGGCGCGCGCCTGCTGCTGGCCGGCGACGAGGTCCCGCTTCCCGGAGACTCGTTCGGCGTCGACATCTGGAGGCTCGGCGAGCTCGATTGGGCCGCAACCGCTCAGCCTTCGGCCGTCTCGATCGCGGCAGGTGATACGGTCGAAATCATCTTCACGTCAGGGGCCACGGCCGAGCCGAAAGGCGTTGTCATCACGCATCGGAACGTGCTGGCCAACATCGTGCCGGTCGAACGCGAGGTGCTGAAGTACCGTAAGTACGGCCGCCCCTTCTTTCCGATCCGATTCCTCAACCTGCTGCCGCTCAGCCATCTCTTCGGCCAGGCCATGGCCGCGTTCATTCCCCCGATGTTGACCGGGGTCGTGATTTTCATGCGCGGCTACAACCCCCGCGAGATCCAGGCGCAGATTCGCAAGCGACGCGTCTCGGTGCTGGTGTCGGTGCCGAAGATTCTGGACGTGCTGCGTGAACATGCCGAACGGGCTCATCCAGAAACTGCACACGCGCAGCAGGGACGGATCTCCATCGCTCAGCGATGGTGGCGGTATCGGGCAGTGCATCGCGCGTTCGGGCTCAAGTTCTGGAGCTTCGTCGTGGGGGCGGCACCTCTCGAGCCCGGGCTGGAGGAGTTCTGGTCGCGCCTCGGCTTTCTCGTGGTACAGGGCTACGGCCTCACAGAAACCGCGCCGATCGTCAGCCTCAACCATCCGTTCCATACCGGCAAAGGCTCGGTTGGCAAGGCCATCGCGGGTGTCGAGATCAGGATTGCGCCCGACGGAGAGATTCTGGTCCGGGGCGAGAACGTGACGACGGGTTACTTCGAGGCGCGTGAGGAGACCGCTGCGGCGTTCGAGGACGGGTGGTTTCGTACGGGCGACATCGGCGCACTCGACGGCTCCGGGCGGCTCTTCATCAAGGGCCGAAAGAAGGAGATGATCGTCACGCCGGAAGGGTTGAACGTTTTTCCTGAAGACATCGAACGGGTCCTCCTGGCTGTGCCGGGCGTCCGCGATGCCGCCGTAGTGGGCACGACTTCGAACGGCGAAGAGCGGCCTCACGCGGTGGTCGTGCTCAATTCCTCGCTCGATCAACACGCGGTTCTGCGCCAGGCCAACCAGGGCCTCGAAGAGCATCAGCGTTTGCGTGGCGTATCGGTGTGGCCGCTGGCGGAGCTGCCGCGCACCGAAGGCACGCAGAAGCTCAAGCGCGGAGAAATTCGCCGCTGGGTGGAGTCGGGTGGCCGCGCCGCGGTCACGCCAGCCTCGTGCCGCTCGATCGAGGCCATTCTTGCGAAGTACGCCGGCGGGCGCAGCCTGGACCCCGACACGACGATCGACGAGCTCGGATTGTCATCGCTCGAGCGCGTGGAGCTGATGGTGGAGCTGGAAGACACGTTTCAGACGACGATCGACGAGGCCCGCTTTGCGACGGTGGCCGACGTGAAAGCGCTTCAGTCTCTTGTCGCGGAACCTGCTGCGGGCGAGGACGCGCCCGAATCGCTCGAGTTTCCCTCGTGGAATCGCCGGCTGGTTGTGCGCGCGATTCGCCGCCTGAGCCTGGTCACGTGGATTCTTCCTCTCGCGCGGATTTTCGCCTGGATTACGGTGCGCGGTCACGAGCACCTTCTCGAGCTCGACGGCCCCGTGATCTTCGCCGCGAATCATCAGAGCCACTTCGATACCCCGGTGATACTGGCCGCCCTGCCGTCGCCAATCCGTTACCGCGTGGCGCCAGCGATGGCGAAGGAATTCTTCAAGGCGCACTTTTTTCCGGAGGGGCACCGTCCCCTCGAAAGCTTCACCAACGGTCTCAACTACTATCTCTCCACCTTCTTCTTCAACGCGTTCCCGCTGCCTCAACGAGAGGCCGGTGCCCGCCAGACGCTGCGCTATGTGGGAGAGCTCCTCAGCGAGGGCACGTCGGTGCTGCTGTTTCCGGAGGGTCGGCGCGCCGATGGCGGCGAGATCGGGCCGTTCCGCCCCGGCATCGGCATGATGGCGTCGCGTCTTCAGGCGCGGGTCGTGCCCGTGCGGCTGGAGGGCGTCGATCGCGTGCTGCACCCCAGCTGGCGCATGGCGCGGCCCGGACGCGTCACGGTGACATTCGGCGAGCCGCTGAAACTCGAAGGCGACGACTACGCAGCGCTCGCTCGCCAGGTCGAGGAGGCAGTGAAATCGCTCTAGCAGTGGACCGCACGCTGTTCTCGGACGCCCCGAAATTGCCTGGGTCAAGGGGGTGTGTCAGAATACGAGCGAGCAGAAAGGACAGGACTATTTGAGCAAGGACGATCTGATCGACATCCAGGGAACCGTCGTGGCCGTACACAGCGGCGGCCTGTATCGCGTGCAATCCGACGCCGGGCACGAGGTGCTGGCGCAGTTGAGCGGCCGGATGCGCCGCTTCCGGATCAAGGTGGTACCAGGCGATCGCGTGACCGTTGGCGTCTCGCCCTACGACCCGGTTCGCGGCATCATTACCTTCCGCGCCCGATAGCACGGCCCGCTGAGCGGTTCAGTCGGGCAGGACCTCTCCGGTTCCCCAGCCCAGACAGCGAATCGGCCGGCATTCACATAGAATAGATTCGTGGACGATCCGCACACGCTCCTCGAACCGGTGGGTCCGACCGACCCCTCCGGCGCACCCGAGCCACCGGCGTTGTCGCCGGCGGTCCATCGTTTTCGCTCGTGCCGCTGGCGACGCGAGCCGGAGGACGGCGTCATCGAGCACTGCACGCATCGCGACGTGCTGCCGCTGGCGGGTGCGAGCGGCTTCGATCCCGAGGCGTGGTGCCCCGACTGCACCTACTACAAGGCCCGCCGCCCGCCCCGCAAGCGCCCCGACAACGACTTCCGCTATTAGATAGACCTCAACCCGCTGTTCGGCTCTTCCGGCCGGTTCGCTGCGGGTAGGTGAGTTCGGCGACCTCAGGCCGCCTCACGCGGGTTCCAGTGCCCTTGGAGAAGTGCACGAAGAAATTGTCCGGCGACGGAAAGTGCCGGATATCCAGATCGTCCACCTGCAGGAGATCGTTGAATATCACGAACAATTCGTCGTAGCTGTAGTAGTAGTGCCGGTGCTGATCGACATCACCGCGCACCTGGTGCACACACTCCCGATAGAACGCCTCGGGATCGTGGCCGATCTGGTGCACCGACAGGAAGTGCAGCGTCGCATGTCCGCCCGGCTTGAGCACGCGGCGCATCTCGGCCAGGAGAAGGAAGACCACGGGCTTGTCGATGTGCTGCAGCGTCGCGCAGGAGTAGATGTTGTCGAACACGGAGTCGCGAAACGGGAACATCCCGCCGTCGTACACGACGAACCGCGCGCGGGGATCGACGAAGCGCTCGCGAGCCCGCCGCACCATGTTCTGCGAGATGTCGAGACCGGTCAGGCGGGTCGACGGGAAGCGTTCGAGCATCGCTTCCATGATCCAGCCGACCCCGCTTCCAAGCTCCATCATCGAAGCCCCCGCCGCGGGGCGGGCGAACGGGAAGCAGTCGTCGAAGAACGTACGACGATAGCCCCTGGCGCGCGCCAGCAGCTGATCGACGGGAACGCCGTCGTGGATGCGGCGATTGAGCGTGTCGAGATCTTCGACTCTCGTCCACGCCGATGTGTAATCGCGGGCGTTCATGAGACCCGGACGTGTCAATGCGGGTCGTCGACGCCTTTGGACATGTAGGACGCGCGGCCGAATCGGCGCAAGCCGCTCGCCGACACCCCGAAACAATCCTGACTGAAGTAGTGGCAGGCCATGCTCCAGCGGGTGATGCCCATATCGTTGATCGGAGCGCCGCCATGGATCAGCATCGCATGCCAGAGCAGCACATCGCCCTTGCTGGCCATGTAGTCCCTGAACGGAAATCGGACCTTCTGTTCGCTCAGATACTCGGTGAACTGTTTCTCGAGCTCGGGCTGGTAGTGGTATTTCGTCGGCCCGAAGTCGTACGGCGGCAGCTTGTGGCTCGACGGCCAGAGCTGCAGCGGGCCGGCGTCCGGACTGACGTCCTCGAGGGCCACCCACGATGCAAACAGGCGGCGCGCCGGCGTGGGTGTCATGTAGATATGATCGACGTGCGCCGCCTGCTGTGATCCCCGCTCGAAGACGAGCGAGTTGACACCCACCACCGTCGTATCGAAGATCAGCTCCCCGAAGCGGACGATCCGCTCGTTCAGGAAGATGCGGCGAATCGACTCGGAATGAAGGTAGAAGTCGTTGATCTTGTAGGGCTGCGTCCGTGCACCGGTATCGAGTTCGTCCATGTAGCAACGCCGGCCGTCGCGAAGGAGGTCGATTGAGACATGCTGCCGATCGCGCCACGCGCGATCCACATCCTCGCGGGCCGCGTCGATGTCATCGGGCGGCACGCAGTTCGACAGGATGACGTACCCGTTCGTGGCCCACTGCTCCAGGAGCACCGCCTCGTCGTGGGTGACGCTGCCTTTGTCCTGCCGCCGCTGGATCTGCTGATCGCTGTCTTCGAGATCCAGCCACAAGAAGCTGGACGCCGGCTCCGTTCGCATCACCGGGTGCGAGGTCTCGACCGGCAGAATCGACGGACGGGCCGGCCCCGCGAAGAGACGCGTCAGGATGTTCGCCATGCGCGATTATCGGAACGGCTTTCGCGCTTTGTCAAGGTCGCCGGCGGTGCTACTCGCTGAACTCGCGGGCCAGGTCCACCCATTCGCCGTTGGGCGCGAGCTGCTGGTACTCGCGCCAGTGCGGGCGCGCGTCCTGAGACTGGCCCAGCTTTTCGAGCGTGACCGCCAGATAGAAATGCGCGTCAGGATAGGCGGCATTGAGGGCGAGCGCGTCGCGGTAACAGGCCGCCGCCTCCGTGTAGCACCCGAGGTCGTGATGGATGTTGCCCAGGTTGAAGTGCGCCTCGAAAAACCCCGGCTCCAGTCGAATCGCGCGCTCGTAGAGCGCCTGCGCCTCCGGCAGCTGGTCCTTCGCGTAATGAAGGTTCGCCAGGTTGATGAGCGCCGCAACCAGGTACGGATCGATTTCGAGTGCGCGGCGGTAGGCCGCAGCAGCAGCCGCCTGACTGGCGTCGTTTCCCTCGTCCAGCGTCGAGGCCTGCACGAAGTACTCTTCGGCCGCGCTCGCAAGGGCGGCGGCCGTCACCCGCTGGGGCCGCGACGCCGTCGCCGCGGCCGCGGGCGCAGGCTCTGGGCGGCGCAAGCGCAGAATCTTCGCCGGCTCCGGATCCAGTTTGAAATTGAATGCCAGCTGGCCGCTGTGCGAGGCCTGAAGCACCCGCAATACGGCACGGAAGGGTGTGCCCTGTTCCAGCTCGGCGCTGGCCTGCCGGATGATCGACAGATCGGAGAAGCTCAGATGTCGATCGGCCCCGGCTTCAGTGACCGGACGGATGAGCCCGAACTTCTGCAGGCAACGGATGTGGTCCTCCCGCACCTGCGGATACATGCTGAGCACGTCGCGCAGCGGATAACCGGGGGACAGGCCACCTGTCGTGGCGTCAGACATCGATCCCGGGAAGGTTCCGCGACGGCGGCGCCGCAACGGATCGTCCAAGAGCATGGACGGCCACACGATGACGGAGAACGTGTGCCATGTCAATCGCAAAGTCCCGGCGTTGACAGTCGATGACAATCGGGAAACAGTAGGGCGCATGCTGCTCGCGGGTGACGTCGGCGGCACCAAGATCGTGCTCGGGCTCTTCGAACCAGGATCGGTGCGCCCGCGCGAGCTCCACGCCGAAACCTATCGCACCGCCGATCACGACAGCCTGCCGGGGGTGCTCGACGAGTTCATCCGCCGGTTCGTGTCCTCGACCGGGCGCATCGACTCGGCTGCCGTCGGCGTCGCCGGACCTGTGGTCAACGGCCGTGCCCGACTGACCAACGTGCCCTGGCATGTGGACACGGTCGAGATCGCCGCGGCCACCGGCACGACCCGGGTCGCGCTCATCAACGACCTCGAAGCGATGGCCCGGTCGGTGCCGGTGCTCGACGACACCGAACTCGAAGTGCTGCAGCAAGGCATGCCGCCCGAGCACGGAAACGCCGCCCTCATCGCAGCGGGCACGGGATTGGGCGAAGCGCTGCTGCTGACGCATCACGGTGTCGTGATTGCCGCGCCCTCCGAAGCCGGGCACGCCGATTTCGCGGCTCGCAACGATCGAGAGTCGCTCCTCATGGCGGCCCTGACCGGCTGGTACGGGCGCGCACGGCTGGAGGCCGTACTCTCCGGGCCGGGTCTGGTGAACCTTCACCGCTTCATTCACGGCGACGTGGCGTGCCCGGCCACGAGAGGCGTCCCCGAGAAGTCCGAATGGCCGTCGCGCATCTGCCGCACGGCCATCGCCAGCGAGTGCACCCTCTGCGTCGAGACGCTCGACATGTTCGTGCAGGCCTACGGCGCCGAGGCCGGCAACCTGGCGCTCAGAACCGTGGCGACGCGCGGCGTCTTCGTGGGTGGTGGCATCGCCCCGAAGATGCTGCCGGCGCTCAAGGCCGGCGGATTCATGTCCGCGTTTCGGGCCAAGGCGCCCATGCAGGCCCTCATGGAGCGCGTGCCCGTCAAGGTGATTCTGAACCCACGCGCCGCTCTACTCGGAAGCGCCGTGCACGCGGCAGGGCTGACGGGCTGACGCAGGCGGTCAGGGTCGCGTCGAAGGGGTCACGCGCCGCTCGAACATCCCGGTTTCCGCCATGACGCGCTCGATGGCGTCGATCTCGGCCGGCACGAACTCCGAAAGGTTCTCGTAGCCGGTCTCGGTGACGAGGATCGGATCTTCGATCCGGATGTAGACACGGTCGTCGGGGATGGTCAGCGCCGGCTCGATGGTGAAGATCATTCCGGGCCGCAGGGTGTCAAACGGCACTTCGACATCGTGGACCTCGAGACCAACCATGTGCCCGAGGCTGTTGCCGGTGTCATGGCGGTACGCGTCGACGAACTGCCCGGCCGCTCGCCGGGCTCTGTCGCTCGTGAAGGGGAACTGCGAGACGACGTGGTCCATCCTCGCGACGGCGTCGCGGATGATCGTGCGCGGAGCGACTCCAGGCCTGATCGACTGCATCAAAGAGCGATAGAGCCGCATATAGATGTCGTACAGCTCGCGCTGCGCGCCCGTGAACCGCCCGTTCGCGGGAAATTCGCGCGTGACGTCGGAGGTGTCGTACTTGAAGTCCGGCGCGTAGTCATAGAGGACGAGGTCGCCGTCCGCGAGTGTGCCTTGCGCCGCGTGATAGTGCGGATAGAACGCGTTCTGTCCCGAGGCGACAAGAGCGTAATACGCCGGCCCCTGTGCGTTGGCGCGGCGGAAAAAGTAGTCGCCGATGGCGGCCAGCTCGTACTCGGCCATTCCCACCTGCGCCGACCGCATCGTCTCGATGATGGCTTCGCCCGCGATCCGCGTCGCTTCACGCACGAGCGCGATCTCGCGCGGGCTCTTCACCATGCGGAGCTCATCGAGGATCGGATCGAGGTCGCGCACGGTCGAGCCGCCCGTACGCTGTCGCAAGTGGTCTGCGAAGACGGACTCTCGAGACGGGCGGGCGTCCCACGAGTCGGAGGCAGCCCTGGCCGCTGCAAACGCCGTCCGATCGGGTGTGCCGGCGCCGAGCGATTCCATTCGGAACGGGGTGTACACCGTCCGGCCCGAGAGATCAGAGACCATCTGGTCGAACGAGCCGCGCGGCTCGACCCGACCAATGCCCGTGATGCGCCGGGCTTCGTCGCCGGGCACGAGCACAGGGCCCTCGGATCGCTCGAGACGTTCGTCGCGCGGTGGCAGAAACAGCGTGGCTTGTTGCGTTCTGCCATCGAGCACCAGGATCGCACGCGGCACTTCGACGCCGGTCAGGTAGAAGAAATGGTTGTTCTGCCGGAATCTGACGTAGGCCGGATAGTCGGCGGCTCCCTGGACGATGGCCGCGGCGTCGCCGAGCCGTTCCATGACCTTCATCCTGCGGGCCGCGAACTCTTCGATCGGAAATGCGTCCGTGAACAACGGCGGACCAGGCACGACCGCCGCCCCGCGTATCGAGAGCACGAGGATGGCCGCCAGGATCAGCGTCGTGACCGGCATGGGGCGCCGCATGCAATTACCCCGCTGCCGCGACGAGGGCGCCGAACCGAGGGTCGTCACGGATCGAATCGAAATCGGGATCGGTCGTGGCGCGCCGGCGGTTGAGCCAGGGAAGCGCCGCGATCGTCTCTTCGAGGTGGCGAATTGCGCGATCCGCGTCGCCCCTGAGCGCCCAGAGACAGGCAATGTAGTACTTCGTGGCGGGATCGTCGGCGCCGTTGGCCACCCGTTCGTCGTAGGCCCTCGTCGCCCGTTTGAAGTAACGCTCGGCCTCGTCCCCGTCGCCGAGACGCAAGTATGCGCACCCAGTTTCTGATGCAGCTCGATCAGGGTGCGGTCCTTGAGGATGTGATCACTGGACGAAAGGAACATCAGCTCGCGCTGATACTCGCGCACGGCATCGTCGTATCGGCCCTGCCGGTAGTACACATAGCCCAGCCTCGTGTGACCGCCCACCACGAGCAGCCCCTCCGTGCCGGAGATGTACTGTTCCTGCAGCTCGATGGCACGACGGCACGCCTCCTCCGCCTGGTCGTAGTTGTCCGATCAGCGTCAGCAGGAGGGCCAGGTTCAGCCACGAGTAGCCACCTTCGGGGTTGATCGACGTCGCCTTCTGGACCTCGGCAATCCCCTCCTCGAACATCCCTTTGCCCATCCAGTAGGCGCGTGACAGCGCCTGGTGCGCCGTGGCGTTGTTGGGGTCGAGCTCGATCGCCCGCTTATTGGACAGGATCGCGTCGTCGTAGCGCCCGCGGCCCAGATAGGCGGATCCGAGAAACGAATGCGCAATGGCGAGCAGGGGATCGAGCTCGATGGCGCGGTGCTCGATCTCGATGGCCTTGTCGAAGAGGTCGGGCAGGTGCAGGAACGACGCCTTCAGCACATAGCTCTGGCCGAGCAGGGCCCACGCCTTGGCGTAGTTGGGATCGTGTTCGACGGCCTTCTCGAAGAGATAGATGGCGCGGTCCAGGGAGTCCCGACTGGCCATGCGCAGTGTCATCATGCCCTTCGAGAAGCTCTCGTAGGCCTCGACCGACGCAGTCTCGGTACGCGCGATCGCCATCATGTCGCTTCGGTCGAGATGGACGTTGAGGCTGCCGGTGAGCTCGAAGACAATCTTGTCCTGCAGCTCGAAGATTTCCGACGTGCGGCCGTCAATCTTCAGGGTCTTCGCGAGCGCTCCGGTCGCGACATCGACCAGCCGCGCAGTGATACGAATGAGATCCCCGAACCGCTGAAATCCGCCGCCGATAATCCATCGCGCTCCGAGGCCACGGCCGATGTTGATGGCGAAGCGCTCGTCGGGCACCGAATCGCCGGAGCCCATGTTCCGGAGCGCATCGAAGATTCGCTCGCGGCCGATGACGGAGAGTCCGGGGACGTTCTTCAGATCCGAGGTGACGGTTTCGGCGATGCCCGAGCCGATCCACTCGTCGGATGGCTCCTGGCTGATGTTCGAGAAGGTCATCACGGCGATGGCCGAGGCGCCCGTTGCGGCTCCCACGGGCTGCGCCGCCAAACTCGAGGATCCTGTACCGCTCAGCGCGCCATCGAGCTGGCTGCGCACGCGGTTCAAATCGACCAGCATCTCGCGCGCCGACTGATAACGGAACGCCGCGTCCTTCGTCAGAGCCCTGGCGACAACGGCGTCGAGATCCGCAGGGACCTCACGCCCGAACCGGACGAGCGGCGGTGGCGGCTGATGAATCAACCGATCCAGCACCTCGGGCAGACTGTCGCCTGCAAACGGCAGACGGCCGCTCAGCATCTCGTACAGCACGACGCCCAGCGAGAAGAGGTCGGTACGGTGATCGACGCTCTTGCCGAGCGCCTGCTCGGGCGACATGTAGAGCACAGTGCCCAGCAGCATCCCTGGCATCGGTGTACTGCGGGACATCGAGCGTGCGCTCGTCGGGACGGGCAAGCCAGGTGCTGGGCCGCCCGATGCGGGCAAGGCCGAAGTCGAGAATCTTCACCTGCCCGCGCGGCGTAATCATGACGTTCGCGCTCTTGACGTCGCGATGGATGATGCCGCGCTCGTGGGCATCGTCGAGGGCATCCGCAATCTGAATAGCGATGTCTACGGCGTCGTGAACCTGCAGAGGACCCGCGGCAAGCTTCGCCGACAGGAGCTCCCCTTCCACGTACTCCATGACGAGGAACATCGAGCCTGCGTGCTCACCGATATCGTAGATGGCGGCGATGTTCGAAGAGCGAAGCGACGAGGCGGCACGGGCTTCGGTCATCAGACGCCCGCGCCGCTCGGGATCGTCCTGCAGCGTGGACAACAAGAACTTCAACGCGACCGGACGACCCAGGCGGACATCCTCGGCCAGATACACTTCGCCCATCCCGCCAGCCCCGAGCCGTTCGCGCACGCGGTAGTGCTGGATGGTTGAGCCAACCATCGGGGCGGGAGATGCCTGAGAGGACGGTCCGCTCATCTCAGTAGAGACGCCTTGTCGAGGAGTAAGGTTCCTGCCGACGGTCTTCGCCTACTGTATCAGGATTGGCAGACGCGCACGTCGGACCCCAGCCGCTCAAGCCGGAACGGGGCCGAGGGCTTCGCGAACCTTCGGATGCACCACTTCCCCACCGCGCGTGACGAGCGTCTCTCGCGTAATCTCGTCGTCGGAATTGATCTGAAGCTTACCGTCCTTGACGAGATGCAGCAGAAATGTGGCGATGTTCTTCGCGTAGAGCTGACTGGCGTGGTACGGAACCGACGAAGCGAGATTGGTCGGACCGATAATCGTGACGCCGCCGGTGACGACGGTCTCGTCGGCCCGTGTCAGCTCGCAATTGCCGCCGCGCTCGGCAGCCAGATCGACGATCATGGCTCCCGGCGCCATCCCCTTCACCATGTCCGCGGTGATCAGCACGGGTGATTTTCTACCTGGAATCGCCGCCGTCGTGACGACCACTTCGCTCGACGCCACGACGCGAGCCATCATCTCGCGCTGTCGCCGATAGAACGACTCGTCCTGCGCGACGGCGTAGCCCCCCTTGTCCTCGGACGCGCCTGCTTCGAGGGGCAGCTCGACGAACTTCGCGCCCAGGCTCTGCACCTGTTCCTTGACCGCCGGCCGGACGTCGAAGGCTTCGACGCGCGCCCCCAGACGCCGTGCGGTGGCGATCGCCTGCAGTCCCGCGACTCCGGCTCCAACGACGAACACACGAGCGGCGGCCACCGTGCCGGCCGCCGTCATCAGCATCGGAAACAGGCGCGGCAGGTGTGCGGCGGCGAGCAGCACGGCTTTGTAGCCGGCTACGGTCGCCATCGACGACAGCGCGTCCATGCTCTGTGCGCGAGTGATGCGCGGCATGAGCTCCATGGCCAGCAGGACGACTCCACGCCTGGCGGTATCGGCCGCCGCGGCGGCTTCGGCGAGCGGCTCCGCGAATCCGACGACGACCTGATCCGTGCGGAGCAGCGCCAGATCGGAGGCCCAGCCGGCGCCGGCGGCTCCCGCGGCTCGCACGGCCACGACGGCGTCGGCCCCCGCGAACAGGTCCGCGCGAGAAGAAACCACCGTCGCGCCGGCCTGGCGGTATGCGTCATCCGGAAATCCGGCAGCCACGCCGGCGTCGGCCTCGACGAAAATCGTCAAGCCTGCCTTGATAAGTGACGGCAGCGTCGCCGGAATCAGGGCGACCCGGCGCTCACCTGGAAAGGTCTCTCTTGGAACAGCGATGTTCATGACGGGCCGTTATTCTACTCCGCACGCACACGGGCATTGCACTCGTCCAGCCACGAGGGCAGCTGCTCGATCAGAGTGTCAGCAACAGGGCGGAGGCCGTTAGGGCGAGGCCGGACAGGAACAACCATCGAACAGCCGGTGCCGCTGGCATGCGTGGCGCGCGCTCGGAGTCGGTCGTCTCGTCGAGCCACGCGATGAGCCGCTCACTGGCGGCGAAACTCGCCGCCAACGCGCCCAGCAGCAGCAGCCAGCCCGCTCCAAGAAGACCCTTGGCCGGCGCACCGAGCTCGCCCGTGGTGACGGCCAGCGCCGCCGACACGACCCACGCGGTCAATGCCGCCACCGTCTGCAAACGGTAGCCGGCGAGCTGGCGCTCGCCGCTCTGACGCAGCCGCTCGAAGCGCTGAAGGGCCGCCGCTCGCCGCGCTTCCTCGGCCGCCTGCGCGCGCTCGAATTCCATGCGCGTGCGGTCCCGATCGAACGCCTCCTTGATCGCCGCAACGGCAGCAACGCCCAGCCGCGCCTCGACCTGTCCAAGCGCTTGACGACTGGCGGACATGCCCTGCGAGGCGACAGCGGGCCCGCGCACGCGCCGCACCAGATCGGAGGCGCCCAGGAGAAAATCGAGGGCGCGGAGCAACGTGGTGACAGCCATGCACGGAGCTTAGCGGGAGCCTGAGTGCGGCGCAAGATGAACCGGAAGAGCTGGTGGCTTTCTTGACTTGGATCCGACCGTCCCCTTACGCTCGGCTCCAGATCGTGACCATCCTCTTGAACGGCGAGCCGTACGAGGCTGCGGGGCCACTTTCGATTTCCGAGCTGCTCGTTCGTCTCGAGCTCGATCCACGCCGGGTCGCCGTCGAACACAACATGACGGTCGTGAAGCGCGCACGCTACGACGACACGATCGTCCACGAGGGCGATCACGTCGAAGTCGTCAATTTTGTCGGAGGCGGCAGAGAGCGCTTCAGCGGCTGATGTTTTGTAACTGTGCAGCCGTGTAACGCCTGTGCCAAGAGGGTGATCACTTGCGACTCCCCAAAGTGGGGCGCTCTCGAGCCACCTCAGCATTTTCAAGTACTTACACGGTCAATTTGACTGGCAATCGCCTTGCACCGCGACGTGTCAGCGCATGAGGGTTGCCGTCCGATCGAGCCGCGTCCCTGTGGGAAAACTGGGCATCGTCTTCACCCTGGTGGTCATGTGGGGGGCGTTGACGCTCTCACCCATCGCGCAATCCGGCCTCACGATCACGGCTCCGGCAAACGGAGTACGGCTCGCCGCCGGGCCGGACTATGCCACCGACGTGCTCGGCAATCCGTGGGACATGAACAATCCCGACGACATCGGCGCGGATCCCAACGAGCTTCGAGGCTGGGCAACGGACTTCGCGGTGGCCAACGGCACCGCAGGAGGCACGACCGCGAGACTAAGCGACGGAGCCGTCGATACCAACCTGGCGTTCCTCTATCGCGGATTCCACAACATCGTGAATCCTGGCCGCACCGGCAAGCGGTATCCGATCAACTCGGGCTTCTACAAGAAGGTCGCGTACCGGATGTACTCGGCCATCGCGGGTCAGTCGCCTCAGGCCTACTGGTTTCACTTCCCATGGGATCACCCGAGCGGCATCGGGTTCGGCGTGCGCTTCCTGCCTCAAACTCAGGCAGGCTACAAGATCTACACAGCAAACCTGCATGAGTCACTTGCGCAGGGCAGCGCCTGGACGAACGGTTCCGTGGTCGGCTTCCGGCTCGACCCCAATAGCAGCCAAACAGGCCATGTGGTGCGCTACGACTGGGTCCGTGTAACCCGCGCCGACGCCGAGACGACGGCGATCATGCCGGTGGAGTGGTCGGGTGGCTCGGGGAACACGGCCATCGACGTCGTCGACGCCTCGGGCAGCGTACTGAACGTGGCGAGCGTCTCCGGTACGTCCTACTCTTTGAACTATGGAGTTCTTCCGCCGGGTGCCTACACGCTGCGTCTCACCCGCGGGGGCAGCCAGGCGACCAGGAGTTTCAGCGTCAACCATCCTCCTCTGGTGACAGTGACCGATCCGGACGAGGCGGGCGGCACGAACGACTACGCAACAACGGTCCTCAACAATGCGTGGGACATGAACGGCGCGAGCGACGTGATTGCGACTCGCAACGTCAGCGGGGCCTCGTACTCCGGGGGCGCGTTCCACGGCTCGAACTCGGGCGGTGACGCCAACGTCTTCCTGCTCAACCCGTCGAACAACCAGATCCCGATTGATACGACCAAGTACCGCTACCTGACGTACCGGCTGCGTGTGGACGGTACATACAATCTGGGACTCGGGAGCGTCGCCCGCGTCTTCTGGGGCTCGCAGACAACGTCGACCGGGTCGACCATCACCACCACACAGGACATCATCGTCTGGCCGGGCACCAACTGGTACACCATCGATCTCGCGAGCCTGCACTTCGGAAGCGACGGTGCCCTGGAGCCAGGCGGCGCGCACCAGCTCTGGACGGCGGCGCCGGTCCGCTGGCTCCGCCTCGACCCTCACGAGTTCGCCGCGACGCGGGCCTTCCACATCGAGGACGTACGCCTCACCGCGATGGATCAGAGCTCGAGCTCGTTCGTCATCCGGTGGACAGGCAACGACGCGGATGGCGATGCCGCCACGCTCGCCCTCTATTACGACACCAACACAAACCCCAATGACGGCCGGACGCTCATCGCGGAGGGTGTTGCGCTCGGCGCGGGGCAGTTCGCGTGGAACACGGCAGGTGTCAACCCGGGCACTTACTGGGTGTACGCGCTCGCCAGCGACGGCCTCGACGCGCGCGGCTTCTATTCGACCGGCCAGGTCAAGATTTTCGATGGCCCGGAGACGCCAGCAAGCGAGCCGTTCGCCTTCATCGATTCCCCGGTGAACGGAGCCAATGTCTCGACGCCCTTCACGATCTCGGGATGGGCGGTCGATCGCGGCAGTTCCTCAGGCAGTGGCGTGAATCAGATTGAAGTCTACGCGCAGCCGCTGGCGGGCGGCGCGCAAATCGCTTTGGGTGCCGCCACCTACGGCCTTTCCCGCCCAGACGTCGGCGCGGCCTTCGGATCGCTCTTTACCAACTCGGGCTACTCCAGGACGGTCTCGTCGCTCACCCCCGGCTCGTATCAGTTCATCGTCAGGGCGCGAAGCACCGTGACGGGCACCTTCAGCATCACCAAGACGGTCAACGTGACGGTTGTGGCGGGCGCAACGGTGCCTCCCAGCACGAATCCTCTGGTGTGGGTCGACACTCCGAGAACCAACACCAGCGTGAGCCGAAACATCGTCATCAGCGGTTGGGCCGTCGACCGGGCGTCGACGAGCGGACCTGGCATGGACGCCGTCCATGTCTACCGGCGACCAGCAGCGGGAGGCACGCAGACCCTGGTAGGAGGCGCTACCTACGGCGTGTCGCGTCCCGACGTCGCGGCGGTCTATGGCCAGAACTTCCTGAACTGTGGGTGGAGACTGAACGCGTCGCTGCCGACCGGCACCCATGACCTGCTCGTGCTTGGTCGCAGCACCCGCACCCAGGCCTGGACGATCAGGACGATCCGGGTCACGGTCCAGTAACCGCGGGTTCGCGCGTGTTTTCGAAGGGCGCCGCACGGACTGCGGCGCCCATTTCATTTCTGAAGTCCGGCCGACGCTGGCTCGGGCTTGACGCCCGTCACGGCGACCCAGGCGTTGTCCCAGCGATGGACCTGGACCGCGCCGAAGCCGGCTCGCTTGGCGTAGGTCTCGAGCTCGTCGCCGCTCGACGTCATCGACACGTGCGCCATGCGGGATTCGATGAGGAACTTCGCGCCCTCGAGCAGGACGTTCCAGCCGTGATCCGATGCGATGTCGACGTTGTCGAAGAAACACCGGCCGCCAGGCTTGAGCACCCGGAACGCCTCCGACACATACCGCCAGCGATCCCATTCGAAGAGGTGCATGAAGACGACGGTGCAGTAGACCAGGTCGACCGACTCGTCGGCGATTTCGCCAAGGCCCACCGTGCTGAGCTCCACGAACTCGGCGTTGGGGACACCCTTCAACCGATCGGCCGCGTACACGAGCATGTTCGCCGAGATGTCGGTCCCGATCCACCGGGCGCAACGCGGGCTGATGACTTTGCCGACGCGACCGATACCGCACCCGATCTCGAGGACGACGTCCGAGGGTCTGAGGCCAACCGTCCGTTCGAGGATCTTCAACGTGTAGTTTGCGTGGAACTCCAGCGACGCTTCGTCCGTGAATCCGGACACGGCCATCTTGGCTGAGTCCAGGCTCGTCGAGAGCGACTGCCAGGTGCCTTTGTAGTCCGACCGTTCAGACAGCCGGAAGCTGCGATTGATGCGTTTGAGTTTCCTGACGAGTGTCATGTCGGGTAGTTGGTCGCGCGAACATGTTATCGCGCTCGTCCGAATGTCAGAATAGCATGCGCCGGCTGGCTCGCCCGTTCAACCGGCCGGCGGCAAAGTGCGCGGCCGCGAGCTTCCATGCGCACCGGATACGAAGCAGCGCCCAGGCCATCGCCCGAGCCGGGTGAAGTCGCGCGGGCGCGACGTGAGTCGAGTAGTAGAGATAGGCGCTCCGGTGGAAGGCCCGCACGGCCATTGGGCGAACGCTCTGGCCCGATCGTCCGGTTTGATGAATCATCCTCGCCGTCGGCACGTACCGCACGGTGTAGCCACGACCACGGAGCCGGCGGCACAGATCGGCGTCTTCCCAGTAGAGAAAATACCGCTCATCGAAGCCTCCGACAGCCGCGAGCGCCTCGCGCCGCACCAGCATGCACGCGCCCGACACCCAGTCCACTTCGACGCCGCCCGCCGACGGCTCGATGTCGGTTCGCACGTTGCGCCGGGCCATACGCGTGCCTGGCAGCAGACGCGTGAGGAGCGTCGCCCGCCCGAACAACCCGGTGAGCATGTAGGGATCGCCGCGGGCGCTGCCCTGCAACGTGCCGTTGGCTTCGAGCACCATGGGCCCCACGAGCGCGCATTCGGGATGCCGATCGAGCTCTCCACTCATCTGCCGGACGGCGTCTGGCTCCAGCGTCGCGTCCGGATTGACGAGCAGGATGAGCTCGCCTCGGGTTTCCCGGACTCCCTGGTTCACGGCTGTTGCAAATCCCACGTTCGTCGGATTGCGAACTATCCGAACGGACGGCAGGGCGTGCACGGCGATCTCCGGGCTTCCGTCCGTGGACGCGTTGTCGACGACGATGACATCGGCCTCGAAGCCGGTCAGGCCTTCGCGGAGCGACGACAAACACGCCCGGAGGTATGCGTCACTATTGAAATTGACGATGACCGCGGACACCGACCTCGTCACGGAACCCTCGCAGCCTGGCGGTCGAAGCGCTTCTCGCGCAACTTCAGCCCAAACCAGCGACGATCCATGAGACTCCAGACGCGCTCGATCTGACCAGGCTCCGCCCGCGGCGCGCGGCGGCGCTTGCGCAGCACGCGGGGCAACCTCCAGAGCGCTGCGCATTTCGCGGCCAGGAACGTCAGCAGGTGGCCGGTGAGGGCGAAGTAGCCCGCCGCGGCCAGCACGTAGAGGAGGTGACCCGGCAACGACCGAATAAGCAAAGGCCACGGGGTGTTCTTCGCGTACACCCATTCGAGGTTTCGCTGGCCGTAGAACACAGCCGTCCGGCTCGAACGCCCGAGTGTGCTGCTGCCGCCGTGGCGCACGATTGCTGCAGGCACGTAGACGATGCGATGGCCCAGCAACTGGGCTCGGTAAGAGAAGTCCACGTCCTCGTGCACCATGAAGAAGTCGTCGTCGAAACCGCCGACGCTCTCGAACACGTTGCGGCGAATCATACAGGCCGCGCCGCAGATTCCGAACACCTCGGCCGAATCATCCGCAAGCATCGACGCCTGTCCGTGCAGACGTTTGTATGCCCCACCCCATCTCGTGTATCCATCGCCGGCGCTGTCGATGAGATTCGCGTCGTCCAGATACACGATGCGCGCCGCGGCCATATCGGCCCACGTCGACAGTTCGAGCGTCGAGCGCAGCGCCCGCAGGAAGCCGGGCAGGACCTCGGTATCGTTGTTCAGCAGCACCAGATAGCGCCCGTGCGCTTCGCGGCATCCGACGTTCGTCGCGCCGGCGAAACCACGGTTGGAGTCGAGCTGAACGATCCGCACCTCGGGGAAGTGGTCGCGCACGAACTCGACGGATCCGTCACTCGACGCGTTGTCGACGAGGATGATCTCCGGCGCGGGCTCGCCTTGAGATCGTACCGCCTCGAGGCAGGCACCGAGCCAGTGCCGGCCGTTGTGCGTCACGACGACGACCGAGATCGCGGCAGGTGGATCCAAGATGCGTTCGGCCGGCACGTTGGGCGTCGACCCGCGGTCAGTTGGTCACAGTCACCCGGACAGTCTTGCTCGCGGCGAACTTGCCGGTGACGGTGCTCCGCGGTATCGCGGTGAGATCATACGTCCCCGCCGTCAAGCCCGTAACGAACAGGCCCCAGGAGCAATTCATGAAGCCCGGGCGGGCGAAGGCCTGTGCGACATCGGGCCGTGGTCCCCCATAGGTCGCGTTTCCGAGGAACGTCGTGACTCCCGAGTCCACTCGTCTCGCAGAGACACTGACAACGTCCACACCGGTGCCAGACGACGCGCCCAGGTCGACCGCCCAGCCGCCGATCAGGAACGGCTGCGGCCTCGTGGAGTTGGGAATGGGCCCGTCGATCTGGACGATGGGATTGGTAAATGGACCGGTGACGTTCACATTCACCGTCTTGGAACGATTGAAGCTGTTCGTCACGGTGCTGTGCATCGAGACGACGAGCTGGTACTGCCCCGGCTGGAGCCCGGTGACCAAGGTCCCAAAACCGGAGCTCGTGAACTGGCTGCTGCCGAAGAACGCGCCCACATCGGGTCGTGCATAGCCATAGGTGGGAGGGGTCAACGTGACCGGGGCCACGCCCGCTCTGAAGGCCTGCACGCGAATCGCGTCCACGCCGGTGCCCAGGCCGGACGCCGTCCCCAGATCCACCGCCCACCCACTCAGATTGAAAGGCTGGGCCCGGCTCGATCCATTCGGTGGCACGTCGACCGCGAGCCAAGGTTGTGACGGTTGTGAGCGGTTCAGGATCCGGAAAACGGTGCCCTTCGAGAGGCTGACGACATACAACTCGCCTCTGGCATCGATCCCGAATGAGCTGATGTTCCCGAGCATTGACGTTCCGCCGAGCGCCGCAGTGTGCTCGAGATTGTTCGACGCTTGTCCCGAGGGTTGACTGAGCGCCGCCGACCAGACTCGACCGCTCAAGTCGCCGTAGAAATACCGCCCGTAAAAGCTCGCGCCGAGCAGACTACCGCGATAGACGTAGCCGCCCGTGACCGAGTCGCCGTCGTCGTGGGAGTACTCGATGATCGGCTCGGTGAGCGGTGTGTACGCCGGCGTGTGCGCGTGAAAATCGTGCGCTCCTTCGCGGCCGCTCCAACCGTAGTTGAGGGCACCCCGCCCAGCTGGCTGATAGTTGATCTCCTCCCAGGTGTTCTGGCCGACATCCGCGATGAGAAGCGCGCCGGTCCCCCCGAGTGACGGCGTGTCGAACGCCCAGCGCCACGGGTTTCTCAGTCCGAAGGCCCAGATCTCGTGCAGGGCGCCCGGCACCGGAACGCCGTCCACGAAGGGATTGTCGTCAGGCACCACATAGCCGTCGGGGTCGTCGTCGGCAACGTCGACGTCGACGCGCAGCATCTTACCGAGGAGCGTGTTGGGATCCTGCGAGCGATCGCTGTTGGGCGGCGCTACCGACCCGCCCCCATCGCCCATACCGATATAGAGATAGCCATCAGGACCAAACGCCATGTTGCCGCCGTTGTGATTCGACGCCGGCTGATTGATGACTCGAAGGCCTCCGGGCCACCGGAAATCGAAGCGGGAACCGCCATCGGCGACCAGCGCATTCTGAAGATTTCGCCTGAACCGCGCGACGACCGTGTGTCCGCTCAGGTTCGTGAAGTTCACATAAAAGCGGCGGCTCGATGCGTAATCTGGAGGAAACGCCAGCCCCAGCAAACCTCTTTCTCCGTCGTCGTTGATGACATTCGTCAGGTCGAGAAAGATCTGGCTGCGAAGCACACCGTTCTTCACCACCCTGATGCGACCCGGCTTCTCAACGACGTACTGCACGGTGGGATCGGAGGGATCCTGAACGAACGCCAACGGCTGGTTGAGTCCGGAAACATACACACTGGAGAAGAGCTGTGCCTCGGCCACTGCCGGGAGCAGAACGGCCGCCACCAGGAGCGCAGGAAATCGATACACCCAGGCGCGCCGTTTTCGCGTCGGCCGGTCAAGGGCTTGTGTTTGGATCACCGCGTCAGTCGCTCCGTGGCCGGCAGTCGAGCTGCTCACGAGACAGATTCGGATTGTAGTACGGATCGTCGGCTATCACGCTGCCCCAGCGCTCGTGCATCAACCTCACCGACTGCTCGTCGGCACCAGCTTCCGCGACGCGGGGCGACGTGTATCGTAGGCACGCATAGGGCGTGAACACGACGCGATAACCGCCTCGACCTGCACGGAGGCAGTAATCCACGGCCGCATAGACCAAGCCCATGCGTTCGTCGAAACCATCCATCCTTTCGAACACGGAGCGCCGGGTCATCAGGCACGCCCCACTGACGGCCGAGTAGTTGCGAAGTCCGACAGCACTCGAGATGTATCCCTCGGCAGTGGCCGGATACCCGAAAAACGGGCTCGAAGCGATGCCTTGGAGCCCCATCACGAGACCGATGTGACTCAATCGGCCCCGGTCGTCGAGCAGCTTGCCGCCGACGGCCCCGACCGCCTGCTGCAAGGAGAGTTCCAGAAGCGCGTCCAACCACCCGCCTGTCGTCGGCATCAGGTCGGAATCGAGGAACAGCACGTGCTCGCCGCGAGTCTGGCCAACCAGCGTGTTGATTGCGGTGATTCTGGTCTGTCCCGGCGGCACGACCGCCTTGCGCACCGTGGCAGGCGCGCCGGACGGCGATGGAACGCTCGCTTCGGCACACGCGACGACTTCGATGGTGGCTGTCAGGCCGGTCTTCTCGAGATGATCGATGAGCGTGGTCGTCGAAGAATGGGGCGTGGGGCTTTCGAATGCGCCAACGATGATTGAGACCGACGGCTGAGTCCCAATCGATCGGCGCACGCGATAGCGTCCTGGTGTTGGTCCTGGCAGCACCACCGCCTCGATGTCGTTGCGGCGGACGTAGTCTTCGAGCGCCCGCTGTCCCGCGTCGATCGCCCACGGCTTGGCGAGGCCCGATCCAGCGGCCGATTCCGGCGACTTGCGCCAGTGGTACAAGACCTTGGCGATGTGCTCGATCCGAGAGGTTCGATCGGCCAGCCGCAGCATCAAGTCGTAGTCCTGCGAGCCTTCGTATCCGTGCCGGAAGCCACCGGCTTCCACGACGAGCTCGCGGCGGGCGGCCAGCATGTGACAGGTGTACATGCACGACAGCAGGTGCTCGGGCGCCCAGTCCGGCTTGAAGTACGGATCGCAGCGGGCCCCCGTGAGATCCAGCTTGTCTTCGTCGCTGTATACCACGTCGGCGTCTGGCCTCGTGTTGATCCGTCTCACCATCTCCGCAAGGGCGTCGGGCGACAGCTCGTCGTCGTGATCGAGGAGCACGATCCACTCGCCGCGCGCGTTGGCGAGCGCAGCATTCGAAGCCGCCGAGATTCCTTGATTCGAGGCCAGGCGGGTGAGCGTAGTCCGCGGATCGTCCGCGTAACGGGCCAGAACGGACCGCGTTCCCTCGTGGAGCGAGCCGTCGTCGCAGATCGACAGTTGCCAGTTCGGGTAGGCCTGACTGCGAACCGACTCGATCGCGCGCGACAGCCACGAGGGTGCCGTGTTGAACACGGGCATGATGACGGTCACCAGCGGCTGGACGGAAAAGCGTGAACACTCTACTGACAGCCGCGCGAGGTCGCGCTCGTCAAGCGTGTGTGCGGCCACCCAGCTGCGGTACGAGGAGGACGATGGCGCTGGCTGCGCCAGTTGATCCAGGCGCCGGATCGCACCGCTGACCCCGAGCAGGCGAACGGCGGCGACCAAGGAGGCGAGCGTCGCCCGGACGGGCCGGTGCCACTCTATTCGCGGGTCGCCCCAGATCGACCACGCGTTCTCGGGCCGCGAGTCGGCCGGCAAGCTTGTGGCGAGCGTCACCAGCACGCGCGACCCCCCCCGCGCAGGCAGCGGCACACTCAAAGGGCGCCATCGTCGATCCCGGCGCCGAGCCGGATCGACGATGACAGATCGCGCGAGCCGCGTACCGCCGTCCTCAACGGTCATCGTGAACCGGACACCACCGGAGTTGCTCGACCAGCTCTCGGGCTGAAGCGCACACCAAGCAACGACGCGCGCACGTGACGGCGCGTCGAGCCTGAACGCGATCGATGAATCGGGGTGGCAGAGTAACGCCTCGTGTGTGAGACCCTGGACCGTCACGGGATCGATCCACCGAACCGCAGCAAGGACGTCGGCCTGATTGGTGGTGACCTTCTCCGGCTGGAGCCCTTTCAATGACAACGTCGCGGGCCCGAGCCGATGACGGACGGCGCGAAGAATCGTGGGAAGACGGGTCACCGCTCGGCCACGGGAGCCGCGCTCATCACGACTTCCCCAATCCGCAGGGTGTCGCGGAGTACGCGTTGAAGCTCGTCGTGAGCCTGCTGCCCCTCTGAAGGTGTCGAGGCGAGCCAGCGTTCGGAAAACGGCGCGAGCACCTCGCGATCGGTCCGTTGGCGCCGCGTCTGCAGCCACTGCCGGCGCTCGGTCAGTTC
Organism: uncultured Acidobacteriota bacterium; assembly: GCA_963826865.1. Lineage (GTDB taxonomy): Bacteria > Acidobacteriota > Vicinamibacteria > Vicinamibacterales > CAVPJW01 > CAWGYQ01. The sequence continues at coordinate 257,521 of CAWGYQ010000002.1, forward strand.
GGGAAGACTCTTCAGGAACTCATGGAGACCGAGCAACCGCGCGCCGGCGTTCGGCGGCAGCCGCTCGTTGGTCATGTCGAACGCGTGCGACCGCGATCCGAGCTCGATGAAATAGCCGGGCCGACGACGGGCCGGATCGATCTGCCGATCGAAAAAAGTCTCGCGCCCAATCCACCAGGCTGCGCGGACGAGTCCAGCGCCGCCTACCTCGCGAAGGTTCCTGATGAGCGAAAATTGCTTGCGCGCGCCCTGGCTGACCAGGGCTCGTCTACAGGTCTGTGCCAGCACATCGGGCTGCACTCGAGTCCGCACGGTCTCCCATCGCCCGCCCCGCCGTCCGCCTGTCGCCGTGACCCCGGCGCGACCGAGTCCCGATTCGAGCAGCGCGCGATCGGCCACAAGGATGAGGGCCGCAGGCAGCACCCGCCGAAGGGCGTCGTCCTCGAGGTGCGTGTAGAGCATGCGCAGCGAGTTGCGCTCGAGGAGCCGGGTGCGAGGCGGTTCTGGCCACTGGCCCGACGTGCCATGATGACGATGGAACACGAGGGATCGCGGCGACAGCCACACGTCGTGACCCATGAGTCTGAGACGCCACCCAAGCTCCACGTCCTCGTAGTAGGCAAACGTCGCTTCGTCCCATCCGCCGGCCCCTTCGAAGACACGCCGGTCGACGAGGAGCGACGCGCCGCAGGCGAACAGCAGCGGCTGCTCCTCGTCCTGGCGCCCGGCGAGCGGAGCCGCGAAATCAGTCTGGTATCCCTTGGCTTCGAAGTTGAGCAGACCGCCGACGAAGTCGATGCGCCGTCCCTCCCAATCGAGTATCCGGCTGCCCACGACAGCCGCGCGGCGGCTGCGGGCCGTGGCCACGAGCTCGCTCAACCACTCCGGATCGACGCGCGTGTCATCGTTCAGGAACGCCAGCAGATCACCCCGAGCTTCAAGGGCGCCCAGATTGTTGCCGACCGCAAAGCCGAGGTTGCGCGGCAGGCGGACCACACGGGCTCCTGAAGACGCCGCCATCGGTTCGGGGTCCTCAGCCGACCCGTTGTCGACGACGATCACTTCGCGGAGATCCGACGGGTAGGTCAGAGCCGCAAGTGACGCCAGGCAGTCGTGCAAGTGCAGTGGACCGAGCGCCGTGAGCACGACAATGGAGACGCTCGGGTGCTCGCGGAGGGTCACCGCTAACGGAAGCCCGGGCGAGGTCGCGAGATCCGGCACCGTCGCGGCTCGAGGCCGGTTCGACACGAGCGATGCGAGCTCGAAGGTTTCAATCAACGCGTCGGCAATGGGTTGCAGACCTTCGTCGTGGATGCGAAGCGGTTCGCCGAACAGCGCAAGAATCTCGCGATCGGAACGCCGGCGTCGCCGCTGAATCGCCTCCCGCTTCGCAGTCAGGGCCGGCAGCTGGCGGCCGAACTCCTCGAGCGCGATGAGATGGGCGATGAACCGGGGCGATGCGCCGACCGCCTGCGGCGGAAGGGCGTTCATCGCGTAGCTCTCCGGGTTCAAGGGAAGATCGCGAAAGGCCCGGGCCAGGCTCAGGGCGACGGCCGCCGGCAGGACGCGGTCGAGCGTGTCCTGCTCGTAGTTCTTGAAGATCATGGCGAGCGCATTGCGCTCGTAGAGACGGAGCCTCGAGGAGAGCGCCACGCGGCCGTAGGTGCCATGATGGCGATGGTAAGTGATGGCGCTCGGAGCGAGCACGTTGTCGTAGCCGAAGAGCGACAGCCGCCATCCGAGATCGACATCCTCGAAGTACGCGTAGAAATCCTGATCGAAGCCCCCCACCTCCTGAAAGATCTTCCGGCCCACCAGCATCGATCCGGCGCACGCGAACAGCACGCGACCTTCCGTGTGAGGCGTTCGAGCGGGCAACCCTTCGTCGCGCTGCCACGAATGCCCGAACAGCGAGACGACGCCACCGGCAAAATCCACCGTCCGACCGCTCCAGTCCAGCATCTTCGAGCCCGCGCTGGCGGCGCCGTGGCGCTCGACAGCGGCCACGAGCTCGGCCAGCCAGTCGGTCTCGACGCGTGTGTCGTTGTTCAGGAATGCCACGAAGTCGGCGTCCGACGATTCCACGGCAGCGTTGTAGGCGGCCGCAAATCCGCGGTTCTCCGCGAAGCTCAGGACTCGAACGCCGGGATGGTGCCGACGCACCCATTCGCGCGAATCGTCGCTCGACGCGTTGTCCACCACCACGAGCTCGCACCGGCTGGCGGGGTAAGTTTGCCGCTCGAGGCTCGGAAGGCAGTGTTCCAGGTGTTCCCGCCCGTTGCGGTTGAGCACGAGCACCGACACCTTCGGCGCGTGATGGCCAGCTGCCACCATGTCAACCCAAGAGCGCCGTCGCCGTACTGGGGCCCGCGGCCGGCGTGATCACCATCATCATGAGGTCTCGCGGATGTCCCCAGGGTCCAATGCGCTCGGCGCGCGCGCCCACGGCTTCTGCGACGCGTGCGAGCGTCTTGAAATCGTAGTGATAGGGATAGGCATCGGGATAGGTCGTGATGCCGCTCGGATGAACAATCGGGCGGAAATGCTCGGCCACAGGGTTCTCGTAGTACCAGACGTAGAAGCGTCCGTGGGGCTTCAGCTTACGAGCCACCATCGACACGCAGCGGGCAACCGCGTTCAGCGACAGCTGGGTGAACAGCTCTTCGGCAAGGGCATAGTCGAACCGGACCGGCGCCGTCGTGAGATCGAACGAATCATTGACGATGAACTCGGCGCGAGCGGGATCGACCCCGATCCGCGCCAGCTCGATCTCGATGCCTGCCGCGATCAGCTCGCTGTTGCTGTCCAGCCCGTAATAGCGGCCGGGCTCCAGATACGGGATGAAGCGGGTGCCCCCGCGCAAGCTTCCGCATCCAACGTCGAGGACATAGTGCTCGGGCCTCAGCCCCTGCCCTTTCATGAAATCGAACTGCAGATCCGCGAGCTCGTTCCACACGCCTCCCACCGCGACACGATGCCATGCGGCGTCGAGCGCTTCGTCGGTCAGCTCCGCGGCGGACCGGACCATTCGTTCGGTCAGCTGGCCGCCGTGGGTGCCTCGGTCTTCGCCGCGCACCGGAAGACCGGGCCGACTCCACAGCAGGAGCCGCTGGTAGCGGTGGAGACCGCCTTCGACGTCGCCGTCGTAGATCAGTTCGCCCGCATCGAGCACGCACGCCCGATGGCAGATCGCGCGCACGGCATCGGCGGAATGCGACACGAAGACAATCGTCTTGCCCATCTGCTGAAAGCGGTGGATCGTCTTCATGCACTGCTTCTGGAAGTCCTCGTCGCCGACGGCGAAGATCTCGTCGAGCAGCATGATGTCGGGATCGAGGTGCGCCATCACGGCAAAACCCAGCCGGAGCCGCATCCCCGACGAGAGATTCTTCAGCGGCGTATCCATGAAGTGCCCGAGACCCGAGTATTCGACCACCGGCTCGTAAATGGCTTCGATCTCCTGTCGCGACAAGCCATGAATGGCCGCGTTCAGAAACACGTTCTCGCTGGCCGTGAGCTCCCAGTGGAACCCGACTCCGAGCTCGATCATCGTTCCGATGCGGGCCTGGCGCGCGACGCGCACGCGGCCGGACGTCGGACGGTAGATTCCCGAGAGGAGCTTGAGCAGCGTGCTCTTGCCCGAGCCATTGCGCCCGATGAGGCCGATGGCGTCGCCCTGCGGAATGCGCAGCGAGACGTCCTTGAGCGCCCAGAACTCCTCGACCCGCTCCCGATGGCTCCGGTGGAACATGCCGAGAAAGCGCACCTTGAGGGCGCTGGCCGAGTTGTGGCGCAGCAGGAAGCGCATGGACAGGCCGTCGGCGTCGACGAGGGTGGACACGTCAGACCTGCTCCGGCAACCGATCCTCGAAGCCGATGAACAACCAGACGCCGACGAGGAACATCACTCCGGAATACGTCAGCGCGACCAGCCACACGGAAAGCGCGGGCCACTGCTGGTGATAGAAGATCTGCTGGTACACGACGACGAACGCGGACATCGGTGACAGCAGAATCGGCAGTCTGATCCGTTCCGGCACCTGCGACAGGTCGTACACGATCGGCGTCAGCCAGAACAGAAGAGTGAGCCCGATCTCGACCAGATGCCGGATGTCCCGGAAGAACGCGGCGCCCGTCGAGAGCATCAGCGCGAGGCCGAGGGTGAAAATCACCTGGAGTGCCAGGAACACGGGAAACAGGAGCATGGGCGCGGCGGGCGGTACGCGGAAGAGGATGAGCATCACGGGCAGGAAGACGACAGCCGTGAGCAGGTACTGGGCGAGATTGAAGAGCACGGCCGAGATCGGCAGGATGGCGCGCGGGAACTGCACGCTCTTCACCAGCCCACCGTTGTCCACGATGGCGCCGGCCGCCATGGTGGCCGTGCTGGCGAAGAAGGTCCACGCCAGGATGCCGATGAGCAGGAAGAAGACGAACCTCTGACCGCCGACGCGCATGATGTAGCTGAATGCCAGCGTGTAGACGACGATGAGCATCAGGGGATTCATGAGCGACCAGACGAAGCCGAGTACCGATCCGCGATACTTCAGCTTCAGGTCTTTGAGGACGAGACTGCGCAGCAGCTCGCGGTACCGGACGACCGACAGAATGCTCGTCGCGAACGACGGTCCCCCGGCCGCGGGATCGATCAAGTCATCGTCGGCGTCAGACCGTGTGGCTTCGGACTGCGATCGGAGCCACAAGGCCCGACCGGCGCGCCACGCGATCGTCGTCATCACAAAGAGCAGCGCATCGACGACGAAAGCCACACGCGACAGACCGTCGTAACCGAACACCAGCCCCGTCAGGCCGGCTGCCGCGAGTGACCCGGCTGCAGCGCCCACGAGCAGACGCGGTACGACCTTGTAGAGGCCGACCGAGGAATAGACCCCGGCTGCGGTCAGCAGGGCCATCTGACACGCAACCACGAGCGGCAGCGACCGCGACATGCCGGGCCAGAACACCTGGAACATGTCGCCGGAGAACCTCAGGCGGTACGCCAGCACGTAGCAGACCGCGGCCAGGGTCGCATCGATCGGCAGCGCCAAACCGACGGACGGCCGCGCCGGGTGCGCGGGCAGAGTGGAGACCGCGAGCCTAGCGGCCATAGCGGACGACATCGAACGTCGGCTCGACTTCAGCCACGTCCTCGATGGTGAAGCGGGCGCGCCTCAGCGGCACGCCCGATGCGCGACAAATCTCGCCCACACGCTGCAGCTGATCCCCGGCCAGCTCCTCGATGCTGATGATCACTTCCGAGATGGAACGCAGCCGAAGGATCTCGGGCAGATCCAGGCTCGCCCCCACCACCGGAAGCCCCTCCAGCTTCAGCCATCGCTTGGCCGGGTCGTCGTCGATGTAGCCGACGGGTATCCCGTCCGGGCGCGTATCGCGCAGGAGCTTGCGGACCAGCAGCGCACCGCACCGGCCGGCGCCGTAGATCAGCACGTTGCGGCCGGCGGCACGCTGACGACTCAGATAATCGTCGATGGTCGAGATCGCGAGCCGCGCGCCAATCAGCAAGAACGTCAGGATGACGGCATCGATGATGAAGACGCCGCGGGAGAAGCGTTCGAATCGGTACAGATAGACGACCGCCACCACCGACCCGGCGACGCCCAGCGTGATGCCTTTGAGAATGGTCGTGATCTCCGGCGCGCCCAGGCTGCGCCAGATCTGCCGGTACTTGCCGACGAACCACAAGCCCGCGAGTTGCGCCGCGATGATGATGGGAAACGAGACCGAGAAGGGCACGAAGAACGCGTCGATTTGCGTGCCGTCGAACCGGATTCGGAATGCCGCGTAGTAGGCGATGGAGATCAATCCGAGATCCAGCAGCACCTCGTACAACCGGTAGCGATACGTCAAATCGGCGACGAGGGGCGCTGAGCCGCCACCATCGAGATCCAGCATCCCGACTGCGCGGCTCTCGTCGACATGACCCAGCACGACGCCCATGCCCACCAGCACGATGACGTAAAGATCGATGAGGATGACGGCGTAGCCAAACCCCACATATTGCATGCTCAGGCCGACGGCGCCGCCGAGCATGGCGAGCGCGTAGAGGATCACCACGGCCCGACGTTCGCTGATCCCGAGCGCCACCAGCCGGTGCGACGTGTGATCGCGGCCACCAATGAGGGCGCTTCGTCCGGCAAGACGCCGGGTAAAGGTGACGAAGACCACGTCGAAGATCGGCAAGAGCAGGATCAGCACGGGAATGGCTGCGAGCCAGGCCAGCTGCGCATTCAGCGCGGGCGCGGCCATGAGACCGACCCCGCCGAGAAACGCACCGAGAAACAAGCTGCCCGTGTCGCCCATGAAAATGGAGGCCGGGTGGAAGTTGTAGCGGAGAAAGCCAATCGTGGCCCCGACGAATGCTGCCAGCGCACAGTTGAGCGGCGTCGCCCCCGACGGAAACAGCACCGCCAGATAGAAAATGCCTGCGATGGCGGCCACCCCGGCCGCGAGCCCGTCGATGTTGTCGAGCAGATTGAGCGCATTGATGATGCCGACCATCCAGAGAATCGAGAGCAGGGCGTCGGCGATGGGCGATGTCGTCAACGGGACGGGCGGCAGCCAATAGACAATCAGGGTGGCGATGAGGAGCTGCACTACGAGCTTCGTCGCCGGCCTGATCGTGACAAGGTCGTCGGTCACGCCGAGCAGGCTCATCAGGCCGCTGGCAATCAGGAGCGGGAGCAGCGAGACGGAGGGATACGTCGAAAGCACCCCGATGAGCACGGCCACCACGATAGGCAGACCGCCGAGCATCGCCACCGGGCGCATGTGCCAGCGATCGCGCGTGGGCTGCGCGTAGAGACCCAGCAGCTCCACGACTCGCCGCATCAGCGGGGTCAGCAGGAGCGCCGAGCCCAGCGCGAGCCCGAACGCCGTGACCAGCGGTGCCACCTGGTGCATGATCGCCTTCAGGAACCCATTCGGATCTTTCGACCGATCGAGCTCGTCCGGTTACGCGCGGAAGCTCGGTGCTTCGAGATACGCCTTCAGGCTCATCCCGCCGCAATCCCGCGGGGAGAGAATCGGATCCGCGATGGGCCACTCGATGGCGAGATCGGGATCGTTCCAGGCCATCACGTGCTCGGCGGCCGGTGCATGGTATCCAGAACAGCGGTAGTGGACGTCGGCCACCGGCGACAGGGTGACGAAGCCGTGCGCAAATCCGACCGGCACCCAGACCATGCGGAGATTGTCGGATGTCAGCTCCACCGTCAACCATTGACCGAACGATGGAGAACCCACCCGTAAATCGACCAGCACATCCAGAATCTGGCCGTGAGTGCAACGCACGAGCTTGGCCATCGGGGCGGTCATGTCCTGGTAGTGCAGCCCTCGAAGCACCCCGTAGGTCGAACGTGACTGGTTGTCCTGCACCAACTCTTCGACGAGCCCGTGATCCCGGAAGCGCGCACGCTGGTACACCTCGGCGAAGAACCCCCTGTCGTCCGAGTGTCGCGTGGGCTCGATGACCACAGCGCCTTGAAACCTGGTTTCGGTCACATTCATACGCACGGATCCGGGTCGGTCGTCGCCCGCGGCTGGAATGGGGCGGCAGTGGCTGTGCGGCGAGGACGAGGCGGCGCCACCGGACGGGGCGTCGAATCGCTCATTCTAGGATGTCGCAACGCGCGCCGGTTTCGGCGTGCAACCGCGAAGACGTTCGAGATCGGCATCGACCATCATGCGGACGAGCGCGTCGAAGGCGACCTCGGGCCGCCAGCCGAACGCCCGCTGGGCCTTCGAGGCATCGCCGACGAGCTGATCGACTTCTGCTGGACGGAGAAGCTGCGGATCGAGCTTCACGTAGCGGCGCCAGTCGAGCCCGACATGACTGAACGCCACCTCGACCAGGTCCCGAACGCTGTGGCTGACACCGGTCGCAATGACATAGTCGTCAGCCTGTTCCTGTTGCAGCATCGACCACATCGCGCGCACGTAGTCTCCGGCAAACCCCCAGTCACGGTGCGCGTCCAGGTTGCCGAGATTGAGCGCGTCGGCGAGCCCGAGCTTGATGCGGGCCACGCCCTGGCTCACCTTACGGGTCACGAACTCCTCGCCGCGCCGGGGCGATTCGTGGTTGAAGAGGATGCCGGAGCACGCGAACAACCCGTAGCTCTCGCGGTAGTTCACGGTGATGTAGTGCGCGAACACTTTCGAGACGCCGTACGGGCTGCGGGGATAGAACGGTGTGAGCTCGGTCTGCGGGACTTCCCGAACCTTTCCGAACATCTCGCTCGAGGACGCCTGATACAGCCGGATCGAGGCATCAACGTGACGAATCGCCTCGAGCACGCGGGTCACACCCAGCGAGTTGAACTCGCCCGTTAGAAGCGGCTGGTCCCACGACGCCGGCACGAACGACATGGCGGCGAGATTGTAGAACTCGTGCGGCGCGACGTCGCGAATCAGACGGATCAACGAGAGCTGATCGAGGAGATCGGCCGGCTGAAGCTGAATGTGCGGCAGCACCGATTCAATGCGCCAGAGATTCGGGGCGCTCGACCGCCGGACGACGCCGACGACTTCGTAGCCTTTGGCGAGGAGCAGCTCGGCGAGATAGGAACCGTCCTGGCCGGTGATGCCGGTGATGACTGCGCGTTTGGCCATACGTGTCAGAGAGACGCTAAAGGCTTCAGATTCTAGAGGATTGGGACGCGACCGTCAACGCGCCGCACGACGTGTCAGTTCACGCGGCAAGACATCTCGAGAGAGAGACCGGTGCTCAGAGGCGGAAGATGTGCGGTTGGACCAGGCCCTTGAGAGCGTTCCTGGTATCGACGATGAGCGGCGACCGACGCACGATTTCCTCGAAATCGAACGCGCTGTGCGCCGTCGTAATCACCGCGCAGTCGATGCCTGACTGGAACGCGGCGTCCGCAGTGATAGCCTCCATCGTCAGACCGGCATGATCGACGGCCGGCACGTGCGGATCGCTGTAGGTCACGACCGCCCCACTCTTCCGCAGCAGCTCGGCCAGATCGAGCGCCGGAGATTCCCGCGCATCGCTCACGTCCGCCTTGTACGCCATCCCAAAGAGGTGCACACGGGATCCACGCAGCGGACGGCCGGCGCTGTTGAGCGCCTCGACCGTTCGCGCCAGCACGTAACGCGGCATCGTCGCATTGATGTGCCCGGCCAGCTCGATGAAACGGCTTTCGAAACCGGACTGGCGGGCCTTCCAGCTGAGGTAGAAGGGATCGATGGGAATACAGTGCCCACCGAGGCCCGGACCAGGGTAGAAGGCCATGAAGCCAAACGGCTTGGTCCTGGCCGCATCAATCACCTCCCACACATTCACGTCGAGTTCCTGGCACATCAGCGCCAGCTCGTTCACGAGCCCGATGTTGACGGCGCGAAACGTGTTCTCGAGCAGCTTCACCATCTCGGCGACGCGGCTGGTCGAGACGGGCACGACGGTGTCGACCACCGCCCGATAGAGCTCGCAGGCCACCTCGGTCGAGGCGGGATCGACGCCGCCAACAACTTTGGGAATGTTGCGCGTCCCCCACTGCGCGTTGCCCGGGTCCACGCGTTCGGGCGAAAACGCCAGAAAAAAATCGCGGCCGACCTTGAGCTCCCCTGCCTGGAGGGCAGGCAGCACCACCTCTTCGGTCGTCCCCGGATATGTGGTCGACTCGAGAATGATCAATTGGCCGGCATGGAGATATTTGGCAACCTGCCGGACGGCCGCCACGATATAGGACAGATCGGGAGCCTTGGTCTTGCGAAGCGGCGTCGGTACGCAGATGTTGACGGTGTCGAGCGTTGAGAGCGCATCGAAATCCGCCGTGGCGTGAAGCCGTCCCGCGGCGAGCATTTCTCGGAGATCACTGTCCGGCACATCACCGACATGAGAGCGCCCGTCCGTGATGCCCCGGACCTTTGTTGTGTCGATGTCGATGCCCGTCGACTGAAATCCCGCGCGCGCGAATTCCACGAGGAGCGGAAGGCCGACATAGCCGAGGCCAATGACGCCCACGCGGGCTTGGCGACTCTTCAGCTTGTCGACGAGCGACTGGGCGTACACGTTCACCGATTGGTCCTGATGGAAAGTCGCGCCGGAGGCGAGCGGCCGATTCTAGCATGCGCCTTGGAGGCCGACTAATGCCCGCAGAATCAGGCGCTTACGCTTGACTTCGCTGGATCCTCGCGCTACGCTGACCATGCGTTCTGCTCTCGGGCTCGCTCGCCGACACACCGCACGCTGACCCATGCATCAGGATCCGCTCGTCATCGCCGGAAGAAGCTTTTCGTCGCGGCTCATCGTGGGCACCGGAAAATACGCGTCTCATCCGGTGATGATGGCTGCGCATGAGGCGTCGGGCGCGGAAATCGTCACCGTGGCGGTGCGTCGCGTGAATCTCGGCGGCTCGTCCAGTGACTCGCTCCTCGACTACATCGACACGACGCGGTACACGCTGCTGCCGAACACGGCCGGCTGTTATACCGCGGCCGACGCGATTCGAACGGCGCGCCTGGGACGTGAGGCGGGCCTGTCAAACTGGGTGAAGCTCGAGGTCATCGGCGACGAGCGCACGCTCTTCCCTGATAACGAGGCCCTGCTCGAGGCGACGCGTGCGCTCGTGAAGGAAGGCTTCGTGGTTCTGCCCTACACCAACGACGATCCAGTGGTGTGCCGGAAGCTCGAGGATGCGGGCGCCGCCGCGGTCATGCCGCTCGGGGCACCGATCGGATCCGGGCTCGGCATCCAGAACCCCAACAATATCCGGATCATCCGGGAGTTCGCCCGAGTTCCGCTCATCGTGGACGCCGGCGTCGGGACGGCCTCCGACGCGACGATCGCGATGGAGCTCGGCGCTGACGGCGTATTGATGAACACGGCGATTGCCGGAGCCGCCGATCCGGTCGCGATGGCCGAGGCCATGCGTCTGGCCGTTCGGTCGGGTCGTCTCGCGTACCTCTCCGGGCGTATTCCCCGCAAGATGTACGCGAATGCCAGCAGTCCGGTTGAAGGCCTGATCGGCCGCTGACGTCGCCGGGCGGCGTTAGAATGACGCGCACGGACCCTATGTTCGAGCGGACCGTTAGTCCAGAGGATCTTCAGCGCCTCAAAGAGCAGCGCGAAGAAGCCGACCGCCGGTATCTCGAGGCGCTCACGGCGCTCGACGGCGTGACGCACAGCACGGAATATCCGCACGCCCCGCCTCCCCCCGACGATCACCAGCTTGCGCCACTCAATCAGCTCTGGAAGCTGGATTTGCAGGCGACTGCCAACGGCGGACTCAAGGGTCGCGTGCGCCGCGTCGTGCTGCGCATCGTGGGCAGGCAGTTTCAACAGCAACAGCAGTTCAACGCCGCCATCGTCGATCACGTCAATCGAAACATGGTCGCCAACCGGCAGACTCAGCAGACCGTTACGAGTCTCATCGGCTTGTTTCGCGACCACGTGGCGTCGTTCGAGCATCACGTGATCCTGTTGCTCCAGCGATTGACCCCGTACATCGACAGCAAGGATCTGGAGGCCGCCGGACTGACGCGCCGGAGCGCTGAGGACAGCCGCGAGCTGCTGGCAATCCATGCCGAACACCTGACCGATCGCATGAACGACCTCGTGCGCCTCGAGAAGCGCATCGCCGCGATCGAGGGACACATCCCTTCGCTCGAGGGGCACATCGCTCGACTCGAACGGCTGGCTCCAGTGATCAACGGCCTGGGCGACGAGATGCTGAAGCGCTGGGAAGCCGGCTTGACCCTGGATGAACGGCTGCAGCAGTCGGTGACGACGTTGTCGGGTCGAATCGCCTCGCTCGAGGACACCTTTGCGGTCATCCGGCAAGCCACGCAGACGCTCAAGCGCGAGCTCGAGCGCGTGGGCACGAGCTACCCGATGGCCCTGCCGGCGTCCGCGGCTGTGCCCGTCGGGGTCGACCCACTGGGGCTGTCGGCGGTCGATTCTTACAAGTACGTGGGGTTCGAAAACCGGTTCCGCGGTTCTGAGGAAGAAATTCGCGCGCGCCAAAGGGACTACCTTCCCTTTTTCCAGGGCGCGAGCGACGTTCTGGACGTCGGGTGCGGGCGGGGGGAGTTCCTCGAGCTCCTGCAAGAGGCCGGCATCCCCGCCCGTGGTCTCGACATCAACCATGAGATGGTCGAGGTCTGCCGGGCGCACGGCCTGGAGGTTCACGAGGGTGACGCCCTCACCTATCTGTCCACCCTGCCGGATGAATCCCTCGGCGGCTTGATCGCTGCACAAGTCGTCGAGCACCTGGAGCCGACTTACCTCATGCGGATGCTGGAAATCGCGTTCCTCAAGCTCCGTCCTGGATCGCGCATCATTCTCGAAACCATCAATCCCTCGTGCTGGTTCGCCTTCTTTGAAAGCTACATCCGCGATCTGACGCACAAGAAAGCGATTCATCCCGAAACACTGAAGTATCTCCTGACGGCCAATGGATTCCAGCCCGTCGAGCTGCACTATCGTGCGCCGTACCCTGAGCACGGCAAGCTTCGAACGGTTCTGCCGCCTGTCGATGGCAACACGAGCCAACGGGCACTGGCCGAAGTTCTCAACGAAAACGCCGACAAGGTGAACCGGCTGCTGTTCGGATACATGGACTACGCAGCCATCGGCTCCAAGTAGGCATGGCTCTACCGGTCGGCGCCCATGTTCGTCGCGGTCTGCCGTCCGCGCTGGACGAGGCGAGCTCCGGTGTGGGCGCGGTCCTGGCGCGGCTCGGCTCGTTTGTCGTCGGCGCTGTCGCCCTCACCCTGTACCAAAGCATTCTCTGGTTACCCGGACCTCCGCTGTGGGTGAAGCTGGGGCTCGCCGCATTCGCGGTCCTCGCGTTGGTGACGCCGGCTCACGCTCTGTTGGCGGTGGCCGGGCTGACCCCGCTGTCGATTGCGCTCTGGGGGCTCGTCGGGATCAACCCGGTCCGGGGAGTCGAAGCCCTTGTGCTGGCGTTCGTCGGTGCGTGGTCTCTGCGTGGGGACGCGGTGACGCGACCCGGAGAGCGCACCGATCGCGTGCTCGCAGGCGCCAGCCTGCTTCTTGGTCTGATCGTCGCTGCCGCCTGTCTCCAGGCACTGACGCCGGGCTTTGTGCTCTGGTCCGGACCGGAGAGCCCGGCGGAGGGATCCGCCAGATATTTCACCACCGCCTATCTGGAACCCGGCGGACCCGAGGTTGCTCACGCGTGCGCGTTCCTGGTGTTGGGTGCGGCGCTCGCGTACGCCACGAGCGTGCTCGTCCGCCGCGACCCCACACTGTCGCAATCGCTCGTGCGAATGACCGTCGCCGGAGGCGTGGGCGCCGCCGCGCTCAGTCTGTTCCGCGTGGCCCTGGGACTGTTGCGATCGACGACACCGGCAAATCTGATCGAGCAGCTGCTGACGGGTCAGTTACGGCTGAGCGCGCATGTCCCCGATGTGAACGCCGCGGGATCCTATTTCGTGCTGATCGTCGTCTTGACCATCGGGCTCGCCCTCGCGGCGCGGCCGGCGTGGCCCTGGATGCTCGCGGGGCTGCCCGCGCTCGCCGCGCTCGTCATCAGCGGCTCGCGCTCGGCGCTCGTCGCGGGAGCCCTGGTCACCTTCGCGGGCATGGCCGTCCTGGCACGCGCGCCTGGACGATCGTGGGGAGGCCGCCGCCGCGTCGCGGCTGGGGCCCTGGTTCTCGCACTCGGTCTGTTTGCCATCGCGCTTCCTGCGGCAACCCAACGCCAGGTGCGGGCCTCGATGCGGATGCGGTACTACTTCACTCAAACCAGCCTGCGGATGATCGAATCGGCGCCGGTCTTTGGCGTCGGTGTCACCCGATACATCTCCCGTTCGCCCGAGTTCATGCCGCTTGCGCTGAAGCGGACCTACTTTCGCGAGAATGCTCACAATAATTTTCTGCAGGTTGCTGCGGAACTGGGCATCGCGGGCGGCATCCTGTTCGCCATCGTCGTGCTCGTGCCATTCGGGCGCGCGTTGTCGGCACTGCGCCAACCATCGGCGCCTCCGGCACTGCTCGGCGTGGTCGGAGGCCTCGCCGCATTTCTCATCACCTGTCTTTTCGGCCATCCTCTCCTGCACGCTCAGGTCGCCTTCCCTTTCTGGATCGTCATCGGAATCGCGTCAGGCCTGGCGCTCGAATTGCGGGACTCGAGGCCAACGGTCTCAACGGCCGCCTTACGCCGATGGAGCCCGGTCGCGTCCTGGGCCGCCGCGACACTGGCCGTGCTCGTGCTGATCTCGATCCCGATCAGGGTGCTGGACGCCGCGCGCCAGCCGATCCTGACGGACGTCGGGCGGGGATTTCACGAGTGGGAGACAGATGCACAGGGCCGGCGGTTCCGGTGGACGACGGAATGGGCGATGTTCTACGTCCCCACCGGAGTGCGCATCGTCGATCTGCCTCTGCGGGCCTGGGCTCTGGCGCGCAGCCGTCCCACGACGGTTCAAGTAGAAGTCAACGGCACGGTCGCAAACCGCCTGACGCTCGTGAACACCGAATGGACGACGCTGAGGCTGAAGCTGCCGGCGGCAGCTCCTGATCGGTATTGGCGGGTGGAACTACGGGTGGATCCCGCGCTCCGCCCAGCCGAAGTCGACAGCCAATTGACTGACGACCGGGTGCTCGGGGTGCGCCTCGGCGAGGTTCAATTGATGCGCGACCCGGAAAAACGCGCCGACAGGTAGCGGGCCAGCGCGTCCTGCCACGTAGGCATCTGGGCGCCAGCCGCGATGATCTTCGCGTTCGCCAGAGCCGAGAACTTCGGCCTCTCCGCCGGCAGCCTGACCTCGTCGGCCGAGACTTTGACGAGCGGCGCCCGGCGGCCGAGCAGGTGCTGCACGTGTTCTGCCACGTCGTGCCACGTCGCGAACCCTGAGTTGACGCAGTGATACAGGCCCGGCTCGGCGCCGGCGTCGAGAAGCGCGCGAACCGCCGCGGCGACATCCGGTGCGTAGCTCGGTGACACCGTGCGGTCGACGAACACGCGCGTCTCGTCCCCGCGCGCAATGCTGTCGACAATGCGATCCAGGCTGCTTCGCCGGTCCGACCGCATCACCGCCGGTCCACCGAACAGGCTCTCGACGCGCAGGACGAGGAATTCGCCGGCATCTTCCGCGAACCACTCACCCAGCAGCTTGGACGCCGCATAGGTGCTGCGCGGGTTCGGCCGGTGAGTTTCGGTATAAGGCTCACGCGACGTGCCGTCGAACACGAAGTCGGTGCTGAAGTGAACGAGGATTGCTCCCTTCGAGCGCGCGGCGCGCGCCAGACCGAGCACGGCGAAGGCGTTGCTCTCGAGAGCCTGCGCGGGCTCGCGTTCCGCACCGTCCACGTTGGTGTAAGCGGCGCAGTTCACGATGCAATCCGGTTGGAAGTCGGCAACCACGCGCTCCACCGCGGCCCGGTCGGCGATTTCGAGGTCGCGATGCGTCAACCCCCGAGTCTCGTGGCCCGGCGCGAGCGCTTCGACGACCGCCATGCCAAGCTGTCCGCCGGCACCGGTCACGAGCACCCGGTCGATCGGCCGGCGATCGAGGGTCATGCCGCTTCGTCTGCCCGAGCGAAGGCCTCGATCCGGCGATCGTCGAGCACGCCCTCCCATCGGGCCACGACCGCGGTCGCCATGCAGTTGCCCAGCACGTTCACCGACGTCCGGCCCATGTCGAGCACCTGATCGATCCCTAGCAGAATGGCGGCGCCCTCGAGCGGGAGGTTGAATGTGGAGAGCGTCGCCGTCAGCACCACGAGCGCCGCTCGAGGCACGCCAGCCACTCCCTTGCTCGTCACCATCAGCGTGAGCATCATCACGATCTGTTCGCCCCAGGTGAGGTCGAGCCCGGCGAGTTGGGCCACGAACACGCTGGCGAGCGACAGATAGAGCGTCGTGCCGTCCAGGTTGAAGCTGTAGCCGGTGGGCAGCACGAATCCGACAATGTTCTTCGGGACGCCGAAGCGCTCCATCACGTCGAGCGACTTCGGCAGGGCGGCCTCACTGCTCGCCGTGGTGAAGGCAATCAGGAATGGCTCGCGGACGGCGCGGAGAAACGTCAGGAAGGGCACGCGGATGAGCATCGCGACGCCGCCGAGGACCACGACCACGAAGATCAACAATCCCGCGTACATCAGCAGCACCAGTTTGCCGAGCGTGACGAGAATCGCCACGCCCTTGCCGCCTACGGTCGCGGCAATGGCCGCCATCACCCCGAGCGGCGCAAACAGCATCACGTAGTGCGTGAACCTGAACATCACCTGAGCCGTGCTTTCGAGCAGGTCGAGCACCGGCTTGCCGCGAGCGCCGATGGAGGCGAGCGCCACACCAAAGAACGTGGCGAACACGACCACCTGGAGGATGTCGCCACGCGCCATGGCGTCGACGACCGAGGTGGGAAACACATGCATGACGATGTCCCATCCCGACTGCTGACGGAGCGCCATGTCGGCGACTTCGCGCGTGTCGGCAATCGGCACGGTCAGGCCGGCCCCTGGCTGGAAGATATTGACCAGGGCCAGTCCGACGAACAGCGCGATGGTCGTCGCGACCTCGAAATAGACGATGGCCTTGAGACCGATGCGTCCCATCGCCTTCAGATCACCGGTGCCCGCAATCCCCACGACGAGCGTCGCGAAGAGCAGCGGCGCGATAATCATCTTGATCATGCGGAGGAACACATCGGCCACGGGCTTGATGGCGACACCCCACGCCGGCCACAGCCAACCCACGAGAATGCCCAGAATCAGCCCGATGAGGATCTGTGTGGTCAGCGGTGGAAAGCGCGAGCGCGTGCGGGAATCCGCGAGGCCCGAATCGACGGGGCGTGCCATGCCCGAAGTGTAGTGCAAGACGGGCCGGACGTCTCGGTGCTACGAGCCGGCGTGGAATGCGGCGATGGTACGCACGACGTACTCCTGCTGCTCGGCGCTCAGACCCGGGTAGATCGGCAGCGCCAGGGTTTCGATCGATGCGTGTTCGGCAACAGGAAAGGCGCCGGCCGAATATCCGAGCGGCTCGAAACACGTCTGGCGATGCAGGGGCACCGGGTAGTAGATGCCCGTCCCGATCCCATGCCGGGCCAGGTGCGCGCGAAGCTCGTCGCGGTGCGAGACACGAACGATGTACTGATTGAACGTGTGGAGCCTGCCGGGCTTCTCGGCGGGCAGAACCACCCGCTCGAGCAGGTGATACTGCGCGAAGAGCGTCTGGTAGCGGGCGGCATTCGCCCGGCGGGCGGCGGTCCAGCCCGCGAGGTGCGGCAGCTTGACCCGCAGCACCGCCGCCTGCAGAGCATCGAGACGAAAGTTGCCACCCACTGCTCGGTGGAGGTAGCGAGCCTCCTCACCGTGATTGCGGAGACAACGAAGGTGCTCCGCCAGTACGCCGTCGTTCGTCGTGACGAGACCCCCGTCGCCGAAGGCTCCCAGATTCTTCGTCGGATAGAACGAGAAGCAGCCCGCGACGCCGAACCCTCCCACCTGGCGTTCGCCGAGCCGCGCCCCGATCGCCTGGGCAGCGTCCTCGACGACGGGAATATTCAAGCTGGCCAGGCGCGGCGCGAGCGTGTCGAGATCGGCCGCTTGTCCGAAGAGGTGCACGGGCATGACGGCCCGCGTGCGCGGGGTAATCGCTGCGAGCGCGGCGCGAGCGTCGAGGTTGTAGCTGTCGGGCTCGATGTCGACCATCACCGGCCGCGCGCCGAGCCGGGCGACGGATCCGGCCGTCGCGAAAAAGGAGTACGCCGGAACGACGACCTCGTCGCCGGGGCCGATGCCTAGCGCCATCATGGCGACCAGCAGCGCATCCGTCCCCGACGAAAGGCCGATGGCGTACTCGACTTCCAGCCACTCGGCCAGCTCCGATTCCAGACGTTCGACCTCAGGGCCGAGAATGAACGTGTAGCTGTCGGTGACACGCGCGATCGCGGCCGCGATCTCGGTCTTCAAGGGATCGTGCTGCGGCCCGAGATCCAGAAGAGGGACCTTCATGATCGCTTGCGGATGCGCGGCCGCGCCCCGGCTTCGATGTTCAGCGGCTGACGTAGATCTCTGGCGCGCCCCACAAGGCCCAGTCGTAGGCGACATCGGCAGGCTTCTTGTCGGGCGGGCCGCTGTTGGTGTTGAAGATGACGTCGACCTGCTGGCCCGCGTAGGGAGAAAGGTCGATGGTCACGGGAATCCACCGGCGGTCCTCGGGAACCGAGCGCGGATTCACATGCTGGTTCAGCAACTCGTCGTATTTGCGGCCGTCTGAGACCCCGAGTCTGAAGAGCACACCATCCCCCTCACGCTCCCACACCTCGGGACGCAGAGCCAGCCACGTGCGTAGCCAGCCGTTCGGCGGGACTGTCACCTTGTAGATGAGGCGACTGGTGGGATGCATGAAAATCGCACGGTGCGTCTCCCCTTCGATCGTGACGAAGACCACATCGAACGCCTCTTGGATGTTGCCGCTCGATCGCCTCTCGGCCTGCGGATAGAGGGCAATGAGATCGAGTTCATCGGGGACCGAGCTCCGCCGCCAGAACCAGATGCCGACGACGACGAGGACAGCCAGAGCCACCGCGAGCAGCCATCGATAGTTCTTCATAGAAACGTCAGCCCGAGATCGGAATCGCCGGGCGCGCAGCGCACGCGCGGGCGGATACGCCGAATCAAGATGCACGAAAAACGCGCGGGTATGGTACCACGAGGCCCGGCCGCTCGCAACGGAGGCACGGGATGCGATTCGGTCACTCGCCGCGCCGATGCCTGGTCTTCATCGCGGCGCGCGCCTCGCGATCAGCATCCGCCTGTCGCTCGGCGTCGCGGCGATCGTACTCCTTCTTGCCACGCGCCAGCGCGACGGCGACCTTGACCCGCCCGTTCTTGAAATACATCCGCACCGGCACCAGCGTCATGCCGCGGATGACGGTCTTCCCGGTGAGCTTGCGAATCTCGTCGCGGTGCAGCAGCAGCTTTCGCGGACGGAGCGGCTCGTGATTGGCGTAGCCGCGGTGGCTGTAAGGACTGATGTGCACGTTGTGGAGGAACACCTGCCCGCCCTCGGCGCGCGCGAAACTGTCGCGCAGGTTTACACGCCCCTCGCGAATCGACTTCACCTCGGTCCCCAGCAGCACGATGCCGGCTTCGAAGGTCTCGAGCAGGTGAAAATCATGCCGGGCCTTGCGATTCTCGGCGATGATGCGCTCGGCGTTCTTGCGGTCGGTCGACTCAGTCATGCGTCTCGTGCGCCAGGCCCGCCCGCGCCTCTGCAAGACGTGCCGCCAGCAGCACGGCCTGCACCATGCTGCCCTCGTCGGCCAGGTGACGGCCCGCGATATCGAACGCCGTGCCGTGATCCACCGACGTCCGAATGATCGGCAAGCCGAGCGTGACGTTCACGGCCCGCCCGAACGAGACGAGCTTCACCGGTATCAGTCCCTGATCGTGATAGCAGGCCACCACGGCGTCGAACTCGCCGCGAATCGCGCGGACGAAGACCGTATCGGCGGCGACGGGCCCGACGATGTCGATGCCGGCGCGGCGCGACGCCTCGACGGCGGGCGCGAGTACCTGCTGGTCCTCGGCGCCAAGCAGGCCCTCTTCGCCCGCATGCGGATTCAGGCCCGCCAGCGCCAGCCGCGGGCGCGGGTACCCAAAGGTCGGCAGCTCCCGGGCCGCCAGCGCCACGATCTCGGTGACACGCTCGAAGGTCAGTTCAGAAGGGACGGCCGCGAGCGGCACGTGAATCGTGGCGAGCACGACCCGAAGCTCGTCCGAGTGAAACATCATCGCGACACGGCGCACGTGGCACAGCTCGGCGAGCAGCTCCGTGTGGCCGCGCCACGGCAGGCCCGCCAGCTGAAACGCTTTCTTGTTGATCGGCGCCGTCGCGACGGCCGCCACGCGTCCCGCGCGGGCATCGGTAACGGCCCGAACGATGGAGGCGTGGGCGGCGAGCGCGGCCTCGGCGGAGAGCACCCCTGGTTCGAAACGATCGTCCGGGTCCGGCCCGTACACGATCGGTTCGCACACGCCGCACACGAGGAGGTTTGCCGCCGCCTTGGCCGCGATCTCTGGACCGATGCCGGCCGGATCGCCGGCCGTGATGGCCACGCGCGGCAAGTTCGGCCGCGGAGGGGTCACGAGCGGCTCGCGCACGAGTCGTTCGTGCATTGACCGCAGCCGCCGTCGACGCCGCACGCCCCGCAGCCAGTGGGGTTGTCACACCCGCCCTCGCCGGCGCAGCCTCCGTGCGTGACGCCCTTGCCGTTGGGCAACTCGTAGCGCAGACAACATTTGAGCCGGCCGCACAACCCCGACAACCGTGACGGGTTCAGGCTCAGATCCTGCTGTTTGGCCATCTTGATTGAGATGGGCTCGAAGCTCTGCAGCCAGGTGGTGCAACACAACGGGCGCCCGCAGGATCCATACCCGCCGAGGATTTTCGCCTCGTCGCGCACACCGATCTGCCGCATCTCGATGCGGGTCCTGAATTCCGCGGCGAGCTCACGAACCAGCTCGCGAAAATCGACCCGGCTCTCTGCCGTGAAGTAGAAGATCAGTCGTGAACCGTCGAAGAGCTGTTCCACGCGCGCGAGTTTCATCGGCAGACCTCGCTCGCGAATCTTCATCAGCGCCACCCGCCTCGCCTCTTCCTCACGGTGGCGGTGTTTCAGCCGACTGACGATGTCCTCAGCGGTCGCGCGGCGGATGACACGATCGGGCGAGTCGGGGGGCAGCTGCCGTTTCGACTCGAGCGCGGGCGGCACGCTCACGACTTCGCCCACGGCCGGGCCGGCCTCGGTGCGAACCACCATCTGATCGCCGCGCTTGGGAGTGGATGCCGGGTCGAGATCGCCCAGCAGAAAGGAATGGGCGCGACCGATCGGACTGAACCTGACGGAGACGAAGCGAGCGCGATCCTCGGAGGTCACGTCGCACCTCTATGACCGCCCTGACGCGCTGCGCGTTAGATCTGGAGCACGAGCCAGTCAGCGACGAGCTTCGGACTGGCATGGCGATCCAGCGCGCCGAGCGCGCGGTCGACGGCCGTAAACGCACGAACCGCACGGGCACGGTCGAACGACCGAGTCAGCGCGCCGAGCTCTGACTCGAGATCTGCGTTCGCCAGCATCCGGCGGTCCGCACGACTATTGAGAACGGCGACATCCCGCAGCAGCGTGGCGACCATTCGCAGACAGCCCGCGAGCTGGTCTCGCGCCTCTGCCGGCGACTGGCCCGATTCCTTGGGCAACAGATCCTTGGCGAGCGCGAGCCGCTGCCGCTCGTCGCGCGCGCGCGCCGACGCCTGGAGAATGTCGTGAGCTGCCGCCCGGCCGTTGGCGCGGCCCTCACGATGCACCTCGAGCGCCCGCGCCACACTGCCCTCACCGAGCGACGCGGCCTGACGCGCGTCCGCCTCTTTCAGACGGCATCGCGCAGTCAGCACGTGCTCGATCTCCGGCACGGCGAGCCGGGCGAATCTCAGTTGCGCGCAGCGCGACCGCACCGTGGGCAACAGCACGTCGGGCCGCGCCGTGACCAGAATGAAGATCGAGCTCGACGGCGGCTCCTCGAGCCTCTTGAGGAGCGCGCTTTGCGCATGATGTTCCAGCGTGTCGGCATCATCGACGATGATCACGCGCTTGCGGCCTTCGAACGGACGATAGTCGGTGCGCTCGATGGCGTCGCGGACCGGTTCAACCTTGATGCTGCTTCCGTCACCTGGCGAGACGATCAGGATATCCGGGTGCGTGTTGCGCGCGATGCGCCGGCACGCGGTGCAGTCGCCGCAGCCATCCACCTCGTGCGGGCCGCGGCGGATCGGCGCGATGCAGTTGAGCGCCTGCGCCACGGCCACCGCGGTCGTCCGTTTTCCAATGCCGTCGAGGCCGCTGAAGAGCAGGCTTGGGGGCAGGCTCAATCCGGCGATCGCCCGCGCCAGCAGTGCGGTGACGCGCGAATGGCCGGCGAGATCCTTGAAGGGCATGTTCGGCGGAACCGAAGAAATCCTACCACACGCCCGCGTGGCGTCCGGATCCGGAGATTATCGTGGCTTGCGAGGCGTGGGCTCGTTGTCCTTGTCGGATCGACCGAAGACGCGCGACCAGAAGCCCCGTTTCTTCTTCGGCGGCTCTGGCGGGGTCTCTGCGACCGTGGCTTCGGGACGAACGGGTTCGACGACGGGTGGCGGTGCGGAGACCGCCGGAAGCGCCGCCTGATCGACCGGGACGGGCGGCGTTTCTCTGGCGCCGAAGAGCCCGGCGACCTTGTCGACCATCGAGCGGGCGTGCAGGTCGCATCGCTCGGTTGGCTCGGTGCCGTTGGCAAAGTAGTCGGTATAGACGATCGACCGCCGCTCGAACTGTCCGTTCCGGACGAGCTCGACGTCATAGCAGCCGTCGCTCGGCAGCCGGCCGGTCATGCGACACACTTCGACGGGGACGATACCCGAGGGTGGCTCGAACCACACCGGCCGATCCTGCTTCGTCGCGAGCTTCATGAACTGGGCCCAGACCGGCACAGCGAGCTCGGCCGCATAGCCGTTGGGCAGGATCGTGCGCGGCTGATCGAATCCGATCCAGACGCCGGACAGCAGTCGCGGCGTGAATCCGACGAACCATGCGTCGACAAAATCGTTGGTCGTTCCCGTCTTGCCGCCGGCCGGTTGCGTGAACCCCACGGCGCGGGCTCGATACGCCGTCCCGTGATTGACGACGTCGGCCAGCATCGTCGCCATCAGGAACGCCGTGATTTCGCTGATGACGCGCTCGGGAGGGTTCGTCGACTCGAAGAGCACGGTGCCGTCAAGATCCTCGACTCGCCGAATCAGCACGGGTTTCCGGACGAACCCGCCGTTTGCGAACGCGGCAAACGCGGACGCCATCGCGTCGAGCGTCACTTCTCCGGAGCCGAGAGCGAGCGACGGAACGCTCGGCACCGAGCCGACGCCCATCTTCTTGGCGTATTTGACGGTCTCCCCGATTCCGACCTGTTCGAGAAGCCGGACGGCCGCGCGGTTGCTGGAGGTCCTGAGCGCCGTGCGGAGCGTCATGGCGTCGGCCTCGGAGTGCTCATCTTCGGGGACCCAGTCGCCCTGGAGCGTTTGAACCGGCTCGTCGAGGTGCTCGATGAGCGATGCCGGCGAATACCCTGCTTCGAGGGCCGCCGCGAACACGAACGGCTTGAAGGCCGAGCCCGGCTGCCGCCGGGCCTGTGTCGCCCGATTGAAGTGGCTCTCGGCGAAGCTGCGCCCGCCGATCATCACGCGCACGTATCCCGTCTGCGGGTCGAGGGCGATGAACGCCGCCTGCAGCCTGTCGGCGGGATTGGCCACGCCACCCGGTGGTGTTGAGGTGCGCAGTGCCTTGTATTTCTGCCGCTTGGCTTCGATCTCACCCACGGCCTCCTCGAGCAGAGGCTCGGCCGCCTTCTGCAGGTCGATGTCGATCGTGGTGAAAACCCGCAGCCCTCCCTCGTACACACGCTCCCATCCAAAGCGCTCGACGAGCTCGAGGCGAACCTGTTCCTTGAAGTACTGCCCGTAAGGCTCCTCGCTGCGCAGCACGTCGCGCAGCTCGACGGGCTCGGCGCGAGCGGTCTTCCACTCCTCCTCGCCGATCGCGCCCGTGTCGCGCATGGCGTCGAGCACGACGTTGCGCCGGAGGGACGCCCGATCGAGGCTGACCGTGGGGGCGTAGGTTGACGGAGATTTTACGAGTCCGGCCAGCAGGGCCGCTTCGCCCAGATTGAGCTCGGACGCATGCTTACCAAAGAACCCACGGGCGGCGGCCTCGATTCCGTAGAGACCATCGCCGAAATAAGCCTTGTTCAAATACAGCTCGAGAATCTCCTCCTTTTCATAGAGACGCTCGATGCGCGCCGCCAGAATGACTTCCTGAAGCTTGCGGTGAACGGTCTTGTCACGGCTCAGAAAGCTCTGGCGGGCCAGCTGCTGCGTAATCGTGCTGCCGCCCTGCGCGACGCGGCCTTCACGGATGTTGGCCCAAGCCGCCGCGACGACACGCACG
This sequence comes from uncultured Acidobacteriota bacterium, assembly GCA_963826865.1. Lineage (GTDB taxonomy): Bacteria > Acidobacteriota > Vicinamibacteria > Vicinamibacterales > CAVPJW01 > CAWGYQ01. Next base: position 281,509 of record CAWGYQ010000002.1, read on the forward strand.
AGGTCGATGCCGCGGTGATCGAAGAATCGCTGGTCTTCGATGGCTACGAACGCTCGAACGGCGAGCGGGGACACTTCAGACAGCGGCACTTCTATCCGCTGTTCCTTGAAGATGGTGAAAACGGGACGGTCGGCGCCGTCGAACACGCTGGTCGCTTGCGCCATGTCACCCAGCCGGTGCATCGCGAAGCGATCGGGTAGCCCGGAGCCCAGGTTGTGGACATATGAGGTGCTCCAGGCGACGAGGCTCCACACCACCGCCGAGAGCGCAACCACCGACACGGCGAGCGCCAGCGGGTGCGACCGCTCAGATCCGCGACGCGAACGCCCGGTCCGGAGCCGCGGCACGCGAAGGAGAAAGGTCGTCACTGCTCCCATTCATCATACAAGGTCCGTTGCTCAACGGCCCCTGTCCAGGAGACCGATCGTGGCCGAGCTGAGCGTGTCTTCCGTGAGCCGCTGCAGACGCGGGCTTCGCTCGACCGGCAATGGAACGCGCGGGCCGATCTGACGGGTCGCCGCAGGAAGGCGGGCAATCGCCGCCCGACAGGCAGCCTGGACCTCGTCGAGCGCCGGCGGGCCCGAGAGTCGCCGGCCGCCGCGCATCACCTGAGACAAAAGGGGCGTCGATCCGGGCAGAACGGGTTCGTCGTGCAGGGTGATGACGTCGCGCACAGTCGCCTCGCCGGCCTCGACGCGACAGACCTGCTTGCGGCCCGGATAGGTCTGCTTGTCGACGCTGAGCTTCATCACTGGCGACTCGATCCCGCGCCGCTCGACTTCCACGAGCTTGTAGACGCCGCCGAGCGACGGCGCATCGGCCGATGTCGTCAGCGACGCGCCCACGCCGAAACCGTCCACGGGAGCGCCGCTCTGAACCAGGCGCTGAATGCGGTGCTCATCCATGTCGCCGCTGACGAAAATCCTCGTCTCTGACAAGTCTGCGTTGTCGAGCATGCGGCGGACGTCGCGGCTCAGAGCGTCGATGTCGCCGCTGTCGAGCCGGACTGCCGGCGGACGGAAACCTGCCTCCAGCATCTTCCGCGTGGCCTCGATCGTGTCGTAGGTGTCGAGCAGCAGCGTGGCTCGATCTCCATAGAGTGCCGTGAACTCTTTGAACGCTTCGAGCTCGTCGGCGAAGGCCAGGACCCAAGAATGGGCCATCGTTCCCGAGACAGGCATGCCGTAGCGGAAGCCTGCCTCCACATTCGACGTCGCCACGCATCCGCCGATGTAGCTGGCCCGCGATGCGGCGCGCGCGGCGTCAGTACCATGCGCGCGTCGGGCGCCGAACTCCACGACCGACCGTCCGGCGGCAGCCTGAACGACACGGGCGGCCTTGCTCGCCACGGACGTCTGGAACGATACGGTGGCCAGGAGCGCCGTCTCGACGAGCTGCGCTTCGGGCAGCGGAGCGGTGACGCGCGGATCGGTTCCTGAGCGAAGACCGGAGTGCCCTCGGCCATCGCCCAGACGTCGCCGGTAAACCGGAAATTTGGCAGATACGCGTCGAAAAAGGACGCCGGCGCGCCCTTGAGGGCGGGCGCCTGCCGCAGATACTCGATCTCGTCCCGTTGGAACCGCAGATGCTGCAGGTAATCGAGCACATCGTCGAGACCCGCGGCGACGAGGTATGAACGGGAGTCGGGCAACTGTCGAACGAACAGCTCGAAACTGGCGGGCCCTGTGAGTCCGACGGCCAGGTGTCCGGCCATCATCGTCAGCTCGTAGAGGTCGGTTGAAAGCGCCGTCGTCGTCACCTGGTGAGTGTACACCGGTGCCCGATGAACACGGCCGGCGGCACGCTACTGCAGGTACCCAGCGACTCGAGACGTTCGCGCTGGTCGGGGGTCAGCTCCAGTCCTGAGCCAATCCCTGGTTGCGCAGCTCAGTCAAACGTTGCGCTGCACGGCGCTGGTCATCGGACGACGACGGGCGAGACAGGGAGACAGTGCTTCCTCAGGTAGTTGGCGGGGTCGACGGGACTCGAACCCGCGGCCTCCGGCGTGACAGGCCGGCGTTCTAACCAACTGAACTACGACCCCAACGGACCTGCGACTTCAACTGGCTTCGAGCTCCCGGTGCGATCGCCGACCTTGGCCCTTGGTGGGCGGTACAGGACTCGAACCTGTGACGACCGGTGTGTAAGACCGGTGCTCTACCACTGAGCTAACCGCCCGCCCCCTCGACAGCGCGATCTGAAGGTCGCCGAACACCTCATTTTATGAGTCGAGTGGCCGGCGCGTCAATTCGACCACATCGTCTTCAGCGCGAGCAGCACCACAACGGCGATCACGCCGCCAATCGCGCGCTGTTCGCGGTTGCCGATGGCACGGGCCACGCTGAAGCGACGTTCGGACGGAGCGCTCGCAGTTCGTCCGTTCCGGTAGCTCTCGTTCTCGGATCCAAACCGGCGAGTCAGCGCGGTTTCTTCACTTTGGATGGCGGCGCGCAAAGTCAGCCCAAGATAGACGACGATCAACAGCGCCGACCAGGCGTTCGCGGTCGCAATCGCGAGGCCAACACCCATCAGCGCGGATCCTGCGTACAGCGGATGCGCGAGAAATCGATACGGCCCCGACTGTGTCACCTCGCGCCCCTTGTCGAGATGACCCGCCGCCCAGATCCGGATCGTTTCGCCGACAGCGGCCACGGCGGTACCGAAGATTAGCGACCGCCAGGTCGGGCGCGCGAGGGCCAGCACGATTGCACCGAATGCGAACCCGAGCGGGACGCGCAGGCGCGCCACCTGGTGCGTCAACTCAGACATGGCGCTTTGCCGACTGCAGGCGGACCGACACCGCCGCCGCCACTTCCTCGACCGAGAGATCAGCCAGACACCGGGTGCGAGCCCGGCACCGGCGCAGATGATGACACTGGCACTGTTCGAACCTCGACACGGTGACGTCGTCGAGCCGCCACGGGCCATTTCGAATCGGGCTCGTCGGCCCGAAAAGCCCGACGAGCGGGGTGCCGACAGCCGCGGCGATGTGGAGGGGCCCGTGTCCCCCGACACAAAGACCGCAGCGGCCGAAGTCAACGACACCAGATCAGCGGAGAGGTGGGCGGCGCGACCTCCGCGGCTCCGGTCGACGAGTCTTCAATCTGCCGTGCCAGCGCCTCTTCGCCAGGCCCCCAGAGCACGAACGACGAAAGCCCGTGCCGCTCGCGGAGGAGCTGGGCCAGCAAGCCGAATCGTTCGCCTCCCCACTGCTTGTTCGGCCAGGCGGCACCGCCATTAATCAGGGCGAACGCGGTGTCGCCCCGCTGCTTCAGCCGCTCACGGACGACGCGCAGCGTCGCCGATTCGCGCTTCTGGAGCGGAAATTCCACGCGGTCAGCGGGAATACCGAGGGCGGCCACCAGACCCAAGTTCTTGAACACGACGTTGGCGCCACGCCGGCTGTGTGGCTCAATCGATTCGGTGTAGAACCATGAGGCCATCGGCTCGCGCAGTCGTGCGCGGCTGAATCCCACGACCCGCGCAGCCCCCGAGGCGCGGGCGAGGAGCGCCGACTTCACCAATCCCTGAAAATCGAGCGCCAGCTCGTAGTGGCGATCGCGCAACTCCCTTACGACGGCCGGCACCTCGTTCCAGCGGCGGCTCCGCTGGAGACGGCTCGACGCGTGGTCGTTGACGGACGAGCGAGCGATCACGATCCGGCGATCGATGATGGGCACGAGATCCAGGAACTCGGCATGGCGCGCATCGACCAGCCAGTCGATCTCGGCCCGCGGCCAGGCGCGACGCATCGCCGCCGCGGCGGGAAGCGCGTGGACGATGTCGCCGAGCGATCCGAGTCGGACGATGAGAACGCGGTTCACAGTCGATTTAGCGGCGAAGTCGCGAGAGCAGCGCGCTCGTGGAGTGCCGCTTCGGATCCCCCACGATAGCGATCCGGCCGCCGTACGCCAAGACCGTCTCGCGCTCGGGGACCGAATCGGCCGTGATCGGTACCCTTGCAGTGGACGTCCGGACGCAGCCGTTCGATGAGGCGGGTGACGCTGGGTTCGGAAGAAATCGTCACGTGTCGACGCCGCGAAGCGCGGCGACGATCGCCGCGCGGTCGGCTGCCGGCAGCACGGGTCTCTCCTCGCCCTTCAACGCCGCCACCGATTGATCGGCGTTGATGGCGACGATCAGGCGATCGGCCTCGGCCGCGGCACCCTGGAGATAGCGGATGTGCCCGACGTGCAGCAGATCGAACAGCGTCGGCGAGCGCCACCGTACGACCGCCAGCGCGGTCGGCGCGATCAGCTGCTCGAGCTCGTCCAGGTCGACCACGCGTCCCATGACGGCAGATTCACCTCATGCGCGGCGTCCCTGTGCGGCCCCTCTTGCGACCACGACTCGCGCGGAGCGGCATGATCACTGGAGACGGGTCGGGTCAGTTCGTCGGCGCGACGGTCGCGGTCCGCGCTTCATCACGACCAGCCGGCGGCGTCATGGGAAGGCGTGAGGCCTCGAAGAAGAGCGCCGCCGCGAGCGCCAGCGCCAGGGTGGCAATCACGGTGTCGCCCGCTCCCGTCACGTCGGTCACCTGATCGCTCCGAAGATGGAAGGTGCACGGTGGGCCGCCCTGGTTCGAAGAGCGCCACCGCGGCTCGCCCGTGTGACGAGCATCACCTCCATGCGCGTGCACCGCAACACCGTGCGCCCAGCGGCGGCACCGCGCCATCGTC
>CAWGYQ010000003.1:0-20000 GCA_963826865.1 uncultured Acidobacteriota bacterium
GCTCGGAGTCGAGATGATGGTTCCGACGCGCTCGCCGGCCGCGACGCGGCGGATGTTTCCCTTGGCGAGCTCGAAGACGTAGTTCGGCAACCTGTTCATGCAGGTAGGCTGTTTATGACCTTCAGCCCGCGTGCTCGATCGCCTCGAGGTGCAGTCGGAGGAACCGTGCGTCGGGATTCTCGTTGGTCAATCGCCTCGTACACGCCTTCGACGTTGTTCTTCGCCATGAGGATCTCACCATCTCGAGCGCCCGCAGCGCGGCCGCCGTGTCCGGAAGAACGGGTTGCCCGTGCCGGCGGCGAAGATCACGATCCGCCCTTTCTCGAGATGTCGCATCGCGCGGCGGCGTATGTATGGCTCCGCGACCTCTGAGACCGCGATCGCCGACTGCACGCGCGTGATGACACCGAGCCTGCCGAGCGCGTCCTGGAGCGTGAGCGCGTTCAAGAGCGTCGCCAGCATTCCGGCGTAGTCCGCGGTCGCGCGATCCATGCCCTCGTAAGCCGCGATCCGCGTTCGCGCTGCGGGGTCCCCGCAACACCTCCCGCCGTTCTGCTTGGAGGGCACCTCGAGGACTTTTGTTCATGTTTTGCGCAGCGGAAGGTAGGGAAGGTGGTGCCCATGTCCCGCCACATCGGACAGGGCGGCGATCACCGAGACGCCCCCGGAGATGCCTGGTACCAGGTCGAGCAGGTGGGTGGCTGCTCGGTCGTGCGCGCGGGCGGGGAGATCGACACGCGCACGGTTCACGGATTCCACGATGCCGTGACGAAAGCAGCCAGCCTGGCTCCTCACATGGTCATCGATCTCGCGCACGTCACGTTCGTCGACTCGTCGGGGCTGGGGGCGCTGATCGTTGCTCGCAGGAGCGCGAGGGAACGCGACGGCTCGGTGTCCTTGGTATCTCCTCCGCCGGTGGTGCGCAGGCTGCTGACTTCAACGCAACTCCACGATGCCTTCGCTACCTATGACACGCTGGATGAGGCCATCGACGCCTGCACGCAGCGCTGATTCCGCCCATGAGGTTCAACGGAGACCGCCGCGCCCGCGCCGGCGGTAGCCTCATCGGCTGGTCCATGTGCTGAGGGCGCGGCTAGCACCGCTGGAGCGGAGAGAGTGGGGCGGCAGCGCCGTAGCCCCCGCTCGCGACACTTCTACCCCACTCCTTCTCGGGAAAGCCGGTCAACCAGGGGTGTCCGTGGCCCCTCGCCATGGGGGGCGAGACGCCGACCCAGCTCGTCGGGCAGGCGGGGGCGATTGCCCCAAGTTGGTCTAACCGGTTTGGCAGCGGGGGCGCAGCAAGCGGGGGCAGCTACCGCGCCCCCGCTGCTGGCGGGGCCGGGGCCGACTCAGCCTGTGTCAGTGGGCTGACCGGTGGGGTGCTAGGCGACCCGGCTCGAGGAAAAGCCTCGGTACAGGAAGTCAACAGATCGTGAATGGGGTACCGCGCACCTGGAGGGAGGGTGCGGGGCCGCACCCCGTGCCCCCACAGTTCCCGGCGTCCAGCCACCGGCGCCGGGGACCTTCTCCTCGTGGATGCCCCGTCACTCCGTGGGCATGACGCCGCGCGGCAGCGGCCGAACCGAGGCACTGTAGGCCCACGGACGTCGACACCTGGTGCGACCTCTACCTCGCCTACCTGCTCACCTTCGGCGAGCAACCGGACCTGTCGGTGCCGGTGTCAAGATCATCGCCATGGACGGCCGACGTGGAGCTCTACAATGAGGTCTTCGGATGAGCCCCGAGGAAGCCATCCAGGACGTCGTGCCCCCAACCTGATGCAGGTCAGAGGCGGTTCTCCGGTCGGGCTGACAGGATTTGAACCTGCGACCCCTTGACCCCCAGTCAAGTGCGCTACCAAACTGCGCCACAGCCCGAAGGCCTTCCGTGGAAGGCCGCGTGCACACTATCGCAGCCGGACGGCCTGATCCGTATCGGGATCACCGCACCTGGGCGCTGTCCCCGGAGACCTTCAGGCCGGAGGCGTCGACGGCCACGAACGACGAGGCGGGGATCGTCTTGAGCTCCGCGATCAGCCGGTCCGGCCAGTTCGCGTTCCGCTCTCCCTGGAAGAACCACGGCGACCCGTTGTCGGCGAGGACCAGCCCGTAGCGCTTCATCGCCCGGATCACCGCCCGCGCGGCCGGACCGAAGCCATCGGTCGGGAAGCTGGCCCTCAGCCGGAACCTGGCACCCATCGGCGGGTACGCCGCGCCGTCCCGCGACCCGGCGTCGTGGCGGGCCGGCCACACGTGGTGCCGGCGGGTGATGTCGGTGGTGAACCGGATGGCGTGGTTGACGCGGCGGTCGCGGACCTCGTTCCACCGGAGCAGGCCGGGGAGGATGGGCAGCCCGGCGGCGTCGGCGGACGTCCAGCCGTCCGGGCGCAGGTCGTTGCTGCGCAGCGACCAGGTGGCGCCGGAGCCGGCGTACCACCGGCCATCGCGCTGGCGGGTCGCGAAGGTCTCGAACAGCCGGCACGACCCGCGGTCCACGACGATCGCGTGCCGGTCGCCGTCGGAGCTCCGCCCACCCTCGATCTTCGTGTCCCGCGCCGAGCGGGTACCGCACGTGGTCGCTCTCGTCGGCGTACGTGAACCGCACCCGCACCCGGCGGTGGTCGTGCGGCACGACCGTGATCGGGATGCCGTAGTCGGTGCCGCCCGCATTGGGCCCGAAGTCGGGGTGCAGGTCGCGGTCGCTCGACATGTGCGCGAGCCACTGGTCGCTCCGCGCATGGACGGGCAGGTCGGTGACGTCGGCGCGCCAGTAGTTGTCGGCCGGGAAGGTCTGGCAGGTCGTGCCCGCGATGGGCCGGGCGGCAGCCCCCGACGGGACGGAGACGCAGAGGGCAAGCACGAGCGCGACCGAGAGACGCATGAGCGCCAAACTAGCGCTTGCGCCGCTCCCGCGGGCGCTGCTGCAGCACGATCGGCGTGCCGACGAAGCCGAACTCCTCACGCAGCCGACGCTCGATGAACCGCACGTACGCCGCGTCCAGCTTGCCGCTGGTGAACAGGATGAACGTGGGCGGCGCGATCGAGGACTGGGTCCCGAACATGATCCTGGGCTGCTTGCCGCCGCGGACGGGGTGCGGGTGCTCGGCGACCAGGCGGCCGAGGAAGGCGTTGAGGGCACCGGTCGTGATCCGGGTCTCCCAGCCGCTCCAGCGCCTTGTCCAGCGCGGGCACCAGCCGGTCGACGTGCCAGCCGGTGCGGGCCGTGATGTTGATCCGGGGCGCCCACTGCACCTGCACGAGCTCCCGCTCGACCTCGCGCTCGAGGTAGTGGCGCCGTTCCTCGTCGACCAGGTCCCACTTGTTGAACGCGATGACCAGCGCCCGGCCGGCCTCCCGCACGGTCTGGAGGATCCGGACGTCCTGCTCGGAGATCGACTGGTCGGCGTCGACCACCAGCACGGCCACCTCGGCCCGGTCGATGGCGGTGGAGGTGCGCAGCGACGCGTAGTACTCGTGCCCGGAGGCCTCCTTGACCCGCTTGCGGATGCCCGCGGTGTCGATGAACCGCCAGGTCCGCCCGCCGAGCTCGATCAGCTCGTCCACCGGGTCGACGGTGGTGCCGGCGACGTGGTCGACGACGACGCGGTCCTCCCCGGCCAGCTTGTTGAGCAGCGAGGACTTGCCGACGTTCGGCTTCCCGACGATCGCGACCCGCCGCGGGCCGCCGCACCTCGGCCAGCCGCTCGGGCGGCGGCTCGGGCAGCGCGGCGAGTACGGCGTCCAGCAGGTCGCCCGAGCCGCGTCCGTGCAGCGCCGAGACCGGGAACGGCTCCCCCAGCCCGAGGTTCCACAGCGCGTGCGCCTCGGTCTCGGTGCGCAGGTCGTCGACCTTGTTGGCGGCCAGGACGACCGGCTTGCCGGATCGTCGCAGGATCTTCACGACGGCCTCGTCGGCGTCGGTGATGCCGACCGTCGCGTCCACGACGAACAGCACCGCGTCGGCCAGGCTCGCGGCGATCTCGGCCTGGGCGGCGATCCGCTCGGCCAGGCCGCGCGCGTCCGGGTCCCAGCCACCGGTGTCCACGACGGTGAACGCGCGGCCGTTCCAGTTGGCGTCGTACGACACCCGGTCGCGGGTGACCCCGGGGACGTCCTCGACGACCGCTTCCCGGCGGCCCAGGAAGCGGTTGACCAGCGTCGACTTGCCCACGTTGGGACGACCCACCACGGCGAGCACCGGGACCGGGCCCGGTTGCTCGACCGGGCTGAGGTCGTCGTCGCTCATGAGGCGTCCCGCTCGGTGACGCCGGTGGCCGGGTCGGGCTCGACCTGTTCGGCGGGCAGCGGGCCCGGCAGTTCGCGTCCGGTCGCCGCGAGGGCCTGCTCGAGCGTGGCCAGCAGGTGCTCCCGGAGCCGGACGGAGACCTGCTCGACCTGCTCGCCGGGAGCGCGGCCACGGCACGGGCTCGACGGAGACCGGGCGGCCCGAAGAAGACGTCCACCGCGCTGCCCCGCGCGCGGCACGGAGTCGGTGTGGCCACCCGGCTCCCGGGTGCCGAGGAAGATCACCGGGACGACCGGCGCACCGGTGACCAGCGCGAAGTACGCCGCGCCCCGGTGGAAGCGCTCCAGGTCGCCGGTCCCCCGTCGTCCCTCCGGGAAGATCCCGACCGCGTGCCCGTCGCGCAGCACGCGCAGGCAGGTCTTCACGGCCGCGGGTCCGGGTTGAACCGGTCCAGGGGCACCTGGCCGGCGCCGCCGCAGGAACCGGCCCATGCGTCCGGTGAACATCTCGACCTTGGTGAGGGCGTGGACGGGCTGCGGGGCGAAGATCGCCAGCAGCGGGCCGTCCATGATCCCCATGTGGTTGCCGGCGTAGATGACCGGACCCTTGGCCGGGATGTGCTCGCGGCCGTGCATCCGGACCGTGAGACGACGCCGGACCACCGACCCGCGCCAGCGGACGCAGGACGATCATCATCAGTCGACGCGGGTGCCGGATCCGGTCGCTGCGGGGTCGCTCGGTGTGGACGGACGCGTTCACGCCGTCGCCTCCACCGCCTCGACGAGAGCCACCACCTGGTCGATCACCTCGTCGAGGGTGTACGCCGTGGTGTCGATGTGGACGGCGCCCTCGGCCATCGTCAGGGGCGAGGCGTCCCGGCTGGAGTCGATCGCGTCCCGGGCCAGCAGGGACTGCTGGGTGCGTGTCGACGTCGGTGCCGCCCTCCTCGGCCGCCCGGCGCCGGGCCCGCGCTGCCGGGTCGGCGGTCAGGTAGACCTTCACCTGCGCGAACGGCGCCACGACGGCGCCGATGTCGCGGCCCTCGACCACGATGCCGCCGGCCCCGATCGTGTCGCGCTGCAGCTCGACCAGTCGCGCCCGCACCTCCGGCACGGCGCTGACCGGCGAGACCGCGGCGTTGACATCGGCGGAGCGGATGGCCAGACCGACGTCCACGCCCTCGACGACGATCGACGGGCCGTTCGGGTCGGTGCCGGAGAGGATCTCGGGCTCGTCGGCGCGTGCGGCCACGGCCTCCGGGTCGTGTACGTCGACTCCCTCGCGGAGCATCCACCAGGTCATCCCGCGGTACATCGCACCGGTGTCGAGGTAGCGCAGGCCGAGCCTGGCCGCGACGCCGCGCGACGTACTGGACTTGCCCGATCCGGACGGTCCGTCGATGGCGACGACGATGTCGTCGAGGATGGTCTGCACGGCGGGCAGCCTACCTGTGGGTCACCCATCCACGGGATTCGAGAGAGCCCAGCAGGTGCTCGGCGCGGCCCTCGTCGACGACCAGCTCCACCAGCCCGACCGGGCGGCCGGGGTCGTGGTCGATGTGGACGTCCTCGATGTTGACGTCGCTGGCGCCCGCGTCGGCGAACAGCCGGGCCAGCTCCCCGGGATGGTCGGGCACGGAGACGAACACCGACCTGGTCGGCGCCACCGGCCCGCCGTGCTTGCCGGGGATGGCGCGGGTGCCGGCCACACCCCTGGCCAGCAGGCCGCCGAGCGCCTCGCGGTCGCCGCCGATGACGGCGTCCTGGAGCGCGTCGAGCTCCTCCCGGACCTCGGCCAGCAGCCCGCGCAGCGCGTCGGCGTTGAGGGCAACGATCTGCTGCCACATGGCCGGGTCGCTGTTCGAGGGCTTGCACTGCCGGCGCGATATCGGCGCGCGCGCGCTCGACCCGGCGAAGGGCGACCGGTGACCGCCAGCTTGCGCCGTCGTGACCTTCGGCTGTCGGGTGAACCAGGCCGATTCGCTTGAGCTCGCGCAGCAGCTCCTGGCGCGCGGGGCGCGGACGGTTCCGCCTGCCGCCGCCGATTTCGTCGTCGTCAACACCTGTTCAGTGACCGCGAGCGCCGATCAGGGTGCGCGCCAGACGATTCGCCGCCTCGCCCGCGACAATCCGTCCGCCCGCATCATCGTCACGGGTTGCTAGTCGGCGAAGGCACCAGCGGAACCATCGAGTAAGCCGCCTCCCCGCCGGAGTGATCCGAAGGAAATGAATTAGATCCGGCTCGCCAGGTCTTGTCCCGGCGAAGGTCGCGTCCCCTCGACGATGAGCTGCCCGCAGGCGGCGCGGATGTCGCGACCTCGACTCTTGCGAACGGAGACGGTCAGATGACGCTCGGCAAGGATCGCGGCGAAGCGATCGATTCGTTCGTCCGACGGCCGCTCGAAGGGGATCCCGGCAGCTTCGTTGAGCGGAATAAGGTTCACCTTGGATTTGATGCCCGCGAGGAGTCTTGCCAGACGCCGGGCATCGTCGTCGGAGTCGTTGATGCCCGCGAGCAGGACGTACTCGAACGTGATCCGGCGGCGGCGCGGCAGCGGGAAGTGGCGGCATGCCTCGATGATGTCGGCGAGGCCGTATTTGCGGTTTACAGGAACCAGCCGATCGCGCAACTCCTCGGTCGTGGCGTGTAGCGAGATGGCCAGGTTCGGCATCAGCGGTTCCGATTGGAAGCGCTCCAGTCCCGGCAATACGCCTACCGTCGACAATGTCACCCGGCGAGGTGACACGGCCAGCCCTGCTTCCGCCGCCAACAGGCGAAGCGCCTTCATCGTCTCGTCGTAGTTGTGCAGCGGCTCGCCCATTCCCATCAGGACGACATTGAACGGTGTCTCCAGCATTCCGAGCTCCCGGGCCATCCATCGCACTTGACCCGCGATCTCGGCGGCGGTGAGGTTGCGTACCAATCCCATCCGTCCTGTCAGGCAGAAGCCGCATTTCATCGCGCAGCCGACCTGCGTCGAGATGCAGAACGTCATGGCTGGCGTGTCTGGGATGAAGACGGCCTCGATGGCCTGGCTGTCGGGGAACGTCAGCACGAACTTCCTGGTGCCATCACTTGAGGTCTGCTGACTCTGAAGCTCGGGGCTCGAGACGACCAGCTCGGCGGCAAGTTGTTCGCGCAGGGCACGGCTCAGGTTCGTCATCTGGCTGAACTCGGTGACGCCCTTGCGATAAATCCAACGGTAGACCTGGCGTGCATGGAACCTTGCCACGCCGCGTGAGGCAAAGTGGGCTTCGAGCTCGCCGAGTTCCATCCCGGCAATATCGAGACGGAGAGCGGACGATGTCATGATCGGTGCCGATTTTTCGGGTGAATGCACCATCTTACCGCGGGCGGCCGGGAGCTTTTGCGTTGCGCCGGCGGCGGACGCCGTGTTATCATTTCGTGGTCGTCAACTAATTCCTTCTGACAGAACGGTTTGCAGGTAGGTGCGGGAGCGCCGACCTGTCTAAACCGTCGGCCATCTCGCCCGGCTCCCCAGGCATGCCGTCTCCGAGTCCGACGCCCATGATTGTGCGTGAGGTGCTCGACAATCGACTCCGTCTCGTAACCGAGACCATGCGCCACGTGCGCTCGGTGAGTGTCGGGGTGTGGCTGACGCGCGGGTCGCGGCACGAGCCCTTGGACCATGCCGGGATCGCGCACTTCGTCGAGCACATGCTCTTCAAGGGCACCAGCACGCGGAGCGCCGAGGACATCGCCCAGACCATTGATTCGATCGGCGGACATCTCGATGCCTTTACGGCAAAGGAGTACGCCGGCTACTACATCAAGGTGCTCGACGAACACCTGCCACGGGCCATCGACATTCTCGCGGATATCGTCCTCAATCCAGCCTTCGTGCCCGAGGATGTCCAGCGGGAGAAGAAGGTCGTGCTCGAAGAGATCAAGATGGTCGAGGACACGCCGGACGACCTCGTCCATGAGATCTTCACGCAGAGCTTCTGGGAGGGGCATCCGCTCGGGAGGCCCATTCTGGGGTCGAAAGAGAGTGTGGATGCGCTCGACGCATCCGTGCTCCGCCACTACTTTCAGCAGGTTTACGCCGCCGATCAGATGATCATCTCGGCGGCCGGCAATGTCGAACACGCCGCCATCCGCAATCTCGTGACGGCCGCCTTTGGCAGGCTGGCACCGACGCTGGCCCTTCAGGCCGAGCAGCCGCCGCAGGTCGTGCCTAAGGTCATCCTCCGAAACAAGGAGCTCGAGCAGAGCCACGTCTGCCTCGGAGCGAGCAGCTACCCGCAGAATCACGACGATCGTTACTCGAGCTACCTCCTGAACACCGTACTCGGCGGCTCGATGAGCTCGCGATTGTTTCAGAACGTGCGCGAGAAGCGGGGGCTCGCCTATGCGGTGTACAGCGGGCTCAGCGCGTACCGCGACGCCGGCACGCTCACCATCTACGCCGGCTGCGCCAACGATGCGGTGGGCGAGCTCGTGGACGTAGTGGTGGACGAGCTTCGAGGGATGAAGCAACGGGAGGTTCCGGGGGCGGAGCTGCAGCGCGCCAAGGATCATCTGAAGGGTAGCCTGATGCTGAGTCTCGAGAACACGGCGAACCGCATGTCGCACCTCGCGCGTCAGGAGATCTACTTCGAGCGGCAGTTCGGTCTCGACGAGACTCTCGAGGGCATCGAGCGCGTGACAGCCGCCGACATACAGCGCGTAGCGCACGAGCTGCTGATGGATCAGGCGCTCACGGCGACGGTGCTCGGACATTTCAACGGCCTCGAGCTTCCACGGGAACGTCTGAATCTCGGCTGATCCGACGGGACCGATGCAGGTGCTTACTGCTCAATGATTCCCCGTTACACCCATCCTGAGATGGGTCGCCTCTGGAGCGATCAACGCCGCTACGAGACCTGGCTGGCGGTTGAAATCGCGGCCTCCGAAGCCATGGCGGAGGAGGGTCTGATCCCGCGCGAGGCCGCCGCCGACATCCGGCGGCTCGGCGCCTTCGACATCGCGCGGATCGAAGAGATCGAGCAGACCACGCAGCACGACGTCATTGCCTTCACCACCGCCGTAGCCGAGCATGTCGGCCCCTCGGCCCGATGGCTCCATTTCGGCCTCACCTCGTCCGACGTCATCGATACCGCGCAGGCTCTGCAGATGGGGGAAGCCTGCGACCTGATTCTGAAGGACCTCGACACTCTCTCTGAGGCTGTTCGCGCCCGCGCGCAGGAACACCGGCATACGCCGATGATCGGCCGCACGCACGGTGTGCACGCCGAGCCGATGACCTTCGGCCTGAAGCTCGCGCTCTGGTACGCCGAGCTGGCACGAGACGCGACGCGCGTGCGGGCGGCGCGCGAAACGGTTCGCGTCGGCAAGGTGTCTGGGGCGGTCGGAACCTACGCGCATCTCGATCCCGCGATCGAAGCTCGGGTGTGTCAGATGCTGGGGCTGACTCCCGCACTGGTGGCCTCGCAGGTGATTCAGCGCGATCGACATGCGGAGCTGCTGGCCGCACTCGCCATCACGGGGGCGTCGCTCGAGAAGTTCGCCGTGGAGGTGCGCGGCCTGCAGAAGACCGAGATCGGCGAGGTCGAGGAGCCGTTCGGCCGGGGCCAGAAGGGCTCGTCGGCCATGCCCCACAAGAAGAACCCCATTGGCTGTGAGCAAATCACGGGGCTCGCCCGCCTGCTGCGCGGCAATGCGGCCGCCGCCTTCGAGAACGTCGCGTTGTGGCACGAGCGCGACATCTCGCATTCTTCGGTCGAGCGCGTCATCCTGCCTGACAGCTTCATCGCGCTCGATCACATGCTCCGCCGCTTCACCCGAATCGTCTCGGGGCTGGTGGTGCACCCCGAGCGGATGCTCGAGAACCTCGCGCGATCCAGAGGGGTCGTATTCTCGGGGACAATACTGCTCGAGCTGGCCCAGAGAGGCGTGTCGCGCGAGGAAGCCTACGACTGGGTGCAGCGCAATGCGCTCAGAGCCCCGGCCGAAGGACGCGAATTCAAGGCGCTCCTTCTCGCCGATCCAGACGTCTTGCGCGTGCTCTCGCCCTCGGAGATCGATCGCGCGTTCGATCTCGGGTATCAGCTTCGTCACGTCGATCGGATTTTCGAGCGAGTCTTCCAGGAGGTCGCAGCGTAATGCGGGCCCGAGTGCTGGTCACGTTGAAACCGTCGGTCTTCGATCCGCAGGGGAAGACCATTGCCGATGCCCTCAACTCGCTCGGCTATCAGGACGTGCAGGATGTGCGGCAAGGCAAGTACTTCGAGCTCGATCTCGATACGGGATCGCCCGAGCAGGCGCGTGTGCTGGCCGCGGAGGTGGCCGACAAGCTACTTGCCAATCCCGTGATCGAGAGCTACCGCGTCGAGGTGGAGGACTGAATGAAATTCGCCATCGTGGTCTTCCCGGGATCGAACTGCGATCACGACGCTTACCATGCAACCCGCTACGTGCTCGGCCAGGAGGCGGAATACATCTGGCACAAGGACACGAGTCTCAAGGGCGCTGACGTGGTCATTCTGCCCGGCGGGTTCTCGCATGGCGACTATCTGCGCACGGGAGCCATCGCGCGCTTCTCGCCCATCATGGGGAGTATCACCAGGTTCGCGCTCGAGGGCGGCCCCGTCCTGGGTGTCTGCAACGGTTTCCAGATCCTGCTCGAAGCGGGGATGTTGCCGGGCGCGATGCTCAGAAATCGCGACCTCAAATTTCATTGCGAGCACGTTCACGTGCGTGTCGAACGGAGCGACACGCCGTTCACAGGGCTGTGCAGCGCCGGCCGGGTCCTCCGGATTCCAGTCGCGCACGGCGAGGGCAACTACTATGCGGGTCCCGAACTGATCGCCGAGCTCGAGGCGAGTGGCCGCGTGATCTTCCGCTACACCGACGCCGAGGGTCGCGTCGTCGACGAAGCGAACCCGAACGGATCGATGAACGCCGTTGCGGGACTGTGCAACGAGAGACGCAATGTGGTGGGATTGATGCCGCATCCCGAGCGGGCGTGCGAGCTCGCGGTTGGCAGTGCCGATGGACTCGTGCTGCTCGAGTCGGTCGTCGCGGCACTCGGCAACGGCCGGATGGGAGCGTCGCCCGAGCCCGTTGAAGCGGTTGGAGCGTGAGAGGATGCCTCCGGCTCCAGGCGGCCCGCCGCTTTCGGCTCGGGGGATTGTCGGCAAAGCTCTCCTGGTGTCGGGTGTGCTCATGGCGCTCTTCGGGCTGGGAATTCTGGTGGGCTGGATTCCGCTCGAGCTGGAAGCCCGGCGTCTTGTTGCCGTGGCCCTTCTGCTCACGGCAGCTGTCGATGTGGGGCTGGGACTCAGGTTCCTTGGAGAGCGTCGCTCGTGAGCATCGATCCTGAACTGTTGAACCGGCACGGCCTCACACTCGAGGAGTATGAACGCATCCTCGACATATTGGGTCGTGAGCCCACGCTCACCGAAGTTGGCATTTTTTCGGTGATGTGGTCCGAGCACTGCAGCTACAAGAGCTCGAAGATCCATTTGCGCCGGCTGCCCACCCGGGGCGCACGGGTGGTCCAGGGGCCCGGCGAAAATGCCGGCGCGGTTGACATCGGCGACGGTCTGGCCGCGGTGTTCAAGATCGAGTCGCACAACCACCCCTCCTTCATCGAGCCGTATCAGGGCGCGGCGACCGGCGTGGGTGGCATCATCCGCGACATCTTCACCATGGGTGCGCGTCCCGTGGCCCTGCTCAACTCCCTACGGTTCGGGCCGATCGAAGAGCCCGTGTCCCGTCGCATTCTCGAAGGCGTCGTGGCGGGGATTGCCGGGTACGGCAACAGCATCGGCATTGCCACCGTGGGCGGGGAAGTAGGATTCGAAGAATGCTACCGCGGGAACCCGCTGGTGAATGTGTTCTGTCTGGGCATCGCGCCGACGAGCGACATCATCAAGGGTGTCGCTTCGGGTGTCGGCAATCCTGTGTACTACGTCGGCGCCAAGACCGGACGTGACGGGATCCACGGGGCGACGATGGCTTCAGCGGAGTTCGACGAGCGTTCCGCCGAGAAGCGTCCCGCTGTGCAGGTTGGCGATCCGTTCATGGAGAAGCTCCTGCTCGAGGCCTGCCTCGAGGCGATGAAGAGCGGAGCGCTCGTCGGAATTCAGGACATGGGCGCCGCCGGGCTCACCTGTTCGACCTCGGAGATGGCCTCGCGTGGCGGCACGGGCATGGACGTGGACGTTTCGCTCGTGCCCCAGCGCGAGACGGGGATGACCGCGTACGAAATCATGCTCTCGGAGTCGCAGGAGCGGATGCTGCTCGTCGTCAACCACGGACGGGAAGGCGACATCGAACGCATTTTCGAGAAATGGGATCTGCACGCGGTTCCGATTGGCGCGGTCACGGACGACGGCGTGGTTCGCGTTCGCGAGCGCGGCAACGTCGTGGCCGAGATTCCCTGCCGGGCACTCACGGACGACGCGCCGGTCTATGCGCGGCCGATGACGACTCCGGCCTATCTCGAGGAGGCACAACGTCTCGATCTCGAGGCCCTGACGCCCTCGGAGGCGGACGGAGAAGCCCTGCTTTCGCTGCTGGCCTCGCCCTCCATTGCCAGCAAGCGCTGGATCTACCGCCAATACGATCACATGGTCCGCACCAATACGATCGGACTGCCGGGAATGGGCGCCGGCGTCGTTCGGATCAAGGGCACTTCCCGCGCGCTTGCGCTGTCGGTCGATGGCAACGGCCGTTACACATACCTGGATCCAAAGCGTGGCGCGATGCTGGCCGTCGCCGAGGCCGCCCGCAACGTGGCCTGTGCCGGAGGGCAGCCCATCGGGGCGACCAACTGCCTCAACTTCGGCAACCCGGAGCGGCCCGAGATCATGTGGCAGTTCGCGCAGGCAGTGGATGGCATCGCCGAGGCCTGCCGCGCGCTCGATCTTCCGATTACGGGCGGCAACGTGAGCCTGTACAACGAGACGGACGGCCAGGCCATCTTCCCGACCCCGGTGCTGGGGGTCGTGGGACTCATCGAGCACGCGGCCACGGTGCTCGGCCGTACGATTCGGACACCGGGCGCGATCGTCGTCCAGCTGGGTGATGCCCGTCAGTCGTTCGGGGGGAGCGAATACCTGAAGACCTTCTTCGGGTTGGTCCGGGGCACGCCGCCCGTCATCGATCTCTCTGCTGAGCGCGCCCTTCAGTCGCTGCTCGTTCAAGCCGCGACGGAGGGGCTGATCGACTCGGCGCACGACTTCGCTGAGGGCGGGCTGGCGGTGACGCTTGCCGAGTGTTGCTTCGACTCGGGCGGGCTGGGTCTCGAAATTGACACGCCCTTGACGGTGGAGCTGCCGGGGCGCTGGAGCGCGCGGGCCGCGCTCTTTGGCGAGTGCGCGTCCGCCGCCGTGGTCTCAACCACCGGTGATCGTGTCAAGGAGCTCTTCGCGCTTTCCGATCGGCTCGGCGTACCCGCGCATCGGCTCGGTACGACCACAGGCGAGCGACTGCGGATGAGCGTGGCGGGCGAGCTGCGCATAGACGTGTCGGTTCGCGAGGCCGAGACCATCTGGTCCTCGGCTATCGGACAGTACTTCGGACGTCGGGCAGCATGACCATGGACAAGTTCCGGGAAGAATGCGGCGTCTTTGGCATCTTCGGTCATCCCGAGGCCGCGAATCTCACCTATCTCGGGTTGTATGCCTTGCAGCACCGCGGACAGGAAAGCGCCGGCATCGTCACCTCTGATAGCGCGCGTCTCCATGCCTCTCGCGCGCTGGGGCACGTCGCCGACTGCTTTGACAGCGATACGCTGCAGGGCCTGCCGGGCAATCTCGCAATCGGTCACGTTCGCTACTCGACGGCGGGCGACAGCGGCCTCATGAACGCGCAGCCCATTCTCATCGACTGCGCCCACGGACAGATTGCCGTCTGCCATAATGGCAATCTCGTCAATGCGTTCGAGCTGCGCGAGGAGCTCGTGCGCCGCGGATCGATCTTCCAGACCACGAGCGATACCGAAGTCATCCTGCATCTATACGCCCGATCGCAGGCCAACTCGCCTGAGAGCGCCATTGTCGAGTCGATCCGGCAGATCAAGGGTGCCTTCTCTCTGGCGTTCCTCACGAAGGATCGTCTCATCGCCGTCAGGGATCCGCATGGTTTCCGCCCGCTCGCCCTCGGCCGTCTCGGCGAGGCGTGGATCGTCTGCTCGGAGACCTGTGCGCTCGATCTGATCGGCGCCACCTATGTGCGCGATGTTCAACCGGGCGAGGTCGTCGTCATCAGCCAGGCCGGTCTGCAGTCGATTGTGCCCTTCCTGCCTTCGCCGCCCACGCAGTGCGTCTTCGAGCACGTGTACTTCGCAAGGCCCGACAGTTATGTCTTCGGCGAGAGCGTCAACGAGGTGCGTACCAATCTGGGCCGCATGCTGGCACAGGAGGCTCCAGTCGACGCCGATGTGATCGTGCCGATCCCGGACTCCGGCGTCTGCGCCGCGATCGGCTTTGCCGAGCAATCATCGATGCCGCTGCGGATGGGGCTCATCAGGAATCACTACGTCGGCCGAACGTTCATTCAGCCGCAACAATCGATCCGTCACTTCGGAGTGAGGGTAAAGCTCAACCCGGTGCGCAGCATTCTCGAGGGCAAGCGTGTGGTGCTCGTGGACGACTCGATCGTGCGTGGAACGACGAGCCGCAAGATCGTCCGCATGGTCAAGGCGGCGGGCGCGCGCGAGGTGCACATGCGCATCAGCTGCCCGCCAACCATCTCGCCCTGCTTCTACGGCGTCGATACGCCGAGCCGGAACGAATTGATTGCCGCGACACACACTCTCGAGGAGATCGAACGATTCGTGGACGCCGACAGCCTGCGGTACCTGAGTCTTGAGGGGCTGTTGCGGTCGGTCGGCCCCAAACGAGGCTGGTACTGCACGTCGTGTTACACCGGGCACTATCCGGTCGCGTTCCCCCGCGACGAGCAGCAGTATCTGCAGCTCGCCCTCAAGTTGGACACGGTGAAGTCGGCATAGTGCGCGCGCGGCTTTCTCGCCTGGCCGTGATCGCTGCTGTCTGCGCGGGTGCGACGGTCGTGCCGGCGCAAGAGCGTGGACCCTCGCCAACCACTCCGGCCGACCTGCAGGCAGCCATCGACCGCCTCGGGAACCTCGAATACGAGATTCGATCGAGCGCAGCGCGTGTGGTGCGCCGGGCTCCGGCGGCGCAGGCCGTGCCGGCGCTGCTCAAGGCGGCGGCTGAACACACCGATGGCTACGTGCGGTTCAGGGCTCTGGTGCTGCTCGCGGGCTTCGGCGATCCGCGCACGCGAGGGGCCATGGATCAGGCAGCCGTCGATCCGAACGACCGGCTGCGTGAGGTCGCCTACTCGTTCTGCGAGCAGCAGCCCGATCCGGCTCGTGCCACGTCGCTCCTGCGCGCGCTGGACCGCGAGCTGTCGGAGTTCGTGCGCCCCCGCTTGATCCGCGCACTGGCAGCGCATGGAACGGTGCCGGCCGTGGCCGACCGCCTGCGGGCCGAAGCCATGCAGGGTGAGGATTTTTTCCGCAGTGCCGTCATCGAGGCGCTCGGCGACTACAAGGCCGCATACGCGCTGACGGAACTGACGACGATTGCCAACCTCGAAGGCCCGCTTCAGGATGACGCCGCGCTGGCCATCGGCAAGATCGGCGATAAACGGTCGCTGCCCACGCTCGTCGCTCTCCAGAAGTCCGCTCCCCGCGAGACGCAACCTGCGATTGCGGCGGCAATCTGTCTCCTGGGCATCAACTGCAGTGCGCACATCACGTATCTCGCCGACACGCTCCGGTTCGCCGAGAAGACTCCTGGGTTTCAGGAGCTGTTGCGCGTGACGGCCAGCTGTCTCGCGGCGGTGAGCGTCGCCGCGACCAATGAGGAGCCTGTTGGTCCGCTACTGCAAGTGGGCATTCAATCGCGCGATCCCGCCAGGGCGCCCTTGGCTCTTGCCTTCGCCACGGTCGCGATTCGCAATTCCGGATTGATGCTGCGATACCTTGAGCGCTCGCCGGTCCGTGCGGGCGCCGTCGACCTGTTGCGCGACGGCTTCGACATGCTCGAGGAAGACTTCGGTGAAGAACAGTTCTTCGTGGCGGCGCGCCGGCTCTACTGGTCAGCGCCGGACGGTTCGCCGGGCCGCCAGCTCGGAGAGCTGCTGATTCGAACACTCGAGTTCTGATCGACGCGACAGTTCATGGACTACCGACAAGCCGGCGTCGACATCGACGCAGGAAACGAGACCGTTCGCCGGATCAAGGGCTTGGCGCGAAGCACGTTCACGCCCGGCGTGTTGTCCGAAATCGGCGCCTTCGGCGGACTCTTCCGTCTCGATACCTCCCGCTACAACGATCCGGTGCTCGTCTCGAGCGCCGACGGTGTCGGCACGAAGCTCAAGGTGGCATTCCTGGCCAAGGTGCATCGGACGGTCGGCGCCGACCTGGTGAATCACTGTGTGAACGACATCCTCGTCCAGGGCGCCGCGCCCCTGTTCTTCCTCGACTACCTGGCGACCGGCCGGCTGGCTCCCGACGTGGCAGCCGAGATCATCGAAGGCATGGCCGCGGCATGCCGGACCAACGGGTGTGCGCTCCTCGGCGGCGAGACGGCGGAGATGCCGGGCTTCTACCAAGACGACGAGTACGATCTCGCGGGCTTCATCGTCGGGGTGGTGAATCGCGACCGGATCGTCGATGGATCGACCATCGAGCCTGAAGACATCCTGATCGGACTGCCTTCGACCGGTCTGCACACGAATGGCTACTCGCTGGCCCGCCGCATCGTCTTTGAGCATCTGCGGCTATCGGTCGACAGCCGGGTTCCCGAGCTCGGTTGCTCCGTCGCCGAAGCGCTGCTCGCGACGCACCGGTCGTATCTGGCCGCCGTCCGGCCGCTTCTGGAGAACGGTCTCATCAAGGGCATGGCGCACATTACCGGGGGTGGCCTCACCGAGAACCTTCCGCGAATGCTGCCCGAAGGCCTGGCCGCGGCTGTGGACCGCCGGACGTGGCAGGTGCCCGCGCTGTTCCGGTTTCTCCAGAGCGAAGGGAATGTTCCGGATCAGGATATGTGGCGTACCTTCAACATGGGAGTTGGACTAGTGCTGGTCTTGAGCGAGGTGGATGCAGCGGACGCAATGACCCACCTGACAAGGCTGGGCGAATCGCCATTTGTGATGGGCCGGGTGATTGCCGCTCCGCGCGCCGTGATCTATGTGTGAAGCCTCTCGCGTCGGAAGGCAGTCCTTTCACTCTTGAACCGCAATCTCGGTGTTCTCATCTCCGGCCGCGGCAGCAACCTGCAGGCGATAGTCGACGCGATTCGAGACGGGCGCCTGGACGCGCGGGTATCTGTCGTGATTGCGAACCGGCCCGAGGCGGCCGGCCTGGCGCGCGCGCGCCAGGCGGGAATCGACACGTTCTGTCTGTCGCACCGCGACTTCACGTCTCGTGACGACCACGATCGGGCGCTGGTCGACGCTCTGCGCGCGCGCAACGTGGGGCTCGTGTGCCTTGCCGGGTTCATGCGTCTGGTTGGTCCCGTGCTGCTCGACGCGTTTCCCGCCGCCATTCTCAACATCCACCCGTCGCTCTTGCCGGCGTTTCCCGGTCTGGAGGCGCAGCGGCAGGCCCTCGAGCACGGCGTCAAGGTGAGCGGCGCCACCGTGCATTTCGTCACCCGCGAGCTCGACGGCGGTCCAATCGTTCGGCAGGCTTCGGTTCCCGTGCTCGACGGTGATTCTGTGGAAAGTTTGTCGGCCAGGATCCTCGTCGAGGAACATCGCATCTATCCTGAAGCGATTGGACTCGTTCTCGCGGGAGGCTGGCGTCTCGTGGGGCGTCGCGTGGTTATGGCCGAATGACCGCGACAGATTCGTCTCATCTGGAATCTCGTGACGGGGCGATCCGGCTTGAGCGTGGAAGCGAGCCGCTAGATGGCCGACTGGCGCGCCAGCGTCAGGATGGCGACATCGGGTGGGCAGTTGAGCCGGCACGGGACATAGACCGTGCCCACGCCGCGGCTGACGAAAATGGCCGTGCTGTCCCGCGCGCCGGCGCCGGCCACCACGGGATAGGTGTGGAGGCCAATCGGTCCGATGCCCGGCAGCACGACCTGTCCTCCGTGCGTATGACCCGAGAGCACGAGCGAAACGTCGAGCGCGGCGGCCTCCTGGAGCCGCCGCGGATCGTGGGCCAGCATCACGACCGGACCGGTGGCGCCACGAAGCACGCGCGCGATTTCGGTGGCTTTCCGGGTCCAGAATCTGATGCCGGCAAGCTCGATCCGCTCGCCTTTGATGGTGCGCGTCGTGCGCGCGTCCCTGAGCACTTCGATGCCGTGGCGCCGGAGCGCGGCCGGCATGTCGCGGTCGTCATCGTGATTGCCGAGGACGGCGAAGACGCCGTGCGGCGCCGAGAGACGCGAGAGCGCTTCGGCGCTGGGCCGAACGAACTGGCGATCGCCCCAGGTCACGTAGTCGCCCCCGAGCGCAATCAGGTCGGGCTGTTCGCGCATCACCATGGTTACGGCGCCTGTCACGTCGTCGAGGGGGACAGTCCGGCTGTGATGAAGGTCCGTGACGAGGCCGATCGTGAGACCGTCGAGTGCGGGAGCGAGACCTGAGATCGGGAGCGTCGCGCGCACGAGCTGAAGCCGATGCCGCTCGTAGGCATAGCCGTATGCGGCCGCGCCGGTGGCGACACCGATGCCCGCCGTCGCGAAACCCTTGAGCGCCGCCCGACGCGTGAGCAGCATGGTTTATAGTAGCAGCTTCGTTCGCGCCGCCTTGCCCATCCCGCAAGTATGACGATCGATGAACAGCTGGCCCGATTGACGAAGGGCTGTGTCGACGTGGTACGTGTCGACGAGCTGCGCCAGAAACTCGCGCGATTCGAGGCGACGGGTCGGCCTCTGCTCGTGAAAGTCGGATTCGATCCGACGGCCCCCGATCTGCATCTCGGCCACACCGTCCTCATCCGCAAGATGAAGGACTTTCAGGACCTCGGGCACACCGTCGTCTATGTGGTGGGCGATTTCACGGGGATGATTGGCGATCCGACCGGTCGATCGAAGACCCGTCCTCCCCTCTCGCGCGAGGAAATCGATCGAAACGCCGAGACGTACAAGACCCAGATCTTTCGTATTCTCGACGCGAAGAAGACCGTCGTGCGCTTCAATCGCGAGTGGCTCGACCCTCTCGGCAGCGACGGGTGGATTCGCCTGGCGGCGAAGTACAACCTCGCGCAGATGCTCGAGCGGCGCGATTTCAAGCAGCGCTATGCGGCCGGGCAGCCGATTGCGATCCACGAGTTCCTCTATCCGCTCGCGCAGGCTTACGATTCCGTGTACCTCGAGGCCGACGTTGAGCTCGGGGGCAGCGATCAGCTGTTCAATCTCAACGTGGGACGCGACATCATGCCCGCCTTCGGGCTCGAGCCCCAGCTGGTGATGACGACGCCGCTCCTCGAGGGGTTGGACGGCGTGGAGAAGATGTCGAAGAGTCTGGGCAATTACGTGGGTGTCACCGACCCTCCCAACGAGATGTTCGGCAAGCTCATGTCGATTTCCGACGAGCTGATGTGGCGGTACTACCTGCTGTTGACCCCGCTCGGCGTTGACGAAGTCGACGCGCTGAAGACACGCGTGTCGCGCGGCGAGCTCCATCCGAAGCAGGCCAAGATCGATCTCGCCGTGCGCATCGTGACGGACCTGTACGACCAGGCCGCGGCCGGAATGGCAGCCGAGTCGTTCGAGCGGCGGTTCGCCCGCAAG
>CAWGYQ010000003.1:25000-427376 GCA_963826865.1 uncultured Acidobacteriota bacterium
CGCGAAGGAGTTGCAGTAAAGAGGCCCAGGCGACTGTTTACTAAAAACACAGGGCTCTGCGAAGTCGAACACGACGTATAGGGCCTGACGCCTGCCCGGTGCCGGAAGGTTAAAGGGAGAGGTTAGCCGCAAGGCGACGCTTCGAGCTGAAGCCCCGGTAAACGGCGGCCGTAACTATAACGGTCCTAAGGTAGCGAAATTCCTTGTCGGGTAAGTTCCGACCTGCACGAATGGCGTAACGATCTGGGCGCTGTCTCAACGAGGGGCACTGCGAATTTGTGGTACCGGTGAAGACGCCGGTTGCCCGTGACTAGACGGAAAGACCCCGTGCACCTTTACTACATCCTAGTAGTGAATGCTGACGCGGTATGCGCAGGATAGGTGGGAGACTTTGAACCCGGGATCTCGGTCTCGGGGGAGTCAACGGTGAGATACCACCCTTATCGCTTCGGCGTTCTAACCTCGCCCTGTCATCCAGGGCAGGGACATTGCTAGGTGGGTAGTTTGACTGGGGCGGTCGCCTCCTAAACGGTAACGGAGGCGCGCGAAGGTTCGCTCAGGCTGTTTGGAAATCAGCCGGAGAGTGCAAAAGCACAAGCGAGCTTGACTGCGAGATCTACAAATCGAGCAGGTGGGAAACCAGGCTTTAGTGATCCGGTGGTCCCGCGTGGAAGGGCCATCGCTCAACGGATAAAAGGTACGCCGGGGATAACAGGCTGATCTGAGCCAAGAGTTCACATCGACGCTCAGGTTTGGCACCTCGATGTCGGCTCATCGCATCCTGGAGCTGTAGCAGGTTCCAAGGGTCCGGCTGTTCGCCGGTTAAAGCGGTACGTGAGCTGGGTTTAGAACGTCGCGAGACAGTTCGGTCCCTATCTGTCATGGGCGCAGGAGATTTGAGTGGGGCTGTCCTTAGTACGAGAGGACCGGGATGGACGCACCTCTAGTGTACGAGTTGTCGCGCCAGCGGCAGCGCTCGGTAGCTACGTGCGGAAGGGAGAAACGCTGAAAGCATCTAAGCGTGAAACCCTCCACAAGATGAGATCTCCCAGGCCGCAAGGCCTCTAAAGGCTCCTGGAAGATTACCAGGTGATAGGTCGGGTGTGGAAGCGCCGCGAGGCGTGGAGCTAACCGATACTAATCAGCCGTGAGGCTTGACCATATCTTTTCTTGGTGGTCGGAATACTACCGTTTGCAGGATATTCAGCTGTCGCTGGCGCGTGGGCGCCAGCACGGGATCTTTGACATCGCTTGGGACGATCCCCGCTCCGCTTGCCGTTGCGAGCTGCGTCAAGGCAGGCCCTGAGCTTGCCGCGCCGTAGCGCCCGCCAGGCGCGCAGGCGGGGAACCCCAGGCAACCAGTTCCCGGTGGTCACAGGAGCAGGGCCACACCCGTTCCCATTCCGAACACGGAAGTTAAGCCTGCTACCGCCGATGGTACTGCGTGGGAAACTGCGTGGGAGAGTAGGTCACTGCCGGGAGTATCATCAGAGCCCGACAATCGAATGATTGTCGGGCTCGTTTCTTGTACGCGGCCGTCGGAGAACCTCCACTTGTTTCATTCCGATAGACCGAGCGAAAGCTGGCGACGAGAACCACGGAGAACCCATGCCCACCATCCCGATTGGCGTTCGGGTGCCCGGCTGGGACGAGGACACGTGGGCGATCGCGTGTGACCGCGCGCCCAACGAGTGGTCTGTCCACGATTTGCGCGTGTTCATGGGCGCCGCCGCGCGCTGTCTGCCCTCGTTGAGCCCCGATGACCTCGAGTACGAGCTGCTGCCAGAGCCCGGTGGCGTCCGATTGAGGCTCTTTCGAGGCAGGCACGGCGAAGCGGTCACCTATGCGCCGCTTGCCCTCTCCGCTGAGACGAGGCGTGCAGTTGGCGTCGAAACCGCCCCGGTCACCTCGGTCCTCGTGCTCTCCGATTGCGAGAGCACCGACGCCGGTGCGGTCACCGTGTCTCCAGGCTCGGCTGCCTAGCCGCGACAAGCGCTTAACGCGGCCGCGCCTCCGCACGGTGTGCTGCCGCGGCTGCCTCTCGGCACCACCAGGATGAGCTTCGGGCAACTCTCTTGCCGCGCTTCGTCCCTGGGAATGCTGTACCGTTGACGTCGCCGCTAACGAGATGCCAATGCCAGACGTCTAAGAGCAGCATGGACGGCGGCCCCACGCCTGATCCCTATCGAGACTCTGCCGTCTGGCCCGACGTTCACGATCGTTGGCTGCGACTCCTCGTCTGTCCGGTCCTGGGTCTCACGATCCCCAATCTTGCCGGCCTGATCGATCATCGATCACATTCGACTGCCGCCTTGATAGCCAGCTACGCCGCATTCATCGGCACCGCGTTCGCGATCTACGAAGGCAATCGATGGCTGTATTTCCGGCTGCATGCGCCAGACCGCTGGCTGACCGACCCCTGGGCGCGCCTTCGATTGCTCCTGGCGACGGTAGTCCTCTTCACTCTTCCAGTGGCGGGCATCTCGCTGGGCGCCTGGCGCTACGTCGCGGGCGATCCATCCGCGACCTGGGGCCGGGTGGCGACGGGCGTCCTGCTCGTGGTCATCGCCACGCTCGTCATCGTGCACATCTACGAAACGGTCTTCGTGCTCCGCGAGTGGGCCGGCGATCGCTTGCGCGCGGAGCGGCAGCGGCGTCGGCAAATCGAGACCGAGCTCGAGCTGCTCAAGACGGAAGTCGATCCGCATGTGCTGTTCAACCATCTCAACTCCCTCAGCCACCTGGTCGAAACCGCCGACCCGCGCGCGCCGACGTTCGTGCGGGCGCTGGCGGCGAGCTACCGGGCGCTCGTCCGGACGCGCGGTCGACGTCTGGTCCCCCTCGCCGAAGAGCTGCAGCTTCTCGACGAATTTCGATCGCTGATGGCGATCCGACTCGGGACCGCGCTGCGCGTGGACATTTCAGTGCCCCGCGACGAGGGCGAGCGGTGGCACCTGCCTCCGGTCGTCCTTCCCGAGCTCGTCGAAAATGCGGTGAAGCACAACGAGGCCACGCCGGCCGATCCGTTGATTCTCGACATCACCTTTGCCGGCGGCCATCTGGTCGTGGAGAACAGAATCCGCCCGAGATTTGCGTTGCCTGAATCGACGGGCGTGGGCCTCAGAAACCTTGCCGATCGCTTTCGCCTCACGACGGATCGCCCCGTCACGTGGAGCCGACAGGACGGACGATTCCGTTTGTTGCTGCCCCTCGTGCCGGCTTCCGTGGCACATCGAGAATCTCCGGCATCTTCATCCGACCCACGCGGCGATCGCGATTGAACTCTGGCGACCGGCGGCCCTATTCGAAGACAATGCGGCGACATGCCAAGCCTTGCGGCATACCACCCGCAGATCGTGCACTTTGCGATCGCCCTCCTGTGTGCCGGTGTCTTTTTCCGGCTCATCTCGCTGACAGGCTGGTTCTCGTTTGCCGGCCCCTCGGCCGCGATCCTGATCCTCGCGGGGACATTGGCGGCGTTTGCCGCGGTGCGTTCGGGCGTCGAGGCGCATGGGCCGGTCGAACAAGTGCCCGGTGCGCGTGTCGCGGTCGAGTCGCATGAGGAATGGGGAGAGCGCGCGCGGACGGTGTTCGTCGGAGTCGCCGTGCTGGAGATCATGGCCATGGCGCTTGCCGGTCTTCGGTGGCCGCGGGTCGCGCGCCCCGTGGCGATACTCTCGGCTGTGGCCGGTCTCGCCGGGCTTGTGGTCGTGTACAAGGCGGCGTCGCTCGGCGGCACGCTGGTCTACGGTTATGCGGGCGGGGTGGGGATCAGATCCGGCGATCCCGTCGATGTTGAACGTCTGCTGATCGCCGCGACCTATCACCAGGCCGACGCCGATCGCCGCGCCGGCCGCCCTGAGCGGGCGGCCGAGCTCGTGGAGCTGACCGCACGCCGTTTCCCCGACCAGTTCGAGGTGCAGGTCATGGCGGCGGAGTCGCTGCTGATCGACCGAAGAAACCCTGCGGCTGCACTCGAGAGACTCCAGACGCTCCCACGCTCCGACGATGATCGCCTGCGCGTACGCCAGGGATTGCTGATGGCGCGCGCGCACGAGACGATCGGCGATCCGCAGTCGGCACGCGTCGTGCTCGAAGCGCTCAGGGCGGAGTTTCCGCTGAATGCTGCCGTTCAGCAGCGTTTGGAGCAGCTGGGGCCTCGCCAGCCCTGACACTATTCGCGCTCGTCGGTCATCGTTGTATTCTCGAGCAGCGAACCGGATAATAGCGCCGCCTCGTTCTTTCCCGTTACTACATGGACTGGTGGCACTGGCTGGTGGTGGGCTTGATACTGGTCGCCCTCGAGATGGCGGTCTCGGGGGGGTTCTACGTCATTTTCTTTGGCATCGCGGCGCTCGCGGTCAGCGCTCTCCATGTTTTTGGCGCGGCCGATGCGCCCTGGCTGCAGTTTCTCCTGTTCTCCGTGCTCTCCGTCATCTCGCTCATGGTGTTTCGCGGTCCGTTGTTGCACTGGCTGGCGTTGGACCGGCCGGCGCCCGACGTCGACTCGCTCGTCGGCGAGACGGCGGTTGCGCTGGAGGATATCGCGCCCGGCGCTGTGGGCAGCGCCGAGCTCAGAGGCAGCGCGTGGAAAGCCCGCAATGCGGGACCGGACGCGTTAGTGCGAGGCCAGCGGTGCACAGTGGTGCGGGTTGATCGTCTGATGGTGTGGATCCAGCCGGAAGGAGTCGGATCATGAGCGGCACGCTCATCGCGTTGGTCGGTCTCTCAATCCTCGTGCTCGTCATCATCGCCAAGACGGCGGTGGTCGTGCCCCAGCAGAGCGCCTTTGTCGTCGAGCGGCTGGGCCGATTCGCCGGCACGCTTGGCGCGGGGTTCCATGTGCTGCTGCCGTTCGTGGACGTCATTCGCTATCGCCATTCCCTCAAGGAACAGGCACTCGACATCCCCGCGCAGGTGTGCATTACGCGCGACAACGTTCAGGTGCAGGTTGACGGCGTGCTCTACCTCAAAGTGCTCAATCCGGAGCGCGCCTCCTACGGGATCGGTGACTACATGTTCGGCATCTCGCAGCTCGCGCAGACGACGCTTCGAAGCGAGGTGGGCAAGATCGATCTCGACAGGTCGTTCGAGGAGCGCACCAACATCAACACGTCAGTCGTGACCGAGCTCGACAAAGCCACGGAACCCTGGGGCGTCAAGGTGCTGCGCTACGAGATCAAGAACATCACGCCGCCCACCGATGTGCTGGCCGCGATGGAAAAGCAGATGCGGGCCGAGCGCGAGAAGCGGGCGGTCATCCTGACGTCGGAAGGCACACGTGATGCGGCCGTGAATACCGCCGACGGCGTGAAGCAGGAAGTCATCAAGGCTTCCGAGGCGAGGCGCCAGCAGCAGATCAACGAGGCCGAGGGACAGGCTGCGGCGATCCGCGCCGTGGCCACCGCGACCGCGGAAGGTATTCGCTCCGTGGCTGATGCCATTCGCATCGAGGGCGGCTACGAAGCGGTGCAGCTCAGAGTCGCGGAGCAATACATCGCGCGATTCGGCGAAATCGCCAAGACAAGCACCACCGTCGGTACTGCCGGCGAATCTCGCCGATGTCGGATCGATGATTACCCTGGCGATGGAGATGATCGGACGCGAGAAGGGCGGCTCGACGCCGCCGCGACCCGCCCCCCGCTCGTAGCCCGGAATCCGGGCGACGCGTTGCTCGCCCGGAACCCCGTTCGCATCGTGAAACGCACACTCGCCCCTCCTGGCATCTCCGGCTGATAGACTAGCTGGTTGTGAGACCTGGTCTACAGATGCTCGAGCCGTCGCTCGTCGACCGCATTATCGACGAGGCGATCGACGTCCTGGCGCGCACGGGTGTGCTGATTGAGGACGAGGCCGGGCGCACACGTCTTGCCGCATTGGGTCTGTTCGCCGACCCCGACACGCATCGGGTGCGATTTCCGCGCGACATCGTGGAGCGCGCCCTGGCCGACGCGCCGTCGACGTTCACGCTCTTCACCAGGGACGGTGCGCCGCACGCGGAGCTCGCGGGCGACAACGTGCACTTCGTACCGGCCTCCTCGGCGCTCAGGATTCTAGACCGCAAGACCGAAAAAGTGCGCGAGGGCTCGAGCGCCGATTTCGTCGAGTACATCAAGGTGGCCAACGGTCTCAAGCACATCGCGTACAACTCCACGGCCTTCATCCCCAAAGACATTCCGCAGGACATCGCCGACGGTTGGCGGCTGTATCTCGCGCTGAGTTACTCGCGACGCCCGGTGGTGTCGGGCGCCTTTACTGCGTGGGGTGTGCCGCGAATGGGCGAGTTGATGGAGCGCTTCCGTCAAGACAAGGCGGAGCTCGTCGAGAAGCCCATGGCGATGTTCACCTGCTGTCCGAACACACCGCTCAGGTGGGGTGAAGATCCGTTGTGCAACATGATCGATTGTGCCCAGTGGGGCATTCCCGTCGAGATTGTGCCGGTGCTCCTGCTCGGAATGATCTCGCCCACGACGCCCGTCGGGGCGCTCGTGCTGCACACTGCCGAGATCCTGAGCGGCCTCACCATCATGCAGCGTGTGCGTCCGGGGACGCCGGTCGTCTTCGGCGGGGCGCCGGCGTCGTTCCACATGCAGCTCCTCACCAATCCGATGACCGCCGTGGAGGCGCTCCAGGTCTACTGCGGCTATGCCCAGGTGGCGAAGCGGCTTCAATTGCCGTGTCAGGCCTACATGGCGCTCTCGGACTCGAAGTTCAACGATGCCCAGGCGGGCATGGAGACAGGCGTCGGCGCGTTTCTCGCCGCGCTGGCGGGCTTCAACTCGATCTCGGGCCCCGGCATGCTCGACTACGTCAACTGTTTCAGTCTCGAAAAGCTGGTCTTCGACGACGAAGTCGTCGCTCACGCGCTGCGCTTCGTGAGGCCCGTGTCCGTGAAGGAGGACCTCCCAGCCGCTCCGCTCCTCGAAGAGCTGGTGCGTGACAAGCACCTGCTCACTTCTGAGCACACGCTCAGCCACTGGCCCGACGAGCTCTATCTACCGGGTCCGATGGTGGATCGGACCAACTGGGATCAGTGGCAGGAGCAGGGCTCGAAGAGTTGGCGGGATCGGGCGGTCGAGGTTGTCGAGGAGACGCTGGCGGCCTACGACGAACCCCCGCTCGATTCGGCACTGCACCGCGATGTGCAGGACATGTTCCGGCGCACGTGCAACGAGGAAGGCGCCGTGCTGCCAGAGTTCGACGAGATGCGATGATCGACTATGCCCTGATGAACCAGCTCCTCTTCGAGGGCAAGCACGAGGTCGTCAAACAGATGACCGAGGCGGCCCTGGCGGAGGGCCGGCTTCCGATGGAAGTACTCGAGGACGGCCTGATTGCCGGCATGCGCGTCGTCGGCGAAGACTTCCGGCACAACCGCATCTTCGTCCCAGAGGTCCTGCTCGCCGCGCGCGCGATGAAAGCCGGCATGGCGATTCTGCGGCCGCTCCTCATCGAGCGAAAGGAAGAGAGCAAGAACAGCGCGGTCATCGTGATGGGCACGGTGAAGGGCGATCTCCACGATATTGGCAAGAACCTCGTGGGCATGATGTCCGAAGGTGCGGGCTTTACCATCGTCGATCTGGGGACCGACACCTCCGCCGATCGATTCGTGGAAGCGGCGCGTCAGCACAATGCGTCCATTGTCGGGCTGAGCGCACTGCTGACGACCACCATGGTGTACATGCGCACGGTCGTACAGAAGTTCAAGGAACCCGGTATGCCACAGGTGAAGATCTGCATCGGTGGCGCACCCGTGTCGCAGGACTATGCCAATCAGATCGGTGCCGACGGGTACGCCGCGGATGCTGCCAGTGCGGTCGAGCTCTTCAAGCGCCTGCTCGACCAGTCGTAACGAGCTCAAAAGATGAGCCTTCACGTCACGATCGATGGCGTCGGTCTGGAAGGACGCGAAGGCGCCAGCCTTTTCGAATGTGCCGAGTCGGTGGGTGTCCGTGTTCCCACCTCGTGCGTCAAGCAGGGCAAGTGTCGCGAGTGCCTGGTCGAGGTCGAAGAAGGCATGGAGCACCTGACGCCGCTTGCTCCCCAGGAAGAGCATCTCAGCGGCCGTTTCCGCCTGTCCTGCCGTGCGCGCCTCGTATCGTCGGCCGGCGAAGTCCGGTGCCATACCCTGAGGCGCGGGACACTGCGCATCGAAACCGAGTCTCACGGCCTTGGCGAGTCGCTTGAGCGTCTCGATCCTTCGGTCACCCGGCGCGGCAGCACAATCCTGCTCGACGATTCGCCGATTGCCGAATCGTCGGCTGCGATCCACGGTCTAGCGGTGGACATCGGCACGACGACCGTGGCGCTTCGGCTCTACGACCTCGAATCTGGCGCTCTCGAGGCCACATACTCGTTCGAGAATCCCCAGAGGTTCGGCGGGTCCGACATCATGGCCCGCATCCACTTCGACGGCGAGCACAAGGGTCGCCTGCTGCAGCGCACGCTGCTGGGCTATCTCACGCACGCCATCGAATCGCTCGGGCCGGACCCCCGCACGATTTACGAGGTGGTCGTCGCCGCGAACACGACGATGAGGGATTTGTTTTTCGGGATGGACGTGCAGCCGATCGGGCAGATGCCGTATCGGTCGGTGACCGAAACGCAGTACCTCACCGGAGGCCGTGCCACCACGAGCCTTGCCGTCAAGGCGAGCCGGCTGCGCCTACCGGTTCATCAGGACGCTCGTGTGTACGGATTGCCACTCATCTCGAGCCATGTGGGAGGCGATGCCGCCGCCTGCGTGCTTGCCACCGGCGTCGGCGAGGGGAGCGCGATTACGGCCGTGATGGACATCGGCACCAATACCGAAGTCATCATCGGCAATCGGGAGCGGCTGCTCGCGGCGTCCTGCCCAGCGGGCCCGGCGTTCGAAGGTGGGGCCGTCAGCTGCGGTATGCCGGCACTGGACGGTGCGATCGAGCGCATTCGCCTGTCGAGGAATGGCGTGGATGTTCGCGTGATTGGTGGTGGTGCAGCGGTGGGCGTGTGCGGCTCGGGGCTGGTGGACCTCTTGTCGGAGCTTCGCCGTACGGGGCTGCTCAGCGGTACGGGACGCTTCGTTGACGGGTCGTCGGGGTTCCCGATCGACGTCTCACTGTCGTTGACCGAGGCCGACATCAACGAGCTTGCCCAGGCCAAGGGTGCGAACGCTGCAGGGCTGCGCGTGGTGCTCGATGTCTACGGCGCCGGGCTCGACAAGGTCTCGCGACTTTATCTTGCCGGCGGCTTCTCTCGTCACCTCGACGTCGAGGCGGCTTGCCGGATCGGCCTCGTGCCCGACATGCCGCGGGAGCGCATCGTGCAGGTCGGCAACGCTTCGCTCGAGGGCGCGTCCATCGCGCTTCGCTCGGTGAGCCGCCGCGCCGAGATCGAGCAGCGCGTGAAGCGTATCGAGCACGTCCGGCTCGAGGCGCATCCCAATTTCTTCGACTGCTTCGTGGAAGGGTGTCAGTTCGACCCGTTCGGCTGTTCCGTGGGCAGCGAGTCGTGACGGGGAGTCCTGTCGTGTATGCCGTCGAGGCGAGCGTCGCGCACGAGGTGACGGATCGCGAGTACGCGAGACTGCTTGGCCTGCCGCGGCACCGTGCTCTCGACGGCGATCTCGGCGAGCGCGCGTTCAGCGCGCGCGAGTGGTATGCACGGCATGGTCGCCCGTTCGCCATGGCCGTCCGGCATGAGGTGACCCGACTCGGCCCGGATATCGTCGTCCTCGACAACGGTTCGCGCCTCTCGAGCAGAGCGTTGTCGACGCGGGTGGCGACTGAGGCGTCGCGCAGCCTGGCCGTCGTCGCGGTGACCGCCGGGCCTGAAATCGACGAGGAGACGACCAGGCTGTGGGCTGACGGCCGGCCGGACGAAGCGTTCTTCTTGGACCGACTCGGTGCCGCGATTGTGGAGCGTCTCATCGATTGGACGGCAATCGCTATTTGCCGGCGCGTCGGAACGGAGAACCTCACGGCCACAACAGCCCTTCGCCCTGGCTGCAGCGATTGGGATCTCGCCGATCAGCACACGCTCTTCGAGTTGTTCGCCGGTGTGAGCAAGCCGATGGTGATGCTCGAGTCGGCCATGATGGCGCCCAAGAACTCGATGCTCGGCGCTGTCGTGCTCACCACGCGGCGCCTGGCGGCCACGCCGGCAGACTCGTGCCGTTCGTGCGACCTGACGCCGTGCGCCTTCAGACGCGTTCCGTTCGATCAGTCTGGTCGGCCGAGGTTGTCGATCCTGAGCGAGGTTGCGCCATGACACGTCCGGCGCTTCTGGCGGCTCTCGACGAGCGTGTGCTCGTCGGAGACGGAGCCATGGGCACCCAGCTGCAGCTCGCCGGCCTGGAACCGGGAGGTTGCGGCGAAGCCTGGAGTCTCGATCATCCTGAACGCATCCTGGCCATCCAGCGCGCATATGTCGAAGCCGGCGCCGACTGTCTGCTCACGAACACGTTTGGGGCTTCCCGCATCATGCTCGAACGGCACGGCGAGGGTGCCCGCATCGAAGCCATCAATAGGGCAGGAGTTGTGCTGGCCCGGCGGGCCCTGGGTCCTGGTGGCGGATTCGTCATCGGCGACATCGGGCCGTTCGGAGGCTTGATGGAGCCGTATGGCGAGATCGCCGTGTCTCGCGTCGAACACGCCTTTCGAGAGCAGGCGCGTGCGCTCGTCGACGCGGGTGTGGACGCTGTCATCATCGAGACGCAGACGGCACTCGAGGAGCTCGACGTCGCCATCGCCGCTGCCCGCGAAGCCGGCGCGCCTGTCATCATCGGTTCCATCGCATTCGATCGGATGCAGGAGGGAACCGAGGTTCGCACCATGATGGGTGTCAGTCCGGAGGACGGCGCCCGATTCATGGTCGAGCGAGGCGTGGACATCCTCGCGCTCAACTGCGGCACCGACATCGACATGACGGTAGCCGCCGACGTCGTGCGCCGCTACCGCTCGGTGACCGACCTGCCGGTGATGGCGCAGCCGAACGCCGGCCAGCCCGTGCTCGAGAACTTTCAGGTGATCTACAAGCAGACCCCGGAGGAAATGGCCAGGGGCGTGGTCGACGTCGTACGGGCCGGCGCGCGGATCGTGGGCGGGTGTTGTGGAAGCACGCCGGCGCATATCCGGCGGCTCAGGTTCGCGCTCGTGGAGTCGAACGTGCTGGAGACGCGATGAAAATCCGGTTCTTCACCCCGGATCCGGCCCTCGATCATCTGCTGACGTCACATCGCGCCGATGGATCGGGCGTCGGGATCAATTACGTGGACGCCTGCCTCAAGCCCGTCAAGATCTCGCTGCCGGATGGGCGCAAGGTGACCTGCAAACGCCGCGGGCTCAAGTTGACGCTGACCATCGGCGACAAAGCCGGCGAGGGATTGCTGCGCCGCCTGGCGCACGGCCCTGACGAGAAGCAGATGTTTCGTGAGGCTCTCGCCGAGGCCGCTCGACAGCTCGGCGCCGAGCTCTCGTTCGAGGACGGGAGCTATTTTCTCGAGGTTGGCTGACTCTTCGCGAAAATCTCCCGCACGATGCCGTCGCGCAGTTGGTCGTCGACCGCGCGTGTGCCTGGCCGCCGGCTGGACTTCGAGCTCGTCAATGTGTTGAACGAGACCAGATAGCCGGACCGTGACGGTCGGTGAAGATAGAGGTGCGAGATGAAGCCGTTCTGGTCGCCGCTGTGGCCCACCAGCTCCACTCCGTGGTGCCGCTCGACGAAGCACGAGAGACCGGCCCATACGTCGCTTCCGCTGCCCCCCTCGCCGTCCACGGCCTGTATGACTGGTGTGAACATCTCCTCGAGGGAGCCCCGCGCAAGCACTCCGTCATAGAGCGAGCGGCTCTCCTCGCGGCCACCTATCAGGAACGCGAGGTACTTCGCCATATCCGGCAGTGGTGCATTGAGCCCCCCGTTCGACACGGTGATACCGGTATCGAAGTCGAAGGGCGCTTCGGTCGGTCCCTCATCGGTCGCATGGTAGCTGTGCGACCGCGACGCCCGGAGGTGGTAGGGAGCGCGGTCGAAGAATGTTCGATGCATGCCGAGCGGCATCAGGATGTTCTTGGTGATGTACACCTCGTAGTCGTCACCCGACAACGATTCGATGATGCGTCCAAGAAAGATGATCCCGGGATTCGAGTAGCTGTACTTCGTGCCGGGTTTGAAGAGGATGTCCGTGTAGGGGAGCATCGCGGCGATCTGCTCCCAGCGAGTCGGCTCGAAGGGATGCCACGGCTTGTCGCCACCCCACGGCCACGTGCCAGCCCGAAAGCCCCCGCTGTGCGACATCAGGTGTCTGATCGTCACCTGCGACATGTCGCCGAACGGATTGTGGACCTCGCGCAGTTCCGGCACGTAGTTCACCACCGGATCATCGAGCGAGAGCAGCTTCCGGTCGCGCAGCTGCATGACCGCGACGCCCGTGAACGTCTTGGTCACCGATGCCCAGTGGTAGATCGTATCGTCGTCGATGGGTCGCCGGCTCTCGAGATCTTGGTAACCCTGGAACGATCGCGCGGCGATCTGTCCGTCCTTGACGAACGCGAGGCCGCTGCCGACGATGGCCGCCTTGTTCGTGAGGTCTCTGTGAAGTCGAGCGATGTCCGGCCATGACTCCTTGATCTCATCGGTCTGCGGAGTCGTACCCCACCCTACGCCCGAAGCCGAGGAATGACTCGAAGCGGCGGCTACACTCACGATGAGCACCCCGGCAGCCAGAGCGCGCGCGCAGACCATCAAATGTCCTCCTCGAGGCCGCCCTTGTCCGGACCATTCGATCAACCCGCGGCTTCGGCGGCACCCGGGATCATATCGTGGAGATCGCCTTCGCGGATAATGGAGCGGTGAGCCTGCGAGGCAATCGACCAACGATCACCGCGGGTCTCCTGCTCGGTATCGCCCTCGGCGCGCTGGAAGCCACTGTCGTCGGCACGGCCATGCCGACCGTCGTCGCGCAGCTGGGTGGCCTGGATCACTACAGCTGGGTTTTCTCCGCCTACCTTCTCACGTCGACCGCCTCGCTGCCCATCTGGGGCCGGTTGTCGGATCAGTACGGGCGACGGCGTGTATTCCTCTACGGGATCGGGCTCTTCCTCCTCGGTTCGATGCTGGCCGGTGCGTCGCGCTCGATGCCGCAGCTCGTCGTGTTTCGTGCGATTCAGGGGCTCGGTGCCGGCGCCCTCATTCCCATTGCGCTGACGATCATCGGCGAGATCTACACCCTGCAGGAGCGCGCGCGGATGCAGGCCGTGTTCAGCGGTGTCTGGGGCGTGGCGTCGATCATGGGACCGCTGGTCGGTGGATGGCTGACCGACACCTGGTCGTGGCGGCTGGTCTTCTACATCAACTTGCCCTTCGGCATCGCGAGCGCCGTCACCTTGATGCTCACCTACCCCGGCGGCGCCACGATGGGGAAGACGTCCGTGGACTGGGCAGGGGCGTTCCTGCTCTTCGGGTCGGTCAGCGCGCTGCTGGCTGCACTGTCGTCGGTGGGCGGGCGGCCCGAGCTCTGGATTCTGACGGCGATCGTCCTGGCGGCGACGTTTGCGCTCGTCGAGCGGCGTGCAGCGGATCCGATTCTGCCCTTTTCGCTCTTCCGCTACGCGATCGTACCCTGGGCCTTGCTCATCTGCTTCCTGCTGGGTGTCGACATGTTCGGCGCCGTGGCATTCGTGCCCCTGTTCGTGCAGGGTGTGATGGGCGGTTCGGCCACTGCCGCCGGGGCCGTGCTGACGCCGTTGTTTCTCGGCTGGGTGATCACCTCGGTGATCAGCGCGCGCCTCATCCTGCACGTCGGTTATCGCTCGGTCACGATCGCAGGGGTCGCAACGATGGCGCTTGCCTTTGCCGGGTTCGCCTCGCTCGATGCCCGCTCTCCTCACAGCTACCTGTTGATCGTCGCCTTCGCACTGGGCGGCGGCATGGGCTTCTCGATGCTGGCCCTCCTGCTCGCCATGCAGCACGCGGTCGACCGATCGATGCTCGGCCTGGCCACGTCGATGAACCAGTTCTCGCGCAGCGTTGGGGCGGCCCTGGGAGTGTCGATGATGGGGGCGATTGTCTCGGCCCGGCTTGGGTCGGAGAGTGCGGCGCTGCAGCTCGGCGCAGGCACGAGCCTCCGGCTCGATCCGATCGTTGCCGAGCATCTCGCGTCTGCGCTGCGGATCGT
Organism: uncultured Acidobacteriota bacterium; assembly: GCA_963826865.1. GTDB lineage: Bacteria > Acidobacteriota > Vicinamibacteria > Vicinamibacterales > CAVPJW01 > CAWGYQ01. Next base: position 39,153 of record CAWGYQ010000003.1, read on the forward strand.
GTTTTGGTACGGAACCGGCATTGCGGTCGTGGCGTTGATTCCGGCGTTCTTCCTGCCGCCCGTCGATTTTCACGGCGGCGTGCCGCTGGGAGCCGGCGAGCAGCTGCTGGCTGCAGAGATGACGAATCTCGAGCCGGCCGACGAGCCTGTCTGCATCGAGCGACCGTGATTGTCGGGAGATCGCTAGACGTCGCGTAGCGGTTCGCGCGCCCAGAATACGAAGTCGGTTGTTGCGGGCTCGGCGCCTCCCGTGCGGAGGAGCAGCGCGATCTGCCCGCGGTGGTACGACGAGTGTCCGAAGAGCTGTGTGAGGATGTCCTCGACGCGGTTTCTGTAGCGGGGTCCTTCGGTGCTCGCGTATTCGAAGATGCGGGCGAGCTCGCGCTCGTCCAGCCGTTCGAGGTAAGCCGCCCAGGCCGACTGCACCGTGGTGGCCATCGGGCGAAGCGCGGTCAATGCGGCGCCCGATGGAAACAGCTCCAAGGGCCGGTCGGCCTTCACCCCCAGGCGATACAACCACATGTGGCGCGCCGCCATCATGTGCGCGAAGAGATCGACGGATTTCTGAAACCATGGGGCCGATCGCGATTCCATGGGGACCCGCTCGAGCGACGCCAGCACCTTGTCGTGCGCGTCCTGCTCGTAGACGAACCAGCGACGATAGCAGTTGTCGAGTGACATGTGACCTCGCGTGGGCAGCACTGGCTCTTCAGGCCGCCGACCTGCAGAGTGACGGCGCCGCTATCACTGTTCGCTAGGGTTTCCGACGGCCAGCCCAAAGTTGAAATTCGGCGTCCCCAGCTTCATGAAAAGCCGCACCCAGACCGGCAGCATCATTTCGGTCGCGCGCGCGCTCGTGATGTCGCCGAGGTCGATCACCTGGTCGCGCGTCCAGCCGAACCACTCGACGAGCCCGTCTACTACGCGCCCCTTGGCTGTCTCGTCGTTCCCGCCCACGAATATCACGTGGCTGCCCGGCACCAGCAAGGGGTTGACCATCACGCGGCAGTTCACCGTGTTGAGGGTTTTCACCACTTTCACTCTTGGCAGCGCCGCTTGAATGCGCTCGCCGAGCGATTCGGTGTTGCAGATGGTCAGTGTGGGAGGCATGCCGCGCGAGAAGTCGAGAGGATTCGCGAGATCGATCAGAATCTTCCCGTCCAGATTGTCGGCGCCCGCCAGGCCGAGCGCATCGAGTGACGCGGTTCCAGCCGTGCAGTTGAAGACGATCTCGCCAAAAGAGGCTGCATTCCGAAAGTTTCCCTGCGACGCTGTCCGGCCGGCCGACAGCGCCCAGCCCAGGGCCTTGGGATTCCCGGTCTCCCTCGACCCCATCATCACCTCGTGGCCGCGCTGAACCAGAGCCGACCCGATGGCGCTGCCGACCATGCCCGTGCCAAGGATTGCGATTCTCATGGGTCTATCCAACTTTTGGCCGCCTACACATCGGTGGAATTGTTGAGGTTTCCATGGGGTTTGTTGGCGAGAGGCGTTGGGACCCCGGTGAAATGTACCATTGGACGCCGGAGCGGTTGCTGTGGTGCCGGGGATTCGAGTTGGGCCCGGGCGACCACCTCAAGGAGCATGCGCATGGCTGACACAGGCGAAAAGTTCGAGATCGTCAAGACCGCGGACGAGTGGCGCGAGGCGCTCTCACCCGACGAGTTCCAAGTGTTGCGCCAGCACGGCACCGAACGTCCGGGCAGCAGTCCGCTCAACCGCGAGCACCGCACCGGCACGTTTCACTGCGCGGCGTGCGATCTGCCGTTGTTCGATTCGGATGCCAAGTTCGAGAGCGGAACTGGCTGGCCCAGCTTCTTCCGGCCGCTCGACAATGCGCTGGGAACCTCGTCTGACCGCAGCCTCTTCATGATGCGAACCGAGGTGCACTGTCGTCGGTGTGGCGGGCACCTGGGTCATGTCTTCGAGGACGGGCCCAGGCCGACCGGACTGCGCTACTGCATGAACGGCGTCTCGATGCGATTCAAGACGGGCGCCGAGCGCTGAGCGGCGCAGCGCCATTCGCTGTCGAGCATACCGTAAACATTGTGGTCGACGAAGTGATCGTAGAGCCACTCTGCCTCGCGCACCACGCCTTCATGACGGAACCCCAATCGCTCGGCAACCCTGCAGCTCTTCACATTGCCGGTCGCGCATCTGAGTTCGACGCGGTGCAGATCGAGGTGCTCGAAACTGAGCTCGATCAAGCCGGCACAGGCGCGCGTGACGATGCCGCGATTCTGAAGGCGGGCGGTGAGCCAATAGCCGATCTGGGTGGCGCGATTGGGCCGGTCGATATCGTGATGGCCTGTTGTCCCGGCAATCGCGCGTTGGTACCAGATGCCGAGCGTGTATCCGTTGCCCTCCGAGGATCGCCGCTGCGTGGTCCGGATGAAGTCCAGCGTGTCATGCACGGTCTCGACGCCATCGACCCACGGAAGCCATTCACGCAGGTAAGCGCGATTCTCGTTGGTCAGCGCGAACAGCGCGTCGGCATCGTCGGGACTGAGAGGCCTTAGAGAGATGTCGGCGTCGAGGCGGTAGTCGTGCATCGCGCCATCCGCCGGCTAGACCGCTTCCGCCACGCCGGCCGGACACGAGATGCCGGTGCCTCCCAGACCGCAGTACCCGCCGGGATTCTTGGCCAGATACTGCTGGTGATAGTCCTCGGCGTAGTAGAACTCTGGCGCCGGCGCGATTTCCGTGGTGATCGGCCCAAAGCCCGCATTCGTGAGCACGCGCTGATACGCGTCACGCGAGGCGACGGCGGCCCGTTGCTGTGATTCGTCCGCCCAGTAGATAGCAGAGCGGTATTGTGTACCTCGGTCGTTGCCCTGTCGCATGCCCTGCGTTGGATCGTGGTTTTCCCAGAAGATTGTCAAGAGATCCTCATAGCGGGTCGCCCGAGGATCGAAGACCACGAGCACGACCTCCGCATGGCCGGTGGCGCCGGTGCAGACTTCCTTGTATGTCGGATTCGGCGTGAGTCCTCCGCCGTAGCCGACGGCCGTCGAGTACACTCCTGGCGCCGTCCAGAACTTGCGCTCGGCGCCCCAGAAGCATCCCATCCCGAAGATCGCCGTCTCGAAGCCCTCCGGGAATGGGGTTGTCATGGCCGTGTGCTTCACGAAGTGCGCAGAGGGCACAGGCATGCGCTCGCTTCTGCCTGGAAGCGCTTCCTCAGCGGTCGGGATTCGCGTCTTGTCAGCGTGCCACCACATGGCGTTCAGACTCCTGGGAATGTCACGGTACAGCCTCGACGAGCCTGCTGGACCGTGAGCCTCGAGAACAATCGTCGTATCATGACGGCGTCACCGTTTGATCGTACGTCGACCACCCGAAGGTGTAAAGCCGAACGCATCATGTCGCAGCGATCCGATCTCAGGCTGGGGATCATCGGATACGGCCGTCTCGCCCAGGGTTATTACACCCCGGCCCTCCAACGGATGCGAGGCGTTCAGGTGACCTGCATCGGCGATCCAGGCGACGCTGCGCGTGAGATGGCCGCCCGACACTTTCCTCGAGCCGTCATCGGCCATTCACACGAGCACGTGATCGAGCAGGCCCTCGACGCTGTCCTGGTGGCCACGCCCCCATCGACGCACGTGCAGATCTGGCGTGCCGCGCGGCAGGCCGGCATCTTCTCATTCGTCGAAAAACCGTTTGCACTCGCCGCCGAGCTGGACGGCCTCCCCGTTCTCGCCGACACCGACGCGATGATGATGCTGGACTTCAACCGCCGATTCTGGCCGCTCTATCAGCAGGCCGGCCATCTGGTGCGGCAGGGCCGTATCGGCACGCTCAGGCAGGTCGATTTCACGATGCACATCAACGCGCGGCGATGGGGGGGGACGAATCACCTCCCACGAGAAGGAGGCGTCCTCTTCGATCTGGGAAGCCACGCCGTCGATGTGGTGTGTGGCATCGTCGGCGCCCAACCGTCAGGTGTCCGGGCCAGCCGTTCACTCGAATCGCCAGACGCCGTACGTTTAGAGCTGGACTTTCCCGACGAGGTTCGCGCCTCTTGCGACCTCCGTCACTGCACCTACAATCGCGAGGCGCTGCTGGCAACCGGAACGTCCGGCCGGCTGATAATGCGCAACCCCAACGCCGCCGTCCACATCGCCTCACGAACGGGGTCTGGCGGCACGGCGGCTGTCGTCCGTGATGTCGCAGGACTGGGTTATCGATTCGTGTTCGTCGGACGCCGGCTGTTGCGGTACAGCATTGAACGATCCCTCGAAGCCTTCGTGCGCTCCGTTCGCGAGCGCCGGACGTTCGATCCCGGTTACAGCGCAGCCATTCAGAACACGCGTCTGCTGGCCCAGGCGGCTGCGACGCTCGAGCCTCAAGAGAACGGGGATCGGCCCGAGCGTCATGACTGACACACAACGCCGTGTGGCGATGATCGGGCTCGACGCGGTGGACCTGGACTTTGTCCGCTCGAACCTTGCTGCCCTTCCAAATCTCAGGCGAGCGCTCGAATGCGGCGTGACGCGGCCGCTGCATTCGACTGCCGACGAATTGGCCGGCTCAGTGTGGCCGACCTTCTACACACGGACGCGGCCCGGCCAGCACGGCCTCTATCACCATCTCCAGTGGGACGCATCGTCCATGCAGATGCGTCGCGCCAGCGAAGACTGGCTGTACTCGGAGCCGTTCTGGTACGAGCTCGGCCGCCGCGGCCTCCGCACGGTGGCACTTGACGTTCCCATGACCTTCCGCCCCAGACCGATCAACGGTACTGAAATCATCAGCTGGGGTTCACACGACGAGCTCCGTCCGTTCTCGTCATGTCCACCAGAGTTGGGTCGGCAGGTTCGAGCCAGATTCGGCCGTCATCCGATGGGCTACGAGTTTCCGCTGAACAAGACGGCGGGCGTCCTCGAGCAAGTCCGTCAGGGGCTGGTCGAAGGGGCGCGGCGAAAAGGAGAGCTCGCGGCCTGGCTCGCGGCCGAGCCGTGGGATTTCTTCATAGCGGTGTTCGGCGAGGCGCACCGCGGTGGCCATTTGCTCTGGCCATCCGACGGGATTCCTCCGACGGCCTTGCTCGATGTGTATCAGGCCATCGATGGCGCTGTGGGAACACTCATCGATCGACTGACTCCGGCCGCTCATGTGTATCTCTTCGCTGTTCACGGCATGGGCCCGAACCACAGCCAGGAGCATCTGCTCCCGATCTTGTTGAAGATCGTGAACGCCCGATTCACCGGAACGTCGGAGAACAGCGGTGGGGGGCGGTCGAGAAGCCTGATTCCGTGGTTGCGACAGAATCTGCCGCCCGGCGTCCAGAATGCCATCGCACGAATGGTGACGACGCAGGCTCGTGACAGCGTTATGAACCACTCGATTATCGACGGTCACGACTGGACGCAGACGCCGGCCCTGGCCGTGCTCGCGGACCTCAGCGGCTATGTACGCTTCAACATTCGGGGCCGCGAGCAGCGAGGCATGCTGGATGGAGATGACGCCGTGCGCACCTACCGGGAGGAGCTGGTCGGCGCGCTTCGTTCCTACCGGCTACCCGACGGCACACCCCTCGTGCGGGACGTGATCGCGTCCTCGTCGATGTTCAGCGGTGGGCGGTCGAACTTGCTGCCAGATCTGATCGTCAAGTGGACGCCGGCGCCGCTTGCCGCCGAGGTTCAGTCCGACACGCTGCCGGGCGTCCGCTCCCAGCCGATCACCACGCGAGTAGGCAACCATCGTGCGGACGGTTTCTGCATCGAGCTTTCTCCCGACATCCAGCACGGGGCGACTGCGGAGGCCAAGCCGATCTGGGAATTGGCCGCCTACGCCTGCCAATCCCTGCTTCCAGCAACGTCGGCGCTCTGAGCGGGTCACGGGCATGTCTGATTCCGATCGGAGGCCTTCGAGCTCGATCGGTACCCTGGCGCGACGTCCGGTGGTCGGGATTCTCGGCTCGGGTGAACGCGCCGATCCCGCAGCCGCCGAAATCGCACGCTGGGTTGCAGGTCGAGGCTGGCATCTACTGACCGGAGCCGGGGGTGGCGTCATGGCCGCCGCCAGTCAGGCATTCGCCGAGGTCTCGGACAGGCGCGGGCTCGTGATCGGGATCGTCCCGGGCGAGGTGAAGCGAATGGAAGCGCTCGAGCGTTGCGAACCATCGGCTCCGATACCCGGGCGCTACTCGGCTCGTCAGGGATACCCCAATGCCTGGGTCGAGATTGCGATCTTCACGCACCTGCCCGACAGCGGCGTCGCAGGTACGCTCGGGTCGAGCCGCAATCACCTCAACGTGCTCAGCGCGAACGCGCTGGTGGCTTTTCCTGGCGGCGAGGGGACCTTCTCGGAGATGTGGCTGGCCGTGCAGTACGGCGTTCCGATCCTGGCGTTCGGCCTCCACGACGAGGTGCCGAACGCCGTCGAGAGTACCCTCGATCTCGAGGAGGTGAAGACGTTCCTCGTTCGAGTTATCGGCGATAACGAGCCGACGAAAAGCTAGCGGGGCGGGCTGCTCACTGATCCTGCCATTCGTTTCGCTGAACGACCGGAAGCTGCAGGGCGCGTTCCCGGTCGAGGTCGAGCGATCCGACGTGTAAGGTCAGCGGCGATTGCACCCATTTGTAGATCGACTGCGTGAACAGCTTCGAAAAGCGTTCGGCCCACGCGCGCAGAGATTCGGGCGGCAATTCCGGGAAGAGATCGCCAAGCGCGCGGGACACTTCGTCGGGTGCGAGCTTTTCTGCCGCATAGAGATGCAGACAGGCGTCCAGCACGGGAAACGGCATCAGCTCGGCCTCGGCTGACTGCGACTCGGCGAGCTCCGGGCTCGGCTCGGTGGTGAGCGTCTCCGCGATGCCCTTGAAGCCGAACCGCGCCTGAAGGCGCTCGAGCAGGGCAATCACGATGGTCTTCGGCACGTTGGCGATGACCGACAGGGCACCCTCGAGATCTCCACCGATCGTGGTGTAGCCGACGGCCTTCTCGCTCATGTCGCCGGTCTGCAGGAACAGCGCGCCGGAGCTGTTGGCCCAGTTCCACATGCGGAGACTGCGCAGCCGCGCCTGGACGTTCTGGCGCGTCAACGCCGTCGGCTCCGCCCCCTGCAGCATCTCGGTCGTGACCTCCAGTTCGCGCTCCCAAGCATCGCCGAGCGGCACGCTCTGAAGCGTGACGCCCAGCTCGCCGCACAGCAATTCGGCGGCCCGGTAGGTTTCGGAAGCCGAGAACCGTGTCGGCATGTAGAAGGCGTGGATCAGCGAGCTGGTGGCGGACTGAAGCTCGTCGCCGTCGGACGCGCCGCGGAGCAACTGCACGGCACGCCATGCCACGAGCAGCGTGAGCATCGAATCACGCCCGCCGGACAGTGCGATCCCGAAACTGCGAAACGCACCGGTCTTTTCGTAGTAGTCCTTGGTGCCGAGTGCCAGGGCCTCGTAGAGATCGTCGAGCGCGGCCTCCCGAGCGTTCGGCGTCGACTCCGCCTCGGGCAGAAAGAAGCTGCCGCCGGGCGGGGCGGGATAGGCGAGCGCGTCACGATTGGACGTGGTGTGCCGGCTTTCGATCACGCCGACCGCCGGGCCGTGCAGCTGATAGGCCTCGCAATCGGCGCGCCACGTCGTGTTCTCCATGCGTAGTCGCACGGTCCTGTCGAGATCGACGATCGTCGTGGCGAATCCTTCGCGGAACCTGGGAGCGTCGAGAGCGAGACGGCCGTTCTGGAACACGTAACCGCCGCCGTCGAAGATCAAGCCGTCTTGGCCGCCCACCTGATTTGCATAGACGAGCACCGCCTGGTTGTCGGCGGAGCGCGTGGCCAGCATTTCGCGACGGGTCGAGACCACGCCGGCACGAAACGGCGAGGCCGAGATATTGACGACCACTTCCGCGCCCGCATAGCACCGCCGGCGCATTGGGCCGTCAGGCGACCAGGCGTCCTCACAGACATCCGCGGCCAGGATGCCGAAATCGAACCGGAAGATCTGGTCGGCGAGCGGCACGCCGTCGGCGTCGAATCTGATGCCCGGCCCACCGCGCGAAAACGTGCGGCGCTCGTAGAACACGTTGTAGGTCGGCAGCTTCTCCTTGGCGACGAAGCCGAGGATGGCGCCACCATGAACAACCGCCGCCGTGTTGAAGAGCTGTCCGCCGATCGGCACCGTCAGACCGACGACGTAGACCGTGGGGGTGTCGTGCAGCGCGGTCGTGAATCGCTCCAGTGCATCGCGCTGTTCGCGGACGAAGGTGCGCCACTGGATCAGATCCTCAGTCGGATAACCGCCAATCACCTGCTCCGAAAAGCAGCCGAGCGTCACCCCCTGAGCAGACATCTCGCGGGCGAGCCGAATCATCCGGTCGGTGTTGGAACCGACCGCCCCGACGGTGGTGTTGACGTTTGCGATACCGATCTTGATGAGCCTCATGGCGAGTGAGCGGGCTGGGCCGGCTTATCGGATCGACCCGCGGCGGTGCCTAGGAATGGTCAACCGGCTCGACTGATTGTGAGCCGTATTCCCATCAGGACGCAATCGAGCCGCCCGGCGCCGGCCTCCTCGAAACCCTGTTGGAGTGAGGGTCCGTGGCGTCTGAAGAACGGCCCGGTGTATCACTTAGGACTCAATCTCGTACGTGTTGACGCCCGTCCCCGGCCGGCAAGAGCGGCCATCGGATCTTTGGGCATTGTCCAGGAGGCCCATTTCGGGCACTCTCATACCCGGCCGCCAATTGCCATGGGTTCCGGGCACTGCTGATGCTGTTCGCAATCGTCAACAAGCGTCTGATATTCGGATCGCCGCATGCGCCTCGCGTTTGATCTCGACGGTGTTCTTGCCGATCTCGAAGGTGCGCTGAGACGCGAGGCCACACGCCTGTTCGGAACGGCCCCCGTCCCTCGTGCATCGACGCCGGCGCCGCCCGCGTCCGGCGAGCTTCTCGCCGAGGAAGGCACCGGCCCCGTGGAATCGGCGCTGGCGGCGCTGTCGCTCACGCCGCGCCAGAACCGGACGCTGTGGCGTGAAATCAAGCAGACCCCAAATTTCTGGGAGACGCTCAGCGAGCTCGAGCCAGGCGCCGTGCGTCGTCTGGGAAGACTCGTCCGGCAGCGGCGGTGGGAGTTGCTGTTCATCACGAGCCGGCCAGACGCGATAGGAGAGAGTGTCCAGGTGCAGAGCCAGCGATGGCTCGAGGCTCAGGGATTTGTGCTCCCCAGCGTGTTCGTCTTGAACGGATCGCGCGGCAAACTTGCCCACGCGCTGCAACTCGACCTCGTGGTGGATGACCGTCCGGAAAACTGTCTCGACGTGGTGCTCGAATCGAAAGCACGCGCGATTCTCGTCCGGCGCGGCGATGCGGTCGAGGCCCCGGCGAACGCGCGGCGGCTTGGCATTGCCGAGGTCCCCGGTGTGGGCGCCGTTCTCGACATACTCGAGAAAGCAGATGAAGCGGATGGGACGGGCGGTACCCTCATGGAGCGCGTCAAACGCCTTCTGGGTCTGAAAACAACACCCGACGCGCAACCGACCGGTTGAGCTCCTCGCTCCTGCGTCTTGTTCGGCTTGGTTCGCCCAGTCTTGCCATAGGTCATCGGTATCGGGGCGTCGGGTCGACTCCTGTCATCTGGCGTGGGCTGTCCGCACGAACCGGCGCGAGCGATAAGCGCGCAGACCTCATGACCGCTGAAGCCGAGTGCTCTGCGCGCGGTACCGCGTGCACCGCAGGCTCGTTGACGCGATACACTATTGAGACCGCACGAGCGATGTGAGGTGGGTCCACCCATTGATACGCCACGAATGAACGAGAGCCTCGATTACACCGACGACGCCGCCAGCCGACCGATTGGCGCTCGGCCGGCCCGAGCCGGTGTGCGGGTGGAGTTCGCGTCCGACCGCCGGATCCGCGTTCGCAACAAGACCTACTATCGCGTCCTCCATTGGCCGATCTGGATCTGGGTGTTCTTCATCGCGCCCGGTCCGCTGACGTTCGATCTCTTCGCGCGCGGCTTCGACTGGCGCATGGCGGCGTGGCTCGGCGTCGTGATCGGCGTGACGGGAATTGCCGCCCTCGCAGGGCGGCTGCCTGGCGTGGAGCCGGCGCCGTACATCATTCGCTTCACCGAGGACCGTCCGAATCCGCTGTATCGACGCGTGTGCTACACGTTCGCCTGGAGTGCAGCCATCACGTTCGCCGTGCTGAACATCGCGGGCCTCGTCGTGGCGGTCGTCACGGGGGAGTGGCGCCTGCGCCAGATGTACGATGCGGCGTACTTTCCAATCGCGGGAACGATATGGCTGCTGGGCGCGTTCGGGTGTCTCCCGCGCGTGAAGGCGTCCACCAAGGGCGAAGGTCACGAGCGGCGCTATTTCTACGGCTCCGTCTGGGCCGTCTGTATCGCTCAACCAGTTCTCTGGCTGCTCTGGGCCGTGCTGCCGCATACCCGCACCGCCGATCTCGCCAAGCTGACCATCTTCGTCGGCATCCTCGCCGTCGTGGGTGTCCTCGCCGCACGCGGGGTCCTGCCGCGCACCAGGCCGATTGTGCCCGGCGAGCTGGCCGTGTCGGACTGATCGTCGCGCCGCGCAGTATCATGGCCGCCTGAGGCCCGCCATGGATGATCTGTCCAAACCCGTCCTTCCCGGCACGGCGGCCTCCGACTACGAGCGTTATCTCAGAACCGACGAGCTGCTCGCGCTCCAGAAGCCGTCCACCGAGGCGGTGCATCACGATGAGCTGCTCTTTCAGGTCACGCATCAATCCTCCGAGCTCTGGCTGAAGCTGGCGGCGGCCGATGTCGTGCTGGCGACCGACCACGTTCGTCGCGCCGAAGCAGGAGCGGCGGTGCGGCTCGTTCGTCGTGCGGCAGAAGCCATCGTGATCGTCACCACCCAGATTCACATGCTGGAACACATGTCGCCCTGGGAGTACCAGACGATCCGGCGCGTCCTGGGCCACGGAAGCGGCTTCGACTCACCGGGCTTCGCGCGCATCCACGAGGCGACGCCGGCGCTCGGCGAGGCGTTCGCCTCGCTACTGGAGGCGCGTGGCCTCGAGCTGGTCACGCTCTACCAGCGCGGACGCGAGCACGAGGAGCTCTATCAGCTCGCCGAACAGCTCATCGAGTGGGACGAGCGGCTCACGCTCTGGCGCTTTCATCATCTGAAGCTGGTCGAACGCATCATCGGAGGACATGTCATCGGCACACAGGGAACACCCGTTGAAGTGCTCGGCAAGCGTGTCAACGTCAGCTATTTCCATGCACTGTGGGACGTGCGCAATCGCCTGACGGAAATCGCCAAAGACGACGAGAGCGCGTGACGCGATACGCGACGGCCTTCGCTTTTCTGCTGATCGCGGTACTCGTGCAACCTCGCATTGCGGCTTTGCCCTTCTCGCCCGCCGCACATCTGGATTACCTCTTTGCACGCGTCCGCGCCCCGGCCGCCATGTCGTCTGCGCAATCGCTTCTACAGTAGAGTGTGGGCGGTCGAGGCATGAGAGCGATTGTTTCCCAGGTCTGCCGGTGGGTGGAGCAGCCCCGCTTCGCGATCCCAATCCTCATCGGGCTGGCCGTTCTCCTTCGCCTGCCCAATCTCACCGAGAGCCTGTGGTTCGACGAGGTTGTCTACTCGACCCTCTACAGGGGAGCGAGCGAGCAGCGGCTCTGGCGCACGCTCATGAGAGTTCCTGGCCCGCCTCTCTATCTCGTCTGGGGGTTCTATTGGGCCCATCACTTCGGTGAGAGTGAGCTGATTGTCAGGCTGCCGTCTCTTCTCTGCGGACTCGGATCGGTCGTGCTGACATACCTGATTGCGAGGCGCTTCGTCAGTGGAGGAGCGGCGTTCCTCGCCGGGGTCGTGCTCTGTTTCTCGCCGGCCCACGTCTGGTATTCACAGGAGGCCACGCCGTACGCGATGACCATGTTTTTTCTGCTGGTGGCGGTGTATGTCTGGCCGCGCGTGTCGACGCTGCCGTTCTCCGTCGCCGCCTGGGAGATTTATGTCGGCGCCCTCATGCTGGCCGTGTTCACGCACTATTACGCGGCGGTCTTCCTGGCGCCTTTCACGATTCTCGCGGTGACCGGCGAGAAAGCCGTTCGCTCGAAGATTCTCCTGGCCCATGGCCTGGTCGTTCTGGCGGTCGGGCTCTGGTTTGCCACCCGACACACCGGCGGAACGCTTGTGACCGGCGTGGATTTCCTGAGCTCATTCACGTTGTTTCAGTGGTGGATGCTGTTCTTCAACTGGTTCCTTCATGGCAACGCGCTCTGGTCGCTCTCTCCGTCGCGCAGAACGCTCCAGAGCCTGTTCAACTATCCCCACATTCTGGCGCTTCAACTCGTCGTGGCGGTGATTGTCGTTCGCGGGCTCTGGCCGAGCCGCGCCCGGCGGGGCCACGTGTACGGCTGGGAGCTGGCACTCTATCTGTGCAGCCTGCCGCTCGTCGTGTTTCTGCTCAGCGTGGCGGGCCACCGTCACCTCTATATCGAGCGATACCTGCTGATTGCTCTGCCATTTTTCGTCATCGCGCTGGTCAGGGGCGCAACCAGCTTCTCGAGCGCCAGGCTCAACGCCGTGATGGCCACGTCCGTGGTTCTCCTGACGGTCGCGTCCTATGGGGCGTTGTTGCGCAAGGACAGGCAGTGGACAGTGTACAAGCCGAACCCCGACTGGCGGTCGGCCGCCAAAGCCATCGGTTCGGCCGACACGCCCGAGCGCATGCTGCTGCTGTCGACCATTCCACTGGACGACTTCGACTTCTACCTTCGGAAGGAGATGGCTGGCAGAAGACCGCGGATCGAGCGATACAATCCGGCCAGGGCCGATCGGCCCCGCATCCGGGAAGGAGCCTCCGAAGTCGTGGTCGTCAAGAATCGCTTCTGGCCAAACGAGATCGATCGAATGATCGGGGAGCTCAAGAAGGACGATAGGGTGGCCTTCACGACCGTTGTGACCTTCAAAGGTATCGAGTTGCACAGATTCGTTCCGACCGGCGCGCTCCACGCGCCTTCGACTCGCCAGGAAAGTCACTGATGCTCGAAACGGAGCAGACAACGGGCGACGCGTTCCTGGATCCGGCCATCGATCGGACCGAGATTCGGCCCTTCGAAGCCCACGCGACGGAGGAGCTGCTGTCCTGGTATCGCAGCATGAAGCTGGCCCGCACCTTCGAGCAGAAGCTGGCTGCGCTCTACCGCCAGGGCAAGATCGTCGGCGCCGTCTATCTCGGCATGGGGCAGGAGGCGATCGCGACCGGCGTCGTCAGCCTGCTCGAGAAGGACGACTATTTCTCGACCGTCGCCCGCGGTCTCGCCGGCTGGTTCCATGCGCGGCGTCGAAGCCAAGCACGTGCTGGCGCGCTGGTTCGGCAAGGACATTCCGCCCGTCGCACGGCCGCGAGCTCGGCCTGTTTCTCGCCGATCTCGCGGCTACGGCATCGCGCCGTATCACAACGGATCGATGGCGTCGTGGATTCCCTCGGGCGCGGGCTTCGCGCTGGCCTTCAAGTACCGCCGCGAGCCGCGTGTCTATGCGGCGATGACCGGCGACGGCGCCACCAGCCCGGGCGACTTCTACGAGGGGCTGAACTTCGCCGCCATCCACAAGCTGCCGCTGGTCGTCATCGTCGAGAACAACTGCTTCGCCTACTCGACCCCGACGAACCTGCAGATGCCGGTGGCCAACGTCGCCGATCGCGCGCCGGCGTTCAACATTCCGGCGGAGATCGGCTTCGGCAACGACATCTTCGAGGTCCGCCGGCTGGCGACGCACGGCGATCGATCACGCCCGCAGCGGCAGGGGCCCGTATCTCGTCGAGTTCAAGACCTTCCGACAGCGCGGCCACGGCGAGCACGACGACATGGCGCTACGTGCCGCGCGAGTCTGCGCGCGTTCTGGGAGCGCCGCGATCCGATCCGGCTGCTTCCAGGAGTATCTCCTCGGCGACGGGCGGCGATCGCCGGCACGGAGCGTTGACGGCATCGATCGCGAGTGCCGTACGCGTCATCGAAGAGGCGGTGCACTGGGCGCGGCGCAGCCGGATCCCCGCCCGATCCGTCCACCGGACGACTGTACAGGCTGATGCCGAATGAGCGTTCGCACCTATCTCGAGGCCATTTCGCAGGCGCTCCGCGAGGAGATGCGCCGCGATCGCGAACGTCATCCTGCTCGGCGAGGACATCGCCACCTTCGGCGGCGCGTTCAAGATCACGCGCGGCTTCCTCGAGGAGTTCGGCGCCGAGCGCGTCATCGACACGCCGATCAGCGAGAGCGGGTTCGTCGGCGCCGCCTGCGGCGGCGGCCATCGAGGGTCTTCGGCCGGTCGTCGAGTTCCAGTTCGCCGACTTCATCGCCTGCGCCTTCGATCAGATCGTGAACTACGCGGCGAAGGCGTATTACCGCTGGGGCACGCCGGTGCCGGTGGTGTTTCGCGGCCCGTCGGGCGGCGGCTTTCGCGGCGGCCCGTTTCACTCGCAGAATCCCGAGGCGTGGTTCACGCACGTGCCGGGCCTGAAGGTGGTCCAGCCGTCGACGCCGTACGACGCCAAGGGCCTGCTGAAGGCCGCGATTCGCGACAACAACCCGGTCATCTACTTCGAGCACAAGCATCTCTATCGCCGCATTCGCGAGGACGTGCCGGACGACGACTTCATCGTGCCGCTCGGCGTCGCCGACATCAAGCGCGAGGGCCGCGATCTGACGATCGTCACCTACGGCGCGATGGTGCACGAATGCCTGGCGGCGGCCGAGCGGCTGTCGAAGGAAGGCGCCGAGTGCGAGGTGATCGACCTGCGCACGCTCTGTCCGCTCGACAAGAGACGCGTTTCTCGCCAGCGTGCGCAAGACGTCGCGGGCGCTCGTCGTCTACGAAGCGCACCTGACCGGCGGCGTTCGGCGGCGAGGTGGCGGCGATCATCGCGCAGGAAGCGTTCGACGCGCTCGATGCGCCGGTGACGCGCGTGGCCAGCCTCGACGTGCCGGTGCCGTTTGCCGGCCCGCTCGAGGATGCGGTGCTGCCGAACGCGGAGAAGATCTACCGAGCCGCCGTGGATGTCCTCGAGTATTGACGCGTTGTCCGAATGAGGCGACCGCGCGTCAGTGCCAGGTCGTGATGCCCCAGATGGGCGAGTCGCTGGCCGAAGGCACGATCGTCAAGCTGGCTCAAGCAGCCGGGCGACGCGTCGGCCACGACGAGCCGCTGTTCGAGATTTCGACCGACAAGGTGGACACCGACGTGCCGTCGCCGGCGGCCGGCGTGCTCGCGGAGATTCTCGTCGCAGAAGGGCGAGACGGTGGCGGTCGGCACCACGGTCGCGCTAATCACGCCAGCAACCGTCGACGGAGAAGTCGGGTGCGCCAGTCTCGGCGGCCGAGCGACACGCCGGTTGCCGAGACGCCCGAGGAGGCGGGCATCTTCAAGTCGAATCATGCGCCGCAGCTCGTTCGTTCCGGCGCGGCGCTCGATCCGAAGCTCCCGCCGGTTCCCGGCCGCGCTGGACAGGCGCGCGTCGTTCTCGCCGGCCGTGCTCGAGACGGCCCAGCAGCGCGGCGTGCCGCTTGCGCGCCTGACGACGCTGGCGGGATCCGGACGCGGCGGACGGATCACGAAGCGCGACGTCGACCGATTTCTCGCTGTGCGCGGAGTCGGGGGCGTCGCGGCGCCCGCGCCTGCGGACCGCGCTCCAGCCGACGGCGGCGCCACCGTGAGTATCTGTACCCGCCGAAGTCGGCGAGATCGGGTCGAGCCCGATGTCGCCGGTGCGGCAAGCGCATCGCGCACCACATGACGTGGTCGGTCCGCATCAGCCCGCACGCGACGGCGTTCGCGGAATGCGACATGTCGGGCGCGGTGGCCACCCTGGCGCGAACGCCGCGCACGCTCGAGCGCAGATCGGCGCGCCGCTCACCTACACGGTGTTCGCCGCCGATGCGTGGTCCGTGCTCTGCGCGAGTTTCCCGTCGCTCAACGCTCGGTCGTCGGCGACACGCTCGCGATCAAGCCGCGCGTCAACCTCGGCATCGCCGTCGCGCTCGCCGACACCGACGATCTCGTCGTGCCGGTCGTGCGACGGCCGAGCCGTCTGTCGCTCGTCGGCCTCGCACGCGCCATCGCCGATCTGGCGACTCGGGCGCGCGACCCGCAGGCTCGCCCCGAGGACGTTCAGGGTGGCACCTTCACGCTGACCAATCCCGGCGTCTTCGGCGGCATCACCGGGCACGCCGATCCTCAATCAGCCGCAGGTCGGCATCCTCGGTCTCGGCGCCATCGCCAAGCGCGCGGTTGTCGTCAGACGACGAGATCGTCATCCGGCCGATGATGACGATGGCGCTGACGTTCGATCATCGCGCCGCGGACGGGATGGTCGCGTTCCGGTTTCTCGCGCGCGTGCGCGAGCTGCTCGAGCAGCTGCCACTGGGTCTCGACAGCGGATCGTCCGCGCGGCGGGACATACCGGGATCGCCGGGGCATCAATGAGGCGGGCGCTATAATGCCGGCCATCCGGGCTGATTCGTCGGTGCGCCTCCAGGGAAGAGTCACCGTCGTCACCGGCGGTGGGCGCGGCATCGGCCGCGCCATTGCCCTGGCGATGGCGGCTGCGGGGGCAAGGGTGGCGGTTGCGGCCCGGTCCCGCGCCGATGTGGATCGCGTGGCGCGCGACGCCGTTGCCAGGAAAGGTCACGCGATCGGCGTGACCTGCGACGTCACGTCGGCGGCGGCCATCGAGCGGGCGTTCGCGGAAGTCGTCGAGCGGTTCGGGCCGGTCGAAGTGCTGATCAACAACGCCGGCTTCGTCGAGTCCGCGCCGTTGTCTCGTCTCGACGAATCGCTCTGGTCGCGAACGATCGCCGTGAATCTCACCGGTACGTATCTCTGCACCCGTCGCGCCTTGCCCTCCATGGTCGAGCGGGGCTACGGCCGTGTGATCAACATTGCGTCGGTGGCTGCCCGCGTCGGGTTTCGCTATACGGCGGCCTACTGCGCTGCCAAGCACGGCGTGCTCGGCTTTACTCGCGCGGTCGCGCTCGAAGTTGCCGAAAAAGGCGTCACCGTGAACGCCATCTGTCCCGGCTGGGTTGACACCGACATGACACAGGCATCAATCGCCAGGATCGTCGAGAAGACCGGCCGGCCCGCCGCCGACGTCCGGCGCGCGCTCGAGGAGATGAGCCCTCAGAAACGCCTCATCCTCCCCGAGGAGATCGCCTCCGTCGCTCTCTTCCTGGCCGGCGACGACGCCTCGGGCATTACGGGTCAGGCCATCGACGTCGACGGCGGCGAAGTGATGGCATGAGCGCGCGGCTTCTCTCATGCGTCTGATCAATCCATCCACGCTCGCTTCGCCGCGCGGCTACACGCACGGCGTGCTCATGGCGCCGGGATCGCTCCTCTGCGTCGCCGGGCAGATTGGATGGGACGCGGAACGCCGGCTGGTGAGCCATCGTTTTGCCGAGCAGTTCGACCGGGCGCTGGGGAATGTCCTGGCGATCGTCGCCGAAGCCGGAGGCACACCCGAGTCGATTGCCCGGCTGACGATTTATGTCGTCGACAAGTCCGAGTACCTGGCCGAGATCGAGGACATCGGTCGGGTCTATCGCCAGCGAATGGGCAGGCACTTTCCGGCGATGACTCTGGTCGAGGTAAAGAGCCTCCTCGAGCCAGGCGCGAAGGTGGAAATCGAGGGAACCGCCGTTGTCCGCTCCTGAGCCTCGGCCATCGCCGCGCACCTTTCGCTACGAGCAGGACGAGGGTGGCATCGCCACCATCACGCTCGATCGTCCCGATCGTCTCAATGCCTTGACCTTCGAGGTCTACGCCGAGCTCCGCGATACGTTCGTGACGCTCGCGGCGTGCCCGTCGGTTCGCGTCGTCATTCTCACCGGGTCCGGCCGCGCGTTCTGCTCCGGGGGCGATGTCATGGCCATCATCGGCGAGTTGATCACACGCGACACCGCGGCGCTTCTCGAGTTCACGCGCATGACCGGGTCCCTCGTCCAGAGCATTCGTGCGCTCCGGGCGCCCGTGATCGCCGCCATCAATGGGGTAGCGGCGGGGGCCGGCGCCGTCATCGCGCTGGCGTGCGATCTGCGTGTGGCCAGCGAGACGGCCAGTCTCGCGTTTCTGTTCCCCAAGGTGGGCCTTGCCGGAGCAGACATGGGCGCCGCCTATCTGCTGCCGCGAGTGGTCGGTCTGGCGAGGGCCACCGAGATTCTGTTCTTCGGCGATCCCATCGAGGCGAAAGACGCCCTGCGCTTCGGTCTCGTCTCGCGCGTTGTGCCGCCATCCATGTTGAGCGACGAGGCGCGCTCGTTTGCCGAGCGCCTTGCCAGCGGTCCCACGTTCGCGCTCGGGCTCACCAAGACGATGCTCAATCACGAGCTCGACGTCGACTTCGCCGCCGCGATCGAGGCCGAGGCCCAGGCACAGGCCCTCTGCATGCAGTCGCACGACTTCAAAGAAGCCTTCGAGGCCTTCAGGGCCAAGCGTCCGCCGAAGTTCCAGGGTCGTTGAGCGTGATCGACGCCGCCTTTCTGGAACTCCCGCTGTTCGAGCCTCGGCACCGCGAGCTCGGCGCACGCGCGGCCGCGGTCGTCTCCGCACTGATAGAGCCGCGCGCAGCCGACGCCGACGCAGGCGATCCGGATCGAGCGGCGAAGAATTTTCTGAGGCTCCTGGCCGCAGAAGGGTGGTTGCGCCATCTCGTACCCGGCCAGGCGGCCACGCCCGACCTGCGTTCCGTTTGTCTGCTGCGTGAGACGCTGGCGTTCTCTTCGGCTCTCGCCGATGCGGCGTTGGCTGTGCAGGGTCTCGGGAGTTACCCGATCGGGCTGGCCGGCACGCCCGGGCACAAACAGCGCTATTTGTCGCCAGCCGCGGAGGGCGAGGCCGTCGCCGCGTTTGCGCTCACTGAGCCGGGCGCCGGCTCCGATGTGGGAGCCGTGGCGACCACGGCGCGGCGCGACGGCGGACACTACGTCCTCGATGGCGTCAAGACACTGATCTCCAACGCGGCCATCGCCGACTTCTTCGTCGTCTTCGCCAAGACCGATCCGGCAGCCGGCGGGCGTGGTCTCTCGGCGTTCGTCGTGGATCGGGATACGCCCGGCATGCGGATCGGTGTGCCGATTCAGTTGATGGCGCCCCATTCCATTGCCGGCTTCGAGCTCACGGCGTGTCGCGTGCCTGCTGCGCAGCGGCTGGGCGAGGAGGGCGACGGCCTCAAGCTGGCGCTGGCCACGCTGGACTTCTTTCGCTCGTCGGTGGGGGCTGCAGCGTGCGGAATGGCCGCCAGAGGGCTGGCCGAAGCAAAGACGCACGTAGTCGCCCGGCGGCAGTTCGGCTCGGCGCTGTCGGATTTTCAGGCGACGAAGCTGGCTCTGGCCGAGATGGCGGTCGATCTCGATGCCGCGCGCCTGCTGGTATATCGCGCGGCGTGGACGAGGGATCATACGAGCACGCGAGTGACGCGCGAAGCCTCGATGGCCAAGCTCTACGCGACCGAAGCCGCACAGCGCGTGGTGGACCGGGCCGTTCAGCTGCACGGCGGGCTGGGTGTGCAGCGCGGCGTCGTGGTCGAACGGTTGTACCGCGAAGTCCGCGCGCTGAGAATCTACGAGGGGACGTCAGAGATTCAGCGCCTCGTCATCGCAGACCAGGTGCTTCGGTCGTGAGCGCTGCTGCCGGCAAGCTTCAGCGGTTCGCGCCCGCCACGATGCTCATCGTGCTGACCGCGCTGTTCCTTGCGCTGAGCGTGCTTCACTTGTGGCCCCTGGCCAGCCGCCTGGCGACCCACTCGACGCCCAACGACGACACGGTCCTCAATATCTGGTGGGTGAGCGAGATGGCGCGGCAGATGCTGCGCGATCCCGTGCACCTCTTCGACGGCAACATCTTCTACCCGTATTCGTGGACCCTGGCCGTCATCGATCACATGCTGGCCAGCTCGCTGGCGGCGCTGCCGCTGTGGGTCGCCACGGAGAACCCGATTCTCGTTCACAACGCCACGCTTCTCGCCACGTTCGTGCTGTCCGGCACGTTCATGGCACTGCTCGTGCGGCGCTTGTGCGGCTCGTGGCCGGCCGGAGTGGTGGCGGGCTGCGCCTTTGCGTTCAGCTCGTTCCGCTGGTACGAACTGCCGCACCTTCACGTCCTCTCAATGCAGTGGCTGCCGCTGTCCCTGTTTGCTCTCGACCGCGTGATCGAGCAGCCGTCGCGAGGTCGGGCCGCCGCGTTCGCGATGAGCTCACTCCTGGTTGCCCTCTCGTCCTGGCACCTGGCTGTCGTCGGCGGCGCGCTCATCGGCATCGTCGCAATTTGGTCACTCGTCCAGCAGCCCATGCCCAGGCGCCGGCAACTCCTGGCCATCGGAGGAAGCGCTGTGCTCGTGGCGCTCGTGGTGGCGCCGATCGCGGTGCCCTACATGCATCTCTCGGCGTGGCGCCTCCGTCAGTCGGCCGATCAGCGAGCGCGTTCTCTGAATCGCCACGCCGTGGCGGTCGAGGAGTTTCTGCCGCGCCAGCTGGTGCTCGGGCCTCCCAACGAGCCGGCACACGGCAATGCCCGCGCCCGCTGGACCTTTCCGGGAATCGTGACGTGGGGTCTCGCGTGCGCGGCGTTCCTCCCGCACCACGGATCGCTCAGACGCCGCGGGGTCTTCGGCGGCGAGTCCGCGGCCGCAATGCTCGCGCTGGCCATGCTCGGCTTGCTCCTTGCCGGCATTTTCCTGAGTGCACTCGGCTGGGCCGGCGTGACCCAGGCGCTTGTCCAGGCGCCTCTGGTCGTTCTGTTCGTGCTGTCGTTCTTGACGTGGTCGCTCTTGCGGGCGCACCGTCAGGCCTTCGAAGAGCACTCGATGGACCCGGCTGCACGAGAGCGTCGTGCGCGTCTCGTCTATGCGACAGTGGCTGCCCTGGGCGCGATTGTCGCCCTCGGCCCGCGCGCCAGCGCCTGGGGCGTGGACCTGGGGTCGGGTCTTTATCGCCCCGACGTGATGCCGCTGCTGTCGGTGTTGCGATCGCCGGAGCGCTTCGGTCTGTTGTTCGCCTTCGGGCTGGCGGTGCTTTCCGGGTTCGGCGCCTTACGTCTGGTCGGCCTGTTTCCGTCGTCCCCTCGTGCACCACTCTTCGCGGCAATGGTCGTGTTGTTGAACGTGGATCTGAGACCAGCTCCAATCGACGTTGCCGAGGAACCCGGGCCGGGATCCGGGCACCAATGGCTGCGCACGTTTCCGGAGCCAGGCGCCGTCGTGGAATTGCCCGCCAAGGAATGGGAGGTGCCGATGATTGCCGGATACGCCCACGGTCGCCGGATCGTGAACGGCATCGGTTACGTGTACCCGCCCGCCTTCTTACGGATGAGGGGGATTCCTGAGTTCGACCCCGTGCGTTTCGAGGTGCTGTGGGAGCGGTTCCACCCGCGATTCGTTCTCCTCCACGGCCGCTTCTACGATAAGCGCGGGTTCGAGCGGGTCATGCGCGCCGCCCGGTCGCGTAGCGACGCCCTCACGATTGTCGCCCAGCCCGGCGTCGACGTGGTGTTCCGGCTCAAGGATCGCGGGCGCGGCTCTCTCCTGCCTCGGCGCTGGCCGCGCGAGGCTCTGATTGGGACAAGTGGCCTGGCGCTGTCAGCGGTCGTCGGCGGGGGGCGAGACGGCCGGGACGACCGGCTGGTCATCTCGCTGAACGATCGAGTGCTCTACGAGCTCGAGGGCGCAGCTCTTCGCGAGGGCGCGCTGCGACACGTGCCATTTCAGAGCGAGTGGCTGGTGCCGGGTGAGAACCGCTTCGACATTCTGGCCGACTATCGGTACACCGCCGGCCAGGCGCCGAATGCCATTGGGCAGACCGGGGTCTCAGTGGCCGCCGATCTGCAAGCGCGCGCCGATGGCAGCGGGGCCTGGTATCAGGTCAACGGCGACCGGCGCGAGGTTCCACCCGGCTACACGCTGCTTGCGATCGATCCGGCGACGGGACGCGTGCTCACACGAGGAGCCTTCGACACGCGCCGCGAGGCCGACTCTGCGGCTCTCGCGCAATTCGTCCAGGCTCTCACGCCATTCACACCAGTCGTCGTCTTGAGTGAGGGAGATATTTCCGCGCGCCTGTCCGGTGACGCTGTTGCCGCCTTGCACTCGCTCGGCCTGCGGGAGGACCTCCGAGGCCGCCGCCGGTGGGTACACGCGGCGGTCGGCGCGAAGGGCGCGCCGAGCGGTACGGCCATCGAGCGGGCCCACCGCGCCGACGCCGAGGTGACCGTCGGTACGCCCGAGACCCGCCACGTGCAGCTCGACGGACTGGAGTTGTATTGACGTGAGCCTCTCGTCACCATCGGACCAGGCTGCCCCGACGCGGACGATGGGCTTTTCGATGGCCGTCGCCCTCGTCATGGGCAACATGATCGGATCGGGCATTTTCCTCCTGCCGGCCTCGCTCGCGCCTTTCGGAGGAGTCAGCCTCATCGGCTGGCTCGTCTCGACGGTGGGCGCCGTGCTGATTGCGCTGGTGTTCGCCCGGCTCGCGAGTCTCTATCCGGCCGCTGGCGGGCTCTACGCGTATACGCGCCTCGGCTTCGGCGACCTCGCAGGCTTTCTCGTCGGTTGGGGCTACTGGATCTCCACGTGGTGCACGCTGGCGGCGATCGCGGTCGCGTTCGTCGGGTATCTCGATCCGTTTTTTCCGGCCGTTGTGCGCAATCCGGCCAATGCCGCTCTTGCTGCCGTGGGCACCGTGTGGCTCCTCATCGGGGTGAACCTCGCCGGCGTCCGTGCGGCTGGGTGGGTGCAGCTCGTGACCACCGTCCTCAAGGTTGCGCCGCTCATTCTCGTAGGCGTGATCGGGTTGACGGCCTTCGAGCCTGCTAATTTTTCAATCATCCAGACCGATGCCCGGTCGTTCGTCGGAGCCGTGAATGCCACCGCGACGCTGACGTTGTGGGCATTTCTGGGCCTGGAATGCGCCACCATTCCAGCCGCCAGCATCCGGGATCCGGCCCGGACCATTCCACGCGCCACCATCGTCGGGACGCTTGTAGCAGCGGTCATCTACATCGTGAGCACGGTGGGCGTGATGAGCATGTTGCCGCCGGCCGAGCTGGCCAGGTCGACGGCGCCGTTTGCCGACGCAGCCCGAGCGCTCGCGGGAGACTGGGCCGCTGGCGCCATCGCGCTCGGCGCGGCGATCTCCTGCTTTGGCGCGCTGAACGGCTGGACGCTGATCGTCGGCCAACTTCCACTGGCTGTCGCTCGCGACGGGTTGTTTCCACCCGTCTTTGGACGGGTCTCGGCCAACGGTACGCCTGCGACAGGAATGATCATTGCCGGCCTTCTCACGACAGCGCTGGTTGGCATGAACTACACGCGCCAGCTCGTGGATCTCTTCACGTTCATCATTCTGCTCGCCACGCTGAATACGCTCGTTCCCTATGTGTTCTGCTCGCTGGCAGGATTCCTGATCACCCGCGGCGAGGGCCGGGATGTTTCTCTGAGCGCTTCGAGCGGCGCAGGTCTGGTGGCGAGCCTGGCGTTCATCTACGCGCTCTGGACAATCGGCGGCGCGGGCGTGGAGGTGGTGTATTGGGGCTTCCTGCTCATCGTGGCGGGCCTCCCGGTTTACGTCTGGGTTGTTCGTCGGGAGGCTCGAGCGCCCGCGGAGGTTCGACGTGACGCCCGCGCTTGATGTCATCCTGAAACGCTTCGAAGCGCCCGACGAGATCCGGTTATTCGAGAAGGGACGCTTCGAGCTCGTGAAGATCGGTGGACTCACCATCGGCCGGGCCACCTACCAGCCGGGCTGGAAATGGTCCGTTCACGTCGGTCCGGAAGTCGGCGCCGATCGCTGCACCGTGGAGCACGTCGGGCTCGTGCTATCGGGCCATGCGACCGCGGCGCTTTCCGATGGCCGCGTGTTCGACCTCACACCAGGCGTCTTGTTCTACGTGCCGCCTGAGCCGCACGACAGCTGGGTGGTCGGTGGCGAGCCTTACGTTTCGCTGCACTTCCTCGGCGCTTCGCACTATGCCACGTCGGTGGAGCATCCCGTATAGACGCGAGGCTGACAGCCCGCAGGCGCCGATGTTGGCCGGCGGTATACTCCCTGCCAATGGTGGTTGATCGATGGGACGGCCGGCTTCCGCCGCGTGAGCTGTGGCCGGAGCGTATCTACACGCTGCCCGAGCTGCAGTATCCGGACGTCCTCAATCTCGCCTCGGAACTGGTCGATTCGCACGTGTCGGCGGGACATGGGCGCTCGCCCGCGCTCGCGGGCGGCGACAGGCGTTTCACGTTCGCCGAGTTGCAGCAGCTGATCAACCGTCTTGGCAGAGCGTTCACGTCGTTGGGCGTCAAGTCCGGCGATCGTGTGCTCATGCGATTTCCGAACCGTCCGGAGCTCGTCGCCACCTGGCTGGCCATCCAGAAGATCGGCGCGGTCGGGGTTTCGACGATGCCGATGCTGAAGGCCAGGGAGCTGGCCGCCATCATCGACGACTCGGAGCCGGTGGCTTGCATCGTGGCAGCGGACCTCGTCGGCGAGGTCGTGCGCGCGTGGCCAGAGCTCCATACCAGACCGATGCTCGTGGTGTCGGGGGCCGTCGCTGACGACATCCCGGTGCCGTGGAAAAGCCTCGAGGCTCTCGTCTCGGCGGCGCCAGCCGATCTGGACGCCTATCCGACTCCACGCGACGAGCTCGCACTCATCGCTTACACATCGGGCAGCACCGGTGTGCCCAAGGGCGCATGTCACTCGCCATCCGACATGCTTGCCTCCGCCGATACGTTCGCGCGCTACGTGCTTCGACCCACCTCGCGCGACATCTTCGGCGGCCATCCGACGCTCGCGTTCACCTACGGACTCGGCGGGTTGCTGGTCTTTCCCTACCGCTTCGGCGCATCTTCTGTGCTGCTCGACGGCTTCACACCCGAGCGCCTGGCCGAGACCGTGGCGAAGGAGCGCATCACCGTCCTCTTTTGCGCCGCGACGACCTACCGCCTGCTGCTTCAGATTCCCGATCTGGAGCGGCGATTCGATCTCTCGTCGCTCCGTCTGGCGGTGAGCGCCGGCGAGCCCTTGCCACGTCCTGTCTGCGAGGAGTGGATGGCGCGCACGCGTGTGGAGGTCATCGATTGTCTCGGCTCGACGGAGATGTTCCAGGTGTTCGTATGCCAGCGTCCGGGCGCCGTGCAACCGGGTCCCACGGGGTTGCCCGTGCCGGGCTACGAGGTGCGGATTGTCGACGACGAGCTGCGCGAGGTTCCCCGCGGCACGCCGGGACTGCTGGCGGTGCGGGGACCCACCGGTTGCCGTTACTGGCGAAAGCCGGAGCGCCAGAGAGAGTACGTTCGTGGCGGCTGGAACGTGCCGAACGACATCTGCATGCAGGACGAGGACGACTACATCTGGTACCGATGCCGGAACGACGATTTGATCATCTGTGCGGGCTACAACATTGCGGGACCCGAAGTGGAGGCGGTGCTGCTCGAGCACCCGGCCGTCCTGGAGGCCGCGGTGGTCGCATCGCCAGACCGGATGAAGGGCCACGTGCCGAAGGCATTCATCGTGTTGAAGCCGGCCGTCGAGCCTGACGACGCGCTCGTCGTGGAGCTGCAGAATCTCGTCAAGCGAGAGCTGGCCCCCTACAAGTATCCGCGCCGCGTGGCGTTCGTGGCCTCGCTCCCGAAGACCGAGACCGGCAAGATTCGCCGGGTCGAGCTCCGCGAGCGCGAGCGGGAGGCGGCCGCCCGGTCGGATTCTGAGCGCCTGACGGGTCGGTAGCTTCATGTGGCATCCCACGGAACGCGTCAAGCATCCGCTGCCCGATGCGCGCTGGCCGTCTCGCGAGGAAACCGCTCTGTCCCGCCTGTTCACCCCGATCGTCATCGGTTCCGTGACACTGGAGTCGCGCACATGGGTACCGGCCATGGTGCCGTGGCGCGCAACCGACGAGGGCTTCGTCACCGACGACGTGCTCGACTGGTACGAGCGGTTCGCTCGTGGCCGCCCCGGGGGACTGGTCGTCGAGGCGACCGGCGTCCGGGATATTGCCAGCGGACCGTTGCTCCGGATCGGTCACGACCGCTTCTTGCCGGGTCTGGAGAAGCTCGTCTCGGTTGTGCAGAAGGCGAGCAGGGGACATACCCGGCTTTTCATCCAAATCATCGATTTCCTGACCGTTCGGCGGCGTCCTGAGAAGACGAAATATTTCGCGCGGTTTCTGGAGATCACCAACCGCCATCGACGCGCGCTCGGAAATATCGCTGGGACCGACCAGGAGATTCGCGAGGCTCTGCTCGCGCTGCCAGAAGAACAGCTTCCCGGTGTGTTGACGGCGCGCGAGCTCGAAGCCCTTCGCTTCGGTTATCGAGAGCGGGTCACCGACGTCGAGAAGCCGCACATCCGCGATCTGCCCAGTGTGCTGCCAGAGGTATTCGCGAAGGCCGCGCGACGGGCCAGGAGCGCAGGATTCGACGGGGTCGAGTTGCACTACGCGCACGCCTACACGATGGCTTCCTTTCTGTCCGCGCTGAACGATCGCGCTGACGGGTACGGAGGTCCGCGCGAATCGCGCGTACGGTTGCCGCTCGAGGTCTACGGCGCCGTGCGCGGCGAAGTGGGCGCCGACTTTGCCGTGGGTTGCCGGTATCTGGCCGATGACTGCATTGCGGGCGGCAGCACCGTCGAGGATGCGATCTATTTCGGCGTCGAGTTCGCAAGGGCTGGGATGGACTTTCTCTCGCTGTCGCGCGGCGGAAAGTTCGAAGACGCCAAGGAACCGGGTATCGGGTGGGCCGTCTACCCGTATACCGGTCCGAGTGGCTGGGAATGCATGCCGACTGTGCTGGCCGACGAACGGGGGCCTTTCGGTCGCAACGTGCCGGCGGCCGCACGTATCCGCGAACGCATTCGGTCGGCCGGTTTCGCGACGCCGGTCGTGGTGTCCGGCGGCATTTCCACCTTCGATCAGGCCGAGGCCATCCTGGCCGGCGGTGAAGCCGACATCATCGGCGCGGCCCGCCAGTCGCTCGCGGACCCCGACTGGTTCGAGAAGATTCGGCTCGGCGTGGGCGGCGAGATCCGGCGTTGTGTCTTCACCAACTACTGCGAAGGTCTCGATCAGAAGCACAAGCAGGTGACTTGCAAGCTGTGGGACAGGGGAGCGCTCGACAGCACCGCCGTTCGGCGGTCGTCGGACGGAAAGCGGCGCCTGACCGCGCCCGACTGGACCGCTTCGTCTCCTCAGCATCCGCGGCCGGGATCCTGAGACGACGATGCGCATTCTGATCGTGGGCGGCGGCCCCGCGGGACTCTATTTCGCGCTCCTCATGAAGCGTCACGATCCGCGCCACCGCATCACCGTTCTCGAGCGCGACGGACGGAACGATACCTTCGGCTGGGGCATCGTCTTTTCGGATCAGACGTTCTCGTATCTTCAGGACTCAGACGAGCCGTCGTTCGAAGCCCTCATGCGCAGCTCGGAAACCTGGGAGAACGTCGATGTCGTTCACCGCGGACGGAAGATTACGATAGCCGGCAACACCTTCTCGGGAATTGCGCGTCTTCGTTTCCTCAACATCCTTCAGGAGCGCTCGGAAGAGCTGGGCGTGACGCTTCGATTCGAGACGCTGGTGACCGACCCGGCGCCGTTCGTCGCGGACCACGATCTGGTCGTGGGCGCGGATGGCGCCAACAGTCTGGTGCGCCAGAGCTGGCGCGAGGCCTTCGGATCGTCGGTCGAGCCAGCGTTGAACAAGTACATCTGGCTCGGCACCCACAAGCTGTTTCATGGTTTGACGCTGACGTTTCGCGAGGATCCGGCTGGCGTCTTCGTCGCGCACTCGTACAAGTTCAGTCCGACGACCAGCACGTTCATCGTCGAGTGCCGACCGGAAGTGTGGCGGGCCGCCGGATTCGACCGGATGGGCGAGCGAGACGTCTGCGCATATCTTGAAAGAGTCTTTGCTGAAGACCTCGAGGGGCACCGGTTGCTGACCAACAACTTCGTCAGGTGGCTGACGTTTGCCCTCGTCAGGAATCAACGCTGGAGCCACCAGAATGTCGTCCTGCTCGGCGATGCGCTGCACACCGCGCACTTCTCGATCGGGTCGGGCACCAAGCTGGCGCTCGAGGACGCGATTGCGCTCTTCCGCGCTTTCGAGCAGTATGGCGCCGACGTGGGGAGCGCGCTCGCGGTCTTCGAGCGCGAGAGGAAGCCCATCGTCGACCGCTATCAGGAAGCGGCGTCGGAGAGCCTGAGCTGGTTCGAGAACGTCCATACGGAGCTTGCCCTCGATCCCGTCTCGTTCGCTTACAGGCTGATGACGCGGAGCGGACGCATCGACCGGGAAAAGCTGCGAAAACGAGACCCCGCGTTCGTGGAAGAATACGAGCGGCTTCAGGAAGCCCAGCCGGGACCTATCGATCACCTATGACGTATCCAGGGGCCGCCTATCGTTCAACCGCTCTGGCCGGTGTCGTGGTGCTGCTCCTTTCGCTGCACGCTCTGCCAGCTTCGGCGCAGGAAAGCCCGGCCGCCGCTGATCCCGCCACTGATGCCGCGCTGGTTTTCGAAGGCCCCCCGGCCCCGGCTCCGCCAGCCACGGTCGCGCGCGACGGCCAGGGGCGGGTCACGATGCGCGCTGTGCGGATTGCAGCGCCCATCGTGCTGGACGGCCAGCTCGACGAGGCTCCGTACACCGAAACGCAGCCCGCCTCCGACTTCGTCCAACAGGAGCCGCACGAAGGTGAACCGGCGACGGAAAAGACCGAGGTCTGGGTCTTCTTCGACGACCGCAACATCTACGTGGGCGGCCGGATGTGGGATTCGCAGCCGCATCGCATCACCGCCAACGAGATGCGGCGCGACAACCGCAATATCTTTCTGAACGACAACTTCGGCTTTGCCATCGATACCTTTTTCAACCGGCGCACCGGCTTCTTTTTCCAGATCAACCCGCTTGCCGGCCTCCGCGACGCGTTGGTCGCCGACGAGGGCCAGACCAACTACGACTGGGACGGCGTGTGGGATGCGCGCACCGCGCGGTTCGACCAGGGCTGGACCATCGAGATCGCCGTTCCCTTCAAGACCCTCCGAT
This sequence comes from uncultured Acidobacteriota bacterium, assembly GCA_963826865.1. Classification (GTDB taxonomy): domain Bacteria; phylum Acidobacteriota; class Vicinamibacteria; order Vicinamibacterales; family CAVPJW01; genus CAWGYQ01. Next base: position 68,191 of record CAWGYQ010000003.1, read on the forward strand.
TCGAGGGCAGCGAACCGCAGCTCTGGGGGATCAACTTCCGGCGGATGGTTCGCTGGAAAAACGAGACGTCCACGCTCTCCCTTGTGCCGGCCTCGTATGGGAATTCCGGAGTGGCGCGGTTCTCGCGGGCGGCGACGCTCGTGGGGATCGATCCGCCCGCCAACTATCGCAACCTCGAGTTCAAGCCGTATGGCATCTCGGAGGTGGTCACGAACAACGAAGCGATTCCCGTCATCTCGCGCGATGTGGACGGCGAGGCGGGCATCGACGTCAAGTACGGGTTGACCCGTAGCCTGATTGCCGACTTCACGGTCAACACCGACTTCGCGCAGGTCGAAACAGACGAGCAGCAGGTGAACCTCACGCGGTTCAGCCTGTTCTTTCCGGAAAAGCGCGAGTTCTTCCTCGAAGGCCAGGGCATCTTCGAGTTCGCCGGGCTTCGTCAGGACGGAGGCGGAGGCGTTCCCAACGGCCCCATTCTCTTCTTCAGCAGGCGTATCGGCCTGGAGCGAGGGGCAGACGGTACCCATTCTGGCCGGCGCCCGCTTGACGGGCCGCGCCGGGCCGTATGCCGTTGGCGCGCTGAACATTCAGACGCGCCAGTCGGAGATTGTCGGCGTCGACGACACCAATTTCTCAGTGGCTCGTGTGCGGCGGGACATCCTGCGCCGCAGCAGCGTGGGTCTGCTGGCCACGCGGCGAGTGACGACGTCGGGAGCGGCGCATTCGAACGATGCTGTACGGCGTCGACGGGAACTTCGCGTTCTTCCAGGATCTGCAGTTCAACGGCTACTACGCGCGCAGTCAGACACCGGAGCTCGGCGACGACGAAGGCAGCTACTACGGGTCGATGGACTTCAACGCCGATCGCTACGGTGTGCAGCTTCGCCATCTGATGGTAGGAACCGACTTCAATCCCGAAGTGGGCTTCATGCGGCGCGAGGATTTTCGCGAGACGCTCGTCGGCCTGCGCTTCAGCCCGCGGCCGAAATCGATTCCCGCCGTCAGGAAGTTCAGCTGGGAGGCGAACCTCGATTACATCACCAACCTCGACGGTCTGCTCGAAACGCGGGAGCAGGCCCTGGCGTTCGAAACCCAGTTTCAGAGCTCCGATATCGCGAAGATCGAGTACGGCGATACCTACGAGTTCCTGCCCGAGCCCTTCGAGATTTCCGACGGCGTCATTCTTCCGATCGGAGGCTACAACTTCGCCGATGTCGCGGCGTCGGTCGAGCTCGGTCCGCATCGACGGCTGTCGGGCGTCTTCGAGGTGGGCCATGGCGGCTTCTACAGCGGCGAGCGGACGGCGGTGGGATATACCGGCCGCATCGAGATCAATCCGCAGCTGTCGGTCGAGCCGAGAATCGGGTTCAACTGGGTCGAGCTGCCAGAGGGCAACTTCACGACACGGCTCGTCGGCGGCCGCGTCACCTTTACCATGTCCCCGCGCATGTTCGTGGGCGCCCTTCTCCAATACAACTCGAGCAACGATTCCTTCACCAGCAACGTGCGCTTCCGCTGGGAGTACCAGCCCGGCAGCGACCTCTTCGTCGTTTACAGTGAAGGCCGCGACGCCTTCAGCGACGATCCGCGCGGTCTGCTCAACCGCGGGCTCGTGATCAAGGTCACGCGTCTGTTCAGGATGTAACGGGATTCTCGGGTTCGGCGGCCGCGCCCTGCTGTGACTGACCTCGTTCGCCCCGCCTGCGGCGCGCGATCGAGTAGCCGACGCCCAGCGCCAGCAGCCAGGGCCCTGCGACGCGCAGCGTCCATTCGAGTCCCGGCGCCCAGCGGGTGGTGACGAGCGTCGCCAGGATGAGCACCGCGCCGGCGAGCGAGCTGACGCGGGACAGCGGCAGCCGGACGGGCAGGGCTGCTGGCAGGCGATCGGTCGCGCGCCGGAAGTTCAGATGCGTGACGAAAATCATGAGATAGACGAAGAGCCCGCCGAACAACGCGACTCCGAAGAACCACTGGTAGGCCGTGTCCGGCCAGAGCGCGCGCACCAGCACCGCACCAGCGAGCCCGGCGCTCGAGATGAGCAGGGCGTTCACAGGCGTGCCGCGCTCGTTGACGGCGCCCCACGCGGCTGGCACGAAGCCGCCGCGGGCCAGCGAGAACATCGAGCGCGTGATGAGGTAGAGGTTCGCGTTGGCGGCTGAGAGTGCCGCGCTCAGCACCACGAAGTTCATGATCGACGCCGCGCCGGGAATGCCCACCCTCGTCAGGACGCCGACGAACGGGCTCTCGCGGATGTTCGCCGACTCGCGCCACGGCGTGATGCCCACCAGAATCACGATCATCAGGATGTAGATGGCCGTCAGGCCGAGAATCATCCGCAGCATGGCGCGAGGAATCGTGCGCCGCGGATCGGAGGCTTCTCCCGAGGTGACCGCCACGATCTCGACGCCGATGAAGGAATAGAGCGTAAAGGACGACCCCAGCCAGACGCCCATCCACCCGAGCGGGAGGAACCCGCCATCGGCCGTGAAGTGACGGAGGCCGATGGCAGGCTCGCCCCACGCGCCGAAGATCAGGCCGAAGCCGAGCACGATGAACAAGGCGATGGCGACCACCTTGATCATCACGAACCAGTATTCGAACTCCCCCAACGTGCCCACAGTTCGAGCGTTGAGATACACGAGGAGCGCGCCGAAGGCGAGAATCCAGAGATAGCCGGGCACCTCCGGCATCCAGTGGGCCATGTAGATGGACACGGCTACGAGATGACCGCCGGTCGCGACAATCTCCATGAGCCAGTAGCTGACGCGGACGGCGTAGCCGGCAAAGGGCGAGACGTACATGCCCGCGTAGACGCCGAACGATCCGGCCGTCGGGTGTTTCACGGCCATCTCGGTGAGGGCGACCGTCAGCAGCAGCGCGATGGCCGCCGAAATGAGATAGGAAAGGATGATGGCTGGGCCGGCGACGTTGATGGCGAGGCCGCTCGCCAGGAACAGGCCCGTGCCGATGGAGCCACCCATCGCCATCATGGCCTGCTGGCCGATCGAGAGCTGGCGCGCGAGCACCTGCTCGTGCCGCACGCTGGCTGGCTGCTCGGCGTCGGTGGTCACGCTATGTCACCTTCGACGTGACTTGCGCTGCCGGGTCATAGTCGCGTGTTCGAACGAGCCGTACCATTTCGTCCATGACCCGCTCGATCTCGTCGAAGGTGTTGTAGAAGTGTGGCGACACGCGGATGCCAACGCCGGGGCGGTAGTCGATGACGACATCGCGTGCCTTGAGTGCCCGCGCGACGCTCAACGCGTCGGGCACGTCGACAGCCACCGTGCCGGCGAGCCGCTCGGGATCACGGGAGGCGAGCGAGCTGAAGCCGTGCTCGTCGACGAGGGCGAGCAGTCGAGCGGTCATCTGCTTCGACTTCGTGCGAATGCGGTCCACGTGCACCGTGCCGATGATGTCCAGCCCGGCGATTGCTGCGTAGTACGCCGGGATCGACGGCGTCCCGTTCATCATCCGCATGGCGTCATCCCGAGGCTCGTAGCGGTGCGGGTCGAACGCGAACGGGTGTTGGTGGCCGACCCAGCCTCGCAGGCGCGGCGTCAGCGTCTGGAGGCGATCGGGCCGCGTGTACAGGAACGCCGTGCCCGGACCGCCGCACAACCACTTGAGGCAGCCGCCGACGGCGAAGTCGACGCCGAGGCGCGTCACATCGACCGGAATGATGCCCGCCGACTGATAGGCGTCCAGGATGACAGCGGCCCCGGCCTGCCGGGCCCGTTCCACGACGGGCGCCACGTCCATGATGTACGACGTTCGGAACAGCACGTGTGAGAGCGCAACCACGGCCGTGCGATCGTCGATGGCCTCGAGCAGCCGCTCGGTTCGAACCGTGAGGTCGTTCTCGGCCGGGACGACGGCGAGCTCGAACCCGAGGCGCTCCTGTTCGCGGTAGAGATAGATCATCGACGGAAAATCCATCTCGGGACACACGATGCGGCGTCGCCGTCCCTCCGGCTCGAAGCACGACAACGCCACAGCCTGCGCCGTCGTCACGTTCTCGTGCATGCTGACGGACCCCGGCGGCGCGCCGATGACGAGCGCGACCTTGTCGCCGACCTCGCGCGGCATTTCCCACCAGCGGTCCTCCCACGCTCTGACGCCGCGGGTGGCCCACGTCTCCGCGTACTCGGCGAGGTTGATTGCCGTTCGACGCGGCATGGCTCCGAGCGAGTTGCTGATCATGTAAACCGTTCGCGCGAGAATCGGGAATTCGGCGCGCCAGCGGGTGATGTCGTCGATTGGGTCGTCGTGGGGTTCAGCCATGGAGCCCGTCGCCAGCGAGCGAGTCCAGCCGTCCGAGGAGCGCAAGGATCTCGGTGGGGAAGTCGCGAGGCGCGAACGTGCTGGCGTCCACGCAGGCCACCCGGTACGACCCTTCGGCGACGAGCCGCCGCGAGTCTTCGTCGCGGACTTCAAACCGCCATTCCAGCCGTCGCCCGTTCACCTGCGAGACGGAGACACCCACTTCGAGCGCGTCGCCCGCGCGTGCCGGCGATCGATAGCGGCAGGTGGTTTCGACCCGGGGCATGAAGATGCCGAGCTCGCGGAGGAGATCGGTGCGCGGCCGCCCGAGTGCACGGTAGGTGTCGTCCTCGGCGGCCTCGAAGAAGCGAAAGAAATGGCCGAACCAGACGATGCCCGCAGCGTCTGTGTCGGCCCAGTGGACCCGTATCGTGACGGGGAACACTAGTAGTCTTCGTCGTAGTCGGGGTTCGAGAGAACCTCCCAGCCCGCGCCGTCGAGGGTCAGATCGATGCCCCCGTCGGCCGCCGCCAGGCCGTACTTCGATCGGATGGCGTTGAAGTAGAGATCCGCGATCTTCCGGTATCCGGAACTGCCGAGGTGCAGGCCGTCGTCGCCGATCAGGCTCGAGTTGTTGGGTATGGCCCCGTAGACGTTGATGTAAGTGGCGCCCTTCGACGATGCCAGGTCGCGGACACGGCTGGCGAAGCTGGGCATGTACTCATACGCCTTTTCGCGAAAGCCATCCTTGTCCTGGCCCGGAAGGCTCGCGAGAAACACGGGAACGCCGGCAGACTTGGCGACGTCTACCAGCCTGCTCAGATAGCTGATGGCATGTGAGACGTCGCTGCCAGACTCGCCGACCTGGAGATCATTCGCGCAGTGCATCAGGAGCAACGCGCCAGGCCTCTTGTCGGCGATCTCGTCGCGCAGGCGTCCGGTATCGCCCTCGCAATGCCTGCCGTCGCGCCCCTCGTTGAAGACGACGATTTGCTGACCCGGATACGCGTCCCTCAGCCTGTCCTGAAGGCTTGTGGGGTAGCTCAAATAGGCGGGCACCAGCAGGAACGTTGGCGCCGCGAGAGAGGTAAAACCTCTCGTCAGACTGTCGCCGAAGGTCAGGAACTTCGTGACCTTCAGCTTGCCGCCTCCACCGCCGCCCCCGCCACTTCCACCGATCGTGAGCTTCACCTCGTTCGATGCCGAGCCCGTGCCCGCATTGTTGCGTCCGCGCACGCGAAAGTAGAACGTGCCGGACGGGGCATTCGCCACGAACTGCGTGACGAAGCCGATCTGAATCTGCGCGACGTTCGACGATCCGGACGACGAGCCCGCCTGCACGGTGTAACCCGTTGGCGAGCAGCCTCCTGATGGATGACTCCATTTGAGCGTGAGCTTCGTCCCATCGGCCGACGCGGTCAGATTCCGCGGGGCGCCCGGTGTTGAGGAACAGCTTCCGCCGCCGCCCGTGATTTCGAACTGCACTTCATTCGACGCCGGGCCCGTCCCGCTTCCGTCCACTCCGCGGACGCGTACGTCGTACTTGCGTGGCGCCAGGTTCGATGCCTTGTACGACGTCGTGTTGCCGACATTCAGATCGGCGATGTCCTTCTTGCCTGAACCAGTGCCAGCCTCGAGACGATAGGAGGTCGGCGTTCCGCTGCCAGGCTTCGTCCACGAAAACGTGACGCTCGAGCCGGAGACGCTCGCCTTCAGGTTGATGGGCGCGCTTGTAATGGCCTGACCCGTGGTTGTGATGCCTCGGTCGATGTCCGGTGAGAAGCAGGATGGTGACCCGTCGAGCGAGCACTCACCCTGCTGTTCGACGATGACCGTCTGAGGTACCGATTCGGCGGATGGCGACAACGGATTGGGACTTTCGGTACCTTCGCCGCAACCAGCCGCGGCGATCAGAATCGCCCCAAGCACCGCATGAATCCATCGATAGCGCTTCACCGACCCTCCTGCCGTCCAAACAAACCCTCCAATTTTAGTGCGAGCGCGCTCTTCAGGCAATGCGGGGCCCACTCGCCTGGGATAGGATTCGCCCATGGCAACCCGGCCCCAAGGGTGGCATGGATGGGACGAGTACGCCCCATTTTATGACTGGGAGAACCGCCAGACCCTGGGTCGGCGGGACATCGGCTTCTGGCGCCGCCTGGCCCGCGAGCAGGGAGGCCCCGTGCTCGAACTGGGATGCGGCACGGGCAGGGTGTCGGGTCCCCTGGCCGCGACGGGCATTCCCATGATCGGCGTGGATCGCTCGGAACGCATGCTGGCCGTCGGCCGGCGCCGCTTCAACCGCCGGCGCCCGGCCGCTCGCCCTCGCCTTGTTCGCGGCGACATCCGCGATCTGCCATTTCGAACGGAGGCCTTTCCGCTGATCATCGCGCCCTACGGCATCCTCCAGTCGCTCATCACTGACGCCGACCTGGAACGAACACTCCAGTCCGTCGCGCGGCTTCTCGGGTCCGGCGGGGTGTTCGCGCTCGATCTCGTCCCCGATCTGCCAGAGTGGGACGAATACCGCAACCGTGTGCGACTGCGCGGGCGGTCCAATCGTGGACAGCTCACGCTCGTCGAATCGGTCCGCCAGGATCGCTCGAGAGGGTTGACGATTTTCGATCAGGAGTTCGTGGAGCGGCGTGGAGACAGGGCGACCCGGCGGCAGTTCCAGTTGATCTTCCGAACGCTCAGCGTTCCTCAGATGAGCCGCCGTCTGGCACGAGTCGGGCTGGCCGTCCACGCGGTACTGGGCGACTACGACGGCGGGCCGTGGGACGCTCGAGCCGATGTCTGGGTGATAGTGGCCGGAAAGGCCAGGCGGGGTTCGTGATAGAATTTCAGGCGTTTTTCCGCAGATATATTCAGGAGTTCCCCAATGTCCGGCCATTCCAAGTGGCATTCCATCAAGCACAAGAAGGGCGCGGCCGACGCCAAGCGCGGCAAGGTCTTCACGCGCATCATCAAGGAATTGACGGTGGCGGCGAGGGCCGGCGGCGGCGACGTCGACACCAATCCGCGCCTCCGCACGATCGTCGCCGAGGCGAAGGCCAGCAACATGCCCGCCGACAACATCAAGCGGGCCATCCGACGCGGCACGGGCGAGGAGCCCGGCACGACTTACGAGGAAGTCACCTACGAGGGTTACGGTCCGGGAGGCGCTGCGCTCATCATCGAAGTGCTCACCGACAATCGCAACCGCACGGTGGGCGAGCTGCGGCACCTCCTGACGAAATACGGCGGCAACCTCGCCGAGGTCAACAGCGTGGCCTGGATGTTCTCCAAGAAGGGCTATTTCGTCGTTGACAAGAAGAAGGCCGACGAGGAGCTGCTGATGGCCGCCGCGATCGACGCCGGCGCCGAAGACATGCGAGACGACGAGGACAACTGGGAGATCCTCAGTCCGCCCGATGTCTTTTCGTCGGTCCAGGAGGCCATCAAGGCCCTGGGCATCGAGCCGGACGCCGCGCAGGTGTCGATGGTGCCGCAGAACTACATCAAGCTCGAAGGCAAGACCGCCCAGCAGATGGTCAAGCTCATGGAGTATGTCGAAGAGCACGACGACGTGAAGCACGTCTGGTCGAACTTCGACATCGAGGAGAAGGAGATCGAGGCGTCGCTGGCGTGAGAGTCTTTGGCATCGATCCCGGTTCCGAACGCACCGGTTACGGCTGCGTCGAAGCCGATCGCAGCCGCCATCGCCTCGTGTCCTGCGGAGCCATTCGGACGCCCGCCCGGGCTGCCTTTCCCGAGAAGCTCCTGGTGATCCACAGCGAGCTCGTTCGCATGCTGGCCGAGTGCCGGCCCGAATGCGTGGCGATCGAGAGTCTCTTCTACGCCACGAACGTTCGCAGCGCGTTGAAGCTCGGCCACGTGCGCGGCGTGGCGATGCTCGCCGTCATGGAGGCCGGGCTGCCGGTCGTCGAGTACGCCCCCTCGGAGATCAAGCGTGCGGTCGTGGGATACGGGCGGGCCGAGAAGCACCAGGTGCAGCAGATGGTGAAGATGCTGTTGGGGCTCACGGTGGTGCCGTCGCCGCACGATGCCGCCGATGCGCTGGCCGTGGCCATCTGTCACGCCAATACCGCCGGCACGCTCGACTCGCGTCCGACGGCGAGCGGTCTCGCGCGAACCTGGCGCGCCTACCGCCCGTGATTGCGCTGCTGCGTGGCCGACTGGTCGAGAAAAACCCCAACCGGGTGACCATCGATGTCGGTGGCGTCGGCTACGACGTGCACGTGCCGGTTTCGACCTTCTACGGCATGACGGAGCCGGGCGGGGAGATCGCCCTCCGAATCTACACGCACGTTCGCGAGGATCTCATTGCGCTCTTCGGATTTGCCACCCTCACCGAGCTCAGAATCTTCGAGCGCCTGATCGCGGTGAGCGGCATCGGTCCCAAACTCGCGCTGGCTGTGCTGTCGGGAATCGAGCCGCAGGATCTCGTGACGGCCGTACAACGTGGCGACGTCGCGCGGCTCACGGCGATTCCAGGCGTCGGACGGAAGACCGCCGAACGCATCAGCCTGGAGCTGAAGGACAGACTCGCCGCTCTGAGCGTGGAGGAATCACCGGAGATTGGCGCATCACCCTCACCCGCACCGATCAAGGACGACCTCCTCTCGGCCCTTTTGAACCTGGGGTATCATCGGCCGCTGGCCGAGCGCGCGGCGGCGATCGCCGTACAGTCTGGCGCGACGACCTTCGAAGCGGCGCTGCGCGAGGCGCTCAGGGCGGTCTCGCGGTAGCCGCGGCGGGCTGAGATGGACACGGGCATGTCGGAAGCGCGAATCGTCAACGCCAGCCGGATGGACGAAGACGCGCAGTACGAGGCGGGCCTTCGTCCACGGACGCTCGACGAGTACATCGGCCAGGATCGCGTGCGCGAGAATCTGCAGGTCTCGGTGGCGGCGGCCCGCCAGAGGACCGAGGCGCTCGATCACGTGCTGCTCTACGGGCCCCCCGGTCTCGGCAAGACCACGCTGGCCTATGTCATTGCCACCGAGCTCGGCGTCGCGGTTCGCTCGACGTCCGGCCCCGTGCTCGAGCGGCCCGGCGACCTCGCCGCCATTCTTACGAACCTCGCCGCCCACGACGTGCTGTTCATCGATGAAATCCACCGGATGCCCGCGACCATCGAGGAGATTCTGTACCCCGCGATGGAGGACTACGAGCTCGACATCATGATCGGGCAGGGTCCGAGCGCCCGATCGGTGAAAGTGCCGCTCCAGAAGTTCACGCTCATCGGCGCCACGACGCGCGCCGGTCTTCTGACCTCGCCGCTCAGGTCGCGATTCGGCATCGTTCACCGCCTGGATTTCTATACGGAGCCCGATATCGAAGAGATCGTCCGGCGATCGGCGCGTATCCTGAACGTGCCGATCGATCCGGACGCCTCTCACGAGATCGCGCGCCGCGCCCGCGGGACGCCGCGTGTCGCCAATCGCCTGCTGCGCCGCGTGCGGGACTTCGCCCAGGTGCGGGCCGACGGCACGATCACGCTTGCGGTGGCGCTCGATGCGCTGAAGCTGCTCGAGGTCGACGAGCACGGCTTCGACGACATCGACCGGAAGCTGCTCAGGACGATTATCGACAAGTTCGGTGGCGGTCCCGTCGGTCTCAATACCATTGCGGCGGCGATCAGCGAGGAGAAGGACGCCATCGAAGACATCTACGAACCGTTTCTGATTCAGATTGGGTTCGTCGATCGCACGCCGCGTGGACGAATGGCGACGGCGCGAGCGTACGAGTTCTTCGGTTTGACCGCCCCGGGGAGGGATTCGCGACTGTGGTAGACGGCACACCCGCAGGAAGACCAGCCAGAATGCCGCTGTTCGGCGCGAACGGCCGTTCCCTTCGGCGCGTCGCCATTGCCTCGCTGGCCACCTACGTGCCGCCGCGCGTGATGACGAACGCCGACCTCGAGACGCTCGTCGACACGACGGACGAGTGGATTCTGCAGCGCACCGGCATTCGCGAGCGGCACATCGTCGATCCGGGCGTGGCGACGTCGGATCTCGCGGCAGAAGCGGCGCGTCGGGCGCTGGACGCGGCGCACTTGTCGGCCACCGACATCGACTTCATCGTGGTCGGCACGACCACGCCGGACATGATCTTCCCGAGCACGGCGTGTCTCGTGCAGAACAAGATTGGGGCGACCGGTGCCTGGGGCTTCGACCTGGGCGCCGCGTGCTCGGGGTTCACCTTTGCGCTCACGACCGCCGTCCACATGGTGGCCAGTGGTGCGCACCGGCACGGGCTCGTCATTGGCGCCGATGTCATGTCGAGCATCATCGACTATCGCGATCGCGCGACGTGCGTGCTGTTCGGCGACGGCGCCGGCGCGGTCATCGTGAGCCCCACCGACGATCAGCAGCTCGCGATCATCGATTTCGAGGGCGAGATCGATGGCAGCGGCGGACAGGCGTTGTGCATGCCGGCCGGCGGCAGCCTGAGACCGGCGACCCACGAGACCGTGGATCAGCGCCTGCATTACGTCAAACAGGACGGGCCGGCGGTCTTCAAGTTCGCCGTCCGCAAGACGGAAGAGATCTGTCGCCGCGTGCTCGAGCGCAACGGCTTCGATCCGTGCCAGCTCGATCTGTTCGTGTCGCACCAGGCGAACCGGCGAATCATCCAGTCGGCTGCCGAAAAGCTCGGCCTGCCCGCGGAGAAGGTGGTCATCAACATCGAGCGCTTCGGCAACACGACGGCAGCCACGATTCCGCTGGCCATGCAGGACGCCGTCACGGACGGCCGGCTGAAGAAGGGTGATCTGGTGTTGCTCGCCTCGGTCGGTGCCGGCTTCACGGTGGGCGCCGTGCTTCTGCGCTGGGCCATCTGATCCCGCCGACGTCCAGCTGACCGTCCCGTCCATTCCGCAATGGCGGCCCAAACGTCCGCATCACGACGCCCGGTCGGCGAGCAAGAGCGGATCCATCTCGAGCAGCTCCAGCGATGGAGTCAGCTGCTCGACTCCTGGCTTCGCGTGCCGGGAACGTCCATCCGCTTCGGCCTGGACCCGATCCTCGGCCTCGTGCCAGGCCTCGGCGATCTCGTGTCACCGACATTCGCTGGTGTCCTGATCGTGCAGGCGTTCCGCATGCGCGTGCCGTGGGTGGTGCAGCTCCGGATGCTGCTCAACGCCGTGGTCGATATCGCGGTGGGCATCGTTCCCTTTCTCGGCGATCTCTTCGATGTGGTGTGGCGATCCAATCAGAAGAACCTGCAACTGCTGGTCGAGTATGCCGACGAGCCGCGGCCACCGCGGCTCGGCGACTATCTGTTCGTCGGAGTCGTGCTGAGTGTGCTGGCCATCGCCGCGCTGCTTCCGCTGATGATCCTGGCATGGGCGCTCAAGACGGTGGGGCGTGGATGGTGGTAGACGAAGCCGGCGAACGACGGGATCGAGTGTTTCTCTTGTCGCCGGCGAACTGCGCCGGCGCCAGGGGCCGGCTGCTGCTGTCGGACCGCGCGAGCTTTCCGCTGGCCCTGGCACTGCGTCAGGAAGGCGCGAGGCTCGGCGACATCTTCAGCTTTGTGAGCGGTCTCTATTTCAGAGGCAAGCTCGCCTACGCCAGGAGGTTTGCCGCCCCGCCCGATCCCACCGACGCGCTCGTGGGATCGGGTGTTCTCGTGATTACGCCGAGTGCCGGACTACGGGCGGCCGACACGCTGGTCACGGTCGAGGCGCTCAGAAGCTTCGTCGGCGTCGAGGTGGCGCCCGACAATCCGAGCTACCGCAACCCGCTCGTCTCGAGCGCCACAGTGCTGCACCGGGCGATCGGGGATGCCTGCGACGTCATTCTGCTCGGCAGCATCGCGTCGTCGCGCTATCTGGACCTGCTCACGACGATCTTTGGTGAGCAACTGCAGTTCCCCGCGGATTTCGTCGGTCGGGGCGACATGAGCCGCGGCGCGCTGATGCTGCACCAGGCCGTGGAAGGCCGGGAGCTCCGTTACGTGAAAGCGCTGGGAGCGATTCGGAGCACTTCCCGACGATAGTGGCTTTGAAGCGGCACTTCCAGGGCTCCCGTCTCCGTAGCCCGCCGCACAAGACGATCTGTGCTCCGGGTGTTCACTGACGACCGCCTGATCGCGGCGCCGTCGGGACTGGCTTATGCTGTCTCGACGTGGATGTCGCCGACTTCGATTTTCAGCTACCCGGCGAATTGATCGCGCAGGTCCCACTCGCTAAGCGCGACGACTCGCGGCTGCTGCTGCTCGATCGTGCCACCGGGCTCACCTCCGATCGTCATTTTCCTGCACTCGTCGACGCCCTCGACCCCTCCGACCTGCTTGTCGTCAACAACACCCGTGTCGTTCCGGCTCGGCTCCTCGGCCGACGTGTGCCGAGCGGCGGCCGCGTCGAGTGTCTCGTGATGCAGCCGACTGGCCCCGGCTGCTGGGATGCGCTCGTACATCCCGGACAGAAACTGAAGCGGGGCAGCCGCGTCATCTTCGAGACCGCCTCGCGCGCGCTCCACGCCGAGGTCGTCGAGCACCTGCCTTTTGGCCGGCGGACGATGCGACTCTGGACCGAGGACGGCTCCACGGTGGATGAGACCATCGATGCGATTGGTCATGTGCCGCTGCCGCCGTACATCGCACGAGCGGACGCCGAGGTCGACCGCGACCGCTACCAGACCGTGTACGGCGACAGACGCGGGTCGGTCGCGGCTCCCACCGCGGGTCTCCATTTCACGCCGGAAGTGCTTTCGGCGCTCGACCGGAAGGGGATCGAGACGACCGAGATCACACTGCATGTTGGCTACGGGACGTTCAAACCCGTTCGCGTGGCGCGGGTGGAAGACCACACGGTCGATCCCGAGTGGGTGATCATCGAGGATCGTGCGGCGGCGACCGTCAACCGCGCACTCGCCGAAGGCCGTCGTGTCGTGGCGGTGGGCACGACGACCACGCGCGCGCTCGAGGCAGCGTCGCGGGCGACCGGTCGCGTCGAAGCAACGGCGGGCGCCACGGACCTGTTCATCGCGCCAGGCTTTGAGTTCCGCGTGGTGCGCGGCCTTCTCACGAACTTCCATTTGCCACGATCGTCGCTCTTGATGCTGGTGAGCGCCTTTGCGGGGCGCGAGTGCCTCGTGGCGGCGTATCGCGGCGCCATCGAGCGGCGATACAGGTTCTACTCGGTACGGCGACGCCATGCTGATCCTGTGAGCGAGCGAGAGTCGGTTGCTGCTAGTATCTCGTCGTGAAATTCCCCTACGAAGACTTCGACCTGTCCTCTGTCTCCACCTATCCGCTGAAGTCGCGTGAGAGCAAGGCCTCGGTCGACTCTTTCGCGCGCCCGTACGTCGACGGGACGGGCGTCAGCGGCCTGCTGCACGGGCTTCCGAAGATCCTTGCCGGGTCTGATTTCAACGCCGTGGTCGAGGCCCTGCTGTCGGCGCGGGAATCGGGCGGCATTGTGTGGGGGCTCGGCGCCCACGTCATCAAGACCGGTCTCGGGCCGATCGTGGTCGACCTGATGGAGCGCGGGTTCGTCTCGGCGATTGCCACCAACGGCGCCGGCGTCATTCATGATTTCGAAGTGGCGCTTGCCGGTGCCACGTCCGAGGACGTCGAGGCGCAGTTACCGGCGGGGAAGTTCGGCATGGCGGAGGAAACCGGCCGCCTGCTCAATCGTGCCATCAACGACGGCGTGGCGCGGGGCCTGGGTCTCGGCCAGGCCGTTGCGCAGTACCTGCACGGCCGCCATCCGCAGCACGAACGCTTCAGCGTCGCCGCGGCCTGCGCCCGGCTCGAGGTGCCGCTGACCGTGCACGTCGCCCTCGGCACCGACGTCATCCACATGCATCCAGATGCCTCGGGCGCCGCCATCGGCGAGGGCAGCCTGCGCGACTTTCGCTACTTCGTCTCCAACGTGGCGCGGCTCGAGCACGGGGTCTATTTGAACTGCGGATCCGCGGTCGTGCTGCCCGAGGTCTTCCTCAAGGCGGTCGCTCTGGCTCGCAACTGCGGCGTGCCCTTGGCCGATCTGACGACGGTGAATCTGGATTTCATGCGCCTCTACCGTCCCTCGACCAACGTCGTGTCGCGGCCCACGATGGGCGGTGGACATGGATACAACCTGGTGGGTCATCACGAGATTCTCATCCCGCTGCTGGCAGCGGCCCTGATAGAGGGCTCGAGTTCACGCCGCACCTGACCGTTATTCGAAGGTCAACACTGCTGGAGCCCGATGGCCCGGGCCTGCTAGAATCAGAGGTTCCCGCCGGTGTAGCTCAGTTGGTTAGAGCACGCGGCTCATATCCGCGGAGTCCGGGGTTCAAGTCCCTGCACCGGCACCAATTTTCGGCAGGTGGCTCCTCACCGCCTCCATCCCATGCATCCTCTGGTCGCGCGTGCCCGGCGGGCCATTCGCCGGCACGCTCTGATCGTGCCAGGCGGCCGGGTGGCCGTCGCTCTCTCGGGCGGCGCCGATTCGGTGGCGCTCGCCTGTGTGCTGTTCGATCTCGACCGCCGGGAAGAGATCGTGCTCGCCGGGTTTGCCCACCTGAATCACGGCTTGCGCGGCGAGGAGGCGGATCGCGACGAAGCGTTCTGCCGCGCCTTCGCCGAGCGGTTGTCGCGGCCGATCGTGGTCGAGTCGACGGATGTGGCCCAACTGGCCCGAGCCGAGCGGCGATCGATCGAGGACACGGCCCGGCGTGCACGGTACGCCTTTCTGGAACGAGCAGCAGACGTGCTCGCCGCCGACGACATGGCAGTGGCCCACACGCGCAACGATCAGGCGGAAACGGTGCTGCTGCGCCTGTTCCGGGGTGCAGGCCCTGACGGTCTGGCGGCCGTTCACTCTCGTCGCGGCCGGTTCGTGAGACCGCTGCTCGACGTCAGTCGCCCCCAGATCCTCGAATACCTCCAGGAGCTGAAGGTCGAGTTTCGAGAAGACGCCTCGAATCGCGACGTGTCCATTCCGCGCAACCGTGTGCGCCACGAGCTGCTTCCCCTACTCGAGCAGCGGTTCTCACCAGAAATCGTCACGCGACTCGCCCGCGCCGCGGCGATGGCCGCCGACGATGCCCGGTTCTTCAGAGAGCTCGTGGACGCGCGCGCCGCCAGCCTCCTGGTCCTCGAGCCTGGTCGCGTCACCATCGATCGTCGAGCTCTCGCCACAGAATCCCCGGCCCTTGCCTCCCGGCTCATCCTCCGTGCCCTGCGGCATGTCGCCGGCGAGCGATTTGTCGGGTTCGACCAGATCGACCGGGTGCTCACGGTGGCGTCGGACGGGCCCGAGAGCGCTGACTTTCCGGGAGGCCGCGTGGAACGGATCGGTGATCGAGTCGTCCTAACATGTAGGGCCCTGTCGCATGCGGCCCTTGGGCCCGAATGGAACAACTTTCACTACACGCTGTCTATTCCTGGTGAGGTCTTCGTTGCGGAAGCCGGCTGTGCCATTGAGGCCCGGAGGGTGCCGGTTGCGACCGGGGCCTCGGCTGGCGAAACGCTCGGGCTGGCTGGACAGCGAGATGCGACGGTTATCGACGCCGCCGGATTGCCCGACATCTTAAGTGTACGGGGTCGACGCCGGGGCGACACTTTCAGGCCCCTGGGCTCGCCGGGTCACAAGAAGCTGCAGGACCTCTTCGTCGATCGCAAAGTGCCTCGCGGCAGTCGGGATCGGGTGCCGATTGTCGTCGACGGGCGGGACCGTATCATCTGGGTGGCCGGCCACGCCGTGGCCGAGGAGTTTAGGGTGACCGATCGCACGCAAAGCATGGTAGTCTTGAGACTTCGGGACTTGGGAGGCCGCTCGTGAACTCCACCGTCAAGAGTCTGCTGTTCTGGATGGTGCTCGTCGTTGTCGGCGTGCTCGTCTGGAATTTTTCCACGCGTTTCCAGAGCCACGACCGGCCGGTGAGCTTCAGCGAGTTCATGTCCTGGGTGGACTCGGGCCAGGTGGCGCGGGTCACGATTACCGGCAGCGAAATCAGCGGCCTCACCAAGGCCAATGACAGCTTCAAGACCTATGCCCCGGACCAGTACCGAGGGGCTTGCCAACCGGCTGATCGAGCGCGGCGTCATCGTCAATGCCAAGGAGCCCACGGCAAGTCCATGGGCTGCACTCCTCTACTCCTGGGCCCCGATTCTGCTGCTCATCGGCTTCTGGATCTTCTTCATGCGCCAGATGCAGAGCGGGGGCAACAAGGCCCTGTCGTTCGGCAAGAGCAAGGCCAAGCTGTCGTCGAGCTCCCAGAAAAAAGTCACCTTCAGGGACGTGGCGGGCGTCGACGAGGCCAAGGAAGAGCTGCAGGAGATTATCGAGTTCCTCAAGGAGCCGCAGAAATTCCAGAAGCTCGGTGGTCGCATCCCCAAAGGCGTGCTGCTCATGGGCGCCCCCGGGACGGGCAAGACCCTTCTGGCGCGCGCGGTGGCCGGCGAGGCCAACGTGCCCTTCTTTTCGATTAGCGGCTCCGACTTCGTGGAGATGTTCGTGGGCGTCGGTGCGTCCCGCGTCCGCGACTTGTTCGAGCAGGGCAAGAAGAACGCGCCCTGCATCATCTTCATCGACGAGATCGACGCCGTCGGGCGTCATCGCGGCGCGGGGCTGGGTGGCGGGCACGACGAGCGCGAACAGACGCTCAATCAGCTGCTGGTCGAGATGGATGGCTTCGAGTCGAACGAGGGTGTCATCCTCGTCGCCGCGACCAACCGTCCGGACGTGCTCGATCCGGCGCTCCTGAGGCCGGGCCGTTTCGATCGGCGCATCGTCGTGAATCGTCCCGATGTCAAGGGACGCGAGGGCATCCTCGGCGTGCACACCAAGAAGATTCCTCTCTCCGACGACGTCGATGTTCCGGTGCTGGCGCGTGGGACGTCTGGATTCTCCGGGGCTGACCTTGCGAATCTGGTGAACGAAGCGGCCTTGAGCGCGGCGCGACACAACCTCCGGACGGTCCGGATGATCGATTTCGAGTTTGCGAAGGACAAGGTGCTCATGGGTTCCGAGCGCCGGTCGATGATCATCAGCGACGAAGAGAAGCGGATCACGGCCGTGCACGAAGCCGGCCACGCGTTGCTCACGGTGCTGCTGCCGCATGCGGACCCGATTCATAAGGTCACGATCATCCCGCGCGGCATGGCGCTCGGGCTGACGCAGCAGCTGCCTGTCGACGAGAAGCACAACTATTCCAAGGAGTATCTGAGCGACCAGATTGCCATCCTGCTCGGCGGCCGCCTTGCCGAGGAGATCACGAATGGCAGCATCACAACCGGCGCGGGCAACGATCTTGAGAGGGCCACCGAGCTGGCGCGCCGCATGGTCTGCGAATGGGGCATGAGCGACGCCATGGGCCCGCTCACCTTCGGCAAGAAGGAAGAACAGATTTTCCTCGGCCGCGAGATCGCGCAGCACCAGGACTACAGCGAGGATACGGCGATTCACATCGACCAGGAGGTCAAGAAGATCGTCACGGACAACTACCAGCGGGCGCACGATGTGCTCGCGGCGAACAAGCCCACGCTTGTTCGCATCGCCGACGAGCTGCTCAGCCACGAAGTCCTCGACGCCGATCAAGTGCGACGGATTGCAGCCGGTCAGACCATCGAGCCTCGCGCTCCGGCGCCGACCGTGCCCACACCGGCTTCTGACGAAGACGAGTCGCGCCGCCGGCAGAAAGATCGGCTCTCGATCGTTCCACCCCTGCCGCCGCTCAAGAAGCCGCTTCCGCAGGAGTAGCGCGCGCACTGGTTTCCCGCCGACGCTACGACGTTCCCCTGCCTCACGGCCGGCCTGCGCTGAGCCTCGGCCCGCGCACGCTGGTGATGGGCGTTCTCAATCTCACGCCGGATTCCTTTGCTGATGGCGGCCGCTGGCGCGATTCTGCCCAGGCCGTCGACCGAGCGCTGGCCATGGAGGCGGAAGGCGCCGACCTCATCGACATCGGGGGTGAATCCACGCGTCCGGGCGCCGAGGCGTTGCCGGCTGGCGAGGAACTCGCGCGCGTCCTGCCGGTGGTGAAGCGCCTGGTCTCGCGGCTGCGCGTGCCGATATCGGTCGACACCTACAAGGCGGACGTCGCGCGCGCCGCGCTCGACGAAGGCGCCGCTCTGGTGAACGACGTCAGTGGGCTGCGGTATGATGCGGCGCTTGCCGGCATCGTGGCCGAACGTGGCGCCGCGCTGATTCTGATGCACATGCGCGGGCGCCCCGACAACATGTACGGCGCGGCCGTCTACAGCAACCTTCTGCGCGAGGTGGCCGACGAGCTCGCGGTCGGCGTCGCATTCGCCGTCGACGCTGGCGTCCGCCGCGACGCCGTGATCGTCGATCCCGGAATCGGGTTCGCCAAGCGTGCGGAGCACAGCTACGGCGTGCTCGCCGGTCTCGAGCACCTTGCGCGGCTGGATCGCCCGATTCTGGTTGGACCCTCGAGGAAGTCGTTTCTGACGAGCACGATTGGCGAGCGTCCGCCCGACGACCGCGAATGGGGCACCGCTGCGGCGGTGGCCGTCGCCGTGATAATGGGAGCGCATATCGTACGTGTTCACGGAGTCCGCGAGATGGCGCAGGTCGTCAAGGTGGCCGACGAAATCCGTCGTCACGCGTGCGAGACCTCATCATGAATGGCTGGCTGACGACGCTGCTGAACCGCCAGTCGGTGGATTGGTGGGATCTGCTCGACATCCTGATCGTGTCGGTGCTGATTTACGAGGTACTCAAGCTCATCCGAGGGACGCGCGCCGTGCAGATGGCGGTCGGAACTGCGGTGGTGGCAGGCCTCTTTTACGCGTCGCAGTGGAGCCGGCTGGAAACCGTCAACTGGCTCATTCGGAACGCGGCCGGCTACCTGGTCTTTGGCTTCATCGTCCTCTTTCAGTCCGACCTTCGCCGCGCCCTGGCGCATCTGGGTCGCGCGCCGTTCTTTCGCTATCTCGCGCGGCCGGAAGGCGCCGATGAGACGATTGAGGAAATCGCCGGAGCGGCGACGATGCTGGCCGCGCAGCGTGTCGGGGCCATCATCGTCGTCGAGCGCCAGATCGGGCTGAGAAACTATATCGAGAGCGGGATCCCGCTCGACGCGACACTGACCTACGACCTGCTGGTTTCCATCTTCCAACCCTCGGCGCCCATGCACGACGGCGCCGTGATCGTCCGCGGCGATCGCGTAGCCGCAGCCGCGTGCTTTCTCCCCCTGACGACGAACCCGACGTTGAGCCGGCAGCTGGGCACGCGGCACCGGGCCGCGATTGGCCTGACCGAGGAGAACGATGCGGTCGCCGTCGTGGTGTCCGAGGAAACCGGGGGGATGTCGCTCGCGCTGGAGGGGCGGATTGATCTGGGACTCGATCCCGAAACGCTTCGCGCCAAACTGCGAACGCTGCTGCTGCGCCGGCACGTGCCTGAAGAAGACCGCGAAGAGCGGTATACGTTCGATTGAAGGCGATGGGACTTTTCCGAAACCTCGGTCTGAAGGTCCTCTCGGTGGCGATTGCCGTTTTGTTGTGGCTGACGCTGTCGGGCGAGCAGATCGTAGAGCGGGGCATCCGCGTGCCGCTCGAGATCCAGAATCTGCCGACCGACCTGCTGCTCGTCGAGGATCCTCCCGAGTTCGTCGATGTGCGCGTCCGGGGCGCTTCGGGCGCCCTCGGCCGGCTCGGCACGGGGGACGTCGTCGCGGTCATTGACGCCTCGTCGGTGAAGGCCGGGCGTCGGCTGTTTCATCTGACGACCGATCAAGTACGCGCGCCCTTCGGCGTGGAGGTGACACAGGCCAATCCTCCCACGCTCGCCTTCGCATTCGAGCGCGCCGGCACGCGCGAGGTTCCCGTCGTGCCTGCGGTCGAGGGCGAGCCCGCGCCGGGCTACGTGGTTGGTCGTGCCACGGCGGTGCCCGAAAAAGTCGTCCTGATCGGACCGGAGAGTCGCGTGGTGCGACTGACAGGGGCGATCACCGAGCCCGTGGTGGTGGACGGCGCGACGAGCGACCGCCAGGAGACCGTCATCGTTGGAGTGCTCGACCCGGCCGTCCGCCTTCAGACGCCGCTGGCCGCACGGGTGGTTGTTGAAATCGTGCCGGCGCCGACCGAACAGACGTTGGGCGGTATCCCCGTCAGACTGCGTGGCACGGGGGCGAACGTGACAGCCGCGGTGCGGCCGCAGCAGGTGTCGGTCCGCATCCGCGGTTCGAGGGAAGTCATCGAACGGCTCCCGCGTGAGACGCTGGTGGCGTTCGTGGATCTGAACGGCCTGGCACCGGGGCGGTATTCGCTGCCGGTGCAAGTCGAGCCGTCGCGAAGCTTCGGCGTGGCCAGTGTCGACCCACCGCTCGTGCAGGTAGACATCCGCTAGATCCAACGAATGCCACTGACCCTGTTTGGCACCGACGGCGTGCGGGGGAGAGCGGGTGAGTTCCCACTCGACCGAGAAACTGTCAGGCGGCTTGGCGCGGCTCTGGTGCGCGCTCGCCAAACCCCGGTGCGTGCGGGCACCGCTGTGCTCGTGGGCCGCGACACGCGCGAGAGCGGACGCTGGATCGAACATGAGCTTGCGTGTGGCGCACAGAGTGAAGGCGCCAGGGTGGTGAGCGCGGGCGTACTGCCGACGCCGGCAGTGGCCTACCTGACGCCCTTCGAGCGTTTCGATCTGGGCATTGTCATCTCGGCGTCGCACAATCCCTTCGACGACAACGGCATCAAGGTGTTTTCAGGCGCGGGCGAGAAGTTTACCGAGCGTCTCGAGCGTGAGATCGAAGCCATTGTGGCTGATTCGAGCTGGACGGTGAGGGAAATCCCCGCGGTCTCGATTGAGACTGCCGACTATTCCGGCGACTATCTCCGCCACGTCCGCAGTGTCCTCCACGGCGTCGACGTTCCCCGTGGCAGACGCCTGGCAGTTGATTGCGCGAATGGCGCGACGTGGCAGGTGGCCCCGACGCTGTTTCGCGACCTTGGCTTCGAAATCACGCCACTGGCCTGGGAACCCGATGGCCGCAACATCAATCTGCGCAGCGGATCGACCGATCCACGGATGCTCTCGCGAGCGGTGATTGAAGGCGGGCTCGAGCTCGGAGTGGCGTTCGACGGAGATGGTGACCGCGCCATCTTCGTGGACCATCGAGGCCGGGTCGTCGACGGTGATGCCGTGATGCTGATGACGGCTGCGCAGCTCGAACGCGATGGCCGTCTCCGTGGGTCCGCCATTGTGGCGACGGTCATGAGCAATATCGGTCTCGAGCTGGCCTTGAAGGATCGCGGCATCGAGCTCATACGGTGCCAGGTCGGCGACAAGCACGTCATGGAGGAGCTGCTCAAGCGCAACCTCGCGCTCGGCGGCGAACAGTCCGGGCATGTCATCTTCACCGACTATCTCTACACCGGCGACGGCTTGATCACCGCCCTTCACGTGCTCCGGACGATGTTGACCACCGGCCGCACGCTGGCGGATCTCGCCGACGAGCTCACGACATTTCCTCAGGTGCTGTTGAACGTGCCTGTTCGGCAAAGACGGAACTTGCAGGAGATTCCTGAGATTGCGGAGACCATCGCGAGCGTGGAAGAGCGTCTGGCGGGAAGAGGCCGCCTGCTCGTGCGGTATTCGGGCACCGAACCACTGCTTCGAGTGATGCTCGAGGGGCAGGACAAGGACCAGATTGGCGCGTGGGCGCGGGAGATCGTCGAAGCCGTCAGGCGGAACCTGGCGTAGGCGTCCTCAACCCTCACTCGATAGAGCAAACCGTGCCGGTGAAGCTGAGCGTCAACGTCAACAAGGTGGCGACGTTGCGGAACTCCCGCGGGGGCGAGGAGCCGGAGGTCATCGCCGCCGTGCGGGTCGTGATTCGAGCGGGCGCTCCCGGCGTCACCGTGCACCCGCGCGCTGACGAGCGTCACATCACGGCCCGAGACGTCCGCGAGATCGCCTCAGAAATCGAGACCCTCGGCGGCGCGGTCGAGTTCAATATCGAGGGCGATCCCCGCCCCGATTTGATCACACTCGTGCACGAGGTCCGCCCGACGCAGTGCACGCTCGTACCGGTTGTCCCCGGCGAGATCACGAGTCAGGCCGGGTGGCGGCCAGATACTCCCAGCGGCCCGCTCCGCGGCATCGTCGCAGCCCTGAGGGCCGCGGGGGTTCGCGTAAGCCTGTTCGTCGACGCCTTGCCCGATGCCGTGCGTTGGGCGGCCGACACCGGCGCCGACCGGATCGAGATCTACACAGAACCCTTCGCGAAGGCTTTTTCGGGCGGTGACGCTTCTGCCCGACATGGCGCCTATGCTGCCTGCGTCGACGCGGCGGAGCTGGCCCACCGGCTTGGACTCGGCGTCAACGCCGGCCACGACCTGAATCTCGAGAACCTGGTCGAGTTCAGAGAGTTGCCGCACCTGGCCGAGGTCTCCATCGGCCATGCGCTCATCAGTCACGCGTTGTTCGTCGGTCTCGAGCGAGCAGTGCGCGATTACCTGGACGCGGTTGCCGGCACGTCGTCACGGCCCATGAGCCGCCGAGAGTGACGACGACGTCTGGGTGGACGCTTCTCGGCGCCCGCTGTTATGATCGGCCTCTACCCGTCACCTGCCGCGGGCTCACAAGGCGCTGCGGCTCGATGAAGTCCGTCACCGCATGAAATCAGAAGGGCTTGCGTACGGCGTGGCCGGCATCTGCTTTGGCCTGATTGCCGGATGGATTATCGGTAGCCAACAGACGCAAGGTCTGCCGGGAGCCGCACGGGTCCCCGCTGAGCAGACTCGAGCTCAGCCCGGCCCGCCGAGCGATCCGCCGCGACAGGCGCCGGTTCTGGACGAGGCCAAAGTGCGGACGCTCAAGGAAGCAGCGGAGCGGAATCCCAGGGACATGGCCGGTCTCGTCGCGCTTGCGAACGCGTATTTCGATGCCGAGCGTTACAACGAGGCGATCACGTGGTATGAGGGTGCGCTGGCGCTCGGCCCACGCGACGTGAACGTCAGCACGGATCTCGGCGTCAGCTATTACTACACGAATCAGCCAGATCGGGCCCTGCAGCAATTCGAGCATTCCCTGAGCGTTGATCCGACACACATCAAGACCATCCTCAACCAGGGCATTGTCCGGGCGTTCGGGAAACAGGATTTGGCCGGCGCCGCCGAAGCCTGGCAACGCGTCGTCGACATCGCGCCTGACAGTGCCGAAGCGCAGGCCGCACGGCGGGCTCTCGAGAGTATGAAGGCCGCGCACCCCGCGGTGGGCGGTGGGCAGCCAGCCGCGCCACCCGGTGGCAGCAACTGACCATGACGAGGCTTCTCCTCATCGTGGTGCTCGGCGTGTTGATCATTCGGGCCCTCTGGCGTCTGATGTCCGGCATCGTCGAAGGGGTGTCCCTGGCGCAGGGGTCGAGTGGGAGACCAGGCAAACTGCGCCAGAGCGAGATGATGGAGCGCGATCCGATTTGCGGCACCTACGTCTTGCCGTCGCGGGCATTGATCAGCGGATCTGGTGAAGAGGTCCGTTACTTCTGTTCGGAGAAATGCCGGCGGGCCTTCGCGGCGCGCCAGGCGTAGGACTGCAGCAGGGCAGCAGGCATCCGATGGCCGAGCTCTCAGAGGATCAGGTCAAGGCCGACATCGTCGAGGTCGGCCGCCGGATGTACGACCGCGCGTTCGTGGCGTCGAATGACGGCAACATCAGCGTCAGGGTCGGGCCCGATCGCATCATTGCCACGCCGAAGAACGTGTCGAAGGGCTTCATGACGCCGGCCATGATGGTCACGACGGACATGACCGGCCGGAAGATCGCGGGCACGAGCGAGCCATCGTCCGAGCTCCTGATGCACCTGGCCGTCTACGAAAGCCGCCCCGACGTCAGGGCCGTCGTCCACGCGCACCCGCCAGCGGCGACGGGCTTCGCGGTGGCCGGGATCGCGCTCGACCGCGCCGTGCTGGCCGAGGTCATCACGACGCTGGGCAGCATCCCCATTGCCGACTATGGCACCCCTTCGACCTCCGAGCTGGCCGATGCGGTACGCCGTTTAGCGCCGGCGCATGACGGCCTGTTGCTGGCGAATCATGGCGCGGTCACGGCCGCGGGCGATGTCTTCGCCGCGTACTTCAAGATGGAGACCATCGAGCACTTTGCCCGCATCAGCCTGGTGGCGCGCCTGCTCGGCCGCGAGCGTGTTTTATCGCGCGAAGAAGTGCGTCAGGCTGC
Source organism: uncultured Acidobacteriota bacterium (assembly GCA_963826865.1). Taxonomy (GTDB): domain Bacteria; phylum Acidobacteriota; class Vicinamibacteria; order Vicinamibacterales; family CAVPJW01; genus CAWGYQ01. The sequence goes on from CAWGYQ010000003.1 coordinate 92,600, forward strand.
AGGGGTTGCGCGGCAGCTATGGCATCGCGTCGCCCGCGCCGATCTGCGTTGACGACTCGGCGCCGCAGGATCCGGCGACCTGCCAGGTGGTGCAGGCGCCTTCCTCGCCCGGCTCTCGTCTCGTGGATGGCGTGCGGTCCGGGTCTGCGGAAGTGAAGGTCAACGGCGATGGAGAAATTCGGTTAACATATCGCGAACTCACGGCCCTCATCGAGGACGCCGTGCGGAGCTTGCGATAGCTTCGGGAGGACAGCATGGGTGAGGCGCTGGGCATGGTCGAGACCAAGGGACTGGTCGCCATGATCGAGGCGGCTGACGCGATGGTCAAGGCTGCCAAGGTGTCCCTCGTCGGGTGGGAGAAGATCGGTGCTGGCTACGTCACGGCCATCGTTCGAGGCGATGTCGCAGCCGTGAAGGCGGCGACGGACGCGGGCGCGGCTGCCGCGCGACGCGTCGGCGAACTGGTATCGGTGCATGTCATCCCGAGACCCCACGCCAATCTCGAAGACGTGCTTCCCATCGGCAAGGCTGCGAACACCAAGGCGTAATTTGATCCTCGCAAAGATCGTCGGGACGGTCGTTGCCACGCGCAAGGACCCGCGGCTCGTGAGCAACAAGTTGCTGCTCGCGCGTCCGATGGACCCGCGCGGGAAGCCGGAAGGCAGCTATCTGGTCGCGGTCGACACCGTCGATGCCGGCTACGGCGAGACTGTCCTGATTGTCAGTGGAAGCTCGGCGCGCATGGCGTCGGGCATGAAGGACTGTCCGGTCGACGCCGCCATTGTGGGCATCGTCGATTCGATCGAGGTGTCCGACTAGATGCAGCTCGCCCGAGTGATCGGCGACGTCGTGGCCACGGTGAAGGAGCCGGAGCTCTCCGGGATCAAGCTGCTCGTCCTGCAGCCGCTCACCGCCGAACGCGAGCCTGCGGGGCGTACGCTCGTGGCCGTTGATTCCGTGGGAGCCGGCACCGGCGAAGAGGTGTTTTTCGTGCGCGGCAAGGAAGCCAGTTTCCCGTTTCATCCTCGCGAGGTGCCGGCCGATGCGGCGATCGTGGGCATCGTGGACCACTGGACGGTCGAGCCTCTCTGATGCAGCTGGCCCGCGTGGTCGGCACGGTCGTGTCGACGCAGAAGAATCGGAAGTTCGAAGGCGCGAAGCTGCTGCTCGTTCAGCCGCTGACGCCCGATGATGCGCCGCGGGGCGCGACGTTGCTGGCGGTCGACAGCGTGGGCGCCGGCGTGCACGAGAAAGTGCTGATCGTGCTCGAAGGGCGCGCGGCCGGCGAAGCGCTCGGCCAAAAGGGCGCGCCCGTGGACGCCGCCATCGTTGGCATCGTCGACAGCGTGGAACTGCACGAGTAGACCGCTCGCCAGACCCGACGAGAGGGAGCCCGCCATGAACGAAGACGCTCTCAGACTGCTCGTGCGCGAGGCGGTGGCGCGCCACCTGGATCGGCCCGACCACGATCGGCTTCCCGTCGTTCCTGCCGCGACAGCAGGCGCTCATTGCAGCCACGCGCGGTTCATGCTGCCAGCCGGATTCGATGGCGACGGAGCCTGTCTGATCGAGCCAACGGTCCGCTGCAACCACTGCGGATACTGCCAATCGTACGGACATTAGCACTTCAGACCCGTCCGCGCGATCCATTCCAGATCGTGTCCAGGCCCTTCGTTCTCGTCACCCGTCGTCTGCCGTCCAGCGTGCTGGGTCGTCTCGAGGCTGTGTGCGAGGTGGATGTGAACACCGCGCCAGAGGCCCTGACGATCGATCAGCTCGTCGATCGACTTGGCGACAAGGCGGCTCTTGTTTGTGTGCTCACCGACACGATCGATCGGCGTGTGCTCGATGCGGCTCCTGCGCTGCGCATCGTGGCCAATGTTGCGGTCGGTTACAACAACATCGATGTCCGGTCTGCGGCTGCGCGCGGGATTGTCGTGACGAACACGCCGGATGTGCTCACCGACGCCGTCGCAGACTTCACGTGGGCCCTCATCCTCGCCGTCACCAGACGTCTCGGCGAGGGAGAGCGTCTGATTCGCCGCGGCGGGTGGGCGGGCTGGGCCCTCGACTTCATGCTGGGAACCGAGCTCGCAGGCAAACAGCTGGGCATCGTCGGCATGGGTCGCATCGGCCGTGCCGTGGCCGCCAAGGCGGCCGCATTCGGCATGACGGTCGCCTGCGCGTCACGATCGAGGCGTGAAACGACAGACGGTGCCATCGTGATGCCGTTCGATCAGTTGTTGTCGAGCTCTGACGTCGTCTCGTTGCACGTGCCGCTGACGTCGGGGACGCACCACCTGATTGACCAGCGAGCGCTGATGCGAATGAAGCGGAGCGCGTACCTCGTGAACACGTCGCGCGGAGCGGTTGTGGACGAAGCGGCGCTTGCATGGGCGCTCGGTGAGCGTCTCATCGCAGGTGCGGCTCTCGACGTGTACGAGCACGAGCCGGAGCTGCACCCCTCGCTCCTTGCCCTCGACAACGTGATCCTGGCGCCGCACCTGGGCAGCGCCACTCGTGAGACGCGGACGGCCATGGCCGATCTGGCCATCAGCAACGTGCTGGCCGTCCTGGCGGGTCAACCGCCACTGACGCCGGTTCAGCCTGAGGCAGCCTCTTGACGAAGCCGAGCGACCGCACGGTTGAACAAGTCATGCGCGGGCTTGCCCTGGCCATCGACGGGCTCGAGCTGCCGGCGGTGGAAAAAATTGCCGAGGATCAGTCCCATGATCCGTTTCAGGTGCTCATCGCCACGCTGCTCTCGGCTCGCACGCAGGACGCGACGACGGCTGCGGCGTCCGCGCGGCTCTTTCGGCGTGCCCGCACGCCGGCCAGCATGGCCCGGCTCACCGCAGCCCAAGTCCGGCGGCTGATCTATCCGGTCAGCTTCTACCGCCACAAGGCTCGGCACGTGCTCGCAACCTGCCGCATGCTGATCGAGCGCTTCGATGGTCGAGTGCCGATGACGATGGAAGAGTTGTTGATGCTGCCGGGCGTCGGGCGCAAGACGGCGAACCTGGTGCTGATTCTCGCCTATCGCAGCATGGAGAACATCTGTGTGGATACGCACGTCCACCGCATTGCCAATCGTCTTGGCTGGGTCAGGACACCGACGCCGGATCGGACCGAGCAGGCGTTGTACCGCGCCGTCAATCGGCGCTGGTGGCCTGTACGTGAACCTGTATCTGGTGACGTGGGGACAGAACGTCTGCCGGCCCGTGTATCCGCGTTGCCGGGCGTGCGCCATCAGCCGTTGGTGCCCTCGCGTCGGGGTTACGCGGACGTCGCGATCCGGGTCGCCCGGGCATTAGAATGTGGTCATGAGCATGGAGACTTTCACGCGCCGCGCCCTGCTGATTGTCACGATTGTTCTGGCGTGGCCGGCCTCATCGGCCGCGCAGGCGCCTGCTGCTGTCAAGCCCGCACCATCTACAGCCAAGCCCGCGCCCGCGCCGGCTACCGTCACGCCCTCGCCCGACGCCGGACCGATCCTGGTGGTCGAGACGGCCAAGGGCACCTTCGAAATCGAGACCTATCCCGCCGATGCACCGAAGACCGTGGCGCAGATCGTGGCCCTGGTGAACCGCCGGTTCTACAACGGACTCCGCGTCCATCGCGTCGTACCGGGATTCGTCGTGCAGTTCGGCGACCCGCAAACGCGTGACATGACCAAGCAGGCCAGCTGGGGGCGTGGTACGGGGGCGACGAGCGGCAAGCCGATCGGTGTGGCCGAAATCACCAAGAAACGCACACACAAGCCGGGCGCGGTGGCGATGGCGCACGCCGGGGATCCGAAGAGCGCGGACAGTCAGATGTATGTGACGCTGGCGGCTCAACCGAAGCTCGATGGCAAGTACACGGTCTTTGGCCAGGTGATCAGCGGCCTCGACGTGCCGGCCAAGCTTCAGGTGAGCGACGTCATCCGTCGAATCACGATCAAGGGGAGCCCGGCAAAGTAGGCTGGAGCCGGTCGACTTCCGGCGCGAAGGTCGGCACGAACCCATCCAAATCCGGATAGCGTCGCACCAGTTCGGCAGGGAAGGCGCCGGCGATCGGTTGCCCGATCTGCCGCTTGATCATCAGCGCGTTCGCCACGCCCTTCGCGGCGAAGTGGTTGTTCAGATAGAGATAGAGCTTCCTCACCAGCATCCGGGCGGCCACGGCGGTTTCGGCAAAGGGCTGCAGCTCGCTGGCCGAATAGAGATAGTCGTACCGATCTTCGGCACGATCGTGCCGCCACCACTGGCCGACGTTCCTGCCGTGCAGCCGCATGTAGTAGAAGCCCGTTACGTTCGGCAGATAGTTCTGCCGTATCGAGAATTGAAATTTCGGCTCGTCGATCTGGACCCATGCGGCCCGGTGCTCGTTCAGCAGCGACAACGTCGGGGCGAGCTCGTCGCTCCAGCTTCGGTGGCGGAGCTCGACCGCAACGGGATAGTCGCGAAATGACGTGAGGAGCTTCCCAAGGTAATCACGCGTCTCCGGCACGTTCTTGAAGCTCGGCGGAAATTGCGCGAGCAGCGCCCCGAGCTTGCCGGCGCGCGCGACGGGATCGAGGCCTGCCTTGAACTCGTCGACATCCGCCTGGCTCACGTCGGGAATCGCGCCGGTGGATTGTTCGGCCTCGAGCCTGCGCGATCGTCGAAACATGGACGGGTGGGTGAATTTCTGGAACAGCTTCAGCGAGAATTCAAAGTCGCGCGGGGTCTTTACAACCCAGCTCGCGCTGACCTTCGCCGAGGGCTGACCGTAGAAGGTCGAGTTCACTTCGACGGTGTCGAAGCGCTCTCCATAGTAGGTCAGCTCGTCGAACGATCGGCTCCGGGCTGCTTTGGGTGGATAGAAGATACCCGTCCAGGATCCGCGACCTCCCGGATAGTTCCAGCCCGCTGTGCCAATCCGGATGTCCGGCCCGCGTTCCATCACCGGTTCCCGAGCTTTTCGTAGGCTTCCCTGTCGAATCCGAACACGACACGCGAGCCCTTGATCAGGATCGGCCGCCTGATGAGATTGGGCTGCGCCGTCATGAGCGCAATCGCCTCCTTCTTCGAGCGCGGCAGCGGGCGCTCTTTGAACACGGGGCTGCGCTTGCTCACATACTCGAGAAACGCCCGCTCATCCACGTGCTGTTCCAGGAAATCACGCGAAGGAGGATTCCGATTGATATCGCGTTCCTCCACATCCAGGCCAATCTCGTCCAGAAAACTTCTGGCGTTTCGGCAGCTCGTTCACGTGGGCTTCCAGTAGAAAATGGGCTTTGCCATGCGCGCCTTCCCGGTCTTCGCTATTCTATCAAGCGCTCCACGTTTCACCATCGATGCTGAGACGGCCACCTGAGCTTCCATGACCGACCGGCTCTATTACAGCGACGCGTACTGTGAGCGCTTCGAGGCTGTCGTCACCCGCGTCGAACGGGACCACGGAAGCTCACGGGTGTTTCTGGACCGCACCGCGTTCTACCCGACGTCGGGCGGCCAGCCCTTCGACCTGGGCACCCTGGGTGGTCTACCGGTGACGGCTGTGCTCGAGAACGAGACGGGCGACATTGCGCACACCGTAACCGGCACGCTGGGCGAGCGGCAGAGTGTGCACGGCCTGATCGACTGGAACCGCCGGTTCGATCACATGCAGCAGCACACCGGCCAGCACGTGCTGTCGGCCGCCTTCGTGCGCGTCGCGGACTGCCAGACCGTGAGCTTTCACCTTGGGGCGAGCACTGCGACCATCGACCTGCAGCGGGAGCTCTCGAGGGAAGCGGTTGCGGAAGCCGTTCGGCTCTCGAACCTGGTGATATGGGAGAACCGTCCAGTGTCGGTCCGATTCGCCAGCAGCGAAGAGGCCGCGACGCTACCGCTCCGAAAGGAGTCGCACCGCGAGGGCGTCTTGAGGCTCGTCGAGATCGACAACCTCGATCTTTCGGCGTGCGGCGGTACGCACGTGGCCCGCACCGGCGAGATTGGCGCCATTCTCGTTGCCGGATCGGAACGGTTCAAGGGCGGCCTGCGCGTCGAGTTCGTGTGCGGCGGTCGCGTGCTCAACTGGGCCACGGCTCTCGGCGACACCACGGCCTCCGCGGTGCGATTGCTCTCGGTCACGCCGGACGAGCTTCCGGCGGCGATCGAGCGTCTTCAGGCTGAGAGCCGGGATGCGAGGCGTGTGATCCGCTCTCTCCAGACGCGGGTGGCCGAGCAGGAAGCCTCAGAGATGTCCGCGCGCGGCGAACGGATCGGTGATGCCACCGTCGTGGTCGACTCTCTCGATCACTGGGACGCCGCAGGCCTCAAGACACTCGCGGCGGCGGTGACTCGCCGCCCAGGGCACGTCGTCGCACTGTTCACAGCCGGAAATCCTGCGCTCTGCGTCGTTGCCGCGTCGCCCGATCTCCCGGTCGATGCGGGCGCCATCCTTCGCGCGCTGGTCGCCCGATTCGGCGGCAAAGGTGGCGGCACGCGCGAGCTCGCGCAGGGTGGGGGTCTCAGTGGCGCCGCATCCGACCTTCTGAACGCGGCACATCTGTCGATCCGGTCCGCTCTGGGCTGATCCGTCGGCGTGGGATCTATTCGCGGCGACGCCCGCTGCGCTCGCGAGGCCGGAGCGCCAGCACCCGGCCGAGCAACCAGGCGATGGCGACGATGGCCATGATCGCGAAGAAGGCTTTCAGAAGCATTGGCGCCCCGATTGCTGGGAGTGCTGGCTAGTCTCGCGTGAACCTTGCCAGTGCCTCGACGATGGCGTCGGTGACGGCGTCGATTTCGCTCTGCGGCACCGTGAAATGATTGGCAAGGATCGAAAACACCAGATTTTCATTTCCAACGGTTTCCACGAACCCCGAGAGCGCGCGCACGTTCGAAATCGACCCGGTTTTTGCCCACACTTTGCGGGCCGCTGGGCTGCCCTGATAACGACGGGCGAGCGATCCATCCTCTCCGCCGATGGGAAGTGTCGCACGGAACGCTGCCGCATGCGTGGAGCTCTCGTGCATGCGACGAAGGATCCGCACCAGCATGTCGGCCGTCACATAGTTGTAGCGTGACAGCCCCGATCCGTCGTACATGACGTAGCTGTCCGGTTCGATGCCCCACTCCTTCAGCACTTCGGCGACGACCTTGCGTCCCTCTTTCACCGAGCCGCCGTTCGAGCGGCCCATCGCCTTGAGGAACGTGTCGGCGTACATGTTCTGGCTGACCTTCATGACAACCTTCGCCAGTTCACTGAGGGGCGGCGAGCGATGAATCAGCAGAGACTGGGTATTCGAGAGGTCAAGAGACGAGGGCAGCGTATCCACGTCGAGTGCCTCTCCATCGACCGTGATTCCGCGGTCGATGAGAACGGACCGCAGCGACTGCACGAAGTAGGCGGTCGGGTTGTCGACCGAGACGGGCAGGACCTGTTCGGTTGAACCGCGAGGGAGCGTGCCCTCGAGCCGGAGCACCGACGCCCCCGGCATGCGTCGCAGAGCAAGCGTCTCGGCCTCGCCCTCCGCCCCAGTCGTCGCGGCATTGACGAGCGACAGTCCGGAGCCCTCGGAGCGGAGTGCTGCGTCCACCGGCTCCCCCAGGCTGGCGCCCGGACGTACCACGAGATCGATCGTGTCGTCGTTGTATTCGAGCGCGCCGCTCGGAGCCGCGTACCCGTATGCGAGATAGTCCCACGCCCATCCGGCCCCAAGGCCTTCATCCTCGAACGCGTCGTCGTCGCCGACAATGCGCCCGGCAATTCGACGAAGACCGATGCTGGCGAGCCGATCGGCCCAGTCTTCGAAGGCCGTTGCACCTTCGCCCCCTCGACCGATGCCCGGATCGCCCGTGCCGCGGACGATCAGGTCGCCTTGAAGCGTGCCATCCACGATGGGCCCGGTTGCGAGAAGCGTCGTCTCGAAGCGATGGTCCCATCCGAGACGCTCGGCGGCCGCCGCGACGGTGACGATCTTCATGTTCGACGCCGGCATCATCAGCTTCCGCGCGTTTGCTTCGTAAAGGGTATCGCCTCTATCGAGGGACTGAATCTTGAGAGCCCAGGCCGATCGCTCGAGCCCCGGGGCGGCGAGGAGGCGTTCGATTTCGAGGTGGAGCTGCTGAACCGGTTTGACGGCGCGCGTGGCGGGTGTGGCCGGCGGCTGCCGGACCGCGCATGAGGCGCCCCCGAAGAGCGTCGCGACGACGATCGACGAAACAATCAGGAGCGCGCGCGGCCGCCTGGAACTCCGGGGATCGAGGGATCGGGACGGGCGCCAGCGCACAATGGACGTCCGGGCGCTCTGCCTACTTGAGCTCGTCGAGAGCCTTCATCGCGGCGTCGAAGTCCGCGGCCTCGAGCTTGGCGGCGCCTGTTTCGTCGGCCCGCCCGGCATACACGTCGGTGCCGACGCGGCCGAACGTCACTCGCTCCTCCTTCTTGCTGTCGTCGAACTTCACGGCCACGACAGCAACCGGAGTGTTCAGATTCGTGGGGACCTTCGGGTCCACGAAGGACGCCGCCCGGAGATTCGAGATGCGGGAGATGACGTCTTCGATCTTGGCGGCTTCGAGCTTCGTCGCCGGCGAGACCTGTTGCCACGTGTCGGTTGCGTTCGCGCCCTCGCCTTTGCGCTTCTCGAACGTCGTCGTCTGTCCGCCACGGGAAATTTCGATTCGGTTGCCGTTGAACGCACGGAACTCGAAGATGTCCTTTCGCCGGAAGTCCGAAACGGGCTTCTTCAGATCGTCCATGAGCGACGCTTCGACGGTGAACACCATGGGGCGCGCGGCGTCGCGGGCGTAGAGCGTCCCGTCCGGCGCCGCCTTGCCGATCGCAAGATTCGAGCGTGCGCTCCCGGCGAGAAACGTGATGGCGGCCTGCGGCCGATCCAGACCGTATTGTGCGAGCTTCTTCGGATCGAACGGGACGATGGACTTCATGCGCGCCGACTGGATTCGGCTGACGAGTCCCTCGGCCGTTCCGTAATCGGCCCGGGCCGGAAAGGGCTTCGTCAGAGACCACTCGCCGGCGGCCCGCGTCAGTTCGAGCGTCGTCTGGCCCGCCGACACGTCGACCTTGTCCAATTTCTCGCGATCGAAGCTGATCAGCGACTTGTCACGCAGATCGAACGGCGTGCGCACGAAGGTCGTATCGAGATAACTGGCGATCAGAAAGACTCGCTTCTCATCGGCGAACTTCGCATAGAGATCGCCGCCCGTCGGGGTCTTGTCGCCGATGAGCAGGTGACGGAAGTCCTTGGCTCCCGCGGTCCGGAACGCCACATCGGCCCGCGGCGGGTCCAAGCCGTAATCGGCCAGGCTGGCCGGATTCTCGTCGACCACGCGTTGAATCTCGAGTGATGCCAGGTTGGAAGCGATGCTGGAAGCCTCGGTCTCGTCGGCTTTCGTCGCTTCGGGCTCGACGAGATCCCAGGTTCCCTTGGTCTTCCTGACTGTGGCGGTCGGGCCCGATCCGGCCTTGATCTGCAGCTCTTCGACTTTCTCGGCCTCGAGCGTCAGGGCCTTCGCCTTGGTCTCCGTGCCTTCGGAGGCCGGCTCGCGCTTCGACTCGACGAAGTAGATGTAGGCGCCGAGGCCGCCGAGGATCACGACAAGGACGATGAGCGAGCGCAGCCCGCGCATTACCGGTTCCGCCACCAGGTGTAGATGCCAGTGCCGAGGATGATGCCCGGCACGAACAACAGGGCGAACCAGTTGATGCGACGCTGCTGATCCGCGTTCAACGTGAGCCGGCGGTCGTCTTGAGGCTTGGCCCGGATGGAGATGAGCGTCTCCTGCTGCGCCAGCCAGTTCACCATGTTGAGGAACATGTCTGAATTGCCGCCGATGTTGATCCCCGAGTTCGACGCGAAGTCGGAGTCGCCAACGACCACCACGCGTGTCTCCGGCTTCGGCGGCTCTTCGCCGGTGTTGCCGGTCGGCTTGGCTGCGGGCTCAGATGCGGCTGTTACCGCTGCCGAAACCGCTGCCGCAACCGAGATGGGGCCCTTCTTGTCGCCCTTGTTCTCCTCGAGCTCTACTTCGCCCGAGGTCTCCACCTTGGCGATGTCCGTCTCGGCCCAGCTGTTCGGCCCCGTCTCGATGAACGCTTGCGGGTTGTGTCCGCCGACGCCGCCTGTCACAGGTGTCACCGAGCGGGCAAGAGGGTAGGCGGTCAGCACGCTGAACCGATCGGTAATCGGGTGGCCTGGATAGCTGGCCGCCAACGGCACGGACGCATCGGTGCCGATCAAGCGGCCGAGTCCGCTCGCATCCACCACCATGTCGTTGCCGAGCGCGAAGCCCCACTCGTGGAGCAACGCCGACAAATTGGGAAGGACCGTCCCGGGCTTGTCGGGTGGATCGATCAGCGCGAGAAGCTTGCCGCCCCTGGCCAGATACGCGCGAATGGCGTCTATCTCGCCGGGGAAATAGTCGAGGTTCGGATTCGCGATCACGATGACCGAGGCATCCTCGGGCACCTTGCCCTGCTGGGCCAGCACGAGCTTCTCGACGGTGAAGTTGTCTTGCCCGAGCGCGCTGGTAATGGCGTTGTACCCGGTTCGCTCGCCGCTGACGGTATCCCGTTCGCCGTGGCCCTGGACGAAATAGATCTTCTTCTGCTGTCCGGTCGTGACTTTGATGAGAGCGTTCGTCAAATCCTGCTCGGTGTCCGAGGTCGTGCGCTCGGTCCTGCCTTTGTAGTCGAAGACCACGGTGCCATACGCCTGAACGCCGTACTGTTTCACCAGCGCCGGACGGCGATCGGCATCGATGTACTCGACCGACACCTGGGTCGAGTTGTACTGGTACTCGCGGAGCCGATCACGAAACCGATCGAATTCGGGATCGCGCGCGAAGACCAGCACCTTGACCGGCGCGTCGAGGCCTCCCAGCACGCGCTTGGTCTGATCCGACAAGCTGAAGGCCTGATTCGCCGTGAGGTCCCACCGCTTGTTCTGACGCGATGCGAGGTAGTTGATGGCAACCAGGATCGCGAGCACGACCAGAATGCTCACCGTGGCCACGGTGCCGTATTTGGCCTGGCGCCTCTGGAAGGCCTTGGCGATATCACGCCATTGCCCCAGCGTGTAGATCAAGACGCAGCCGAGCCCGGCCCATGCCGCCCACATGGCGTACTGCTGCCATTCCGGTTTGAGAAACCGCACCGCCAGTGCGCCGAACACCAGCGCGGTACCAAGCCAGCCGATGATGCCTACAAGTCGGTTCAACATATCGTCCCGCGTGTGACTAACCACGCCACCGTTCGCTGTCCACGGCTTTGGCTGTGAGGAAGAGTCCGAACGTGATGAAAGTGAAGTAATACACGAGGTGCTTCGTGTCGATCACGCCTTTGACGAAGTCGTCGAAGTGCTGCGTGATCGAGAGATAGCTGAGGATCTTCTCGCCGGTGGGCCCGGCCGCGGCTCCCAGCCAGTCGAGCACCCAGAGCATGAGAAAGACCGCGAAGGTCACCATGCCGGCCACGATCTGGTTCCGCGTCAGGCTCGAGATGAGCAGGCCCACCGAAATGAAACATCCGCCCAGCAGAAGCAGGCCCAGATATCCCGTCAGCAGCGGTTTCCACTCCGGGTTGCCGAACACGAAGAGGACGCCGACGTGCGCCAGCGTTACGAGCAGCATGGCCGCATAGAGGGTGAGTGCGCCGAGAAACTTGCCGACGATGATCTGAAAGTCGGTAATCGGCGAAGTCAGGAGCAGCTCCATCGTGCCCGACCGCTTCTCCTCGGCGTATGTCCGCATAGTGATCAGCGGGAGAACGAAGAGCAGGACGACCGTGGCGTTCAGCAACAACGGCCGTATCAGCATCTGGTTGATGTTGACCGGCCCGCCGCCGCCGAACTGTCCCATCTGCATGCTCTGCTGCAGGAAGAAGTTCAGAATCGCGACGTAGAACCAGCCGAACACCAGGGCGAAGAGGCCGATCACGACCCAGCCGATGGGTGAGGCGAAGTACGAGCGCAGCTCTTTGTGTGCGATCGCGAGAATGTTACTCATGGGCCGCCTCCGTCGCCGCCTCCGACTCCGACTCCTCGGTCGTGAGGTGCAAAAAGATCTCTTCGAGGCTCATTCTGAGCGGTCGCATCTCGAGCAGTCCCCAGTTGTGATCGACGATCGTGTGTGCCAGCTGGCGCCGCACGTCGTGCCCGCGCTCGCTGTCCACTTCGTATCCGATCACGCCCTCACGCTTGTCCGCGACGGCCACGCGCAGAACGCCGTTGACGCGTTCGAGCACAGGGAGCACGGCGCCTGCATCGCCCTCCACCTGGAGATATATCGTCTCCGCGCCGCTCAGCCTGGACACGAGATTGTCGGGAGTGTCGACAGCCACGACGCGTCCGCGGTTGATGATGACCACGCGCTGGCAGGTCTGCGAGACTTCCGGAAGGATGTGCGTGCTGAGAATGATCGTGTGGTCGCCGGCGAGTTCCTTGACGAGCTGTCTCGTCTCGATGATCTGTTTCGGATCCAGGCCTGCCGTCGGCTCGTCCAGGATCAGCACGTCCGGGTTGTGGATGAGCGCCTGGGCCAGGCCGACACGCTGGCGGTAGCCCTTCGACAGCTTGCCGCAGTGACGATCGGCCATGTCGACGATGTGGGTCTTCTGCATTACGGCGTCGATCCGCGCCCGACGGTCCGCCCGGGGCACGCGCTTGATGCGCGAGACGAACTGCAGGTATTCGCGCACCGTCATGTCGGGGTAGAGCGGCGGGCTCTCGGGCAGATACCCGGTGCGGCGCTTTGCCTCGATGGGCTGCTCGAAGACGTCGAAGCCCGCCACGAGCGCTCGCCCCTCGGTGGCCGGCATGAAGCCCGTGAGGATGCGCATCGTCGTCGTCTTGCCTGCGCCATTCGGACCCAGGAAGCCGAGTATCTCGCCTCGCTCGACGCGGAAGCTGATGTCGTCGACCGCGGTGACGTGACCGTACTGCTTCGTGAGGTGCTGTACCTCAATCACTGCTGTTGACTCCCTGCGTGACCATTCGGTAATGACGCCCCGAGACGAACGGTAGAGCTGACGCGGCCGCACGGCGGGAGGCCGCCGGAACCGCAGGGGCGTTCGTGTAAGCTACAGAAAACGCACCGGCTGACAACGCCAAATCTCGATCCTAGTCGAAGCCACTTGGTCCGGGCAAGCGCACCATACTGAACCCCTGACCAGAAGGAGTCCGCCCGATGGCGCTCGCCGTCGGCAGTCGCGCGCCCGATTTCGCGCTGCCAAATCAGGATCATCAAACCGTCCGCCTGATCGATCTCCTGGCGGAAGGTCCCGTCGTCCTCGCCTTCTTCCCCGCGGCCTTCAGCTCTGTCTGCACGCAGGAGCTTTCCACCCTCGCCGACTCATTTCCGGAGCTCTCCGCGGCTGGCGGCAGGGTGGTCGGCCTCAGTGTGGATACGCCGTTTGCGCTCAAGGCGTTCCAGCGGGATCAAGGCTTCGGGTTGCCTCTGCTGAGCGACTTCAATAAAGACGTCATTGCCGCCTACGGGGTCTTTTGCGAGGACATGATTGGCCTCAAGGGGCTGGCCAAGCGCGCCGTCTTCCTCATCGACCGCGTGGGAACCATCCGCCACGTCCAGATCCTCGACGATGCCCGGAACGAGCCGGACTATGAGGCGCTTCGGGGGGCCATCCGGCGGCTGTAGCTGATGCGGCCTTGTCGAGCCTGTCTTCCAGTGGTAGACTCGCATGTATGAGCAACTGCTCATATATTCAGGAGTGAGAGCGCTCATGCCCGCTGCATCCAATATCGCCCATGCACCCTTGGGAGCCGAATCCTGTGAGCGGTTTCACCTGGCGCCGGAGCGCGTGGCGGTCCTCCAACAGACGCTGGTTGGTGGCGCGCGTGCGGCCGATCTGGCCGAGACTTTCAAGGTGCTCGGTGACACGACCCGCGTTCGCATCCTCGACCTGTTGTCGAAAGCGGAGCTCTGTGTGTGCGACCTTGCCGGGCTGATCGGATTGAGCGAATCCGCCGTCTCCCATCAGCTTCGCCTGCTGAGAAGCCGCCGGCTCGTGCGCGCGAGGCGTGACGGGCGCATGGTGTTCTACACCCTGGACGATCGGCACATCCAGACTCTCCTCGAGCAGGGGCTCAGTCACGTCGCCGAGAGTCTCACCCCGCCAGAGTCCCACGCATGACGTCCACGGGCGCCCGTCCGGTCTGCCGCGTCTGCCAGGTGCACGCCGAATCGGTGTTCCGCATCGATGGGATGGACTGCGGCGAAGAGGTCATCGTCCTGCAACGACAGCTGCGGCCGCTTCAGGGTCTCGAAGATCTCGCGGCTGACATCATCGGCCAGCGTCTCCGGGTCAAGTACGACGCCGCGCAGCTGTCGGCCTCCGACATCGTGTCTGCTGTGGCGCGGACCGGGATGAAGGCCTGGCTCGAGCACGAGGAACCCGTGGGCGTCCAGTCCACCGACTCGGCTCGCCAGGCGCTCGTCGTTGGGTCGGGTGTGCTACTGGCTGCCGGTCTCGCGCTGGCGTTTCTCGGCTGGCCGATACTCTCAGCCGTTCTGTGCGCGGGCGCGATTGCCTCCGGCGGCGTCTACGTCGTCCGGCGTGCCTGGTCTGCCGCGCGCACCTATTCCCTCGACATCAATGTGCTCATGCTGATCGCCGTCGTGGGTGCGATTGCCATTGGCGAGTGGACGGAAGGCGCCACCGTGGTTTTTCTCTTCGCGCTGGCGCAGTGGCTCGAGCTCCGCAGCATGGATCGGGCGCGGCACGCGATTCGGGCCTTGATGGATCTGACGCCGCTTCGAGCGCTGGTGCGCCGCCCTGAGGGCGACGTGACCGTTCCGGTGGACGAGGTTGGCATCGGTGAGGTTGTGCTCGTGGCGCCCGGCGAAAAGGTGCCTCTCGACGGCACGGTCGTCGCCGGACAGAGCTTCGTGAACCAGGCGCCGATCACGGGTGAGTCGCTGCCCGTGGACAAGGAACCAGGCCATCACGTGTATGCCGGGAGCATCAACGGTCCCGGAGCGCTGGATGTCCGTATCACGCGGCTCGGGAGCGACTCCACGCTGGCGCGGATCATCGGACTGGTCGAAACGGCTCAGGCGCAGAAGGCACCGGCCCAGGCGTTCGTCGAGCGATTCGCGCGCTACTACACGCCGTTGGTGCTGCTTCTGGCGGTGGGGGTGGCCGTCGGCGTGCCGCTGGCGTTTGGTCAACCCTTTACGCCGTGGCTCTACCGTGCGCTGGTGCTGCTGGTCATCGCCTGCCCGTGCGCGCTCGTCATTTCAACGCCCGTGTCGATTGTCTCGGCGCTCGCGAGCGCGGCGCGGCGTGGAGTTCTGATCAAGGGCGGGTTGTATCTCGAGCGTGCCGGCGCGGTTCGGTGCATCGCGTTCGACAAGACGGGGACGGTGACGACCGGCACGCCGCAAGTCGTGGATGTAGTCCCGCTGGGCGACGCGACGGGCCAGGATGTCCTCGAGCTGGCCGCGGCGCTCGAGTCGAGGTCGGAGCATCCGATCGGACGCGCGATCACCGAGCATGCCCGCGCAGCAGGTGTCCGTCCGATCCGGGCCGAAGGCTTTCGAGCGCTGCCCGGACGGGGCGCCGAGGCGGAGATCGGGGCCGATCCGGCGTGCGTCGGGAACCATCGCCTGTTCGAGGAGCGCGGACTGTGCACGCCGGCCATTCACGAGCGTCTCGACGCCGTGGCGCGCGCGGGGCGGACGGCAGTGCTCGTGGCGCGAGCGCACAAGGCGGTCGGCATCATCAGCGTGGCCGATCGCGTGCGCGACAATGGCCGCGCCACCATGGACATGCTTCGACGACAGGGAGTCGAGCGGCTGGTGTTGCTGACGGGCGACAATCACGCGACGGCGGCGGCCGTGGCGCGGGATCTGGGCTTCGACGACTGTCGAGCCGAGCTCCTGCCCGAAGACAAGGTGGCGGTGTTGAACGACCTGCGTCGCCGCTGGGGCACGGTGGCCATGGTCGGCGACGGTGTGAACGATGCCCCGGCCCTGGCCGCCGCCGATGTCGGCATCGCCATGGGAGCGGCAGCCAGCGACGCGGCGCTCGAGACCGCGGACGTGGCGTTGATGGCGGATGAGCTCTTGAAGATCCCTTACACCGTACGTCTGAGCCAGGCGACCGTGCGCAACATCAAGACCAATATCGCGGTCTCGCTGGGTCTGAAGGCCGCGTTCCTGCTGCTGGCCGTCGGTGGAGTGGCCACGCTCTGGATGGCGGTGCTCGCCGACACAGGCGCATCGCTGCTGGTCATTGCCAACGGCCTTCGACTGCTGAAAACGACGTGATGCGGCTGGCGCTCCCGAGCGTCGCCCTGCGGGCGGTCACGAGGCACCGCGGGGTCGCGAGAGCCTGACACGCGACACGCGAAGTCCGTCGAGGGACTCGACCGTCATGAGGCGTCCCTCGGTCTCGACCGTGTCGCCGATTCGCGCCTGCCGACCGAGACGACCGAGCACATAACCGCCGATCGTGTTGTAGACGGCGTCGTCGATGTGCAGCCCGAAGCGCTCGTTCACATCGGTGACCAGCGTCATCCCGTCGAGGCTCACCGTGCCGTCGGAGAGCTGGACGATTCGGCGCGTTCCATCGCCAGCGCCTTCGGCCGTCTCACCAACGATTCGCTCCATGAGCCCCTGAAACGTGACGAGGCCAGCCGTGCCGCCGTGCTCGTCGATGACGATCGCATGGTGCGTGCGATGCCGCCGCATTTCCGACAGGAGCAGATCAGCGCGCATCGTGACGGGGACCGTGAGAGGATCGCGCACGAGTGTTTGCAGCGAGAAGTGCGCGGGACGCTCGGTGATGGCCCGGAACAGATCCTTGACGTGAAGAATGCCGACCAGATCGTCCAGATCCCGCCGATAGACGGGAATGTGCGTGTGCGGAGCACGGGAGATGGCAACGATGGACTCGTCGAGGTTCGCATCGGCAGAAACGGCCACGAGCTCGGTACGCGGCACCATCACCTGGCCAGCCGTCAGATCCGCGAAATCGAAGACGCGGTGCAGCATCTGCTCTTCGGTTTCCTCGAGCACGCCGGCCTCCTGGCTGGCCGTCACGAGCATCTTCAGCTCCTCCTGTGAGTGCACCAGCGAGTGACCGCTTGGCGCACGCATCCCGCAGGCCTGCACCACGGCCCGGCCCATGCCGTTCAGGAGTGAGATGAACGGCCAGAGCGCGCGCATGAAGAGCTCGGTGGGCTTGGCGACGAGGAGCGCGGTCTTCTCCGGTACTGGAGCGCGACGGTCTTCGGGGCCAGTTCTCCCAGCACGATGTGCAGGCTCGTGATGATGCCGAACGCGATGGCGACCGCAATCGTGTGCGCGGTCACGGCGGAAAGCGTTTCGGGCAGAAAGAGCAGGGCGGGCTCAATCAACGTGGCGAGCGCGGGCTCGCCAATCCATCCGAGACCGAGACTGGCCATCGTGATGCCGAGCTGTGTGGCCGCGATGTAACTGTCAGGATCGCTCAACGCGCGCCGCACGGTCCTGGCTCTCCGGCTGCCCTCCGAAATCAACTGATCGATGCGCGTCTTGCGCACCGTGACCAGCGAAAACTCGGCGGCCACGAAGAATCCATTCGCGAACACCAGCGCGAGTACACCACCGACCCGGACCGCGATCGAGACGATCACGTCCTCCATGCTGTGCCTCCGAGCCCGACGCTGCAGGCTTTTGGTCGGGAATTCAATCTGCGCTCACGCGCGTCGGTTCTTGAAGAAATGTCGTTCGACGAATTGATCGACCATCAACTGACGGCCAGGATCGATCCTCTCGAATTCGAGACCACCGTCTTCGGGCAGGTGCAGGTCGAGCACGACGAGATCGAAGTGATCGCGCTCGCTGCGCATCTGGCTCAGCAGCTCCAGCCCGGTTCCAGTCGTCAGCACTCGATGACCGGCGCGTCCGAGCGCGTCGCGGAAGCGGTCGCGCACGAACGCCGTGTCGTCTGCCACTATCACGGTCTTGCTGGCGCCAGGCTGGCGGATCGCAGAGCGACGGGTGGTCAATCACTCATCCAGAACGGCGCTCGTTGCATTGCAGAATCTTACAGGTTCTCGCTATAATTCGTCGCTCCGCGCGCGGATTTGGTGTAGGTTCGGAAATATCCAACCCGCAGCGCACGCCTCGCCGAGAGGAGGTCTATGGCCAGCTGTCCGGAATGCGACACCGAGATCGAAGTCGACGAGTACGATGTCGACAAGGGCGACCTGCTCAGCTGCCCTGAATGCGGCTCGAATCTCGAGGTGACCAACCTGTCGCCTGTCACGCTGGAGCTCGCGCCGGACGAGGAGGAGGAGGAAGAAGAAGAGGAAGAAAAGGAATTCGACGAAGATGGTGAAGAAGAAGAAGACGACGAAGATGAGGACTGGGAAGAATGACATTCGCCGGTCTCCCGGCCGCCTCTGATCTGACGCGAGCCAAAGCGGCGCGACTGGCCGAACTGCTCGCCGATCTCGACTCGGTCATCGTGGCGTTCAGTGGCGGCGTGGACAGCGCCTATCTCGCATACGTGGCACATGCTACTCTTGGCGCCCGCTCGTGCGCCATCACGGCCGACAGCCCGAGCTACCCGCGCCGGCACCGGGAGATGGCCCTGGCCGTTGCCCGGCAATGTCAGCTCCACCATGAGATCATCCGGACCAACGAGATGGCTCGTCCGGAGTACCGAGCGAATCTCGGCGATCGCTGCTACCACTGCAAGCACGAGCTCTATTCGCATCTCGTCGCGCTCGCGGACGCCCGCGGGTTTCGTGCGGTCGTCGATGGCAGTAACGCCGACGACCGCCTCGACTATCGACCCGGTCGTCAGGCGGCTCGCGAATTCGGCGTGCGGAGCCCGCTCGATGAGGTGGACCTCACGAAAGCGGAAATTCGTCAGTTGTCACGGAGCGCAGAGCTGCCCGTCTGGGACGAGCCGGCGTCGGCGTGCCTGTCTTCCCGCATCCCGTATCGTCACGAAGTGACCGACGAGAAGCTTCGGGTCATCGAGGACGCCGAAAATGCCGTGCGCGCCCTCGGCTTCCGGCAGTGTCGAGTGCGCCATCACGATGAAATTGCGCGCGTCGAGGTCGATCCGGCCGACATGGCGCGGGTTCTGGAGCCCGCGGTCCGGGCGCGGCTCGTGGACGCGCTCAGGGCGCTCGGGTTCCGGTACGTGGCCCTCGATCTCCAGGGGTACCGGACGGGCAGTCTCAACGAGGGTCTGACGCTCCGCCCGCTCTAGCTGGCCCGCCATTCGACCGACATCGATCCTGAGGGCAGTATTTACCGCATTTTTATTGGTCCCGTTCACCTTCTGCAATTGACAGAGCACATTCAAAAACGTAAGCTGAAGCACAACTTTGGCTCTGCCCCGCCGCCCAGGAGAGTGGTAATGAGCACCGTTCGACGATCTCTGTGGCTAGTTCTGCTTTGTGTGACTCTGATTACGGTGGCGGCCTGCAACAAGAAACCGCCGGCCGCGGCGCCTGCCCCGCCACCGCCACCAGCAGCGACGCCCACGGCACCACCGCCACCACCGCCGCCGCCAGCGTCCTCGAGTACTGCTACGCCGGCCGTCAGCGAGGAAGAGCTGTTCAATCGCAAGACGCTCGACGAGCTGAACGCAGAACGCCCACTCGGCGACGTGTACTTCGACCTCGATCAGTCGAACATACGCGACGATGGACGCGGCGCCTTGGCCAAGAATGCGGAGTGGCTGAAGCGGTGGCCGACGACGCGCATCAGCATCGAAGGGCACTGCGATTCGCGCGGCACCGCCGAATACAACCTGGGGCTCGGTGAGCGCCGTGCGGTGGCCGTGCGGGACTATCTCGTCAATCTGGGCATCGCCGCCAATCGCGTCAACACCGTCAGCAAGGGGAAGGAACAACCCTTCTGTCGGGAAGAGACCGAGGCGTGCTGGTCCCAGAACCGACGCGGCCACTTCATCATCACGGCGAAGTAGCCGCGAGTCACACCGTGTCCGGGCCGGGTGCCAGTCTACCCGGCCCGTTCTCTATTCGGGCGGCTTCCGTAGCAGCTGCCGCAGTTCCTCCTCACCGATTCGATACGACGCCACTTCGCGTCCCTCGATCATCAGCACAGGAATGCGCGCCTCGTAGCGGGCCAGAAGCGCCGGGTCGCCGGTAATGTCCACCTCTTCGATGTCGAGCGGTTGCTCGAAGCTCGCACGGCGCACGCGCGCGGTCATGACTTCGCACAGATGACATCCCGGCTTGGAGTAAATGGTCACGCGGATCGGCATTCAAGCTCCGCGACGATCTGCTCGGCCGCTGTTCGCGGATCCGCGGACCTCACCACAGGCCGGCCGACAACGAGATAAGACGCGCCCGCCCGAAGTGCCTCTCCCGGCCCCATCGTTCGTGCCTGATCGTCGCTGCCCTTCGTACCTGCACCTCGGATGCCCGGCGTGACGATCGTGAAACCCTCGCTCGACCGGGCGCGGATGGCAGCCGTCTCCTGCGGCGACGCGACGACGCCGTCCAACCCGGATGCCTCCGTGAGCGCGGCCAGTCGGAGAACGTGATCGAGGGCTGACTCCCTCACTCCGGTCTCGTCCAGCGCCTGGTCGGTCAGACTCGTCAAGACCGTGACGGCGATGACCTTCGGCGGCGGTCGGTGCGCGCCGACGGCGGCATCGTGAGCCGCGTCGCGCGCGGCACGCATCATGTCGCGGCCCCCGGAGGCGTGAACGTTCAGCATCCAGACGCCCAGTCTGGTCGCCGCGCGCACGGCGCCGGCCACCGTGTTGGGAATGTCGTGGTACTTCAAATCGAGAAAGATGCGGTCGCCGCGCTCGACGAGCGCCTGGACGGCGCGCGGCCCCTCGGCGGTGAACAGGGTGCTGCCAATCTTGAAACCACCGGCCACACCGCGAAGCCGATCCGCGAGAGCCAGCGCTTCATCGAGCGTGTGGACGTCGAGCGCGATTAGGAGCTGATCCATTCCTGTTCGCGAGCACGGGTATCCACGGTGCCGATGAGATCACCGACGCGCGTCAGGCCCTGCCGCTCGAGGTACTGCGCAATCCCGCCAATCAATTTGGGCCAGATGCCCGGATCGACGAAGTTTGCGGTGCCGACCTGTACGGCGGTCGCGCCGGCGATCATGAACTCCAGGGCGTCGGCGGCGCTCGCGATTCCGCCCATGCCGATGATCGGGATCCGGACCGCCTGGTGGCACTCGTAGACCATCCGAACCGCGATCGGACGTATCGCGGGTCCGCTCAGGCCGCCGACGATGTTGGACAGCTTGGGTCGGCGCGTCTCGACGTCGATGGCCATGGCGAGGAACGTGTTGACGAGCGACACGGCGTCGGCGCCGGCCTCCTCGGAAGCGCGCGCGAACGCGGCGACGTCGGTGACATTCGGCGTGAGCTTGGGAATGATCGGCAGCTTCGTCACGCGGCGAACCGCGCTGACAACCTGATGAGTACCCGGCAGGCTGCACCCGAACGAAATGCCGCCTTCCTTGATGTTCGGGCACGAGATGTTCAGCTCGATCGCGGCCACACCTTCTTCGTCCGAGAGAATCCGCGAAAGCTCCACGTATTCGTCCACGGTCGTGCCGCAGATGTTGACGATGACGACGGCACGACGCGCCCGGAGCTCGGGCAGCTTCTCCGCGATGAAGCGACGGACGCCGATGCCCTGGAGACCGATGGCATTGAGCATGCCCGCCGGTGTTTCGACGATGCGAGGTGGAGGATGTCCTTCGCGCTCGGCCAGGAACAGCCCTTTGACGGCAACACCGCCGAGCGTAGACAGATCCACGACGTCGGCGTACTCGGTGCCATATCCGAAACACCCGCTTGCGGCGATGACCGGATTGTGGAGGACCAGCTGTCCGATCCTGACGCTGAGATCGATGCTCATCTGTGTGAACCGGTACCCGCTTGCTCCCAGACGATCTCGTCGCCACGAAAGACCGGCCCGGACAAGCAGGCCCGCACGAAGTGGTTGTGGGAATCGCGGCGGATTGGGATCACGCAGCTGTAGCAGCCGCCGAGCCCGCAGCCCATGACCCGTTCCACCGACACCTGCACCGGCCGGTTCCAGGTCGCGGCCAGCCTGGACACGGCGGCCAGCATGGCTTCCGGGCCACAGGCATAGATCATGACCGGGATGGCGCCGTCGTCGGTACGCAGAGCCTGTTCGAGCGGCTTGGTGATACGGCCCTGAACACCTCGCGTGCCGTCTTCCGTCGCCAGCATCAATCGACAGCCAAGGCTCTCGAAAAACGGCAGGTACAGGAGATCAGTGGAGGTGCGCCCGCCATAGAACAAGGTGGTATCGACGCCGCGACTCTTCAACATCTCGGCCAGCATCGCAAAGGGAGCGAGGCCGACGCCGCCGGCCACCATCCACGCCACGGACGGGGGAGCCACGCTGACGTAGGGCCGGCCCAACGGCCCGAGGCACTGCACGCGGTCGCCGGGCTCCGCCTCGAAGAGCAGTCCGGTGCCGACGCCGACACGCTTGTTCAACAGCGAGAATCCGATGACCCGCTGGTCCTCTTTGAGGATTTCGAAGATCGAGAACGGGCGTCGCAGCAACGGGTCGAAGCCGCGCTGCGGACGTACCATGACGAACTGTCCGGGCGCGGCGTCGATTGCAATCACCGGCGCCTCGAGTGCGATCACGTTGTAATGAGGCGTCAGCCGCTCATTCGCGATGACGCGCGCATCGACGTCGATCGGCATCACGGGCAGTATACCCGAGGGCGCGGCGGGAACACGGCGTGGGAGCCGCCGTCATCGGCGGCGCGTTGCGACTCAACCCATCGCTGGAACTCGATCGCCAGCAGGCCGCCTCGGACGGCTTTGCGCGGGCCGACATGTCCATGCGCGAATGTGCTGCCGACCGGACCCTCACGTTCATTCCCAGCGACAGGTGACACGACGATCGACGGGCCACAGTGCTGTTCGCCGTTCCCGGCGTGCTATACTCCGACATCTCTTTAAGTGCGGCCCGGCGAGGCCGACAAGAGGATCCCCGTGCAAGATTCCCAGTCTCAACCTCTCCGACAGAACGCTTCTCCGTCTGCTCTATCCGAGTGGTGTGCGCGGAAGCGGACGAGCCCGCCACCGATGAACCCGTCCGAACCGCGGAGGGCTATGCCATGCCCGTCGTGATGGACGGCGAACGGACGACCCGGGCCCTCACGCGGATTGCTCATGAGATTGTCGAGCGCAACCGCGGGTGGGCCGATCTCTGCCTGGTGGGCGTGCGCACACGCGGCGTGATTCTCGCCAGGCGGCTGGGGAAACTCCTGCTGGACATTTCCGGCCACGAGATCCCCACCGGGGCGCTCGACATCACACTGTATCGCGACGACTTGATGCGCCACGCCGTGGGGCCACAGCCCGTCGTCGGGCGCACGGAGATTCCGTTTTCGATCGATGGCAAGAACATTCTGCTCGTCGATGACGTGCTGTACACCGGCCGCACCGTTCGCGCTGCGCTCGACGCGCTCATCGACTTCGGCCGGCCCGACGCCATTCAGCTCGTCGTGCTGGTCGATCGCGGACATCGCGAGCTGCCGATCAGGGCCGACTACGTCGGAAAGAACCTGCCGACGTCGCGGCGCGAGAGCGTGCAGGTGCGCCTCGAGGAAATAGACGGGAAGGACGAGGTGGTGATCCATGAGGGAGACTGAGGTTGGAGCCGTCACCGCGTCGGGCCGCGCTGCCGCAGGACAGCAGTCCCTCTCGTCCGATTCACGCGAGCAGCGCACCACGCGCCTGCGTCATCACCATCTGCTCGGCATCGCCGATCTCACGCCCGAGGAGATTCTGCTGATCCTGGACACCGCGGAAGCCATGAGAGAAATCGGGTTCAGGCCAATCAAGAAGGTACCGACGCTCAGAGGCAAGACCGTCGTCAATCTGTTTTTCGAGCCCAGCACCCGAACGCGCACGTCCTTCGAGATCGCCGAAAAGCGACTGAGCGCGGATACGCTCAGCATTGCGGTCCAGTCGTCCAGCGTCGTCAAGGGTGAGACGCTCGCCGACACGGCGCTCAACATCGAGGCGATGGCGCCCGACATGATCGTGATGCGTCACCCGGCGTCGGGGGCGTGTCATTTCCTGTCCCGCATCTGCCGGTCGGCCATCATCAACGCGGGCGACGGCATGCACGAGCATCCGACGCAGGCGCTCCTCGATGCCTTCACTATCCGGGAGCGCAAGGGGAAGATCGCGGGGCTCAAAGTCGCCATCATCGGCGACCTGCTGCACAGCCGCGTGATGCGGTCGAACGCGCTGCTGCTGACGCGGTTGGGTGCGGAGGTGTGGGTGAGCGCACCGCCCACCTTGATGCCGCCCGACGTTGCGCGGTTTGGGGTCCGTTCCACGACGTCGGTGGACGAGGCGATCGAGGGCGCCGATGTCGTGATGATGCTGAGGATTCAGCTCGAGCGCATGCAGGGCGCCTTTGTCCCGTCGCTGCGCGAGTACTTCACGGTGTATGGCCTGACGGCGGAGCGTGCGGGCCGCGCCAGCCCCGACGTGATCATCATGCACCCGGGTCCGATCAATCGCGGCGTCGAGATCGCGTCAGAGGTTGCCGATGGACCTCACTCGGTGATTCTCGAACAGGTGGCCAATGGGGTCGCCGTGCGCATGGCCGTGCTGTATCTCCTGGCCGGTGGAGTCGATGATGAAGCGTCTGCTTAAGGGAGGCCGCCTCGTCGATCCCGCACGCGGCATCGACGGCGCCTTCGACGTGCTGATCGAGGACAGTCGTGTGACGCGCGTCGACCGGGGGTTGTCGGTTGCAGATGTGGGCGGCGAGGTCGAAGTCATGGAGATCGCCCAGGGCTGGGTCGTCTGTCCGGGCCTGATCGACATGCACGTCCACCTGCGGGAGCCGGGCCAGGAACACAAGGAGACCGTCGCGACCGGCGTCGCGGCGGCAGTGGCGGGCGGCTTCACCGCAGTGGCGTGCATGCCGAATACCGATCCCATCAACGATCACGCAGGGGTCACTGAATTCATTCTGGCGAAGGCCGCGTCCGCCAATCTCGCCCGGGTCTATCCGATCGGCGCCGTGTCGCGCGGATCGCGAGGCGAGCACCTGGCGGACCTGGTCGAGCTACGGACGGCCGGATGTGTGGCGGTCTCGGACGATGGCCGGCCTGTGGCGACGGCGCTCCTCATGAGACGCGCGCTGGAATACTGCGCGGCCATCGGGATGCCCGTCATCGATCACTGCGAAGACCCGTCGCTCAAGGGTGATGGTGTGGCTCACGAAGGCTTCGTCGCCGCATCACTGGGCCTCAGAGGCATCCCCTCGGCCGCCGAGTCGATCATGGTTCAGCGTGATGCGACCCTCGCCGGCATGACCGGTGGCCGTGTCCACATCGCGCACTTGAGCGCACGCTTGTCGCTCGATGCGGTGCGCGTGGCCAAGGATCGTGGCGTATCAATCACGTGCGAGGTCACACCCCATCACTTTACGTTGACAGACGAAGCCCTCGAACGTCCCGTCCCCTACGACACAAACATGAAGATGAATCCGCCGCTTCGCGCCGAGAGGGATCGCGAAGCCATGCTCGCCGGTTTGGCCGATGGCGCCATTGATGCGATTGCGACCGATCATGCGCCTCATCACCGCGACGAGAAGCACGTGGAGTTCGATCGGGCGCCCTTCGGCATTCTGGGTCTCGAGACGGCCGTCCCGCTCGCGTTCGATCGACTCGTGCATCCTGGCATCATCAGCCTGCCGCGGTTGATCGAGTTGCTGTCGGTGAATCCCGCTCGAATCCTGGGCGTGCCCGGTGGGTCGCTGGCCCCCGGTGCGATCGCCGATGTCACCGTGCTGGCCCCCGAGGCCTCGGTGACGATAGACGCAGGACGTCAACGGTCGCGGTCGCGCAACACGCCCTTTGATGGATGGACGTTGCGCGGACGTGTGGTGGCCACGTTCGTCGGCGGGCGTCTCGTCTACGCCAACGCCGACCTCGTGGACGAAGACACCGTACGGCCATGGCAGGTTGCGCCCTGACATGTCTGAGCGGGCCGGCCTCGTTCGATCGAAGGACACAGCAGGAAATGGAGCCCACGTGGAGCGTCGAGGCGAGATTCGTGAAAAGGCCCTGAGAGACCTGCAGACGTTCCAGGTGCTCATGCTCGACGGCCATTTCGATTATGGCAACGGGTATCACGGCCGCGTGTACTCTGAATCCTCACCAGTTGTTCAGGCATCCCTCTACCATCTGGCGCTTCGCCCAGGATCTGCTCGACTTGCTGCCCGCTTCGATCGTGACGGCGACCGACGTCGTCGCGGGCCCCGTCACCGGCGGAGCGCTTCTGGCGCACACGATAGCAGGCCTTCTCGACAGCCGGCGGAGCCTCACGCACCCGCCGTCAAGCTTTGCGCCGTTCAATGTGGACGAGAGTGGCGCTCTCATGCTCCGGAGCTTTTACCGCCAGGAGATCAGGGGCAAGCGAGTGCTCCTGGCGGATGACGTCCGCAACACCGGACAGACCTTCGGCCGGTGTGCCGCGCTCGTCGGTGAAGCTGGAGGTGAGGTGATCGGGACAGTCGAGATCTACGATCGTCTCGAATCGGTGGTCGATCTCGGCGTCCCGAATGTTGCGCTGGCCGAGTATCGGGCGCCGGAGAACTACGCAGCCGACGCCTGTCCCTTGTGCCGCGAGGGCCTCGCGATTACCGCGTTCTGAGACCGTCGCACCGATATTGTGGTGTCCCCGTGACCGAGCGCGTGCGAGCCGACGACGCCAGCCTCCGCGCGTCGCTGGATCATCTCTACGCCGAGTTCAATTCCGCTGACTCGGCTACGGATCCGGTGCACATCGTGCGCCGGTATCGCGCCGCGGACGACCGGGAAGTGGTGGGGTTCCTGGCGTCGGCGCTGGCGTTCGGCCGCGTCGCGTCCGTGATGCAATCGGTCGAGCGCGTGTGCGCGGCGCTCGGCTCCCACCCCGCCCGGTTCGTGCGCGAGTTCGACCCGGGCCGCGACAGCGAAGCGCTGCTCTCGATCGTGCACCGCTGGACCAGCGGGAGGGATGTGGTCGCGCTGCTCTGGGTGATGCACCACATGATCCAGGCGGGATCGATCGAGCGATTCTTCCTGGAGGGATACGACCCCGAGGCTGTCGACATTGGGTCTTCGCTCGATCGGTTCTCGGTGCGGGCGCTCGCCATCGACCTCAGAGCCGCTTACGGCACGACACCCGCGCGGCCAGGCGTCGCCTACTTCTTTCCGCGCCCGTCGAACGGAAGCGGATGCAAGCGGTTGAATCTCTTCCTCAGGTGGATGGTGCGGCGCGATCGAGTCGACTTCGGCGTGTGGCGGGGCGTTCGTCCGTCACAGCTGGTTGTGCCTCTGGACACGCATGTCATTCGAGTCGGCCAGTGCCTGGGGCTCACCACCTATCGGAGTTCCGGATGGCGAATGGCGGCCGACATCACGGCGAGGCTCAGAGCCATCGATCCCGTCGATCCGGTGAAGTATGACTTCGCGCTCTGCCATCTGGGAATGATGAATCTGTGTGGCTTCAACCGGGCGGAAAAAGACGCGCGCTGTCCTCTGCGCGGGGTGTGCGCGCCAGCCGCTCGTAGGTGGCGAGCGTCGCAGCCACCATCCGTTCGGCGCTGAAGCCGGCACGCACGCGCGCCAGCCCCGCGTCTCCCATCCTCTTCCGCAAGCCAGCGTCCAGGAGCAGCCTGACAATCGGCGCCGCCATGGCCCGGCTGTCGCGAGGCTCGACCACGAAGCCGGTGTCCTTGTCGACGACGACCTCAGGAATGCCCCCGGCGCGGGTGGCGACGACCGCTTTCGAGGCGGCCATCGCGTCGAGGACGGACGTGCCGAGGCCTTCGGTAACCGAAGGCATCGCGAAGAGATCGAATGCGCGGTGCATCGCGAGAACATCGGCGCGAAATCCCGGCAGGAACACGTGCTTCTCCAGATGCGCCTCTGCGACCTGACGTTCCAGCGCGGCTCTCAACTCGCCCTCGCCCAAGACGACGAAGCGCGCATCGGGGACTTCCCGCAGGACCAGCGACGCCGCCTCGACGAGATAGCGCTGACCTTTGTGTGGCACGAGCGCTCCCACGTTTCCGACGATCGGTGCGTTGGTCGGCAGCCACAACTCCTGATGGATGGCCGCCGGGGCCGTGGAGATCACGCGCTCGACATCGATGCCTTCGTGAATGGTCACGACGCTTGATGGCGGGATCCCGTCGGCGACGAGCATCTGACGGATGGCGTCGGAGGCGGCGATGAAACAATCCACCTGTCGATACTTCCAGCGCGAGAAGGAGTTTCCGCGCATGTGAAAGTCGACGCGCCGAGCGGCCACGAGCGGCGGCCTCGGGACGGGGGCTCCCAGCGAGAGAGCCAGAGACGCCACC
Organism: uncultured Acidobacteriota bacterium; assembly: GCA_963826865.1. Taxonomy (GTDB): domain Bacteria; phylum Acidobacteriota; class Vicinamibacteria; order Vicinamibacterales; family CAVPJW01; genus CAWGYQ01. Next base: position 120,960 of record CAWGYQ010000003.1, read on the forward strand.
GCCACGGCGTGCGGGTCGTGGGCGTGTACGATGTCGGGCCCGTACTGCTTGATCACGCGCGACAATCGCCAGGCGGTCGACAGATCGACCTCGTAGCGCGGCGCCAGGCGGACCAGATCGTGTCCTTCGGCGGCTCGCCGAGCCAGGTCGCCGTCGGGGTGCGCCACGAGAATCGCGCGATGACCCGCGCTGCGCAGACCGAGCACGGTCAGGAGGACCTGATTCTGCCCGCCGCGCCACGTTCGAGCCGTGTCGATGTGCAGCGAGACCATGCCTCGCCTCTACGACGGAGAATCGGTGTGTGCGCGCCCCCCCGCATCCTGCGGGTCGGGATGCTGGAGCTCCCAGAGCCTGGCAAACTTCAGGAACACATAAAACGCATTGAGCGTGGAGACGATCAGGCCTGGTGTTCCGTCACGAATCCCGCCGCGCAGGATGTAGTTGCGGAAAAAGGCCACCGGCGCATGAATCACGAGCTCGAGAGCCGAGGAATTCCGCTGCTGCTCGTCGAGCGATTTCGCCGCGAGTGCCGCATAGGCGTTCATCTTCTCGAGATGATGCGCCGTGTCGCGGTACGCATGGTGCTCGAGCTCGCCCGTCAGGAGAGCGATGGTCCCGTCCACGGACACGGACTCGTGCACGTGGCGACCCTGCCATCTTCCCCGGCGCCGATCGTAGAGCCGAAGTTGAGAGTCGGGATACCAGTCGGTCGTTCGAATCCAGCGGCCGAGATATCGCGTGACGCGGGGAATGCGATAACCGGCTGCGGCAGGCTCGGTGGCGAGGATGCGGCGAATCTCGTCGGCCAGCCCGCTCGTGACCCGTTCGTCCGCGTCAAGAGACAGAACCCAGTCGTGACTCGCGGCCTCCGCCGCGTAGTTCTTCTGCGCGACGTAACCCGGCCAGTCGCGAACGATGACGCGCGACGTATAACGGTGCGCGATGGCCACCGTCTCATCGGTGCTGCCGCAATCCACCACCACGATCTCGTCGGCCCACTGGACCGATTCGAGCGCACGCGGCAGGTTGACCTGCTCGTTTTTGGTGATGACCGTCACGGACACGCGCGGCACGCACGGGAGTGTATCACCCGGGCTGAGCGGGCAGACTGATGGGAGGGAGGTGCCGGGCCCCGGCAGCCAGGCGCCCGGCGCGGGGAACTAGGGCTGAATAGCGCCCACGTTCGTCTGGCCGCTCGTGTTGCCGAAATTGGTCGACCTGCCACCCGATCCGGTTCCCGTGAGGTTCGTGATCGCGGCGCTGCCGAGCGGTACCTCCTGTACTGTCGCAAAGTCGGTCACCGATTTTGCGTAGTCGAGATATGCGCGCAGCTCGTCATTACGGGCCGCCGCCAGATCGCGCTGTGCCTGAAACACGAAGAAACTGGTGGACAACCCTGCGGAGAACTTCTTCTCCTCGGCCTCCAGGCGCCGCTCAGCGAGCTGCCGGGCCACGCGTGAGGCATCGATCCGCTTCTGATTGGTCATCAACTGACGGCCGGCTTCGCGCACTTCGGTTGCCGCCCGCAGCTGGATGTTCCGCACCTGTTTTTCAGTCTGATTCCGCTGCAGCCGCGTACGCGCCAGATTCGCTTCCGCCTCGCTCGCGCCGATCGGATACCCCACGACGAGGGCGAGCCGCCAGTTGGGAAAGCTATTGCCGACGAGATCGCCGAGCACCGAGCCGTACCCTTGATCGATCTGACCGATGATAGGGCCGGGAAACCCATCTCCACGAATGAACTGCGTGCCACCCAACCCGATGACCGAGTAGTCGACCTGTGCGTTGATGTCCGGAAGTGTCTGATTGTGGAAGTACCGGATGTTGATGTCTGTCGTCTCGATCTGTTTCCGCGCCTGCCGGACGTCGGTGCGGTTCTCGAGCGCCGACTTGACCGCCGCGTCGAGATCCACAGGTCGCGCGTCGACGGCCGGCAGGTCCGACAACTCCAGCCGCAGCTTCCAGAAGTCCGGCATGTCGGGGTCGAAGATCAGCGACTTCAGACGGTCTTCGGCCTCGCTGATGGCGCCCTCGGCGATGATCACCGCTTCCTCGCGCCGGGCGACTTCGGCTTCGGCTTCGACGATGTCGATGGGTGCCATGGTGCCGATCTCGACTCGCGATCGGTTGTTGCGAAGCAGTTCGCGCGCCAGGCCCAGCGACGTCTGCTCGGCCTCCAGCGAGTGCAGCGCATAAGACAGGTCCCAGTAGCCGTTTCGAACCAGGCGCACCGTGGCGGCCACGGTCTGCTGGAGGTCGATGTCGGACATCTCCCGACTCTTCCGGCTCACCAGCAACTGCTGACGATAGGAATCGATCCGCATGTTGCGGAGCAGGGGCTGTGAAAAGCTGGCGTCGATGCTCGAACGGATTGTGGGATCGAAGTTCGAAAACAGGTTGCTCGTGGTGAGGCGGGAGCTGTCCCAGCTGACGTTGTAGCTGCCTCCCCAGGGCAGCAGCTGGTTCACGCCGACATTGCCGCCCAACTCGTCGTCGGCAACCCTGTCCTGTCCGCCTGACAGAAAGCTGTTGACTGGGCTGTCCGCGCTGTTGGTGAAGAGTGAGCTGCTCAAATAGGGGGTGTAGACCGACCGCGCCTCCGCGACGGCGTAGTCCTGGATCTGCGGGTTCAACCGCTCCACCTGAATGGTGAGATTCTGTTCGAGAGCCAATCGGACCGCGTCGTCAACCGCCAGACGCTGAACGGGTCGATCGTCGGGTGGCTTATCCGGCGTGGCGGGTGTGACCGGTGCCGGACTCTGCTGTCCGTAAACGGACACCGGCGCGACAAGCACTGTCTGGACAACGATCGTCAGGATCACGAGACGAAACGAGAGAAGCATGCAAGCTACTCCAGAAGTTCGAGGGTCAAGAGCCCGGGCTCGGACGAGCCGGCGGACACTATGAAGCAAATACCAAGCCCTGATGAGTAGACGAAACGGCGGGAACCCAGGTTCGAAGCCGATCGGGGATTGTATACTACCGGCGCCATTGATCAGGTCGGACGCGATCCTGCCGCGGGAGCCATCCCGGTCACGAATGGAGTCCATGAATCCCGCCGATGTGATTGCACGATTCAGGCGTGCCGGCGCGTTGCTCGACGGTCATTTTCGCCTGTCTTCCGGACTTCACAGCGGCGGGTATCTTCAGTCGGCGCTCGTTCTGCAGCATCCGGAAGACGCGGAGGCGCTCGGCGAGGCCCTGGCCGCGACGGTCAGAACGCTCGCGGTCCAAGCCGTATTGTCGCCCGCCCTCGGCGGCATTGTCATCGGTCATGAAGTCGCGCGCAGCCTCGGCGTGCGCGCCATTTTCGCGGAGCGCCAGGACGGGCACCTCACGCTTCGGCGCGGATTTTCGCTGGCGCCGGGAGAACGTGTGCTGATCGTCGAAGACGTGGTGACGACGGGCGGATCGACGCGGGAGACCATGGCTGTGGCGCGAGCCGCCGGCGCCGAGGTCGTGGCGGCGACGTCGATCGTCAATCGCAGCGGCGATCGAGCCACCTTCGAGGTCCCGTTGTATAGCCTGTTGCAGCTCGACCTGCCGACTTACAAGGCCGATCGCTGCCCGCTCTGTCGTACCGGCGCGCCACTCGTCAAGCCCGGCTCGCGACCCGGTCCCGCCTGAACGCGCGGCGTCACCGACTCGAACGCCTGTGGCTGCTCAGACTCTGAAGATCGTGCTGGCCTACGACGGCGCCGACTTCGTCGGCTGGCAGCGCCAGATCAACGGTCCGTCCGTTCAGGGCCTGGTCGAGGAGGCGCTTGCGCAAATCGAAGGCGGCCCCGTGGCCGTCTCCGGCGCCGGGCGGACCGATGCCGGCGTACACGCGCTCGGCCAGGTGGCCAGCGCGGTCGTGACCGCCGAAGTCGACCCAGATGCCATCAGGCGGGCGCTCAATGCGAGCCTGCCTCACGCGGTACGCGCTCTATCGGTGGAGGCCGTCTCGTCCGACTTCAACGCCCGGTTCCGGGCGACGTCCAAGACCTATCGCTACGTGATCGTCAACGGCGAACACATCGGTCCCTTCGACCGCCGCTACGCGTGGCATGTTCGCCAGCCGCTGGACGTCGACGCCATGTCGCAGGCCGCTCGCCGGCTGGAAGGGTCGCACGACTTCGCGGCCTTCCAGGCGTCGGGCAGCCTTGTTTCGTCGACGGTCCGACGCGTGGTTGCGTCGGTCGTGAAAGCACATCCGATCGACGCCGACCACGGGTACTCGGACACTCGGAACGCGCGCACCGTGACGTACGAAGTGACCGGCACCGGATTTCTCCGGCACATGGTGCGGATCGCTGTCGGCACATTGGTGGATGTCGGGCATGGTCGCCGATCCCCCGCGGTGATCACCGAGCTTCTCGCGGGTCGCGACCGCCGTCGGGCAGGTCCGACAGCCCCCGCCCATGGCCTTTACCTGGTACGGGTTGGCTTCGGTCCATCCGAAGAAAGGGACGAGGTGGAAAGCGACGAAGAGGCGTGAGTGACCATCCGAGCGTCGGAGCCTTGCAGCTCGACGGTAACGGGCTGTATCATCGAGGTTTAGTCTCCGCGAGTCACCCTCGGGTCAGCGATGAAGGATACCGATGTCGCTTGAGCAGCTAGTGGCCGGGATGCCTCCCGGGGCGCCCGAGCTCGCGCTGGCCCGCCAAATCGATTTCGAACGCCTGCCGGCACACATCGCGATCATCATGGACGGCAACGGCCGATGGGCGGCCCGCCGCCACCTTCCCCGCGTGGAAGGGCACCGGGCCGGCATCGAGGCGGTTCGCGACACGGTCGAGACCTCCGCGCGGCTCGGCATCGGCCACCTGACGCTATACGCCTTTTCGGTGGAGAACTGGAAGCGCCCCCGCAGCGAAGTCGCGACGCTGATGATGCTGCTCAAGCGCTACCTCCGTCTCGAGCTGAAGACGCTGATGCGTCACGGCATCAAGTTCCGGGTCATCGGCCGCGACAACGAGCTCGACGACGACATCCGTGAGGAGCTGTTGAACGCTGAACAGCGAACCGCGTCGAATCCGGGTATGCGGTTCAACATCGCCCTCAACTACGGTGGCCGTACAGAGATCGTGGACGCCGTCAGGCGTGCGCTTGGTGAAGCGATTCATCCGGCCGATCTCGACGAGCAGCGGTTCGCGCAACTGCTCTATACCGCCGGTCAGCCCGATCCGGATTTACTGATTCGCACCAGCGGCGAAATGCGCGTGAGCAACTTCCTGCTCTGGCAGATTGCGTATGCCGAGATCTGGGTCACGGAGACGTTCTGGCCAGACTTTCGATGCGAGCACCTGTTGACCGCCATCCTCGCCTATCAGAAGAGGGACCGCCGATATGGGGGCATCAACCCTTCACCCGTCGCGCTCGGCGTCAAGTGACGGCCGCGGCCGATGACACGGATCACCAGCGGTCTCGCCCTCATCGTTGCAGTAATCGCCTGTGTTTGGTGGCTGCCGCCGCTTTACCTGCTGGTGGTGGCGGAGGTGGTGCTGCTGCTGGCGTTTCTCGAGTATGCCGGGATCGTCGAACGGCTCGGCGCGCGGATCCCCAGGCTCGTTTCCGGGACGGCGGCAGGCGCCACGTGCGCCGCCTTCGGGCACGCTGGAGCGCTCGAGATGGTGCTGATTGCGGCGCTCGTGGCTCTGTGCTCGGTGACGCTGGCAACGACAAGACCAGGCCCGGCCGCGCTCAACGCGCTGACCGCCGGTGTCTTCCCGTTGCTCTATCTGGGTGTGCCGCTCGGGGCGCTCGTGGCCACACTCTCGGCGTTCGGGCGAGAGGGCGTGCTGCTGCTCCTCAGCGCGATCGTGGCAAGTGACACGGCTCAGTACTACGCCGGCCGCCTGTTCGGGCGGCGGCCGCTCGCCCCGCGGATCAGTCCGAAAAAGACAATCGAAGGGGCGATGGGCGGTCTCATCGGCGGTTCCATCGCGATGGTGACGGTTGGAACCTGGGCCTTGCCCGGATCGTCATTCATGTGGAGGCTCGGCTCCGGGCTCGCCATCGTGTCGGCCGGGATGGTGGGGGATCTCTTCGAATCGATGCTGAAGCGCGGCGCCGACATGAAGGATTCGTCGCAGTTGATCCCCGGCCACGGTGGGGTGCTCGATCGAATCGACTCGTTGCTGTTCGCCGCCCCCGTTTTCTACCTGCTTGCGCTCCTGACCTTGGGCCCCCTGACGCCTCAGCGGTGAGGGACGCGACAGATGATGACATCCCCGTCCCGAAGGCGCATCGCCATTCTCGGTTCGACCGGATCCATCGGCCGGAGCGCTCTCGAAGTGGCTGCCGCGCACGAGGATCGCGTGGAAATCGTGGGGCTGGCCGCAGGTCACAACGCCGCGCTGCTGTGCGATCAGGTACGCCGGTTCAGGCCACGGGTTGTCGCCATGGCTTCGCTCGAGTCGGTCGATCGCGTCAAGGCTGCCGCTGGTGACTCTGCGCCGGGCGCGTACCTGCCACGGCCCCGACGGTCTGGTGGCGGTGGCCGCGCACCCGGACGTGGAGCTCGTTCTCTGCGCCTCGTCGGGTACGGCGGCGCTCGAGGCCGTGCTGGCAGCAATCGAAGCGGGGAAAACCGTCGCGCTCGCGAACAAGGAAGTACTGGTGATGGCGGGCGCGCTCATCACCGATGCGGCGCGGCGCCGCGGTGTGCGAATCCTCCCCGTTGACAGCGAGCACAACGCCATTCACCAGTGCCTGCACGGGCGCGAGATTGCCGAAGTACGGCGCATCGTGCTCACCGCGTCGGGCGGGCCGTTTCTGGGGAGGTCGACCGGTGCGCTCGAAGACGTGGCGCCCGCGGAAGCGCTGCAGCACCCCACGTGGCGGATGGGCCGCAAGATCACGATCGATTCGGCCACGCTGATGAACAAGGGGCTCGAAGTGATCGAGGCTCACTGGTTGTTCGGCGTCCCGGCCGAACGGATCGACGTCGTCATCCATCCGCAGTCCATCGTGCACTCCATGGTCGAGCTCTGCGACGGCTCGCTCATTGCCCAGCTGGGCATTACCGACATGCGGCTACCGATTCAGTACGCATTCTCGTATCCTGATCGGTGGGACATGCCGCTGCCGGCGCTCGATTTTTCAACCTGCCGCCGGCTCGACTTCGACCTCCCGGATCACCACAGCTTTCCCTGCCTGGGTCTGGCGTACCGGGCGCTGACCGAGGGCGGCACCCAACCCGTCGTGCTCAACGCCGCCAACGAGGTGGCCGTGGCCTCGTTTCTGGAAGGGCGGCTTTCGTTTACGGGGATTCCGCGATTGATTGAGCGCACGATGGACGCGAGCCGTCCATCGGCGCTCTCGACGCTCGCCGAAGTGAGAGCCGTCGATGAATGGGCGCGCGAGTATGCCCAGGAGCTCGCGCGCGACCTGGAATTCCGGGGTATGAGGCAGCCATCGTGATGACGTTTCTTGCGTTTGCGTTCGTGCTGGGGGTCCTGATCTTCGTGCACGAGCTCGGTCATTTTCTGGCGGCGAAGCGCATCGGCGTGCGCGTGCTGAAGTTTCAGCTGGGATTCAACCCCACCGTGCTCAGCAAGAAGTGGGGTGACACCGAGTACGGCATCGGGATCGTTCCCCTCGGCGGCTACGTGAAGATGGCCGGCGAGAATCCCGAAGAGCCGCGAAGCGGCCGCGACGACGAGTTCCTGTCGAAGACCAAGTGGCAGCGCTTCCAGGTGATGATCATGGGTCCCGCCATGAACCTCCTGCTCGCCGTCGTGTTGACGGCGGTCGTGCTGGCGCAGGGCGCCGATGTGCCGGCGTTCCAGGATCAACCTCCGGTCGTCGCCTCGGTCGTGGCCGATACCGTCGCTGCAGAAGCCGGCGTCCAGCCGGGCGACCGCATCATGAGCGTCAACGGCCAGGATGTGGCGACCTGGGAACAGGTCTTCGTGCAGATCGCGTCGCGCGGTCCCAACCCCTTGACCCTCGGCCTCTTGCGGGACGGTAAAGAGGTGTCGGTGAGCATCCCGGGGACCTCGGACACGAAGCTCCAGGTGCGCGACATCGGCGTCATGCCAGACGCCCATCCCTATGTCTCTGCGGTGACGCCGGGTGAACCTGCTGAGCAGGCCGGGTTCAAGGCGGGCGATGTGGTAGTCGCCGTGAACGAGCAGCCGATCACGTTTGCCCGCCAGCTGTCCGAGGCGATTGCAAAGAAGGCGGAGACTCCCATCACGGTCGCTGTCGAGCGCGACGGCACGCGTCAGGATATTCAGGTGACGCCCGCACGACGAGGCGAGATTGGCATGATCGGTATTCGCATCGGCGATGCGGTGAAGACCTTCGAGCCGAGTCCGCTCGAAGCGATCCGCTTGAGCGTGGTCCGCAACTACGAGTACTCCATCCTGATCTTCCGAACGCTCTGGGGCCTCGTGACCGGCGAGACCTCTCCGCGTCAGCTGATGGGGCCCGTGGCGATCGCTCAGATGTCCGGAGAATCGGCAGAAGCCGGGTGGCTGTCGCTGCTGGCCCTGATGTCGGCGATCAGCCTCAACCTGGGTCTCCTCAACCTGATGCCGATCCCCGTGCTCGACGGCGGACACATCCTCATCATGGCGCTCGAGGGCGTGACGCGGCGCGACTTCAGCATAGCGGTCAAAGAGAAGATGTTCCTCGCGGGCTTCGTGCTACTCGCGATGCTGATGGTCACCGTCATCTACAACGATCTGACACGGATTCCCTGGATCGAGAACCTCATGCCCTGGCGGTGACGGGTCGGGATCAGCCGAGATTGCGAAGCGCGAACCGCGCCGCGCGAATCGTCCGGTCCACGTCGCGCGACGTGTGAGCGGCGGACAGGAACCAGGCCTCGAACTGCGAGGGCGGCGGGTAGACGCCCTGTGCGAGCATGCCGTGGAAGAAACTGGCATAGCGCGCCGTGTCGGCGGTCAGCGCTGAGTCGTAATCGCGAACCTGCCGATCCGTAAAGAAGGGCGTCAGGCAGGATCCCATCGCGTTTACCTGTAGAGCGACGCCCGCCGTGCGGGCCGCGTCGGCGAGCCCGTCGGCCAGATGCGCGGTCAGCTTCGCGAGCCGGCGGTAGAGAGACGCGGACAGGCGCGAAATCGACCAGATTCCAGCTGCCATCGCGAGCGGATTGCCTGAGAGCGTGCCTGCCTGATAGACGCCGCCAGAGGGCGCGACCAGTTTCATCAGGTCCGCGCGCCCGCCGTACGCCCCCACCGGAAGGCCGCCACCGATGATCTTGCCGAGGCACGTCAAGTCGGGCCGGACGCCGAAGAGCGCCTGAGCGCCGCCTGCGCTCGCGCGAAATCCGGAGATGACCTCGTCGAAGACGAGGAGGATTCCACACCGATCGCACAGCGCTCGAAGCCCGGGAAGAAAACCATCGGCAGGTGGAACGACGCCCATGTTTCCGGCGATGGGCTCGACGATGAACGCGGCAATCCGACCGTCGTGCTCTGCACAGAGTCGCTCGCACGAAGCCAGGTCGTTGTAGCGCGCGAGCAACGTATCGGCGATGGCCCCGCGGGGAACGCCCGGGCTGTCGGGCACACCCAGAGTGGTGGCACCGGATCCCGCCTTTACGAGAAACGCATCAGCATGACCGTGGTAGCAGCCTTCGAACTTGACGATCCGATCCCGTCCGGTCGCGGCACGCGCCACGCGCACTGCGCTCATTGTCGCCTCGGTTCCAGAACAGACGAGGCGAACGCGCTCGAGAGAGGGCATCAGCTTCGACACGCGCTCGGCCAGCTCCACCTCGAGGAGATTCGGCGCTCCGAAACTGGTTCCGTTCCGAGCTACGCGCGAGAGGGTGCTGACGAGTGACGGAGGCGCATGGCCGTGGATCAACGGGCCCCACGACATCACGTAATCGATGAAGCGATGACCGTCCACATCCTCGATGTAGGCGCCGCTCGCCCGGCGGATGAACAGGGGATGTCCGCCGACCGCCTTGAACGCCCGCACGGGGCTGTTCACGCCGCCAGGCAGGTGTTTCTCGGCTCGCAGGAAAAGCCGCCTCGAGCGAGGCGCGCGAAACGTCATGGAATGAAAGGGGGCTAAGACAACCGGCGCGCGGCGTCGCGCGCGTAATACGAGATGATGATGTCGGCGCCCGCGCGGGCGATGGACGTGAGGGTTTCCATCATCGCGCGCGGCTCGTCGATCCAGCCGTTGGCCGCGGCAGCCTTCAGCATGGCGTACTCACCGCTCACCTGGTAGGCAGCCGTCGGGTACTGACAGTCGTCCTTCACGCGCCGGATCACATCCAGACACGGCAGCGCGGGCTTGACCATGACGATGTCGGCCCCTTCGGCGATGTCCTCGCGGACCTCGCGCAACGCTTCTTCGAGGTTGGCCGGATCCATCTGGTGAGACTGCCGATCACCGAACTTCGGCTGAGATCCCGCCGCGTCACGAAATGGCCCGTAGAACGCGGAGCAGTACTTGGCCGCGTACGCCATGATTGCAACCGGCGTATGGCCATGCTCGTCGAGGGCCTTCCGAATGGCTGCGACCCGTCCATCCATCATGTCGGAGGGAGCAATGATGTCGGCGCCGGCGGAAGCGTGCGACAGCGACGTCCGCACGAGCTGCTCGACCGTGGCATCGTTCGCGATCTCGTGTCCCTCGAGGATTCCACAGTGACCGTGCGAGGTGTATTCACACAGACAGACGTCCGTGATGACCAGCAGATCGCGAACCTCGCGTTTGAGAGCTCGTGTAGCCGCCTGCACGGGACCATGCGCATCATAGGCGGACGACCCCACGTCGTCTTTCGAGGCCGGGATGCCGAAGAGCAGCACCGCGGGCACACCCTCTGCGCGAGCCGAGGCTGCCTCGCGCACGGCCTCGTCGACCGAGAGCTGGAAGACCCCCGGTATCGAGGGAACCGGGCGCCGCACGCCCTCACCTTCGCAGATGAACAGGGGATAGACGAACATTTCTGGCGAGAGACGCGTCTCACGAATGAACCCGCGCAGCCCCGGTGTGCGCCGTAACCGGCGCAGGCGGCGTGGCAGGGAGAGGGTGGTCGATGACGTGGTCGGCATGGCTCAATCACCCGAACGTGCGCGGGCGCCTGCAGGGGAGCGCTCGACGGCCGGCTTCGCATAGTGGTGCGCAATCGCCTCGATCAGGCCATGGATGGTGTACTGCGAGGCCATGATCGAGGTCTTGATGTCATAGCGTTCGGCCGCTTCGGCCGTGACCGGCCCGATCGATGCCACGAGCGTCGTGCGCAGCAGATCGGCCGCCTGATCCGGCCCATAGAGCTGCACGAAGCTTTTCACCGCCGAGGGGCTGGTGAAGGTCATCACATCGATCTGCCGGTCGAGCAGCATGCGGTAGATATCCGGCTCGCCGTCTCCTTCGATGAGCTCGGTGCGGTAGATGGTGACTTCGCTCACATCGGCACCGGCCTTGCGAAGGTCGTCGCCGAGTACATCTCGCGCTTTGTCGGTTCGCGGCCAGAGCACGCGGAGGCCGCTCAGATCGCCGTGGGCCTTCATGGCCGTGGTAATCGCCTCGGCCTTGAACTCGCTCGGAATGGCGTCGACCTTCAGGCCGAACGGCGCAAGATGAGCGGCCGTGGCCGGTCCCACCGCGCACAATCGGACACCCTTCAGCTGGCGCACGTCGTGTGCTCCGGCCACGAGACGCTGCATGACGAGATCGACCGCATTGCCGCTGGTGAAGACGACCCAGTGGAAATCGGCTATGCCGTCGAGCGCTTCGTCGAGAGGCGTGACGTCGGCAACCGGCACGATTCGCACGAGAGGCGCCTCGATGGCTTCCGCGCCCAGCCGTTCGAGCTGCTCGACGAATTCCCTGGCCTGTTCTCGCGGTCTCGTCACCACGATGCGCTTGCCGAAGAGCGGCCTCGTGTCGAACCAGCGCAAGTGCTCGCGCAGCCCCGCCACGCGGCCGACGACGAGGATGGTGGGGCGCCGCTCACGGCGCTGGTGCGCGAAATTCGACAATTCTTCGAGTGTCGCCACCACCGTTTCCTGGGTCGGCAGCGTCCCGTCCACGATCACGGCGGCGGTTTCATCGGGTGCGCGGCCCGAAGCCACCAGGTTGTCGATGATGGCCGGCAGCTGGCGCGATCCGGCGTAGCAGACCAGCGTGCCCTCGAGTTTGGCCAGGCTCTTCCAGTCCACCTGCGGAGGGGTCGTGCTCTCGTCCTCATGCCCCCGGATGAAGGTCAACGTGTCGCCGCCTCCAGGATACGTAACGGGAATGCCTGCATATGAGGGACTTGCCACTGCGGCGAGAATGCCAGGCACGACCTCGAAGCGCACGCCCTGTTCGTGGAGGAACAGCGCCTCGGGACCGCCGTGATCGAACACGAACGGATCACCCCACTTGAGCCGCGCCACCACCTTGCCCTCGCGAGCCTTCTCGGCGAGGAGATAGCAGATAGCCTCCTGCTCGAGCGGTTGAGGTGACACGGTGCCGACATCGATGCGCTCGGCGTCAGGGCGTGCGTAATCAAGCAGCCGTGGATTGACCAGGTGATCGTGCAGGACCACATCGGCGCTCGCGAGGCATTGCTGCCCCCTGACCGTGATGAGGCTGGGGTCGCCCGGCCCGGCTCCGATGAGATAGACCATCGGACGTGTCATGCGTTGTCCATCGCTACGGCTGCTCCTCGACCGGCGTGTCAACACGCTCGGCCTGATCCAACAGCTCGCGCGCACCCTCGGCGAGCAGTGCCTGCCCGACACGAACGCCGAGATCGGCGGGCCGGCTTCGGCTGCCTCGATCTTCGCGGCGTATCAGACGCTTGCCGTCGAGAGATGCGACGACCACCGTCAGCGTGAGGTCGCCGCCGTCCACTTCTGCCAGTGCGCCCAGCGGCGCCTGGCACCCGGCTTCGAGCGTGACGACGACGGCCCGCTCGGCAGTGAGCATCGTCATCGCTGGTTCATCGCCAATCTGCGAGATCAACGCGCGGGTGTGCTCGTCTCCGCTACGGATCTCCAGGGCGACAGTGCCCTGTCCTGGAGCCGGCACGGAGACCGCGACGGGCACCGCGAGCGACACACGATGCGCAGCACCCAGACGATTGAGCCCCGCGACCGCCAGGACCAGCACATCGTACTCGCCGCGGTCCAGTTTGCGAAGCCGCGTATCGAGATTGCCGCGAATAGGGTCGAACGAGGCCGATGGCCAGACGCGGCGGAGCTGCGTGCTGCGTCGCAGACTGCTCGTCCCGATGCGGGGCGTCGGACCCAGAGCGCTCACGAGATCTTCGAGCGTCCATCGAAGGGCGCCGCGCGATTCGGCCACCACGAAGGCGTCGCGCGGATCCTCCCTGGGCAGCGCGCCCCCCAGGTCGAGCGCTTCGGGTAGCCGGGCTGGAAGATCCTTGCTGCTGTGCACGGCGATGTCGATGGTGCCGTTCAGTAGTGCGTCTTCCAGCTCCTTCACGAAGACGCGCTTGGTGCCAAGCTCCGAGAGCGGCGTCTCGCTGCGCTGGTCCGCCAGCGTGCGAATGATGACGGTTTCGCATCCGATACCCAGCCGTTCGAGCAGGAGCCGTTCGACGAGCCGCGACTGCGCGAGTGCGAGCTGGCTGCCGCGGGTCCCGAGGCGCAGAACCTTCACCGACGCGCTGGCCCCTTCGACGAGACCGTTTCGTCTCGCTGGGGCTTCAGGTCCGTCGTTTCGACATCGTCGGCGAAATCGGCCGGCGCGGCTGTGTGATCATCGGCCCCCAGGTTGAACAGCCTGCTGAGAGCATCCGAGTACGCGATGACCTTGTCCGGGTTCGTCACGGCCTTGAGCTGTTCTGTGGGCGTCAAGACCAGCTTTTCGACGAGGAGCCTCGTGATCTCGTCCACGCGCGCGCGTGCCTCGGGCGAGAGACCCGAGAGCTTGCCGTCGAGCCGACGGAGCTCGGCACGACGCACGTCCTCGAACCGGCGGCGAAGCGCGACGATGGTGGGCACGACACCACGTGAGTGGAGCCACGCCATGAAACGGGCGACTTCCTCGTCCACGAGGGCTTCGGCACGGTCGACTTCGCTGGTGCGCCGGGACAGGTTGTCCTGCACAATCGTCTGCAGATCGTCGACGTTGTAGAGAAACACCTGCTCGGTTTCTCCCACGGCAGGATCCACGTCACGCGGGACCGCAATGTCGATGATGAAGAGTGGTTGATTGCGTCGCGAGCGCATCGCGGTGGCGATATCACCGCGACTCAGGATCGGATGCGGCGAACCGGTAGCCGTTACGACGATGTCCACGCCCGCCAGGGCCGAGGGCAGCTGTTCCCACGGAATCGCCGACGCGCCAAGATACTCGGCCGCGGCTGCGACATGGGAGAGCGTCCGGCTGGTCATGGCGACCGCTGAAATGCCCTGAGCCTGCAGGTGGCGCGCCGTCAGCTTGCCCATCTCGCCGGCGCCCACCACCAGCACGCGGCGACCCTGCAAGCTGCCGAAGATCTTGCGGGCCAGGCTGACCGCCGCATAGCTGACCGATACAGCGCCCTCGCCGAGCCCCGTCTCCGCACGCACGCGCTTGCCCACCGCGAACGAGTGATGGAACAGCCGATTGAGCAGCGGACCCGATGATCGGCGGTCTGCCGCGAGGAAATAGGCGTGCTTCACCTGCCCGAGAATCTGGGGTTCGCCGACGACCATCGACTCGAGCCCGGCCGAGACCCGAAACAGGTGACGCGCGGCGTCCTGGTCGGTGCGTTCGTAGAAATGCGCGGCCACCTCGTCGTCTGCCACAGCGTGAAACGTCGAGAAGAATGCGCGCAATTCGCGTCCGGCCGCCGTGAGATCTTCAGTGGCCACATAGACCTCGGCGCGGTTGCACGTGCCGAGGACGACGGCCTCGGAGACGGTCGGCACCTGCTCGAGTTGGGAGAGAGCCTCTCCCAGACCGCGGCTGGCGAAATCGAGCCGCTCGCGCAGTGCAATCGGCGCCGTGCGATGGCTGATACCAAGCAGGGAAAGATGCATGCGTCGCGGTCTAGAAGTTGTGGCTCTTCGTCAGGAAGTAGCTCACCGGAACGAAGTTCAGGAGGACGATGACGAATCCCACGGCCGACAGCCACGCCGCGCGGCGACCCCGCCATCCGATGGCTCGCACCGCGTAGAGCTCGAACGTGTAAACGAGCCAGCAGATCAGGGCGACAAAAATCTTCGGGTCGAAGAGCGACATGGCCTGAAGACGTGGATCGTCGAGCCCGGACTCTCGCGCCTGCGCGACCCAGATGGCGCCAATCGCGACGCCGACGGTCAGAAACACCCAGCCGATGGTGACGGCTCGGCTGTTCATCTGATCCAGGACCTGCAAGGAAGGCAGTCGCGCGTAGAAGAAGCCGAGGTGCTTCGCCTTGATCTCCTTGAAGAGCAGGACGTAGGTCACGCCAATCACGCACGCGAGCGCGAAGCTCGCATACGCGAAGAGCAGCGACGAGACGTGCAACGCGAACCAGTGGCTTTGGAGCACCGCCGAGCGTTCCGCCGCGTCGCGGCTGAGCGCCGGAATCGTCTGCAGAGCGGTCAGGAGCGGAAGAATGAACACTCCCATCGCGCGCTCGTCGGTCGTCATCTCGATGTAGAGATACGAGAGCGCCAGCAACCAGACGAACATCGAAATGGCTGGCGTCGTGCCGGCGAACGGCACATGGCCGAGCGCCATGGTCTGCATGCCGATCACGAAGGTGTGCAGGAGCGTCGCGCCGACCAGCAGGGCGCTGGCCGTGCGTCCGGCCATCTGGTGACGCGTCGTGAAATGGACGATGTAGGCGATCGTCGCCGCCGCATATCCAAGCAGTGGAATCCAGTTCATGGTCACCCTTGCCAGGCCCGGCGAGCGCGGCACCTGCACACCCGCAGCGTACGACGCCCGGCGGGCTGCCCCTCAGCGAGCGTCAGTGTGTCGTCGGTGCGTAGTAACCCTGCTTCGTGCGGGGGCGTGCGTTCGGACGGTTGACCCGCACCACGATTCGACGCCAGGCGCCGTCGCGGCGGCCGTTCTTCGAGGTGTAGCCGAGCGAGTACTGGCTCGACAGCTCTTCCGCAATCTGTCCATAGACACCGGGCAGCTCCTCGGCGCCCGCAGGGAAGAACACCCGGCCGCCGGTTTCCTCCGTGAGCTGTCGGAGGGCGAACTCCGCCTCGCGGAATCCACGCGCCGTCTGATGATCGCGCCCGCGAAGACCGATGGCGTAGACAGCTGTTTCCGATCGCTTGGCCAGCTCGAGCACCTCCTCGAACGACACCAGGCTCGAGGTGTCTTCGCCGTCGGACAACACGATGATGGCCTGGCGGCGCACCTCGTCCACGTTGCGGGCCTGAATCTTTTTCAGTTCCTTCAGCGAAATGTAGATGGCGTTGTACAAGGCGGTCGAGCCGCCCGCGCTCGTCTGCTGAATGGCGCGCTCGAGCGCCAGGGAGTCGTTCGTGAAGGGCTGCACGATCTCGACGCGGCTGTCGAAGTCGATGACCTCGGCCACGTCTGACGGCCGCAGGCGCCGGGCAAAGCCCACCGCGGCCTCCTGCGCCGTTGTCAGTTTGTCCTCCATGCTGGCGCTGGTGTCGAGCAGAAGTGCCAAGGCGATCGGCTGATTCGAGCGGTTGAAATAGGACACGTCCTGCATGACGCCGTCCTCGAAGATCGAGAACATCGCCTGGTCCAGGTCGGTGACGTAGCGGTTGGTGCCGTCGGTGACGGTCACATTGAGCGAAACCACTTCGATCCCGACGGAGAAGGTTGGCGCTTGCGGCTTCTGCTTGCCGTCCGGGGGTGGAGCGCCGGTCTGGGGCGTCTGGTCGCCGCCGAGGGCGACCGCGCAGATGGGAAGGGCCGCGAGAAGAACGACGGGAAGGAAGGCTCGTCCGCGCATGCTACACGCCCTTCTTCGGGATGCGCACTGGATTTCCGCGGGCCACGTGACCGCCGCGTGTCACGGCAACGGTCACCGATTCCGGTGGAATCAAGGTGCCAGGCCGCGCATAGGTCACCTTGTACTGCTTCGAGAGCTCGGCGGCGACAGCGCGCATCCGGTCCGGCAACGCTTGTGCCGTGATCAGGAAGTCGTTGCGGCCGCCGCTGGTCTTGGTGCCCTCATCGAACACCACGCCGCGCACGCGGGCGTTTTCCGAAAGCGTGTTCGCCCCGCGGAGCGTCAGCAGCAGGACGTTCAGCATGGCCCCGCTGCTCTTCAGCGCATCGAGCACCTGATCCTCGTGCCGGTCGCTCAGCTCAGGACCCTCCGTCGTGACCACGATGATCACCGGCCGGGTCGCCTCACGCTTCTCCAAGCCGTGGGACACCTCGATGAGGGCTTCCATCACGTAGGCTCCGCCGCCGTCTCGATGGAACACACCGCCGATCGCCTTGTCGATCTGCGACCGGGCGCTGGTGTAGTCGCACATGATGGTCGGCCGATCGCCCACGGTAATCAGCGCCAGCTGGTAGTCGATCGTCAGGGCCCGCACGAACGCCGTCAGCGCGTCACGGATGTATGGAATGTCGCTCTCGGCGGCCGCGCTGTTGTCGACGACGAGGGCCACCTGAAGCGGATCGGTCGCGGGCACCGAGCGCAGGACCTCGCGGCTCATGCCGTCCTCGCGCACGAGGAACTCGGACGCGGTGAGATCGGTGGCCGGGACGCCGGCGGGCGTCAGCACGCTCACATAGAGGTCGCGCTCGAGTGCCTGCGCCGCGGCCGAGCCGGCCAGAGCGACGACCATCAGGACCGACGTTGCGATGATGGTCAGTCCGAAGACAGATGGGCGGTCGGTGGAAGCATTCATGAGCGGTACCGGACAGGCGCGACCCTCAGAGGAGTATAGGTCTCGCCAAGGCGAAGCGTCAAGCCGACTGAACGCAAGAACTCGTTCGTTTTGTTAGAGTTGCGGACACGAATTTCATCGAGATCGACGGGGTCGGTTCCTTGACACCCCTCAGATCGCATGCTATAAACGCGGTCCGAGCGCCGCGCCGCAGGCGCGGCGGTGGCGCTCGTCACGCGATCACCTGCCGCCGCGGTTTCACCATCATGCCCACCGAATACATTCCGATTGGCATCTTTCTGCTCGTGGCCCTGGGGTTTGCGGGCTTCACGCTGTTCATGTCGCGCCTCGTCCGCGCGGAAAAATACAACAAGGTGAAGCTCGATCCCTATGAGTGCGGGATCGAGCCGCGAACCGACGCGCGCGATCGCTACAGCATTCGCTATTATCTGGTGGCGATGCTGTTTGTCATCTTCGACGTCGAGACGGTGTTCATGTTTCCCTGGGCCGTCATCATGGATGAGCTCGCGCTCTTCGGGCTGATCGAGATGGTCGTGTTCCTCCTGATTCTGCTGGTGGGCTACTTCTATGCGTGGCGGACGGGCGCGCTGGAGTGGGCCTGATTCACGAGGACCATGACTGACGGCTCGAACGACAAGCCGGCGAACGCTCCCGACGGCCAGAACCCGGAGCCGGAAGCGCCGCCAACTCCCGATCGGCCGGCTGCGGAACCGCCTGCGCCCGACCAGGCGGCAGCCCCTCCGACACCGGCGACCGCTCCCGCTGCGAAGCCTGCGGCGGCCGCTGCGCGGCCGCCGGCGAAGCCCGCCGCCGCCGGTCAAGCCGCGTCCGAGCACAAGCCAGGGCCGCCCGCGCCGCCCGCCGGGCCCCCTGATCCGGCGCCACCCGCCGACGCCGTCGTGCCGCCGTTCATCTCGGCCGTGCAGCACGCCGTTCCAGGTGCCATCGACCAGATTTCCTACTGGGTCGGCGACTGGACGATCATCGTGCAGGCCCAGCGGCTGCTCGATGTTGCCCGGTTCCTGAAGGAATCGCCGGACGCGGCGTTCGATTTCTGTTCCGACGTGACGGCCAGCGACTGGCCGACCAGGCCCCAACGCTTCGACGTGATCTACTGTCTCTACTCGATCCGTCATCGTCACCGCCTCAGGATCAAGGTGAGAGCGGGGGAAGGCGACCCCGTTCCGTCGGTGACCGGTCTCTGGCCGGCGGCGAACTGGCTCGAGCGCGAGGTGTACGATCTCTTCGGCGTCAATTTCACCGGCCATCCCGATCGCCGTCGCATCCTGATGCCGGACGACTGGCAGGGTTTCCCTCAGCGCAAGGACTATCCGCTCGAAGGACCGGGGGAGCTCCTCATGGAGAATCCTCTGGACTGGCTGAAACTGCGGCAGGCCCGTGACGAGGCGGAGATAGAGTGAGCGTCATGCCCGAAACGGTCGCGATGTTCGACACCGACGAGCTGGTCATCAACATGGGACCGCAGCATCCCAGCACGCACGGCGTGTTGCGGGTCGTGCTGCGGCTGGACGGCGAGCGCGTGGTCGGATCGGATGTCGTGATCGGGTATCTCCATCGCGGCATCGAAAAGCTCTGCGAGAACCGGAACTACACGCAGATCATCCTCCTGACGGATCGGATGGACTACGTGGCCGCGGCGACGAACAACATCGGCTACTGCGAGACCGTCGAGAAGATGATGGCCATCGAAGTGCCGCGCCGGGCCCGTTATGTGCGGACGATTCTCGGCGAGCTCCAGCGGATTGCGAGCCACTGTCTCTGGCTGGGCACGCACGCCATGGACATCGGCGCCATGACCGTGTTCCTCTACGCGTTTCGCGAACGGGAGCTCATTCTCGATCTCTTCGAGGAATACTGCGGCGCGCGGCTCACCTACAACTCGATGCGCATCGGCGGGTTGCCGCTGGACATTCCGAACGGCTGGGATCGCAAGGTGCTGGCCTTCTGCGACATCCTGGCGGACAAGGTGAACGAGTACGAGGAGCTGCTGACGAACAACCGGATCTGGCTCGAACGCACGCGAGAGGTGGGCGTGATCTCGGCCGAGGAGGCCATCGCCATCGGCCTCAGCGGTCCCGCCCTGCGCGGGTCAGGCGTCGTTCGCGACATCCGGAAGGACGAGCCCTACGCGGCGTACGACGAGATGGAGTTCGACGTGCCGATCGGCAGCCGCGGTGACACCTACGATCGGTATCTGGTGCGGCTCGAGGAGTTCCGGCAGTCGATCCGGATCATCCGGCAGGCGATGCAGGGCATTCCCGACGGACCGATCGTGGGTAAGGTGCCCCGGATCATCAAGCCTCCCGCCGGCGAGACGTATCACGCCATCGAGTCGCCGAAGGGCGAGATTGGCTATTTCATCGTCAGCGATGGGAAGTCGCCGAGTCCGTACCGGTTTCGCGTGCGCCCGCCGTCGTTCTGCAACCTGCAGGCGCTGCCGCGGCTCATCCAGGGACACATGGTGGCGGACGTGGTCGCGCTCATCGGATCGATCGACATCGTGCTGGGCGAGGTGGACAGGTAGCGTGGCTAGCGAGGACATTCGGTCGAACGATTCGAGATGCGCGATCCCGGGTTGCCGTCGTGATTGATACGTTCGTCATTCCGCTGCTCAAGATTCTCGTCGTCCTGAACGCCACGCTCGTGGCGGTCACCTATATGGTGCTGCTCGAGCGGAAGGTGATCGCCTGGGTCCAGGTGCGTCTGGGCCCGATGCGCGTCGGGCCGTACGGCGCCCTGCAGCCGATCGCCGACGCCATCAAGCTCATGATCAAGGAGGACATCACCCCGACGCGCGTCGATCGGTGGGTCTTCACTGCCGCGCCGATTATTTCGCTCGTGCCGGCGCTCATTGTCTTTGCCGTCATCCCCTTCGGGCCCGAGGTCCAGCTCTTCGGCCGGCAGGTCACGCTCTACATCACCGACGTCAACGTCGGTCTGCTCTACATCGTGTCGGTGGCGTCCATCGGGGTGTACGGACTCATCCTGGCCGGGTATGCCTCGAACAGCAAATACCCGCTGCTCGCGAGCCTTCGCGCGTCGGCACAGCTCATCAGCTATGAAGTGGCCGTGACGATGACGCTCGTGAGCCTCATCCTGACGGCGGGGTCGATGAGCATGGTGAAGATTGTCGAGGCGCAGCAGGCCGCGCACGCCTGGTTTCTCTTCGTGCAGCCGGTGGCGTTCGTCCTCTTCTTCATTGGAGGGCTCGCCGAGACCAATCGTGCGCCATTCGACCTGCCCGAGGCGGAGCAGGAGCTGACCGGAGGCTTCCACACCGAGTACAGCGGTATGCGCTTCGCGCTGTTCTTTCTTGCCGAATACGCCAACATGATCGTCGTCTCCTCGGTGGCGACCACGCTGTTTCTGGGCGGCTGGCTGAGGCCATTTCCCAACGTGGCGGCGCTGGCCTTTCTCGGGTTCGTGCCGCCGTGGATCTGGTTCCTGCTCAAGACGGGTGTGTTCCTCTACGTCTTTCTCTGGGTGCGAGCCACGCTGCCACGTTACCGGTACGATCAGCTCATGCGACTCGGCTGGAAGGTCCTGATTCCGATCGCCATCGCCAACGTGATCGTGACGGCCATCGTCAAGGTGCTGCTCTGATGGGCGAGGCCGTCGCGTTCTACGTGCTGTCGGCGTTCATCCTCGGGTTTGCCGTGGCCGTGGTGACCAGCCGCAATACCGTGCACAGCGTGCTCTTCCTCGTGGTGAATTTTCTTTTCGTGGCGATGCTCTATGTGCTTCTGGGCGCCGAGTTCCTGGCCGTCATCCAGATACTCGTGTACGCCGGGGGCATCGTCGTGTTGTACCTCTTCGTCGTGATGCTCGTGAACCTGAAGCGGCCGCCGGAGTCGCACAAGGACCGGCATCGGCGCAACCGACTCGGGTTCGCGTTGGCCCTCGCGGTGCTGATCGAGCTCGTGGTGATTGGCGCGTACACGGCAGTGCCGGCAACGCCGCCGCGGGGTCGTGGCAACGTGCCGCTGCTGGTAGGCAACACCGAGCAGGTGGGGTGGCTTCTCTACACCGACTACCTCATTCCGTTCGAGCTTGCCTCGATCCTGCTCCTGGTGGCCATGATTGGCGCCATCGTACTGGCGAAACGCGAGAGTTGAACGAGAACGCCGATGATTACACCGTCCCACTACATGATTCTGTCGGCCGCCCTGTTCATGATTGGCGTGTGTGGCGTGATGCTGCGCCGGAACGTCATCATCATTTTCCTGTCGATCGAGCTGATTCTGAATGCGGTCAACATCAATCTGGTGGCGTTCTGGTACGCGCTCCAGCACGTGGTAGGCGAGGTGTTTGCGCTGTTCGTCATCGCGGTGGCCGCCGCTGAAGCGGCCGTCGGACTGGGCATCATCCTGGCCTTCTACCGGAACAAGGAAACGGTCAACATCGACGAGATGAACCTGATGCGCTGGTAGCGCAGTTCGACTTTCGAGCGACTCATGGACTTGATCTGGCTGATTCCGATTCTCCCTGGCCTGGGCGCGGCGCTCAACGGGCTGATCGGCATCCGGCGGTTCGGAAAGACGACGAGCGGGTTGCTGGCGTGCGCCACGATGGCGGCTGCGCTGGCGCTGTCGCTCCTCGCGTTCGTTCAGCTGCTCGGCTTGCCCTCCGACGCGCGGATGCACGAGGTGACGCTGGCCACCTGGATTCCATCCATCCCGCTCGAGACGGCGCACGGCATCGGGTCATTCGAGGTGCCGTGGACCTTCCGGCTCGATCCGCTGTCGGCGATGATGCTGCTCATCGTCTCCGGTATCGGGCTGCTCATTCACATCTACTCCCTGGCCTATATGCACGACGAACCGCGCGGCGGATACGCGCGATTCTTCTGCTACCTCAACCTGTTCTGCTTTTTCATGCTCACGCTGGTCCTGGGTGGCAACTTCCTGGTGATGTTCGTGGGCTGGGAGGGCGTCGGGCTGTGCTCGTATCTGCTCATCGGCTACTGGTACGAGAAGAAAAGCGCGGCTGACGCCGGCAAGAAGGCATTCATCACGAACCGGGTGGGCGATTGGGGATTCATCCTCGGTGTCTTTCTGGTGTTCCAGACGTTCGGTACCTTCGACTTCCGCGCCGTCGCCGGGGCTGCCGCGTCGCTCCCCATCGAGACCCGCGAGGTCGGGTTCGGTGTCGTCTCCGCCATCTGCTTGCTGCTCTTCGTGGGCGCCGTCGGCAAGAGCGCGCAGATTCCGCTCTATGTCTGGCTGCCCGATGCCATGGAGGGCCCGACACCGGTGTCGGCGCTGATCCACGCCGCGACGATGGTGACGGCGGGCGTGTACATGGTGGGGCGGAACGCCGTGCTCTTCTCACACGCGCCGATGGTGATGGAGATCGTGGCGATCATCGGCGTCCTGACGGCTCTCATGGCTGCGACGATCGGGCTGGTTCAGTACGACATCAAACGCGTGCTCGCGTACTCCACCGTCTCGCAGCTCGGCTACATGTTTACCGCGATGGGTGTGGGCGCATTCTCGGCCGGCGCCTTCCATCTCATGACGCACGCTTTCTTCAAGGCGCTGCTCTTCCTCGGCAGCGGCTCGGTGATTCACGCCATGGGAGGCCAGCAGGACATGCGGCACATGGGCGGCCTGAGAAAGTACCTGCCCATCACTTACGTGACCATGCTCATCGGGACGCTGGCGATTGCGGGCATTCCACCGCTCGCGGGGTTCTTCAGCAAAGATGAAATCCTGTTCCGAGCGTTTCTCTCGAACCGCGCAATCTGGGTGCTCGCCGTCGTCACCGCCCTGATGACGGCCTTCTACATGTTCCGGTTGATGTCGATGACCTTCCTGGGAGCCTATCGAGGGCCCGCATGGGAGGGCGATGCGCATGAGGGCGCGCATGGCGGACATCACGCCAGCCACGATCGCGGGCACGATGCTCACGCGCACGCCCATGCGACAGCCGATCCGGGACACGGCCACGGCGCGTGGCATGGGCCGCACGAGTCGCCCCGCGCCATGACCGGGCCTCTGCTGGCGCTCGCCGTGGGATCGATCGTCGCCGGCTTCGTCGGGGTGCCGGCCGCCCTCATTTCGGGCGGCAATCAGATCGAGCATTTTCTCGAGCCCAGCTTCAGCGCGCCGGGTGCCGGCGCTGCCGCAGCGCACGAAGCTCCTGCGGCGGTGGAAGCCGCCGCGCAGGGAGAAGCCGCCGCGGCTCACGAAGCGACCGAGGCCCATCACGACGTCGGCACGGAGCTGGCGCTGATGGCGTTTTCGGTGCTCGTCGCCGTGGCCGGCATCTGGTGGGCGCTCAGGATCTATGTCAAGCGGCCGGAGCTGTCCGAACAACTGGCGGAGAAATGGCCCGGCGCGCACCGCCTGCTGACCAATAAGTACCTACGTGGATGAGCTCTACGACGCCACCGTCATCAAAGGCACGATGGCCAGCGCGCATGGGCTCTGGAAGGTCGATTCACGTGTCGTTGACGGGGCCGTCAACGGCACTGGCTCCTTGACGGTCTTCTGGTCCTGGCTCTCCCACCTCGCCGACAAGTACGTCGTCGACGGGCTGGTGAACCTGGTCGGACGCACGGCGGGGGAGGGCAGCCTCCTGTTCCGCCGGCTGCAGACGGGCCTGATTCAGAACTATGCGTTGCTCATGGTTTTTGGCGTCTTCGCGTTTCTGAGCCTGTATCTGTTGACGCGCTGAGGCTGTCATCCACGGACCCGGTGGCGCCGCCGCCAGGTCCGCAGGACGCTCCGGCATCGATATGACGAACACCGCAAACTTCCCGTTGCTCTCACTGATTCTGTTCACGCCACTGGCGGGGGCCCTGCTGCTCCTCTTCGTCAATCGGAGGAGCGCGGACACCATCCGCTGGATTGCCAACCTCGTCACCGCCGTCGGCTTCCTCGTGTCGTTGCCGCTCTGGTTCTGGTACGACGCCACGAATCCGGAGTATCAGTTCGTCGAACGCGCGGAATGGATTCCGTCCATCGGGGCCCAGTACTTTCTCGGTGTCGACGGATTCAGCTGTCTGCTCATCCTGCTGACGACACTGATGGGGTTCATCGCCGTGTTGTCGTCGTGGACGGCCATCACCGAGCGCGTGAAGGAGTACTACATCTTCCTGCTCGTGCTTCAGACGGGCATGATCGGCGCATTCGTGTCGCTGGACTTCCTGCTGTTCTTTCTGTTCTGGGAAGTCATGCTGGTCCCGATGTACTTCCTCATCGGCATCTGGGGAAGCGATCGGCGGCTCTATTCGGCGATCAAGTTCTTCCTCTACACGCTGGTCGGCAGCGTCGTGATGCTGCTCGGCATCCTGGCGCTCTACTTCCACAACCACTCGGTGACGGGCATGTACTCGTTCGACGTCACCCGATTCCAGTTGATGGACGTGCCCAGCGACCTCCAGTTCTGGGTGTTCCTGGCCTTCTTCCTCGGGTTTGCCATCAAGGTGCCGATGTTTCCGTTCCACACCTGGCTGCCCGATGCCCACACCGACGCGCCCACGGCGGGCTCCGTGATTCTGGCGGCCGTCCTCCTGAAGATGGGAACCTACGGATTCATTCGATTCAGCCTCCCCATCCTGCCCGACGCGTCACATCAGTTCGTGCCGATGATGGCCGCCCTGTCGATTGTCGGCATCGTGTACGGCGCGCTGGTGGCGATGGCGCAGAGCGACTGGAAGCGTCTGGTCGCATATTCGAGCGTGAGCCACATGGCGATGGTGATGCTGGGCATGTTCGCGCTGAACCCGGTGGGCATCACCGGCAGCATCGTGCAACAGCTGAATCACGGGATTTCGACCGGCGCCCTCTTCCTTCTCGTCGGGGTCGTGTACGAGCGGCGGCACACACGCTTGATCTCGGAGTACGGCGGATTGTCGAAGACGATGCCCGTGTACGCCGCGGTGTTTCTCGTGATGACGATGTCGTCGATCGGACTGCCGGCTCTCAACGGATTCATCGGCGAGCTGCTCATCCTGCAGGGGGTGTTCATCCACGATCGCATGTGGGCCGCGGTCGCGGCGAGCGGCATCGTGCTGGGCGCCGCTTACATGCTGTGGCTCTACCAGCGCACGATGTTCGGCAAGATCGAGAACCCCAAGAACGAGCACCTGACGGACTTGAACCTGCGGGAGTTCGCCACCTTCGTACCGCTGCTCATTCTCGCCGTGTGGATTGGGCTCTACCCCGCGCCGTTCCTGCGCCGGCTCGACACGTCGGTCAGCCGTGTGATTGCGCGCGTCAGCCCGCAGTACCTCGAGCAGCGAGCCGCGTCGCGGCCGACGGACTGCGAGACGCCGCAGCAGGCGTCGAACGCGTTCACCGACGCGGCGTGCGCCGATGTTCCGGCTGTGCCGGTTGACAGTCCGGTCCCGGCAGTTGCCGAGCCTCGTCCGGTCGGGGGACCCAACTGAGATGCCGCCCGGATTTTCGAGCGCCGATTTTTTCTATCTGCTGCCCGAGCTCGTTCTGACGGGCGGTGCACTCCTGCTGCTCGTGGCCGACGTCCTGCTGCCACGTCGCGCGGGGCTGCTCATGTGGCTCGCGCTCGGCACGCTCGGTGCTGCCGCCGTCATGCTCTGGCCGCTCGCCGGCGTCCAGCTCGAGGTGGCGCGTGGCCTGGTCGCCATCGACTCGTTCGCGCTGTTCTTCAAGGTGCTGTTCCTGCTCGCGGCAGCCCTGACGGTGCTGCTGTCGGCGCGGTATCTCGCCATCGAAGGCATGAACGCGGGCGAGTTCTATTTCCTCATCCTCTGTTCCACGCTCGGCATGATGTTCATGGCGAGCGGCATCGATCTGATTTCGCTCTTCATCGGCCTCGAGACAATGGCCATCTCCTTCTATATCCTGGTCGGCTATCTGAAGCCGAGCCGGCGGTCAATGAAGCGGCGATCAAGTATTTCCTGCTCGGGGCCTTCTCGCTCGGCATCCTGTTGTACGGGATGTCACTCATGTACGGCCTGTCAGGGACGACGAATCTTCGCGACATGGCGGGACTTCTCGCCGAGCGCTCGTCCGACCCGCGCCTGATTCTCGCGGTCATCCTCGTCGTGGCCGGGCTCGGCTTCAAGATCGCAGCCGTGCCGTTTCACATGTGGGCGCCCGATGTCTACGAGGGCGCGCCGACACCGGTGACGGCATTTCTCTCGGTGGGATCGAAGGCTGCGTCATTCGCGATGCTGCTTCGAATCTTCTTCGAGGCCTTGCCCGTCATGAAGCCGGAATGGCAGCTGCTGTTCCAGGCGCTCGCCATCGTCACGATGACGGTGGGCAATGTCGCCGCGCTGACCCAGACCAACACCAAGCGCATGCTCGCGTACTCGTCGATCGCCCACGCCGGATACGTGCTGATTGGTGTCGTGGCGGGCACGCCACGCGGTGTCACCGCCGCGCTGGTGTACTTGATGGTGTACACCTTCATGCAGCTCGGCGCCTTCGCCGTCATCGTCACGCTCAGGCGGGCCGACGTCATCGGCGACGAGCTAAAGGATCTGAGCGGACTCGCTCGCCGCACCCCCATGGCCGCCTTCGCGATGTTGCTGTTCATGCTGTCGCTGGGCGGCATTCCGCCGACGGCGGGCTTCATGGGCAAGCTCTGGATCTTCGGCGCGGCGATCGACGCCGGCTTCAACTGGCTTGCCGTCATCGGTGTGCTCAACAGCGCGCTGTCCCTCTACTACTACGCGCGGATTGTCGTGTTCATGTATCTGCGCGACGACGCCTACGGGTCGGTACCCGTCGTACGACCGGCCATGGCGAGCGTGCTCGTGATCGCGGTGGCCGCGACACTCGTGCTGGGCGTCTATCCGCGGCTCCTCTTCGAGTTCGCGGAGGCCTCGGCGCGCACGCTCGGGGTCTCGCCCGTTACCGCCGTGCTCAGATAGCCGTCGGCCGTCAACGCGGACACGCTGTCTCCGCCCATGATTCCGGACGACCAGCGAGTGCCAGATTCCCCGCCGCCCGAGAGCCGCCCTGCCGCTCGGCGCGGTCCCCCGCGGATTGGAGCGTCAGCCGGGGAAGTGATGCGCACGGTCGGTCCCGTGATGTCGGTCGGCTTCGCGTTCCTGTTCGCGATTGCCATTGGTTACGGCGTCGGCCTCATACTCGACGGGTGGTTCGGATCGGCTCCGTGGTTCACCGTCATCTTCCTGTTCATTGGACTGGCGGCCGGCATCCTGACCGTGTATCGCGTCGTCCGTGACGCCATGCGCGGGTGAGGCTGGCGGAGCATTAGCGGTGGGCGAGACCGACCCGTTTCTTCGGCGACTCGAACGGAACAGCCTTGTGGTCTGCGGCGTGATGACGCTGCTGGCGGGCTTGATTCGTCCGGACAATCCGCAGGTGGCGCTCGGTGTCCTGGCCGGGGGAGGCCTGGCGGCGCTGAGTTATCGCGGGATCAAGGGAGGGATCGACGCCTTTCTCCGCGCGCTCGGCCCGGAGGCCAGGGGCGGTGGCGGCGTGGCCTGGCCGCTGGTGAAGTTTTTCACAAGGTATGCTATACTCGGGCTCGCCGCGTACGTCGTCGTCGTGCGCCTGGGTGTGCATCCTGTGGGTGTGGCCCTGGGCGCTTCTTCGCTGGTCCTGGCGGCGGCCCTGGAAGCCGTCAGACCGACACGCGAACCGTCGCGATCCGGAAATCCCCGTTAGGAGCTCATCGATCCGGCATCCGCGCTGAAAGATCATGGAAGCGCTTCACCAACCACTCTGGATCGTCGAAGTCGTCAACCGCGTGCTCGGCCCGCTGGTCGCGGCGCTCATGGGCGCGTTGGGCTTCGAGGTGGCGGATCCTCATCACGTCATCCCCGATTATCTGGTGATGTGTGGCCTCGTCTTCCTGGCGTTGACGACGCTGGCATTCGTCCTGCGATCGCGACTGGACGTGGAGAACCCCGGCCGGCTGCAGATTTTGATGGAAGACGCCATCACGTTCCTGTCGAACCTGCTCCAGGACTTCGCCGGGTCGAAAGCGCGCAAGTATGTGTCGATCGTCGGCGCCATCGGCGCGTTCGTGCTGATTGGCAACTTGATGGGTCTGGTGCCCGGGTTCATGGCGCCGACCAGCAGTATCAGCGTCACCGTGGGCTGTGCGTTGACGGCCTGCGTGTACTATCACGTCCAGGGTGTGAAAGAGCAGGGGCTGGGCGCCTATCTGAAGCACTTTGCGGTGCCACCGGGTGCGCCCATTTTCATTGCGCCCATCATGCTCCCCGTGGAGCTGATCAGCCACGTGTCGCGGGTGCTGTCGCTGTCGCTTCGGCTCTTCGGCAACATCTTCAGCGAGGAGCTCGTCATCCTCATCCTGTTCAGCATCGTTCCGTTCTTCGTTCCGCTGCCCATGATGTTCCTGGGTATCATCACCTCCACGTTGCAGGCGTTCATCTTCGTCATGCTCACCGCGATCTACCTTGGAGGAGCGGTGGCTACGGAGCATGGGGACGAACAGCATGGTCATTGAAGAGAATCGGCAGGTTGCCAGCATCACGGCGACGGCCGCGGCAGGTCCGGTGGCAAACACACAGTTTCAGGAGGCTTTCGTCGTGAGCAAACGGTACGTTCAGGTGCTGGCGTCGTTCATTCTGGTGGCGGGCGCGGTCCCGCTGAGCGCCCAGGAGCCGGGCGCGGTCAGTGCGGGCTCCGAGCTGGTGAAGTGGTCGATCATCACCGGCGGATTTGCTCTGGCGATTGCCGCTTCGTTCGGCGCGCTGGCGCAGGCGCGCGGTTTGAGCTCGGCCACCGAGGGCATTGCGCGTAATCCGAGCGCGGCGGGCGAGATTCGAGGGTCACTCATCCTCGGACTCGTGCTGATCGAATCGCTCGTCATCTACGTGCTCCTCATCTCGCTGATTCTCTTCTTCGTCCAGCCGTTCGGCGGCTAACTGCACGCGTGGAGACGACGGTGGGCGCCGGTGCACGGCGTCCGCCGTTCCGTTTCCGGTCCTCTCCGATCTCGCGTATAGAATGGCTTGACCCGGCGCGGCGGCTGTCGCCGCACGGTCCGTCTCTATCATGGTGAGGCTTCGCCATTCTCTTGCGGCCGTGTTGCTGGCGGCCCTGCCTGCCGCCTTTTGTGGAGGAGGGAGCGGAAATCCTCCGGCTTCGGCGCCTTCGCCACCACCCGCACAGCAGGACAGTCCGTGTGCCGGCGTGTCGCTCGAGGCCGAGGCGCCTTCCGCGGCCGACGCCGAGCGTCGAGCCCTCAAGCTGGGCCTCCATGACGACGGCGGTCGCTATCGAGTGCTCGACCAGATCTGGAAGCATCGCGCCCGACGAGGGCGCGAAACGGCGTTGGTGCCGTTTGACGCCGCCACGGTCGAGGACGTTGGCGAGATCGCGGTAGTCCGGGATCAAGGTGACCTGATCCTCCGGCCGAACCCGTTCGATCTCGGCGGCATCGGCCTTCGTTTCTCGCCGGATGGCGGTGGCTACGACGTCGCCCAGATCGACGCGGCATTCCGGTCCTCGCTCGGCTCGCCGCTCACACTGGCCGACGACGCCACGACGGAAGCCGCGGTCGCATTTGCGTTCCCGCTCTACGGCCGGTCCCAGACGAGAGCCTTCATCAACTCCGATGGCAATATCACATTTGGTGAAGGCGATTCCGCCAGCTCCGCGCGCGACGTGGCGCGTCTCCTGACCGGGCCGCCGCGGGTCTCGCCCTTTCTCGCGGACCTCGATCCCAGCGCCGGAGGGGGCGTGTTCCTGCGTGCGACGTCCACCGAGTACACCGTCACGTGGTGCGGTGTACGCGGGTTCGACTCGACGGATCGGGCAACCGTTCAGGTGAGTCTGCTACCCGAAGGCGTGATCGAGATGAAGTTCAACGACGACGGCACGACGCTCCGTGACGCCGTGGTCGGACTGTCGCCGGGCGGAACAGGCGACTTCAATCCGGTCGATCTGTCGACGGCGCCGCTGAACGGCGGTGTCGGTGCCTTGGGCGAGCGGTTCGCAGAGGATCCCGAGCTCGACTTCGTCGAGCTGTCACAAGCCTTCTATCGGTCGCACGAGGACCTCTACGACCAGCTCGTCGTGTTCTCCGACGTGAGGCTCACGAGTGGCAACACGTTCGCGTTCGAGTTCACGGTCGCCAACCAGATCCGTGGCCTGGGCATCGACGTGTTTGACTCTGCCGGTGACTTCGGCAGCGACGGCCGCCTGCAGAGCATCGTGATGATGGATCGGCTTTCGAAATATCCCGAGGATCCGCAAACGCAGGCGCTGGGCGAGTTCTCCACGCTGGGCCTGCTGGGCCACGAGTCGGGCCACCGCTGGCTGGCGCTCCTGCAGTTCGTCGACCACAACGGACGGGTCTCGGACGAGCTTCTCGGTCGCGATCAGGTTCACTGGAGCTTCTTTTTCGACTCGGATGCCTCTTTCATGGAGGGAAACAACATCCAGGATCTGGGCGGCGGGTCGTTCCGCACGACCGGAGCCGCCGACCGGTACAGCCGGCTCGACCAGTACGCGATGGGGCTCAGACGCGAAGCAGAGGTGCCGCCGGTCTTTTATGTGGAGGCGCCAACCAACGTTCGCCCGTCTCGCGAGCCCGACTCGCCACCGCAGGTTGATGTGACGTTCAACGGCACCAAGCGAACCGTGCTGCTCGCGGACATCATTGCGGCGCTCGGCCGGAGGCAGCCGGCCGCTGGGAGCGGGCCGAGGGTTCACCGACAGGCCTTCCTGTTCGTCGTCTCCGCCGGACGCACGGCCTCGAGCGCGCAGACAGCCAAGATCGACCGGATACGGCGGGAGTGGATTGGATTCTTCTCGGAGGCGACGGAAGAGCGCGCGCGCGTTGAGACCAGGCTCGAGCCCTAGAGCCGTCTAAGGGTTGCGGAGCTCCTCGATAATCATCCGCGCCTGCGCCGACTCGGACGACTGTCGATCGACAGCCAGTACCTTTTCCATGAACTGAATCGCCTCGGACTTGTCCCCCCTGTGCAGTGCGACGAGGCCAAGCTTGAGAAGCGGTCTCGGCCACGTGGGGTCGGCATCGAACGCCATCTGGTAGTACCTGGTCGCCTCGTCCGGCTCGTTCTTCGCAAACTTCACTTCGCCCAGGCTGTAAAACACTTCGCGACCGGCACCGGGAGACTCTGCGGCAGCCGCGAGGATGGCGTCGGCTTCGGCGATGTTGCCCATCTCCAGGTTCGTCATACCCGTCTGGACCTTGGCGCGCTCGTTGGCCGGGTCGTTCTTGAGCACTTCCTGGTACGCGGCAAGGGCTTTGTCGTACTCACGCTTCATCCGGAAGGCATTGCCAATCTGGAGATTG
The DNA here is from genome assembly GCA_963826865.1 of uncultured Acidobacteriota bacterium. GTDB lineage: Bacteria > Acidobacteriota > Vicinamibacteria > Vicinamibacterales > CAVPJW01 > CAWGYQ01. Next base: position 152,996 of record CAWGYQ010000003.1, read on the forward strand.
ACAATGGTGAGCGAGGGCGCCTTGTCGAGGATCGCGCGGTAGGCGGCGATGGCCTGGTCGTACTGCGCGGCTTCGAACAGCGTTTCTGCGGCCGCCAGATCAGCCTGAAGCTCCTTCGTGTTGACACCCGACAGCGCTCCGGTCGGCCCCGGAACGCCTTTGGCGAGGTTGAAGGTGACCGGCACGATCGCCGTGTTGAGGTTGCTGACGACGACCACACCGGCCTGGCCCACGAATCCGGGAGCCTCGGCGCTGAGCTTCCAGGGACCCGTCTTGAGGCCGATGAGCGAGAACCTGCCGTTCTCGTCCGTGGTGGTCGAAAACACGTTCGGCGTCGCGTCGGGATTCTCGGCCTTCACGCTCACGCCTTTGATGGGACGCCCTTCGTCGTCCTGAACGGTTCCTGCCACTCGTCCGATCTGCGCAAGGGCCGGATCGGGCATCGCCGCCGCCGCGGCGAGGAGAATGCCGAACAAGACACTCAGCGACTTCATGATCAGACTCCGTCAAGGGATCGGATGTTCACGGGCTGGCCCGGGCCCCAGCGCGGAGTATATGTTACGTTAGGACGCTCGGCCAGCACGTCCATTGCCATGCGTTCTCTCAGTCTGCTGCTCGTGCTGATCGCCCTGGATCAGCCGGGCATACTCGTTCACGGCGCGCGCGCGCAAGGCGCGCCCGCGGCGCTCCCCGCCGAATCCCTTGGGCGGATTTCGGACGTCGTGGACGCCGCCATTCGTGACCATCAGCTTCCCGGCGCCGTTGTCGTGGTGGGTCGGCAGGCCGGCTTGATCTACGAGCACGCGTTCGGCAGCCGCGCGATCCTCCCTGCGGTCGAAGGTATGACGGCCGACACGATCTTCGATCTGGCCTCGTTGACGAAGGTCGTCGCCACGACAACGGCGGTGATGATGCTCGTCGAGGAAGGCCGCCTGCGCCTCGACGATCCGGCGTCCCGTTTCATCGCGGACTTCGGGCGGTACGGCAAGGATCGCGTGAGCGTCCGCCATCTGCTCACGCACACATCGGGGCTTCGGCCCGGACTCGATCTCGACCTGACATTCAGCGGAGCGCCCGAAGCCATCGAACGTGCCAGCCGCGAAGGCCTCGAGGCTGTCCCAGGCGAGCGTTTCATCTACAGCGACATCAATTTCGTGATTCTCGGCGAGATCGTGGCGCGTGTCAGCGGCGCGCCGCTCGACCGCTTTGCCGGAAGCCGCATCTTCGAACCGCTCGGCATGCACGACACGATGTTCAATCCTCCGAATCGACTGGCGCCGCGAATCGCGCCGACCGAGCCGTGCGCGCCTCTCGCGTGGCCGTGTCAGACCTCGGGCGCGCCCATGCTCCGTGGCATCGTCCACGACCCGACCTCGCGCCGGATGGGCGGGGTCGCGGGGCACGCAGGCCTCTTCTCGACCGCCGCCGATCTCGCCCGCTTCTGCCGCATGCTCCTCGGAGGAGGGTCGCTCGGCGGTGTCCGCGTTCTCGCGCCCGCGACGGTGGCCCGGATGACGACTGTGGCCACGCCGGAAGGCCTGACCGACGTGAGGGGGCTCGGATGGGACATCGACTCGCGCTACTCGGCGAACCGGGGCGAGCTGTTTCCGATCGGATCGTTCGGCCACACCGGCTTCACGGGCACGTCGATCTGGATCGATCCCGACCACGATCTCTTCGTCATTTTCCTTTCGAACCGCGTGCATCCCGATGGCAAGGGCGACGTGACGGCGCTGCGCGGGCGTGTTGCCACCATCGCCGCGGGCGCCTTGATCGACGAGCCCAGGCTGACGCGACTTCGGGAGCGGCGCTGGAATGGTGTCATCCGAGAGCCTGGCTCGCCGCCGGCCACTCCACGGCCGCCCGTACTGGCCGGCATCGACGTGCTGCAGAGCGAGGGGTTTCGACGCCTCAAGGGCCATCGCGTCGGATTGCTGACCAATCACGCCGGTCTCACGCGGACAGGCGAACGCACGGCCGACGTCATCCGCGCGACATCCGGCGTGGAGCTCGTCCGGTTGTTCAGTCCTGAGCACGGCATCACGGGTCTCGTCGATGCCAAGGTTTCGTCGTCACACGACGAGCGGACCAGCCTCGTCATTCATTCGCTCTATGGAGAGTCGCTGCGCCCGACGGCAGCCATGCTGGAGGGGCTCGATCTCCTCGTGGTCGATCTTCCCGACATCGGCGCGCGCTTCTATACCTACGCGACGACGCTCGCCTATCTGATGGAGGAGGCGGGCAAGCGCAAGTTGCCGGTCATGGTGCTGGATCGTCCGAACCCGATCGGCGGCGTGTCGATTGAGGGCCCCATGCTGGACGAGGATGCGGTCGGGTTCACCGGGTATCTATCCATGCCCATTCGTCACGGGCTCACGCTCGGTGAGCTGGCGGGTGTGTTCAACGGCGAGAAAGGTCTCCAGGTCGATCTCACGGTGGTACCAGCCATGAACTGGCGACGCGACGCCTGGTTCGACGAGACCGGATTGCCGTGGACGAATCCTTCGCCGAACATCAGAAACCTGCTGCAGGCCACGCTCTATCCGGGTATCGGAGCGCTCGAGATGGCCAATATCTCGGTCGGCCGTGGCACCGATGCGCCCTTCGAGCAGCTTGGTGCCCCATGGATCGACGGGCCGCGCCTGGCCGAGGCGTTGAACCACCGGCATATTGCCGGCGTGCGGTTCTATCCGGTGAGCTTCACGCCCCAGGAGGGCGCCAAGTTCGGCAGCGAACGCTGCTCCGGGATCTTCGCGATTGTCACCGACAGGACGGTCTTGCGACCCGTCCGCGTGGGTGTCGAGATTGCGGCGGCGCTCCTCAAGCTGCACGGCGGTCGGTTCGAGATCGAGCGGACCGCAAGGCTCCTCGGCTCAGCCGACACCATTGCACGCCTGAAGAAGGGCGAGGATCCCGCTACCATTGCGCGCTCATGGGGACCCGGCGAAGCCCGATGGCGCTCGACCCGAGCTCCCTACCTGCTGTACGAGTAACGGCTCTCGCTCCGAGCCTCACGGCCCCGGCCAGCGGTACAACATCACGTACACGATGACTCCGGTGACCGACACGTAGAGCCAAATCGGCAGTGTCCAGCGTGCGATGCGCCTGTGGCGTGCGAAGTCGCCGCGTTGGGCACGCCACAGCGTGACGACGGCGAGCGGAAGAACCGCGGCAGCCAGCACGATGTGAGTCACGAGAATCGTCAGGTAGATCGCTCGAATCGCGCCATCTCCCTGGAACGGCTTCGATCCGATGTTGGCGTGGTAGATGAGATAGGAGATCAGGAAGAGCGCGGAGGTGACGAACGCGCCGAGCATGCACGCGCGATGAGCGGGAATCTGACGTCGCCGAATGAAGCCGTAGCCGGCTGTCAGCAGTACGGCGGCCACCGCGTTGAGCGAGGCGTTGAGCGTCGGCAGATCGGAGATCTCGATCATCGCACCTGTCACACGGCGCGGTGGGATTCGCGCGAGACGCTGATCGTGCCCGCCACCAGCATTGCCACGGCAAAGACCGCGATGACTGCGACCGACAGGGCAAACGACGGATCACCGCCCTGAGGTTGGTGACTCCCGTACAGCAGGCTTCGCAGGGCGGAGACTCCGTAGGTGAGCGGATTGACGAGCATGAGCCCGCGAACCCAGCCGGCGGCTCCCTGTGCCGGAAAGAGCGCCCCTGACAGAATCCACATGGGAATCAGGAACAGATTCATGATCGCATGAAAGCCTTGTGTCGAATCGAGATGCCAGGCGATGAGGAATCCCAGGCCGGTCAGACCGAATGCGATCAGGAGCAGCACGATCGTCAGCGCCGGCAGGCTCTCGACGCGAAGCGAGATGTGAGCCAGCGGCGCGAGCAACAGAAAAATGGCGGCCTGACCGAGGGCCAGTGTGGTGCCTCCCAGAATCTTGCCCAGGGCGATCGCGGCGCGCGGCACCGGCGCCACCAGGACGCCTTGAAGAAAGCCTTCATGGCGGTCTTCGATAATTGAGATCGTCGAGAAGATGGCAGTGAAGAGGACCACCAGCGCGAGCGTTCCCGGAAAGAAATACTCGAGATAGCCGCCGGCCGTCGCCGTTTCCGGATCGGGCCGGAACGATTGCCCGAGACCGGAACCGATCAGGAACCAGAAGACGATTGGCGAGCCCAGCGCGCCGACGATGCGGCTGCGCTGCCGCGCGAAGCGGACGATCTCGCGAAGCCACAGCGTGTAAACCGCGAGCGCCATCACGCCCGCCACTCGCGCCCGGTGTGATGGACGAACACGTCTTCCAGCGTCGGCTTCCCGAACGTGACCGCATCGATCTCGCCGGGAAAGGCTTCGACCAGCTGGGTGACGAGTTCGTGCGCACGCGGCCGCTCGAGCCTGACCCGGGTATCGACCACCTCGGCCTGGAGGCCGAAACGAGCGGAGATCCGTCCCGCCAGGCCGGCAGGGTCGCGCGTCGACACGACAATCACCTCTCCGCCAATGGCTTCGACGAGCGCTCGAGGCGTACCGAGAGCCACGATCCGTCCCTCGTTCAGAATCGCAATGCGATCGCAACCCGCCGCTTCCTCCATCAGGTGTGTCGTCAGCGCGACGGTGGTGCCCTCGGCGCGAAGGCGCTCGAGATCTTTCCAGAGGTCGCGGCGCGACGCGGGGTCGAGGCCGGTGCTCGGTTCGTCGAGAATCAACAGGGGCGGCGAATGCAGCAGGACTTTCGCAATCTCGACCCGCCGCTTCAGGCCGCCGGAGAGCGTCGAGATCTTGTCCGTGCGCCGGTCGTTCAGCTTGACCCTCGAGAGTGCCGTATCGATGGCGACGCGACGTCGGCCGGGAAGAAGGCCGTAGAGCCGCGCGTGATGTATGAGGTTCTCTTCGACGGTCAGACGGTCATCGAGCGCCGGAGATTGAAACACGACGCCGAGACGGCGCCGGACTGCGGAAGGGTTCTTCGTGACATCTTCGCCGAGGATGCGCATCGTCCCTCCCTGCGGCCGCATGAGGGTCGACGCGATGCGAAACAGCGTGGTCTTGCCGCCTCCGTTCGGGCCGACGAGACCGAAGATCTCTCCGGGAAGAACGCCGAGCGTGACGCCGTTCAGGGCCTGCCGCGGGCCGTAGGCGTAGGCGAGATCGATCGCTTCGAGTGCCGCGGTGGGGGAGGAGGTCAATAGCGAACGTGGTTCGCGACCATCAGACACCAGAGCAGCGGCAGGTACACAATCGACGCCACGAACAGGCGCCGCGCCTGCACGGCCGATTGTTCCCGTACGAACGTGTACGCGATGGCCACGAGAGCGGCGCCCAGGATCAGCGCACCCGTGAGATACCACCAGCCGGCCAGGCCAACCACGGAAGGCATCAGACTGACGGGAACGAGGGCCAGCGCGTAGAGGATGGATTGCCGAGCCGTGCTCTTGCCGTCCGGTTCGACGACGGGCAGCAGCGGAATGCCGGCGCGCTCGTAGTCCTCCCGGTAGAGCCAGGCGATGGCGAGGAAATGCGGCATCTGCCAGAGAAAGACAATCGCGAAGAGGATCCAGGCTGGAAGCGGCAGCGAGCCAGTTGCCGCCGCCCAGCCGATGAGTGGTGGCATCGCGCCCGGGACGGCCCCGACGAGCGTCGCCATCGGCGTGCGTCGCTTGAGTGGCGTGTAGACGAGCGCGTAGATGACCAGCGTAAGCACCGCCACGAGCGCAGCCAGCGGATTGGCCCCGAACGCAAGTTGTGCGGCGCCCAGCGTGGACGACGCACACCCGAAGCTCATGGCCTCGGAGGGCGAGAGCCGCCGGTCCGGGAGTGGACGCAGACACGTGCGGCGCATCAGCCCGTCGGTCCGGCGCTCGAACACCTGATTGAGCGCCGAGGCACCGCCCGCGACGAGGGCCGTGCCTACGAGCGTGTGGCCAAGGGTGACCGGATTGATCTCGCCGGCTCCGAGGTAATAGCCAACCCCCGTCGTTGCGACGACCAGGGCATTCAGCCGGGGCTTGGCGAGCGCCAGGTAGTCGCCGAGCCGTGAACGCGATGCCGAGAGCGCCGCCGCTACCGCGAGCGAGGACGAGTCGCCGGAGCCGAGGGTCTTCATGCGCGGGCCCCGATTGACGGCCGCTGATGGATCAGTGGCGCCGAGGGTTCAACCATCGCCGGCGCGCTCGCGTTGCTCGCGAAACGGGCGCGCACCGTGCGCAGGGAGAGGACGAGCGACGTGGCGAGCAGCAATGCACCGGTCACCACATGAGCGGTGTTGATCGCGACCTCACGCCCGGTGAGCACGGTGAGCGCGCCAAGCGTGATCTGGGTGGCGACCAGAACCGTCAAGAAAGCTGCGGGCCGCTGAAAGCTTCGGGTGCGCCGGTGGTGATACCACACGTGACCGACGGTTGCTGCCACCGCGAGCGCCACGACCAGTGCACCGACACGGTGCGCAAAGTGAAGAGCGATGGCCGAGGTCCACGCCGGCGGCACGAGATGGCCGAATGCCAACGGAAAATCCGGGATCGCGAGGCCGGCGCCCGTGTGCCGCATGGCGGCGCCCAGCAGAATCTGCGCGTAGATGAGCGCGGTCATCGTCCACGCCACGCGGACGAGCACCGGGTCGTGCGATCCCTCGGACGGCGGGCTCTGCCAGTCACGCGACGTGAAAAGCGCGAGGCTCACTGTGAGGCAAAAGAAAATCTGCGCCAGGCCGGCGTGCGCAATCGATACGGGGGCAGGAAGAAAGTAGAGCACCGTGATGCCGCCCAGCAGGCCCTGTGTGATGACGGCGACGAGAGCCATCACACCGAGTCGCCGCATCCACGCGCGCGGATCCACCCGCCAGATCCACACCGCCAACCCGATTGTGAGGAGACCAACCGTGGACGCGATGAGTCGATGACCGTGCTCGTAGTAGATGCCGCCCACCATCTTCGACAGCGGGAACGTGAACATATTCCAGCCGTAGGTGGTAGGCCAGTCCGGCACAGCCAGACCAGAGCCGGTGCTCGTGACGAGCCCGCCGGCAACGAGCAGCAGCACGGTCGCTGATGCGACCAGCACTGCGTAACGATGGAGCCAGCTCATGAGATGACGCGCGCGGCGGACGGCCGGAGGTCCGGCCGCCCGCCTGCGAGGATACGGCTTAGTCGGTGGCGGCCACTGACTTGAACGTGAAGGCGGCCTCTTTGGTCTCGTTCGCACCGACCGTCACGCTCTGGGTCTGGGTTCCGAGCTTCTCGTGCCAGGCCTCGAGCGTGTAGGTTCCGGGCGGGAGACCCTTGAGCTCGAAGGTGCCGTTGGAACCGGTGACCGCGAAGAACGGATGGGCGACCACTCCCACGAAGGCATTCATCCAGCCGTGCACGTCACACTTGAACGGCACCATGACCTCCGGTGCCGTGAAGGTGTGGGTGGTTTTCATGTTCTGAATCGGCTGCGCGGTGTTGAACTCGGAGTTGCCCTTTGGAACCGCATGAATGTTGTGGAGCGTGGGATCCGAGTTGAGAATCTCGATGGGCTGGCCGACCATCACGCCAAAGACGTGCGGATGATACCGGCACGCTTTCTGGTCGAGCGTAATCGAGGTGGTTGGTGTGGGGAATGTACGGGACCCGAGTCCGTCCTTCACATGGATGAAGACGTTGCCGAGCGTGCCGCCTTCGCCGACGATGAAAGATTCCTGCGTCTGGGTGCCCTTGTTCTCGCGAACGCAAACCGGATCGGCGTTCATCCGGATGGCATCGTTCCTGCCCGGAGCGCCTTCGAGAACCACCTTACCCGTGACGGTGGCGGCAGACGCCGCGTCGACCGGTGCCGCAGCCGGCTCCGTCGATGTGGCTGCCGGCGCCTTCTCCTGCGTGCCGCCGCCACCGCAGGCTGCCGCAGACATCGCGCCAAAGAGCGCGAGGGTCACGGCAACCCCCTGGACTGTTCGTGAAAGCATTGATCTTCTCCTGATTACAAATGACGAGCGTGTGAATTTCCTATCATATTTCGGGCGCGCGCCAGGTGTAAACCGGCGCGCCGGGAGCCCGACCGTTCGAGCTCACCTGGCGGACTCCTTCGTCTGACCGGCTTCGCGCAGCTTGCGCGTCACGCGGTCCTCGATCCAGTGGGCGTCCCACCATTCGACCGGGTTCACGGGATGTCCCTGCACGAGCATGGAGAAATGCAGATGATCGCCGCCGGCCAGCCCGCTCATACCGCTCCGGCCCAGCGTCTGCCCCTTCTCGACGCGATCGCCGACCGACACGTCGATTGACGACAGGTGCGCGTACAGCGACTGCACACCGAGCCCGTGATCGAGAATCACCGCATTCCCGTAAATGCCGAGGTCGTCCGCGAAGACGACCGCTCCCGCGTTGGCTGCCGCGACGGGCACGTTGGCGGTCACCGCGAGATCGAAGCCCAGATGAACCTGCTGGTCCACTTCGCGTCCCTGATAGAAGTAGCTACGGTGATCGGCGAACATCGATTCGACCTGCGAGTTGCCAAGCTGCTGGAAGGGGCCGCGCCACAGCACTTCGGCGGACGCCTTGCCGGCCAGCCCGGCGATGGTTTCGGCGTTCATCCGACGCAGATCGCCGTTGATTTTCAGAAAGGCGGACAGCAAATCGTCCGCTGACCCGGTACTCAGTTCCAGCTCCGGCGCGGTTTGGGCGATTGCCGGCACCACGCGCTGGAGAAACCGATCGTCGAGCTCGATTCGGCTTCGGTTGAAGGGCTTGGGGAACACCTGATATTCGAAGGTAGCTGTCCCCTCATTGCCCGCCTCGTCCCGGGCATAGAGGGAGATGGGTGTCGTGAGGTCCTGATCGGGGAGCAGCGCGAAGAAGGCGACCCTGAGCGACGGATCGCTCGCGAGACCGGTGCCCTTTGCCGCATAACCAGGGTAGCGCACATCACCAACCGCGACGCCCGACTCCGCGTCCGCCGGCGTCACGCGGTACACGACCATTTCCGACCCGCCATGGTTCACATGGTGGTGGGTCGACACGATGCCGACTCGCGGCGGCGTGAGCCGGACGCTCAGAGCCTGGGTGGCGCGGCTTTCGAGCGACCGCCACCCGAAAAACACGGGACGGGCGGCCGTGACCACGAGCTCGGCCGGTCCCTCCTGGAGCTCGGGCACGCTGTCTTTTCCAAGTGGTCGGCGGATACGGATGCGATCGGCCGACTCCTGATTGACTTCGCCCTCGGCGTCGGGCCCGAGCGAGAACAGGGACCGGGACTTTCCACCCTGTTCGAGCGTGATGGTCGCTGAACTGAGTTGACCGGCGGGCGTGTCGACGATGATGTCGAGAGTTCCGGACCGTCCCACGAACTTCCTAGGCTGGACGATCTCGATCTTCGGGTTGCCGCCCCGCCCGGAGACGTAATAGGCGGCGCCCCCTACCAGGACGACGACAGCCAGGACGGTGAACAGTCGGGAGAGGCTCATGAAGGTAGAAATGAAAAAGGCCCCGGGCGCGGGCCCGGAGCCTGGGACACAGGAATATCTATGAGTTCATGGTAGCGGTACGGGGATTCGAACCCCGGTCCCGTGGCTGAGAACCACGTGTCCTGACCCCTAGACGATACCGCCACTCGTCACTAAGAACTTTCGATTCTAGCAAGCGCTCGGCGACAGCGTCAACGATTTGGGTCAACGAAATCGGTTCCTGAACCTGTGTCCGAACCTGGTCCATCAAGGCTGCCGCAGTCCTTTCGTTTGAGGGACGACAGGGCTTCACGGTAGCCGCGTCGGTCGCCGCCCACAAAACCCGCACGGTACTCGTGACTGGCCTCGTCCTAGCGGCTGAACGGTCCGCGCGTCACGCGGGACCAGCGGTGCTCGAGCCCTGAAATCTGCATGGTTCCACCCCGAGCGGACAGCCACGACCTCGCTGGGCCTGCCAACGATAAGCGAGTCCGGGGTCCAGGTCCAGCCAGCATCTGCCGCGTATTCACGGGGCGTTGCGGGCCATCGTGGTGAGGACGCGCCGCGCGTCGGCGATCCCTCTCGGATTGGCGTCGGCTTCGCCGAGCCTGATGGCGGCGTCGCACTCGGATTTCACCCGCCCGTGCTGCCCTTGTGCGAGGGCGATGCGCGCCATCTCGGTGTGTGCCCGTCCACGCACCCAGTCGCGCGCCTCGACCGTCATCACCCTCTGCAGGTCGGGCTCGGCCTCGGCGAAGCGCTTGGCGGCCACGCGGGCCGCGCCTCGCTTGTAGAGCCACAGGGCTTCTTCTCCGAACATTCTGGGCCGCCGGTCAGTCGCGAGCGCTTCGATGCCGGCGCTCAGCACGGGTTCGGCGTCTCGGCTGCGTCCTGCCCTGAGGAGCGTCGAGCCCAGTTCCAGGTCGAGGAGCCGGTTTCGAGGGTAGCTTTGGCGGAGCTCGCGCAGGACCCGAATGGCGTCTGCGAACCGCCGCTCGCGGTTGTAGATGAGCACCAGGGCGAAGCGCGCGTCGGTTTGCGAGCTGCTTCCGTCCCGCGCCGCGTCTTCGATCAGCCTGATCCCTTCTTCCTTGCCACCGCCAAAGCCTGCCACATAGGCCATGACTCGCATCGGCGCCGTCAGCGTCGAGACGAGATAACGATACGTGCCCACGACGAGGCCAGCGTCCTTACGCGCCGGATCGAGTGCCAGCACCCGCTCGTGCGCGTCGAAACCCCGCCGCGCGGCTCGAAACGCGGCGAACACGCGGCCATCAACCGACCCGCTATAGGAGGCGATGAGGGCGACGCTGGAGCCCACCTGATAGAGGGCCTCGGCATCCGACGGACTCGCTTTGAGACGCTGCTCGGACAGGCTGAGCGCGCGCTCGGATTGCTCGCGAAACACCGCCGCCTCGTCGGCTGGCGGCTGCTTCATGGAGACATGCGGTTTGGCGACGCGCCCGAGGTAGTCGTCGGTGGTCACGGTGCCGCGGCGGAAGAGGATATGGAGCCACGTGATGGTGGCCAGACCGCGAGCGGCGGCCGGATCTGCCGGATCCGCGGCGACGGCCTGCCGGAAGAGCGCGGCCGCTTCCGCGTGATCGAGGTTGTACGCGAGATCGTACCCACGGGCAGAGAGCGCCTCCGACTCGCGCGACGCGCCGAGCGTGGAGCCGGAGTCTGCGAAGATGAGGAGCCCGACCAGCGAAGCAAGCCCGAGCGGCCTTCGCGGCGCCATGGCGGGATTGTACGGCAGCCAGCCGCGCGCACTTGCGCCGTTGTCAACGAGAACGATAGAATCGCCGGTCGACGAGCTTGGCGGCGAGTCCGTCAAAGGAGCACGATTTTGGATAAGGTGGCGGTCGGCACGCATGCAGCACATGCGGCTCACGAGCACGAACCCGAGCTTGGGTTCTGGCAGAAGTACATCTTCTCGCAGGACCACAAGGTCATCGGCATTCAGTACACGCTGACGAGCCTCTTCTTCCTGCTCTTCGGGTTCAGCCTCATGGCCATGATGCGCTGGCAGCTGGCTTACCCGGGTCAGCCGATTCCGCTCATCGGGCCCTATCTCGGACAGGCCAATGCCCCGGGTGGCATTATGCTGCCCGAGTTCTATAACCAGCTGGGCGCGATGCACGGCACCATCATGGTGTTCCTCGGCGTTGTGCCGCTGGCCGTTGGAGGCTTTGGCAACTTCGTGATGCCGCTCCAGATCGGCGCCCCCGACATGGCGTTCCCCAAGCTGAACATGGCGAGCTACTGGGTGTACTTCATCGGTGGCGTCGTCATGCTCGCGAGCTTCTTTCTTCCCGGTGGCGCGGCCAACTCGGGCTGGACGTCCTATGCGCCGCTGTCGGTCATCGCCACGATGGGGCAGACGGCTTGGCTGTTCGGCATGCTGTTCCTCATCGCCTCGTCGCTGCTCGGATCCGTCAACTTCATCGTCACGATCATCCAGCTGCGGGCCGAAGGCCTGACGTACTTCCGTCTGCCGTTCTTCGTCTGGGCGCAGTTCGTGACGGCGTTCCTGCTACTGCTGGCGTTTCCGCCTCTGCAGGCGGCCGCCACGCTGCAGATGATGGATCGGCTGGCGGGCACGAGCTTCTTCCTGCCGAGCGGCCTCGTCGTCGCGGGGCAGCCGCTGGCAGCGACCGGCGGCGGCAGCCCGCTCCTCTGGCAGCACTTGTTCTGGTTCCTGGCCCATCCCGAGGTGTACGTGCTGATTCTGCCGGCGATGGGCATCGTGGCCGAGGTTATTGCGAACAACACGCGCAAGCCGCTCTGGGGCTATCGCGTGATGGTCTACTCGATCATCTTTCTTGGCTTCATGTCCTTCGTCGTCTGGGCGCACCACATGTTCCTGACGGGCATGGGCACGGCCATCAGCGCCTTCTTTCAGACGACGACGATGATCATCTCGATTCCGTCGATCGTCATCTTGAGCGCGCTGTTCCTGTCGCTGCACGGCGGATCGATACGCTTCACCACCCCGATGCTCTTCGCGCTGGCGTTCCTGCCGATGTTCGGGATTGGCGGGCTGACGGGTCTACCTCTCGGACTTGCGGCCCCGGACATTCACCTGCACGACACCTACTACGTGATCGGGCACTTTCATTACGTGGTAGCGCCCGGGACGATCTTCGCCCTGTTTGCGGGGATCTACTACTGGTTCCCGAAAGTGACGGGACGCAAGCTCAACGAAACGCTCGGCAAGATCCATTTCTGGGGATCGTTCATCTGCATCAATATCGTGTTCATGCCGATGTTCATCCAGGGCTTGCAGGGTGTGAACCGTCGCCTGTATGACGGCGGCCAGCAGTACGCGCACGCCCAGCCGGTCTTGTATCTGAATACGGTCATGTCCCATGCCGCGTGGGCGCTGTTCCTGTTCCAGCTGCCCTTCATTTTCAATTTCTTCATGAGCATCCGGCGCGGTCAGAAAGTTTCTGACAACCCGTGGGACGCCACCACGCTCGAGTGGGCGGCCGCTCCCTCACCCCCGCCGCACGGAAACTTCATCGAGACGCCGAAGGTGTACCGCGGTCCGTACCGAGTACAGCGTGCCAGGACATCACGGCGACTTCGTGCCGCAGCACGTGCCCGAGGGGGCGTAGACGCATGCAGATTCCGTATACCGTCACCGCTCGCCCGGACACGGGCGTTCACAATTCGAAGCTCGGCATCTGGTTGTTTCTTGCGTCCGAAGTGATGCTGTTTGGCGCGTTGTTCTCGTCCTACGTGCTGCTCAGGACGAGCGCGACCACCTGGCCGCTGGGCTACACGATTCTGAACGTGCCGCTGGCCACGTTGAACACCGTGTTCCTCATCGGCTCGAGCGTCACGATGATCATGTCGTGGGCCTCGCTCAAGATGCACGACTTCGGCAAGTACCGCCTCTACATGGGCCTCACGTTCCTGGCGGGGCTGGCGTTCATGGTGGTGAAGAGCTACGAGTCTACGAGAAGTTCGCGCACCACCTGGCGCCGTCCACCAACACGTTTCTGGCGATCTACTTCACCCTCACGGGGCTTCATGGGTTGCACGTGGTCGGCGGGATGATCGTCAACGCCTATTTCTGGGGACCAGGCTCCCGGATGTGGCGCACCGACCCGGAGCGCTTCACGAACCGCATCGAGGTAGCCGGCCTCTACTGGCACTTCGTCGATCTGGTCTGGATTTTCCTGTTCCCCGTGCTCTACCTCTTGTAGGAGACGCGATGGCCCACGGCGAGATCGACGACATCAAGCACCACGTGAAGACCTATACCCGGGTGTTCATCGCCCTGATGGTGGCCACCGTCATCACGGTGGCCGTCGGGTACGTGCATCTGCCGATCGGGCTGGCCGTCGTCGTGGCGCTCGTGATCGCCACCGTGAAGGCATCGCTCGTCGCCGCGTACTTCATGCATCTGACGGCGGAGAAGAAGATTGTCTACGCGTCGCTGGCACTGGCCGCCGTGTTCTGGGTCTTTCTGATGGCGCTGCCAAATCTGTCGCGGCTGGGCGGAATTGGCCATCACGCCCCGGCTTTTGATCATGTCGCTGAAAGCGTTCCACCTGCTGTTCATTAGCCTGTCGATCGTGCTGGCCGTCGTGTTCGGCCTGTGGTCGATCGACGTGTATCGGCAGGGTGAGGCGATCGGGTATCTGGTGACCGGCCTGTTCTCGTTCGCGAGCGCCATCGCGCTCGGTATCTACGGGACGGCGGTTTTCTGGAAATTCAGGAGGATTGGCGTATGAGCCGCGTCACCCGGTTCGTCCTGGCGCTCGTTGCCGTCCTGGCCGTGCCGCGCGTGGCGCTCGCGTGCCCGGTCTGTTTCGGCGCGAGCGATTCGCTGGCGGCGATGGGCATGAACAACGCCATCCTGGCACTGCTCATCGTGACGGTCGGGGTGCTTTCAGCGTTTGGCGTGTTTTTCATGCATCTGGTGCGGCGGGCGAGCGCCGTCAGTCAGTCACCGGCGCCTTCGCGGCCGGTCGAGCAGAGAGGAAACGGGTAAATGCGGGAGCTACTGGGGCTGCCGATGGCGGCGTCGACCCACGCTGGCGAGATCGACCACATGATCGTGCTGGTGCACTGGCTGATGCTGGTGCTCTTCGTCGGCTGGGGGGTGTACTTCATCTACGCGCTGGTGCGCTTTCGACAGGGCGCCAACCCTCGCGCCAACTATCACGGCGTCAAGAGCCACTATTCGAGCTATGTCGAAGTGGCGGTGGCCGTGATCGAGGTCGTGCTGCTCGTCTTCTTCGCCATACCGGCCTGGTCGGCGCGCGTCTCGGCGCTGCCCTCCGAAAGCGAATCCGTCGTCGTGCGCGTCGTCGGCGAGCAGTTCGCCTGGAACGTGCACTATCCGGGTCGTGACGGACGGTTCGGGCGAACCGATATCAAGCTCGTGGCTCCGGACAATCCGCTCGGACTGGACCGCCAGGATCCGAACGCCAAGGACGACATCGCGACCATCAACCAGCTCAATCTGCCGGTCAACCGGCCCGTCATCGTGCACTTGTCGACCAAGGACGTCATCCACAGCTTCAGCCTGCAGGAGATGCGGGTGAAGCAGGACGCCATCCCTGGCATGAGCATCCCCGTGTGGTTCCAGGCCACGAACACTGGCGATTGGGAAATCAACTGTTCGCAGCTCTGCGGTCTGGGACACTACCGCATGCGCGGGTTCTACAGCATCAAGTCGGCGGCCGACTACGAAACCTGGTTCCGTGAGGAAGAAGCGCTGCTGACCGCGCAGTAGCGTCAACCGAGCGTCACGTTCGCGCCGATGCCCCGCTCGCTGGCTCTCCGATAGGCGAGATCTGCGGCGGCCACGTCTTCGACCGCCATTCCGAGCGACTTGAATACCGTGATCTGATCGCGAGTCTCGCGTCCCCGGATGCGCCCGAGCAGCACCTCGCCAATCTCTCCGGCAATGTGAGTCTCGTCGAACACTCCGTCGCGGATTCCCAGGACCACGTCACCGGACTCCACGCGCGCTGCAGCACGGGAATCGACGAAGAAGCGGCTCAGAGCGATCAGATTCGGGTCCATTTCGCGTTCGTTCGGCCGGCACGCGCCGACAGCCATCACGTGAGCGCCGACGTCAATCCAGGAGCCCTGGACTACCGGGGACGCCGAAGAGGTGGCGAGCACCACGAGATCGGCGCCTCGCACGGCGTCCTGCGCCGTCCCCACAGCGGTCATCTCCACCTCGCCATGATCCATCTCGCGGACGAACCGCTCGCGGTTCCCGGCCGTGGGGCTCCACACCCGCACACGCCGGAGCCGGCGAACGAGTCGAAGCGTCTCCAGATGGCTGCGCGCCTGAACTCCCGAACCCAGAATGGCCAGGTCCCCGGCGTCCGGACTCGCGAGATGACGCGCCGTGACCGCCGACACGGCGGCCGTTCGCGCTTCCGTGATGAAGCGACCGTCGAGAATCGCGAGGAGCGCCCCGGTCTCGGGATCGAACAAGGCAATCGTCGCAAGGTGGGTGGGGAGGCCGAGCGCCGTGTTGCCTTTGAAGAGCGTGACCAGCTTGGTGCCGAGCGCGGGAGGGTCGGGCACGAAGGCCGGCATGACACCGAAGAACGCATTCTGGGGACCGACCGACAACACCGTGCGAACCGGCTGCTGCACCTCACCGGCGGAGAAGCGCGCGAGCGCCGACTCCATGGTCGTGATGAGGTCGTCGATCGGAAGAACGGTGCGGACGTCTGTTTCCGTGAGCAGCAGTGGCACGGCGAGGTCCGGGCATTATAAGCTGCGTCTTCTTCCACCATGCCCACCACTCGCATTCGCACCATCGACGCGCATGCCGCAGGCGAGCCGCTGCGTCTGATCGTCGAAGGCTTTCCGCGGCCGGTCGGCCAGACGATGATCGAGAAGCGCCGGTGGGTGAAGCGGCATCAGGATCACATCCGCCGCGCGCTGATGCTCGAGCCTCGGGGGCACACGGACATGTACGGCGCCGTGCTGACCGAGCCCGTATCTCCCGGTGCGGACGCCGGCGTGCTCTTCATGCACAACGAGGGCTACAGCACCATGTGCGGCCATGGTGTGATCGCGGTGACCACCATCGCGCTGGAGCGTGGCCTGATGTTGCCCCGCGGGGAACCGGCACATCTGGTCCTCGATTCACCCGCGGGTCCCGTCCGCGTCACGGCGGAGATTGAAGCGGTGAACGAAGGCATTCGCGTACGGCGGGTCGCCTTCGAGAATGTGCCCTCGTTCGTCCTGCTCGGTGGTGTGCCCGTGGTGGCAGGAGGACGTCAGGTGCGCGCCGATGTCGCATTCGGCGGCGCCTTCTATGCCATTGTCGACGCCGAGTCGGTGGGTCTGCCGCTCGAGCCCTCGCGGCTCGCCGATCTGCGCCGCACGGGCATGGACATCAAGCGCGCCATCGAATCGGCGCACGACGTCGTGCACCCGCTCGACGGCGGGCTCGCGGGACTCTATGGCACCATCTTCACGGGCCCCCCACGCGCCGAGGCTGCCGACCTGCGCAATGTCACCGTATTCGCGGACGCCGAACTCGATCGGTCGCCGTGCGGCACCGGCACGAGCGCCGTGATGGCGGTGCTGGCGGCGATGGAGCTCTTGCCCGACGGGCAGCCGTTCGTGCACGAAAGCCTGATTGGGACGATGTTCAGCGGACGGATTCTCGGTCGGACGCTGGTGGGGGATTACCAGGCCATCGTGCCCGAGATCAGCGGATCGGCGTGGATCACGGGCGACCACACGTTCGTGCTGAATGACGACGATCCCTTGCGCGACGGGTTTCGAGTCTAGCGGCCTGTCCTGGCGGCGTGACTCGTCGCCTACAAATTCCCGATTTGCGCGCTCCTCGCGCCTTGCCATCCGGGCGCCGCGCTCCGGCACGCGGTACTGAGTCCGCGAGGACAGGCCACTAGAACCCGATGGCGAGGCCGTCCTTGCGCGGATCGGATCCGCCCATCAGCACGCCTGTCCGCGGATCGATCAGGATCCCTTGAAAGCCGCCGAAGCTGTCGACGAGGCTCACGATGCGGTGTCCGCGCTGCGACAGGGCGAAGCGCGTTTCGGGCGTGAAGGCTGACTCCAGCCCGACATTCGTGCCAGCGTGCCGGAAGCGGGGCGCCTCGCCGGCATTCTGCACGTTCATGCCGAAATCCACGAGATTGATCAGCACCTGCACGTGGCCCTGGGGCTGCATGTCGCCGCCCATGACGCCGTAGGACAACCATGGCCGCCCGTCCTTCAGCACCATCGCGGGCACGAGCGTGTGGAGCGGACGCTTGTGAGGGGCGAGCCGGTTGGGGTGTCCCTCCGTCGTCTCGAACGCGGTGCCGCGGTTGTGCAGCACGATGCCGGTATCGCCGGCCACCACGTGCGAACCAAAGCTGCTGAAGAGCGACTGAATGAGCGAGATGACGTTGCCCTGTCCGTCGGCGGCCGTCAGGTACACCGTGTCGCCGAGTCCGCGTGCCGCGCGGTCGGTCGGCGCGCGCGGGCCGTCCCGACGCGTCCAGGGCTCGTAACTCTCGGCCGCGTGCTTCGGGTCGATCTCCTTGCGGCGCAGGGCTGCGTACTCCTTCGAAAGCAGAGTTCGCAGCACATCCGGGGGAACGGCATCGAAATCGGCGAGATGCGCGTTGCGATCCGCGAACGCGATGCGCTTGGCCTCGATGAGCAGATGGAGGTACTCGGGCGTATTGTGACCGAGCGAGGCCAGATCGAAGCCTTCGAGGATGTTCAGCATCTCGAGCGCCACGAAGCCCTGCGTGTTGGGCGGCATCTCGTAGACGTCGTACCCTCGATAGGATGTGCTGATGGGTTCAACCCAGTCGGAGCGGTGTTCGGCGAAGTCCCGGGCAGTGAGCCACGAGCCCCGTGTCTGGAGCTCGGCGACGATTCGGCGGCCCAGCTCGCCACGGTAGAAGATGTCGCGCCCGCCGGCGGCGATGAGCTCGAGGCTGCGCGCCAGGTTGGGATTGGCGAAGATTTCGCCCGGCAGGGGAGCCCGGCCGCCCGGAAGGAATGTCGCGGCCGCATCGCGGTCGCCAAGAACGTCTTCGGCCGCCGCCTCCCACTGGCCGGCGATGATCTCCGACACCGCGAATCCCTCGCGCGCGTGACGAACGGCCGCCCTTACCGCGCGCTCGAGATCGATCGTGCCGAACCTGGAGAGCAGCTCGGACCATCCGTCCACGGCGCCCGGCACCGAGATTGTGAGCGGGCCGTCGGAGGGAAGCTCGCTCAGTCCCTTACCGGCTAGCGCCTCGGGTGTAGCCGCGTAGGCCGAGCGGCCGCTCGCGTTGAGCGCGTGCAGTCGCTTCGTGCGCGCATCCCAGACGATCGCGAACAGATCGCCGCCGATGCCGGTCATCGTCGGCTCGACGACAGAGAGCACGGCCACGGCTGCCACGGCCGCGTCGATGGCATTCCCGCCTTCCTGAAGCACCTGCAGCCCGGCGGCGGACGCCAGCGGCTGGCTGGTGGCAATCAGTCCATGGCGAGCCAATACGGGGGAACGGGTGGCTCGAGTGTTGGCCGCGGGCCGGTCGCCGGGAGCTTGAGCATCGGTCGAGTTGATGACAGCCATGGCAGCCCCGAGCGCGATGAGAGTGCGAATGAGGAGGTGATTCGGCATTGAGCCTCGGAAGCGCGCATTTTACCGTGCCTGCGGGCAGGTCGAACGACGATTAAACCTCGGAGGCGCGACGCCCGTCTAAGCCTATGACGGAATGTTCAAGCGGAAGGCAGGTGAGCCCTCATGATTGAAGCCACATTCTCCGATACGGCGGAGGTCGTCGTCGCCGTGCTGCTCATCGTGGCGATGCTCGTGGTCTTCGTGTGACCGATCACTGAGACGATCTGGAATCGCTCGTGGCCAGGTAGCTCTTGCGCGCACGCGCGGTCAGTCCGGGCTTCTTCACGCGCAGGGTCAGCTTGTGGACCTTGCCGTCGAGTGCCGCGGGTGTGAAGCCCATCACATACTGGCTGTGGAGCTCCTGCGCCACGCGCGTAAAGGTGGTCCCCAGATCGTCGGTCTTGTCCAGTTCGAAGAATCCGCCGCCGGTCTCGTCCGCCAGGCGCTTCAGTCCCCGGTCTGGCCGCGTCCTGACGCGTCTCACGCCGTTGAAGAAGTCGCTCTCGAGCCCGATCGCGTAGATCATCACTTCGCCGCTGCGGGCCTTCTCGAGCACGTTTCCCTGTCCGACGTTGCTGCCCGTGTCTTCTCCATCGGTGAACACCAGGACGACGCGACGCCCGGTGATGCCAGCGAGCTCGTCGATGCTGACGTCAACCGCGTCGTAGAGCCGAGTCGGATTGCCGAAGTCCAGATGCTTCAGGGCTTCGATGAGGGCATCGCGATCGCCGGTGAAGTCCGAGGTGAACTGGATCTTGTCGTTGAAGGCGCCGACGCGGCCGCGATCGGCCGGCAGCAGCCGTATCAGGAACTGCTCAGCGGCCTGGTCCAGCAGGTCGAGATTTCCGGTCATGCTGGCGCTCGTGTCGAGCATCACCACCACGGTAATCGGCTGCACCTCGTTGAGGAACAGCGTCAGCTCCTGCGGCTTCTCGTTATCGAGTACCTCGAAGTCCTCTTTGGTCAGGTCCGGGACGAGGCGTCCCTGGCTGTCGGTGACCGTCACGTACAGGGGCACGATGCGCGTGCCCGACGTGAACGTAGGAACCTGCGGATCCTGCGTGTGGACAGGAATCGGGCCCAGAAGGGCGATGACGACGAGGACGAGCCAGGGAGCCCCGGGGCGAAAGCCAGTCATGCTTGCCAGCTTAGCAAGGTGGCGACCCTGGGGCAATTGACGCGCGGTTGTCGTCCTGCGGGTCATGCCCTGAGCGCTGCTTGACCGGTCGCAGATCCCCCGATACACTCCCAAAACGAGATCCATTCTCACTGCGAGTGTCCCAGCCGATTTTTTGAGGGCGGAGCTGCGGAGCGAACCGGCATCATGCTGCAGGCATTCGTGATCACGTTGCGCGAGGGGCTGGAAGCCTTCCTGATAGTGGCGATCAGCCTGGCGTATCTGAGAAAGAGCGGACGATCTGAGCTCGTGCCGGCCGTCCACTGGGGCATCGTGTTGTCGGTGGTCCTCAGCGTCATCGCCGCCTTCCTGTTTCAGCGGGCGGCCAACCAGGCGCTCTGGGAAGGCGTGCTGGCAATTGCGGCCGCGGTGCTGGTGGCGACGCTCATCGTCCACATGTGGCGTCACGGCAAACGTCTCCGGGCCGAGATCGAGGGCCGCCTGCAGAGGAGTACCAGTCGGACGGGCTGGACCGCAGCGATCGGGATCTTCGGGTTCACCCTGTTGATGATCACTCGTGAGGGTATGGAGACGGTGCTGCTGATGAGCGCGCTCCTCTTCCAAGTGCGATCCGCTGAAGTCCTTGCGGGGGCCGTTCTGGGAACGCTCGCGGCGGCCAGCGTGGCGTGGCTCTGGTCCCGTTACGGTCATCACGTGAATCTCGGCCGCTTCTTTCAGGTCACTGCGGTTTTTCTACTGGTGTTCGTCGTTCAGCTGCTCATCTACGGCTTCCACGAGCTGACCGAGGCCAACATCCTTCCCTACAGTGAGCCGCTCCACTGGGCCTCCGAGCCGTACGGTCCTGACGGCCGGTACGGCCAATATCTGAGCTATCTGCTCGTCCTGCTGCCGCTGTCATGGCTCGGCATCTCGACGCTGCTGAGCGGACGACGGGGAGCAACGGCGCTCACGACCCAAAATCGTCGGGTGTCCTCCGAGGCGTGACCGCCTCGGCAGGCCGCCTCGGATATCTGGACTGGCTTCGCGGCCTGGCCGTGCTCATCATGATCCAGGGGCACGTCCTGGACAGCTGGACCCGCGAGAGCGACCGTCTTTCCCCGCTTTTCACGCGTGCGATGGTGATCGGAGGATTTGGCGCGCCGATCTTTCTCTTCCTGGCCGGAGTGGGTGTGGTGCTCGCGGCCGAGGCTCGCACGCGTCGACTGGGCGATCCGCGCGTGGCGGCTCGAGCGGTGGCTTGGAGGGGGTGGCAGATCCTCGGCCTGGCCTTCCTGTTCCGTCTTCAGGCGTACATTCTCGGCGGGGGCGGATCGCTCAGCGGGCTGCTCAAGGTCGACATCCTCAACGTGATGGGGCCGGCCATGGCCGCCACGGCCATGCTCTGGGGAAGGCTCACGCGCGACCGGAACAGGGTGCTGGCCTTCGCACTCATGACCGTGGCGGTGGGCGTGCTGACGCCGTCCATCCGTACCTCGGAGTGGGTGGGCCGGCTGCCTGATCCGCTCGAGTGGTACTTGAGACCCGTCCCAGGCCGCACCAACTTCACGCTGTTCCCCTGGTCTGGATTCGTCACCCTGGGAGCGCTGGTCGGTGTGCTCATTCACCGCGCCCGTGCGGGGAGCGTGGAGAGCCTCCTCATGAGGGCTCTGGCCCCGGCAGGACTTTTCACGGCACTTGGAAGCTATTGGGCTTCGTATCTTCCGAGATTCTTCGAGGGCGCCAGCTTCTGGACGAGTTCGCCGGCTTACTTCTTCCTTCGCTGCGGTGTGCTGACGGCGACCGTTCCCTTCGCATGGCTGTGGTCGAACACGCTCACGCGACCGGGCTCGTGGCGGCCGCTCGAGGTGTTCGGGCGTTCATCGCTCTTCGTGTACTGGATCCACATCGAGATGGTGTACGGCATCATTTCGACCCCGCTGCACCGCGCGTTGACGGTGGAGCGGGCAGCCTTGGCCTTCGCGGTCTTCGCAGGCTTTCTTTTTGGTCTCGTCTGCGCGAAAGACGCGCTCAAGAGGCGATGGCGCCCGGTGCCCAGCTAGACTCCCCGGGCGGCGTACTTTCGAAGAGCGGCCAGGACGCGGTCCACTTCCTGATGCAGGTTGTAGACATGAGGCGAGAAGCGCAGCCCCGGCCGATCGGAGCCGCCTCGTGTCGCGCACGCGATGTGGTCGTTCTCGTAGAGCGCGTTGGCCAGCTTGCGAACGTCGAGCGCTCCGGGCTGGAAGGACACGACGGTGCCTGAGCGATCGGGCGCCGGGTTCGTCCAGAGCTTCATCCCGTCCATTTTCTGGAGTCCCTGGATGAGCGCCTGCGTGAGCTCGCGAGCGCGGGCCTCGACCACCTTGCGGCCAATCTTGGTCTGAAACTTGAGCGCCTCGCCGAACGCGATGATGGCTGGCTCGTCGCGCTGGCCGAACCCCTCGAACGTCTTGGAGAGCCCCGCGTCACCCGTGTACGCGCTCAGGATGCTCGGCCAGATCTTCGACTGCGTCTGCCGGTTGACATAGAGCACTCCCACTTCCTTCGGACCGCACGGCCACTTGTGCGCGCTGCCGCTGAAGAAGTCCGGCTGCATGTCGCTCAGATCCACGTCGAAGACGCCGAAGGTCTGGGCGCCGTCAACCATCGACAGCACGCCGCGTTCGCGAGCAATGCGGCACAGCTCCCTTGCCGGCATCGGATCGCCAACCGTGCTCGTCTGATGGGTGAAGGCCAGGACGCGCGTGCGTGGGGTCATCACCTTGCTGAACTCGGCAATGTAGTACTCGTCGCCGGGATACGGGTTGACCTGCTCGACGATCCGTACCGTGAATCCGAACCGCTTGGCTTTCTCCTGCCAGGCCACATGGTTGCTCGGATGGTTGTCCGACGAGATGATGACTTCGTCGCCCTCCTTGAGCTCTAGGCCGCTCGAAACCAGGTTGTTGGCCTCGCTGGTGTTGCGGACGATGATGATCTCGTCCGGACTCGCGCGCAGGAACTCCGCCAGGAGCTTGCGGGTCGCTTCCTTACCCTCGGTCAGTTTCGCGCGATTGTTGAACGACGGATCACGATCCATGTCCTTGGTGTTCGAGTACACCGACTCGAGCACAGGCGCGGATGAGGGACAAAGGTTCGCAGCGTTCATGATGGCGAGATTCGGCGCCAGGACGAACTGCTCGCGCACCGTGGTCCAATAGGCCTCGGTCGGCGTCTCGGGCGGCGGCGCCAGGGCAGACACACTCCGCCAGGCCAGCGCGCGTTCGGGCACGAGCGTCGCGGTTCCCCCGAGGGCCATCAGACGTGCGAACTGACGCCGGCTCAGAGCGGTTCGGTCTTCTTCTCGAGTTGACATGGCGCGTCCTTCGATGTGGCGGCTTTCGAGGGCCGCTGTCGCAGGTGATGGTAACGCATCTTGTCGATCGGCCCGTTCCCAACTCGGCCTGCCGGCCGGGAACGGTTGCGGCGGCCCCGGCATTTTGGTCACACAACCTATAGAGCGACCGCCTCATCTGCAAGCCGTTCGGGTCACTCCGAAGAGCGCGGCCAATCACCTTGTGTTTAAACGAGATAGGGCTGCCTTTCTAGACCTGACTTGGATCCTCCGAGGTCCCGGGCGAGTCCAAAAAACCGTTGAGATTGTGAAAGAGGGGCCGGTAGAATTCGCTGCTTGATCGAGCCGGAACGGTCGCCTGTGGGGTTGTTCCGCCAAGATTCCCCGGAGAGCCATGATCAACGTTGCCGCCATTCGGATGCAGCAGTTCGGCGTGCAGTTCTACCAGGCGTCCTTGACGGCCAGCGATATCGATAAGCTGGTGCGCTTCGAGGTTCTGAGCTACGGCGAACAGAGTCATCCGCCCGTACGCGGCGGGAAACGGCGCGCGGTGGCGCCCAAGATCAACTGGGATCTCCTCGAGCGGCGAATCGCGTCGAGCGAGAAGGCCTATCAGCGCCACATCATCCGGCGCAAGATCGACGAGCTCGTCCAGTACTACGAGCAGTGCCGTCAGGCGCGTGAT
Source organism: uncultured Acidobacteriota bacterium (assembly GCA_963826865.1). Taxonomy (GTDB): domain Bacteria; phylum Acidobacteriota; class Vicinamibacteria; order Vicinamibacterales; family CAVPJW01; genus CAWGYQ01. The sequence continues at coordinate 177,143 of CAWGYQ010000003.1, forward strand.
CTTCCATCCATTCCCGGCGCCGTGATCATCTCCTGTGACGAGCCCCTGAAGTTCGAGCCCATCAGCGATGACTCGGCGCTGGGCACGCTGCGCGTTCCCGAGCGCGAGGGCATTCTTCGGGCCATCGACGGCCAGCACCGGCTCCTGGCGCTCCATGCGGATATCGACCGTTTTGGTCACGAAAGCTTCAGCGTCCCGGCCATCATCTTCGACCGTCTGGCCGAAGATCACATCGTGCAGATGTTCGTCACGATTAACGCGAAACACACGCGTCTGAACGCCTCGCACCTCGTGTCGCTGTCGGGACGACAGCTGTATCGTGACGAGCACCTCGCCATGGCGCACGATATCGTCCGCGCGCTGAACGATCGCGAAGGCTCGCCCTTGTACGACGAGATCAAGCTGCTGGGGGTCGGGCGAGGCCGGGTGGCGCAGGCGCCCCTGGCGCAGGAGCTGAAGCGCCTCTTCGCCAGCGGAGCCTTCGCCACCTCGCGGAGATCGGCCGATGTGCACCAGGAAATGCGCCAGTTCTTCGTGAGCTACTTCAAGCAGCTGGCGCAGGTGTTCAATGCGGCCTGGCACGGCCGCAAATACAGCATCAAGTCGGCGACGGCACTGAGGGCGTTCATTCGCGTGGCCCCGGAGGTCGCCAAGCGCCTGGATCAGGAGCACGCCGATCGGACGGATTTTCGGGCGATTGGGCGTGTCATTGCCCCATGGGGCCGGCGCATCGGCGACCTGCGATTCGAGACCGAGGGCGCCTGGAAGCGCACCGGCACCACCGTCGACAGCCTGACGAAAGAGCTGAAACTCGCGCTGCAGTATCCGGAAGGCGCCACCGTCTGATCACAGCCCGGTAATCGACGTTCCGCCCCCACCTCCCGCCGCAACTGGCGTGTCGATGCTCCGACGCGGCGGATACAATGCTCAGCACTAGCCATCATCAGTCCGGTCGATTCCGACGGGAGGTTCCGGCGTGTCGCGCATCGACATCAACTCGGACGTCGGCGAGTCGTTCGGCGCCTACATCATGGGCGACGACGCGGGGGTGATGCGGAGCATTACCTCCGCCAATATTGCCTGTGGGTACCATGCGGGCGATCCCGGTGTCATGCGGCGCACCATTCGGCTGGCGTGCGACCGCGCCGTCGCGATCGGCGCGCATCCGGGTTTTCCGGATCTCGTCGGGTTCGGCAGGCGAGAGCTGAATGCGACGCCCTCCGAGGTGGAGGACTTCGTCCTCTACCAAGTTGGAGCGCTGGCTGCCATGGCCGGGCGTGAAGGCGCCCGGCTGCAACACGTCAAGCCGCACGGGGCGCTCTTCAACATGGCCGTGCGCGACGGCGCGCTTGCCGACGCCATCGCCCGTGCGGTCGCCGAATTCGATCCCGGCCTCGTGCTCTTTGGCTCGTCTGGTTCCGAAATCCTCGCGGCGGGCCGCCGGTCCGGCCTCCGGGTCGCGGCCGAAGCCTTTGCCGATCGCGCCTATGAGGCGGACGGTTCTCTGGCCTCGCGCCGCAAGCCAGGCGCCGTACTCCACGATCCCCCTGCCGTTGTCGATCGTGCCCTTCGCATGATTCGAGACGGCGTGGTCACTGCGCTCGATGGATCTGAGCTTCCGCTCGAAGTCGAGACCATCTGCGTTCACGGCGACACGCCCGGCGCCTCGGCCCTGGCGGCCGCACTCCGCAGCGGTCTCGAGGCGGCAGGGATCCGTGTCACGGCGTTCGGCGCCGATCGCTGACGGCACCGGACGTCCCGGAATGGCGTTCACCTGGTGGCACTCGGCCTCGCCCAATGCTCGACGCGCGCTTCTGGCAGCGGCTCTGGGCTGGATGCTGGATGCCATGGACGTCCTCCTCTATTCGCTGGTGCTCAACGAGGTTCGCGCGGAGTTCGGCATTGGCGACCTCGCCAGCGGTGTGCTGATCGCTCTGCCTCTCGCGGCTTCAGCGGTCGGTGGCATCCTGTTTGGCTGGCTGGCCGATCGCGTCGGGCGTACCAGGGCGCTGATGGCGTCCATCGTCACCTACTCGGTGTGTACCGGGCGCGTGCGGGCTGTCGCGCACCGTCACCGAGCTCGCGGTGTGGCGGACGCTGCTCGGCCTGGGGATGGGCGGCGAATGGGCGACAGGCGCGGCGCTCGTCGCCGAGACCTGGCGTGCCGAAGATCGGGGGAAGGCGCTGGGCCTGATGCAAAGCGCGTGGGCGATTGGCTTCGGCGTGGCTGCCGTCGTCACCTCGCTCGTCCTGCCGCGGTGGGGCTGGCGCGCCGTGTTCTTTGCGGGAATCCTGCCCGCGTTCGTCACCATCTGGATTCGCCGCGCGGTCAAGGAGCCGGACATCTGGGTGAATTCTCGAAAGCAGCGCGCCGATTCGCCGGCGCCGCGCTCGACCCTCAGTCGTCCTCTCGTGCGTTTGACCATCATCATCGCGGCCATGAACGCAGCGACGATGTTCGCATGGTGGGGTTTGTTCACGTGGATTCCGTCGTACCTCGGTCGGACGGTCGAGCAGGGTGGAGCAGGCTTGTCGATTGTCGGCACGTCCACCTGGATCATCACGATGCAGGTTGGCATGTGGCTCGGGTACGTGTCGTTCGGGTTCATCTCCGATGCCGTGGGACGCAAGAAGACGTACGTCACCTACCTCATTGCGGCCGCCCTTCTGGTTCCGCTCTACGGCGCCACCCAGGACCCGACGCTGCTGCTGCTGCTCGGTCCTCTGGTCGCATTCTTCGGGACGGGCTACTTCAGTGGATTCGGCGCCGTCACCGCCGAGATCTTTCCAACGCACTCGCGCGCAACGCTTCAGGGGCTGACCTACAATCTGGGCCGTGGCCTGAGCGCCTTCGCCCCCGTGATCGTGGGCGCGCTGGCCGGATCGGTGGGGCTGGGCACCGGGTTCTCGGTCACGGCCATGGCATTCCTGCTGGCCGCCACGTTCTGGATCTGGATTCCAGAGACCGCGGGCCGGGCCCTCGATTGAGGGACGAGCCTTATACTGATTTCAGTCATGCGTTCTGCCGTTCTGGTCGTGGTGCTGGCCTGTCTGCCGAGCGGCGGCTGTCTCGTCGCCAGCTTGCATCCGGTGTACGGCAAGACCTCGATCCGGTTCGACCCCGCGCTCGTTGGAACCTGGGAGGATCAGGACGGACAGTCGACATTGGTGGTCGAGGCTGGCCCGTGGCAGTCGTACAAAGTCAAAGTGACGGTTCAGTCCAGAGAGACGGCACTGACGGTCTACGAAACTCGAATCGACAACTTCCGGCTGGTCGACCTCACGCCCGAGCACGGCCTGGAGGCGAGCCCTATATCGGTTCCGACCCATGCAATCGCGCGCCTGACCTCGAGCGCCGAGTCTCTCGAGCTTCGTCCTCTCGACTACGATTGGTTCCGACGAATGGTCGAGCAGGGCGGCCTCGCAGGGCTCTCGGCGGTGCTCGACGAGCGCGAGAACGTCCTGATTGCGTCACCCGCGGATGTCGTTCGACGTTGGATTGGCGCGCGTCTGACCGAGGATGCGGCTTTCGGCGCGCCGTTACGATTCGTGCGGCGAAGATAGACGGCGTTCCTCCGCCACCAGCGCTCGCCGCAGCACCTTGCCCACCATGGTCTTTGGCAGCGTGTCTCTGAATTCGATAATGCTCGGCACCTTGTAGGGCGCCAGCCGCTGGCGGCAATGGTCGCGCAGCTCAGCCTCGGTGACGGGACTGCCTGCCCGCAACACGACCCACGCTTTGATCGCTTCTCCCTTGGCGGTATCGGGGATGCCGGCGACGCCCACTTCGGCCACCGCGGGGTGGGCGGCGAGGGTTTCCTCGATCTCCCGTGGCCAGGCCTGGTATCCGCTGGTCTTGATGAGATCCTTCTTGCGATCGACGATGAAGAGATAGCCATCAGCGTCGAGATAGCCGAGGTCGCCCGTGTGGAGCCACGGTGCGCCTGGACCGTGCGTCCGGAGCGCCTGCGCCGTCTCGGCCGGATTCTGCCAGTAGCCGGTCATGACTTGAGGCGCGCGAAGGAGAATCTCGCCAACCTGTCCCGTCTCCAGGATGCGATCCCCGGCGTCGTCATCGACGATCATGACTTCGACATCGGAAATCGGCATGCCGACGGAGCCGATCTTGTTCTCCCCACGCACCGGGTTCACGCAGCACGCCATCATCGCCTCGGTCAGCGAATAGCCCTCGACGATCCGACCTCCGGTCATGTCCTCGAACCGCTTCTTCGTTTCGGCCAGCAGTGGCGCGGCACCCGAGAAGCAAATCTTGATCGACCTGAAGTCCGGTGCGCGGGCATTTGCGCGTGGATGGGAGAGCAGCGCGACGAACAGGGTCGGAACGGCGGCGAGGAAGGCCGGCTTGACCTGCGCGATTGTCTTGACGACATCGTCGATGTCTCGGGGATTGGGGACCAGGACGATGGGGTTGTGGCCGACGAGCGACAGGGACTGAACACCGACGCACCCGTACACGTGAAACAACGGCAGTGGCAGCATGAACGCGTCGTCCCAGTCCCTGCACGCGCCCTTCAGCCATGTGTGAATCTGTTCGCCCGCCGCCACCAGGCATGCGTGAGTTCCCACGACGCCCTTGGGCGTTCCCGTCGTCCCTCCGCTCATCAGCATGACGGCGGGATCGTCCGGGCTCACGGCAACGTTCGGGCGAGAAGACGCGGCGTGCTCCGTCAAGAGATCCTGAAAGGCCAGATCGCCCTTCTGCACCGCGACCCGATGGCCTTCGCGCCGCTCCCGGACGAACGTGAACAGCACTCGCAGGGCCGGCGGGAGGTACTCCTTGATGTTGGTGACAATGACCCGTCGAAGGTGCGTTCTCGTCTGGCAGGCCTTGACGCGCTCGTAGAAGCGGCTCAGCACGACGATGGTTGCCGCGTCGCAACTGGCCAGCATGGCCTCGAGCTCGCGCTCCGTCAGCAATGGACTGAGCGGCACGACGAGGGCGCCCAGCTTCCACGCCCCAATCTCGGCGATCACGAATTGCGGCACGTTGGGCAGCAGGAGAGCCACCCGATCGCCTTTGCGGACACCAAGCGTGGAGAGCGCCGAGGCAAAACAATCGGTGGCACGTTCCAGCTCGGCGCAGCTCAGTGCTCGGCCCTTGAAAATGATGGCCGGATGATTTGGCCGCTCCCGCGCCGAGTCGCTGAGATAGTCGTAAATCAGGCGTGAGGGATACGGCGCGAGGCTCTCGGGCACGCCGGCGTCGTAATGTGCGAGCCAGGGCTTTCGGACGATGTCGGGCCTCCGCAGGAAGACAGCGTCCTGATCCTTATCGCAAAGCCCCGAGAGTCGCAACGTCAGCGACGGTCGCCGGCGAGCATCAGCAGGAGCGCTTTTTCTGTGTGGAGGCGGTTCTCGGCCTGATCGAACACGACCGATCGGGCGGAATCGAGTACCTCGGCGGTGACTTCCTCGCCGCGGTGAGCAGGAAGGCAGTGCATGAAGAGCGCATGCGGCGCCGCCCGGCTCATGAGCGCGGTGTCGATCTGAAACGGGGTGAAGCGCAGTCGGCGGACATCGGCCTCCGACTCCTGTCCCATCGAGACCCACACGTCGGTGTAGACAGCGTCCGCGCCGTCGACGGCTTGGGCCGCGTCGGTGAACAGCCGCACCTGGGCCCCATATCGCGCCACCTTCCGGCTCTCCCGTATCACGTGCTCTGGCAACTCGTACCCGGGCGGCGAGGCCACATGAACGCTGACACCCAGTTGCAGGGCCGCGTGCACGAGCGACGTGGCCACGTTGTTTCCGTCGCCGACGAACGCGACGGTACGGCCGAGCCACGATCCCCAGTGCTCGCGCAGCGTCATGAGATCGGCAAGGGCCTGGCACGGATGCTCCTCACCGGTCAGCGCGTTGATGACCCGAAGCGCAGGCGCCGCGTTCGCGAACTCGACAATGCGCGCCTGAGTGGCCGTGCGGATCACGGCCGTATGGACCCACCGCTCGAGGTTGCGGGCGACGTCGCCGAGCGCCTCTCGACCGCCAAGCGCGACGTCTGACGGCAGCTCGACGACATGCGCGCCGAGCTCTCGAGCCGCCACTTCAAAGGTGACGCGGGTGCGGAGCGAGGGCTTGTCGAAGAGCAGCACGACGTGCACGCCGGCCAGCGCCCCGGCAGTCGGCGCGCGCAGTCCCAGCGCACGATCGCGCTTGAGATCGGCGGCGAGCGCGAGAGAGCGCTCGAGATCGCCCGTCGAGAAGTCGAGCACAGACAGAAAGCGAGTGGGCGCGGGGGCGGTGGCCGATTGACTGGCCGCACGCGCTCGCCGCAAAGGGGTTGTCGGCACGAAGAGAATATTTATACACAGAACGGCAGAGGAGGGCAAGCCAGTTCTTGCGCCTGGCACGTACGCCGTGTATCATCTTCGATCCGACTGCATAAATATGAAAGCACGTCGCCAGAAGGCCATAGCCGAGCTCGTCCAGCGGGAAGTCGTGCACAGCCAGGATCAGCTGCGGCGCCGGCTGAAGGCGCTCGGGTTCGTGGCGACCCAGGCCACGCTGTCGCGTGACATCCGCGATCTGGGGCTCGTGAAGCGCGCGGCGGACGGCGCCTATCAGCGCCAGACCGGTGAGGCGGCCAGCCCGGCGGCCGCCATGAGCGCCTTCGAGCGGGCCACCACGGAGTACGCCGTTCGTGTCGCGCAGGTACAGCATCTCATCGTCGTGCAGACCGGCCGCGGTCAGGCGCAGCCGATGGCCGAGGCGATCGATCGGGCCGAGCTCCGCGAAGTGGCTGGGACGATCGCCGGTGACGACACGATCCTGATCGTGGCGTGGACGACACCGCGGGCGCGCCATCTGCTGCGCCGATTGAAAGGCCTGCTGCGCTGATGAGCCCGCCTGACATCACGACGGAAGCCCGGGACCTGGTCATGGGCCGTATCGTGCTGGCGTACTCGGGCAGCTTCGAGGCGACAGTCGCCATCCCGTGGCTCGTCGAGTCGTTCGGCGCAGAGCTCGTCACGCTGACGCTCGATCTCGGCCAGGGGCACGACCTGGTCCAGATTCGCGACCGCGCGCTCGCCGCAGGGGCGGTGCGCGCTCACGTGCTGGACGTGCGGCAGACATTCGCCGAGGACTATGTGCTGCCGGCGCTGCAGGCCGGAGCGATGCGCGACGGCGTGGACCCACTTGCAACCGCTCTGTCCTGGCCTCTCATTGCCCGCAAGCTGACCGAGATGGCCGGGCTCGAGCAAGCCGCGGCGATCGCTTTTCTCGGGACCCGACGCGACGGCGATCGGACGGCGCTCGAGGCCTCGATCCGCGCGCTCGATCCCCACATCAAGCTGCTCGAGCCCGCGCGGCTGTGGGACATGGCCAACGCTGACCTCATCGTGTACGCCGAAGCGCGCGGCCTGAAGGCGTTCAGAGCTGACAGCTCGTACCGCGTTCGCTCCAATCTGTGGGGTCGATCCGTCTGGCCGAACGCTGGGCAGCCGGGGCGGCACCAGTCTGCCGGGGACCTCTACACTCGGACACGATCCCCAGCCGAGGCTCCAACCATTCCGGCCGTGGTCGAGGTCGAGTTCCGCGAGGGCGTGCCAACGGCTGTGAATGGCGTGATCATGCCGCTCGTCGACCTGATCACCAGCCTCGAGACGATTGCCGGCACGCACGCCGTCGGCCGCATGGACGCTGGCCAGCAGGCGTACAGCGCGAGGGGCGGCGCGCACGAAGCGCCGGCCGCCGTCGTGCTCCACGCCGCCCATCGCGAGCTTCAGAGCTTCGTGATTCCAGCTGACTTGCAGCGCCTGGCGGATCAGCTCTCGGCGGCGTACGTTGATCTGATCGAGGCCGGTCGGTGGGGGACACCGACGCGTGAAGGCATCGACGCGTTCGTGATGAAAATTCAGGAGCGTGTAACGGGCACGATTCGATTGCGGCTGCTGAAGGGCGATTGTTCGGTCGTCGATCGGCGGTCCGACTACAAGTGGCTCGATGAGATCGATCGGGCTCACTCACACGACGATCCGCTCGACGCCTCGGGTTCGCCCGAGAAACGCGCGCCGGCGGAAATCGAGCCATGAACGACGAAACGAAGACCTCCGGTCCTCTGTGGTCTGGGCGCTTCGAGGCGCCTCCCGACGAGGTGTCGTACGAATACGGCATGTCGTTCGGGTTCGATCGTCAGCTGTTCGAGGACGACGTCGAGGGCAGCATCGCATGGGCCGAGGCTCTGGAAGGGGCGGGCGTGTTGAATGCGGCCGAGCGCGACGCGCTCACTGGCTGTCTGGCCAGCCTCCTCGACCAGGCGCGTGACGATCCATCATTCGTGACAGGGCCCGACGAGGACGTGCACAGCTTCGTCGAGCGGCAGCTCGTCGAGCGGCTCGGTGATCCCGGTCGACGCCTCCACACGGGCAGATCGCGTAACGAGCAGGTCTCGCTCGATCTGCGCCTGTACCTCCGCCGCCGGATTCCACGGCTCCAGCAGCACGTGGCCGGTCTCGTCGACGCGCTGGCCACCCAGGCCGAGCGGGCCGGGCCGGCGCTCATGCCGTCCTACACTCACCTGCGGCGCGCGCAGCCCGTTCTCGCGGCGCACTTCCTGCTCGCGCACGCTGCGGCGCTTCAGCGGGACCACAGACGGCTGGCGGCCGCCGCGGCCGAAGCCGATGCCATGCCGCTCGGCTCGGGTGCCGTGGCCGGCACGAGCTACCGCATCGACGTCAAGCGGCTGGCCCATCGGCTCGGGTTCTCCAAGGTCGTCGAAAACAGCATCGACGCGTCGTCTGACAGGGATTTCGTTGCGAGCTTTCTCTTCGCGTGCGCGATGACGATGGTGCACGTGAGCCGCCTTGCGGAGGACTTGATCATCTTCAGTGGTGAAGAGCACGGCTTCTTCGAGTTGTCGGATGCGGCGAGCACGGGCAGCAGCATGATGCCGCAAAAGAAGAATCCCGATCCGCTCGAGCTCGCGCGCGGCAAGGCCGGACGCACGATCGGCCAGCTCACCGCATGGCTCGCCACGCTCAAAGGTCTCCCCAGCGGCTACAACAAGGATCTGCAGGAAGACAAAGAGGCCACCTTCGGCGCCGAGCGCACGCTGGCGGCGACGCTCGAGGCCGTCGCCGCGGTCGTGCGGACGTTGACCATCGGTGAGTCCCGGATGGCGTCGGCTGCCGCCGGTCTCTCGTTAGCGACCGACGTGGCCGACTATCTCGTGCGGCGGGGTGTGCCATTCCGCCGCGCGCACGAGATCGTGGGTGCCATCGTGAGGCAGCTCGTTCGGGAGCGCCGCGAGTTCGCATCGCTGACGTTCAATGAATGGCAGGGGTACGATGTGCGGTTCGGCGAGGACATCGCTGACGCGATTACGCCCAGGGCGTCGGTCGAACGGCGTGAGACGCCGCAATCCACGAATCCCGCTGCGGTGGCGAGCCAGTTGGCGGGCGTCCGGGCCTGGCTAAGCCGTCAGTCGGCCTGAAAGGAGCAGCCTGGGCCCCGTGCTCGGCCCTCCGACCCTGCGCGAGGGCCGGATCAGGTGACGGTTGCCTCGCACGGTGGGGTCTGCTAGGATCTGCCGGCCTCTCTCTTTCTCAGATTCCAATTGCCCTGCCTCCCGCCTGAGACCCCTCGGGGGCTTTGATGCAGCAGCGCCAGCCTCGGCTTGGTGACATTCTGGACGACTACTGTCCTCGCGAGCGCCGTGTCACGAATCACGCGGTCGTCGCGATGATCGACGACACCATCAAGCAGACGCGCTGCACCACCTGCGATGCCGAGCACGACTACCGGCACGCCCGGGTGCCGCGGGCCCGCAAGAAGAAGGACACCGACGGGGCGCTCTATCAGGAAGTGCTGGCGGGCATGCCACGGAAGGGACCGGTACTGACCGGCCCGGATGAACCGGAAACGCCCACCATGCCGGCGGTCCCGGTGCCCCAGCCAGCGCGCGAGGAACAACCTGTTCAAATGGGAGCTGCCGCCGACACCGAGCCCGACCGGGAGCAAGAAGAGGAGGGGCCGGTTCACCGGCAGCTGATTCGCGCGACACTCCCCCCACGGCCCGACGGCCAGGTGCCTACACGGCCGGCGCCCGAGTTCACGATGCGGCAGCCAATCGGGCGGCCCGGTCGCTTTCGGGATAGCGCGCGTGGCCCGCAGCACCGAATGGGGAACACGCGCGGGTCTGGTTTTGGGTTTCGGTCCGAGGGCCGACCCCAGGACAGGCACGCTCACGGCAACCGGGGCGGCAATCACGCGCCCGGTCGCCCGGCCCGGCATTCCGGCGGCTCGGGTGGGCGGCCCGGCAAGAAGCGCTCGCGATAACCGCAGCCGCGGCTCATCACCCAATCCTTCGTTCCGCTCGCCTGCGAGCCTCGCCGCCCGGATCGATTTCAAGGAGGCTTCATTGTGACGTCTCGCATGGTTTCCACACTGCTTTCGATCGTTCTGGGGACGACCGCGACGGCGGCTGGCGAGACGCTGCGCTTCGAGCCGACCAGCGGTGTCCCGACCTTCGCCGTTCGCCCTCCCGTGCTGCGAGTCAAACCGGGCGACACCGTCGAGACGCGGACCTTCTCGAAACCCGGCGATTACTACGAGCGGGAAGGCGGAGCCTGGCCAGGCGAAGTGGGTCCCTTCTACATCGAAGGCGCCACCTCGGACGACACGCTCGTCGTCAAGATCGTCCGGTTGCGTCCCAACCGCGACACAGCCGTCTCGGCGATCAATCCGGGAGGCATGAGCGCCGTCGCCGGCGACAATCGGACGCGGATGCTCAACGAGCCGCTGCCTGGTCGCCGTTTCGTCTGGCGCCTCGATCGGGCGCGGAATACCGGCGTGCTCGATTTGCCGGCCTCGGCGACGAAACAGATCGAGGTGCCGCTCGTCCCCATGCTCGGGCGGCTCGCTGTGGCTCCCGCCGGCGAAGAAGCCTTCGGTGGTCTCTGGCCCGGGAACTTCGGCGGCAACATGGACTCGTCGGATGCTCGAGAAGGCACGACGATTCAGCTGCCCATCTTTCACGACGGTGCGTATTTCTATTTCGGTGATGGGCACGCGCTGCAAGGCGACGGCGAGATCTGCGGATCCGGGCTCGAGACGACGATGGATGTGACGCTGGAGTTCAGCTTGATCAAAGGCCAGAAGATCGCGTGGCCCCGCTACGAAGACAGCGAGCACATCATGGTCGCCGGCAGCGCACGTCCGCTCGTCGATGCCTTCCGGATTGCCCACGTCGAGCTCATCGACTGGCTCGTGGCCGATTACGGATTCGAGAAGATGGAAGCGTATCAGGTGGTGTCGCAGGTCGGGGTCACGCGCGTGGCGAACGTGGTGGATCCGAACTACACGGTGATGGCGAAGTTCCCCAAGCGCCTGCTGCCGCCCAGACGTGTGCCATGATGGCCCGACCGAAGGGCGTCCATCGGAGTTGCGACAAAAAGGGTGCGGGCATGACCGATTTGAGCGGGAAGCATGGGTTGGTCGTCGGGATCGCGAACAAGCGATCCATCTGCTGGGCGATTGCGGAAGCGGCTTCGGCTGCGGGCGCCAGGCTTGCCGTCACTTACCAGGGGGAGAGGCTGGAGGAAAACGTCCGCGAGCTGTCAGCTGGGCTCCAGAGCCCTCTCATTGTGCCGCTCGAGCTCACGAGCGACGAGCAGATTGCGTCGGCGTTTGGCGAGATTGAGCGTGAGTTCGGCGGCCTCGACTTCATCGTGCACGGCGCGGCGTACGCGCCGCGTGAAGAGTTGTCGCGGCCGTTCGTCGAAACGAGCCGCGACGGGTTTCGCAAGGCGCTCGATGTCAGCGCCTACTCGTTGATTGCCCTGGTCCGTGGGGGCGTTCCGCTGATGGCCCGTCGAGGCGGCGGCAGCGTGGTCACGCTCACCTACCTGGGAAGCCGGCTGGTATTCCCGAACTACAATGTCATGGGCGTCGCGAAAGCTGCGCTCGAATCGTCCGTCCGCTACCTCGCTGCCGATCTCGGCCCGCAGAACATTCGCGTCAACGCCATCTCTGCCGGACCCATCAAGACGCTTGCCGCCTCCGGGATCGCGCACTTCACGGATGTCCTCAATGCGTACCGGTCGCGGGCGCCGCTGCGCCGGACGATCGAGGCGGCGGAAGTGGGCGCAGCCGCCGCGTTCCTGCTGAGCGACGCGGCAAGTGCGATCACGGGCGAGATCCTCATGGTCGATGCGGGATTTCACGCCACCGGATTGTGATCGGTCGCTCAGCCTTTCCAATCCTCGAGCAGTATTCTTCCGGGCTCGACGCCGAGGGCGCCGAGAAGTAGCGGAACGTCACGCACGAGGTCGGGTGGACCGCAGACGAAGCAGAGGGTTTCAGGCTGGACGATCATGGCCCCGAGCTGGCGGGCATCGATTCGCCCCCGTTCGCCGGGCCACTCGCCGTCACCCGCCGCTCGCGTGACAGTGCATTTCAGATCGAGTCGCCCCTCGCCAGCCAGGGCCAGGAGCTCGTCCGCATACGCAAATTCATCGGGCGTGCGCGCGCTATAGATCATGCCGATCGAGTCCGGCTTGGCGCGCGTCGTGTCGAGCAGCAGGTGCCAGAGCATCGAGCGCAGGGGAGCGATGCCGGTGCCGCCTGCAACGAAGAGGAACCGGCGCTCCCTGGAACCGCGCGGGAACTGAAGACGACCGGTCGGCCCCTCGACATCCACCAGCGTGCCCGCGCCGAGATCGGCGAGGGGATTTGGCGTGCCGGGATCGCCGTCCGAGCGTACCAGGAGCTCCAGCCACTGTTGCCGCCTGGCCTCCTCGGGAGCGCACGCAATCGAGTAGGGCATGCGCCGCATCTGCCCGTGGCGGCCGATCAGCACCGCCTGCCCCGCCGAGAACGGAAACGAAAATCCGTGCAGATCGAGCCGGACGATGTTCGATCGAGGCGTCGCCTGAATGACCTCGCGTACCGGGACGGTGAGCGTCGGGGTGGTCACGGCCGGTGGATTCCTGTGTGCAGATCCTACATCCTTAAGCAGATGCCTTCGATCCGTCGCGCACGGGGCCGCCTGCTTCGCCTGGTGCTGGATCGCCGTGTGGCGATCGGAACAGGGATCGCACTCATATCCCCCGCTCTGTGGCTGATGACCACGGAGCATGCCTGGGAAGGCGCGCTCACCGACGGCGCTGCGCTCATTTCGAGTGCGACGGGGATTGCGTTGATCGTCGCCGGACTGGGAGGACGTCGGGGGGACTGGTACGACTCCGCTGGCTAGAGAAGCGGTGCCGGACTGACGTCCGCCGACCGAGACGTGTGACTGGTCTCGGCGGACGGGGTTTGCGTCCACCGGATCTTGCGGCTGCTCTTGTGAGAGAAGGCGAATCGTCGAGGGTGCTAAGCTAGCCCTTGCGCATCGACAAGAACCCGCTGCAAGGCAGCGATGGCGGGTAATCGACGTGGCTCGCGGAGGCTGTCATGCCCCATCGCGCTCCGGGATCGTCAGGCGACAAGTCGCAGAATCACCTCTCCGGCAAGCCCATCGCTTACTATCGGCCGCGGGGGAGCGCCGAGGTTCGCGCGCTCATCGACGAGGGGTTTCAGGCTTTCAATGCCGCGCGTCTGTCGGAAGCCTGCCGCATCTTCTCCGACAGGATGCTCCACCCCGATCAAGACACCACCATCGGACTCACCATGGCCGGGGCACTGACGCCAGCCGGTCTCGGGGGTTGCGTTGCGGAACTGATGGAGCGCGGCCTCGTCGATTTTCTCATCAGCACCGGCGCGAACCTCTATCACGATCTGCACTACGCCCTGAACTTCACACTCCGGCGAGGCTCGCCCTTCCTCGACGATGTGGAGCTTTACGAGCAGGGAATCATCCGCATCTACGACGTGCTGTTTCCGGCGACGGTGCTGCTCGAAACCGACGCCTACATTCGCGATTTCCTCGTGCGCTCGGGTTTGGAGGGCCCCGTCTCGTCGGCGGAGTTGCACTATCAGCTGGGCTGTGATCTCCTGAAGCGGAATCCAGCCTGCGTCGAATACTCGATCGTCGCGCAGGCGGCCGCCTCTGGCGTCCCCATCTACACGTCCTCACCGGGCGACAGCTCCATCGGCATGAACATCGCGTACCACGCGCTGATGAACGACAGCAGGCTGATGGTCAATCCCAATCGTGACGTCAACGAGGTGTGCGCCATTATTCTCGCTGGCAAGAAGAACGGATGCGTCATTCTCGGTGGCGGCTCGCCGAAGAATTTCTATTTGCAGGGACAGCCCACGCTGTGGGAGGTCTACGGAATTCCCAAGGGCGGCAACGACTACTTCATCCAGATCACGACGGATCAGGTCGTCTGGGGCGGACTGTCGGGTGCGACGCCCGCCGAGGCCGTCAGCTGGGGCAAGGTGAACCCCGGCGTGTTGCCCGACACCGTCGTGGCATATTGCGACTCGACCATCGCCTTTCCGTTGTTCTGTGAGTATGCAGTCGGATCGCCGTACGGGCGCCGGCACAGGAAGGAGCTTGTGCACAAGCGCGAGGATCTGCTGGCCGACCTGAAACGGGAGGCGACCGCCGCGCACGCCAAGGTTGGCGAAGCGGTCAGCGAAGTGTGAGATCGCTCTCCTCCGAGCTCGCGGTGCATGTGCCAGCCGGCGTTCCCCGCATGTACGCCGACGCGAACGTCCCGGCCGGCCTGGTCGCCTTCATGCGACAGCGCCTGCATTGGGATGTGTTCTTCGTGCTCGAACACGACGATTTGCGTCGCGCGCGCGATATCGAGCATTTCCGGCTGGCCCGCCAGCTGCACCGGACCCTGATCACGCTCGACAGAGATTATCTGGACGACAAGCGGTTTCTCTGCGAGGCGACTGCCGGTGTCCTGGTGCTGAGCGCGCCCGACGAGCGCGGGCTCGAACAGCTCCTCGTCCGGCTGGCTCGGGCGCTCTATCCCGACATCTCGAATTCCCGGGAACCGCCACCCTTACCTCTCGAAGGGCGCAAGTTGTACGCCGCGCCCGACTGGCAACCCGAACCGGATCAGTCCCGCTCATGACCCGCGATCCGCGCGTCGATTCCGGAGCGGGTGCGATCGGTCCCAGCCCCGAATGATCGTTCTGTCCGGCGCCGATCTCGTTCTGCCGGACCGAATGGTGAGCGGCGGCACGCTCATCATCGACGGCGATCGCATCGTCGAGCTTCTGTCCGTGTCGCGGGGCCCTGGCTCGGAACCCCACCTCGATCTGCGGGATCACTACATCCTTCCTGGCTTCGTCGACGTCCACATCCACGGGCTCGAGGGTCACGACTGTCTCGAGAGTCCTGACACTCTCGCGGAAGTGGCTGCGAGGCTGCCGCGATACGGCGTGACCGCTTTCTGCCCGACCAGCATCGCCTGCGAGCCGGCCACGCTGGCCAGATTTCTGGGCGGAGTACGGCAATGCCGCGAGCGAGGCGCCGGCTTCGGTGCACGCGTGCTCCCCGCGCATCTCGAGAGCAACTTCATCAGCCCCGAATACGCGGGGGCGCAGCCAGCGCGATGCCTTCGCCTGCCGATCGCACCGGACCAGGCGCCAGGAGCGGGAGCCACGGCGGAGTTCACGGCGTCCGATATCCTGGACGAGGTCGCCAGAGCGGCACCCGACGTCGGCATCGTCACACTCGCCCCGGAGCTGCCGGGTGCGCTGGATCTCATCCGCAAGCTGACGTCGGCGGGCCATCTCGTGTCTCTGGGTCACTCGGCCGCGAGTCTCGAGGAGGCGCAGGCGGCCATCAACGCGGGTGCACGGCAGGCGACACACCTCTTCAACCGGATGCCGCCGTGGCACCACCGCGAGCCCGGCCTGGCCGGCGCGGTGCTCGCGAGCGACGAGATCGCCGCCGAGATCATCTGCGACGGACGTCACGTGCATCCCGCGATGGTGCGCGCAGCAGTGGCAGCCAAGCAGCCCTCACGCGTGATGGCCATCACCGACGCCACCTCCGGTGCGGGGCTTCGAGCCGGTGCGCGCGCCACTCTGGGAGGCAGGCCCATCACCGTCCGAGACGGTGCAGCTTATCTGGACGACGGGACGCTGGCCGGCGGTGTGTCGACGATGGACGGCGCCTTTCGAATGCTCGTGGGGGCGGCGGGCCTGTCGCCGGTGGACGCCGCCCTGGTGTGTGCGACGAGCCCGGCTCGTGAACTGGGCCTCACAGGATTTGGCGTCCTGGCCCCCGGAGCCATTGCCGATCTGGTGGTGCTCGATCGGCAGTTCATGGTCCAGCGGACGTTCGTGTCCGGCAGGCAGATCTTTCCCAATCCACCTTCAGCCCGGTGACGAGTGCGGCCTTCGGCCCGGTTGTCTTGGGGAAGGGGCCGCGTATCTCGTGGGATCGACGATCCCGGCATCCGCGAATCCATCCTGTCGCTCGCGGCACTTGCTGCACGTACCGCAATGTGTGCCCGCACTCGGGTTCATGCAGGAGAGCGTGAGCTCGAAGCGGACACCCAGAGACGATCCGAGGCGGATCACGTCGTCTTTGTGCATCGTCGAGAAAGGTGTGGCAATCTCGATCGGCCAGGCGAGTCCCTTCGAGACGGCCAGCTCCATGGCGGCGAGAAACTCGGGGGTCGCATCCGGAAACGGATTGCCCGCGAGAATTCCCATCGCCACGCGTGGCAGCTTGCGCTGCGCGCAGAACACCGCGGCCTTCGCCAGCAGGGTTACGTTTCGTCCGACGAGATACACGTCCTCGTCCGGCGTGTCGTACGCGGGCGGCTTGCCCGTGATCGCCCAGTGCGAAGGAGGGTAGATGTCGCCGATCGGGAAGTCGAGACGCGCCAGCGGACGAACGCGCTCCGAACGCGTGGCCAGGAAGCGGGCGACCATCTCGAGCTCGTCGGCTTCCCAGGCGAGGCCTGCGCTGACATAGACGGGATGCACCACACGGGCGCGCGCCTCGCTGGCCACCAGCACGGCGCTGTCGAGGCCGCCGGAGAGCAGCACGGCGGTCGGCTGGTCAGCGATCGTCGGTTCGGCTACCATGAAGTCCTCAGGCAGAAAGACGCTATGTATTCAGTCACGAAGCGCATTGATTTCTGTTACGGGCATCGCCTGCTCGACTACGACGGCATCTGCAAGCACCCGCACGGCCACAACGCCGTTGCCGAAATCGAGATCCAGACGGGATCGCTCGACAACCGCAACATGGTGTGCGATTTCAGCGACATCAAGCGGGTCGTGAAAGGGTGGATCGATCGCGAACTCGACCACAAGATGATTCTCAGGCACGACGATCCGCTGCTCGAGCCGCTTCGCCAGCTCGGCGAGCCCGTCTTCGTCGTCGAAAGCAATCCGACCGTGGAGCTGATCGCGCGGATCATTTTCGACTATTCGAGCCAGCACGGCTTCGACGTGGTCCGCGTCACCGTCTGGGAGACGCCCACTTCGTTTGCTTCGTACGGCCGCGAAGCTCGCCAGCTCGGGTAGCGCCTGCTGATGTCACGCCCGCGCGGATCGACGCCGTTTCTGACGGTGTTCGATCTGGACGGTACCCTCGTCGATTCGCGACAGGATCTGGCTGACAGCGCCAACGAGCTCGTCGAAAGCTACGGCGGCTCGCCCCTGCCGGACGCCGACATCGCGCGCATGGTGGGCGACGGCGTGGCCATGCTCGTCTCCCGCGTCCTCGCCCGTGCCACGCTGCAGTGCGACGGGGAAGAGGCGCTCGCCCGATACCTGGGCATCTACGACCGGCGAATGCTGAATCACACGCGGCCTTACAGCGGCGTTCCGGAGGCGGTCGCCGCAGCCGGGCAATGGGGACCCTTGGCCGTGCTGACCAACAAGCCTGGGCAACCGACACGCTGCATTCTGGATGCCTTCAATCTGACCTCCCGATTCTTCAAGATCGTGGGCGGCGACGACGGATACCCGCGCAAACCCGCGCCGGAAGGGCTGTGGCACCTGATGGCCATCGCCGGAACCAGTCGGATGACGACATTGATGGTGGGGGATTCGCTGGTGGACGTCGAGGTGGCCCGTCGCGCCAGCGTCCGCGTGTGTGTGGCCCGATACGGCTTCGGCTTCGACGCGATCGAACCGAAGGATCTTGGTGGAGACGAGCTTTTCGTTGACGGTGCGGCGGAGCTCGCGGGGTTGCTCGAACGGATCGCGGGCTAGCGGCGGAATGGCAGCTCGTACGAAAAATACACCAGCCCGTCTGTCGTCGTTTCTTCCGATTCCCTGGTGATGGGCATCGCCAGGCCCAGCACGAGCTGCTGGTCGCCCACGTTCCAACCAATCCGGAAGCCGGGCGACCACGTGACGGACGTCTCACGGTCGATCGAGCCGTCAGCCAGGACGTCTTCGTCGAAGACGGCGAGCGTCTCGAACATCAGGTGAAACAGCGGACGCATGCGCCAGATCGCGCTTCCCGCAAGGGTCGGGATCGTCAGCGAGGTTTCGCCGAGGGATGACCCCCGCTCGACACCCGGGTAATAAATTACTCCGGCGTTCCAGTGGAAGTAGAAATCGCCGGACTGCTTGCTGAACGGCAGGTTCACCCACCAGCCCACGACCCCTTCGCCGCGTTCCTCGTTTTCGTCTCCGTTTGGCAGGATGACGCTCAGACGCGGAGAAAACGCGGGCCGCCGCGCCGTTTCCATGAGGGCCTGATAGCGATAGTTGATGACCACATCGTTCATCCCGTCGCTCCCGTCATCGTGCGTGAAGAGCAGGCTGTATGAGAACTGATGCGTCATGGTGCCGAGCGGCCATTCCTGCGTGAACGCCGCTTCCCAGCCGCCGCCTTCCGACCGGAGAAACGAGGAGATGTTCTGGAAGATCTTCGGTTCCTGATTGAAGGCTTCCTCGACCAGGAACGAGTTGTCAGTAATCTCGAATGGCCGGCTCGAATCCTCGGGGAGTGCCGGCGTCTGAGCGGACGTGTGCGCCGCCAGCCCGAGAATGACGAACAGGACGGTTGCTGCCAGGACGAGCAGCTTCGACGCCGCCCGCGTGCCGATGGTGATCCGTTGACTGTCGCCGACGCGTACCCGCACGCTGTCAGACACCGGATCGCGCGCCTCGACTTCGATCTGCTGACCAGGCTTGAGCTGACTGTCCTCGAGGAAGCGCAGAAACTCGGCGTTCTGATCTGTGACGCGGATGACCGTCACCGGCTGATTGAGCGGGCAAGTCAACAGCGTCTGGGCTTCCTGCCTGGGGACGGTGCCCTCGGGACCTGGAATCGGATCGCCGTGCGGATCGACCTGCGGATGACCGAGCATCTCGTCGATCCGTTCGATGAGCCGTTCCGACACGACGTGCTCGAGCTGTTCGGCTTCCTCGTGCACCTCGGCCCAGCTCATCCCCATCACCTTTACCAGGAAGAGCTCGACGAGCCGGTGGCGCCGCAACACCATGGCCGCCAGCCGTTCGCCCGCTGCCGAGAGCCGCACCCCGCTATACGGCTCGTAAAGGACGAGGCCCGCTTCGGCGAGGGCCTTGATCATGGTCGTCGCCGTCCCCGGAGCCACGTTCATGGCGGCCGCCAGCTGACCCATCGGAACTAATTGATCTGATGGGAGTTGGAGCTGTCCAAGATAGATCCGTTTGAGGTAGTTTTCGACGGCGCTGGACGGCAGCATTCGGCAGGCATTCTATCAAAATTCAGATGTAAGCAACTTGACTTTATGTGACCCAACATCAATAATTTTGATTGTTCAAAACATGAAACCTGGATGGAGTCGCCGTTCGTGGCTGCAGCTGGCCGGACTGGGTTCGGTCGCCGGAGGGATGACAGCCCTGGTCCGGTCCCGCGTGGCGGGCCAGGAGCTCAGTGGCGCGACGGACGCCTATCGTCATCAAGGTCACGCACTGGGCGTGGTCGGGCGCGTGTCAACCGAGTCGTTCGACCCGACCGTGTTCATGCGCAGCTGGAACTTCAACCATCTGCCGCCGGCTGAACGCTCACGCTTCTATCGCGAGACGGCGCGGCCTGACGGGTCGATGCTCCGCGAGTACGAGATCTTCGCCGTGGACCGCGAGATCGAGATTGCTCCGGGGTTGTTCTTTCCGGCCTGGACCTACAACGGACAGGTGCCGGCGCCGACAATACGGGCCGTCGAGGGCGACCGTGTGCGTGTGAACTTCCTGAACCAGGGCGAACATCCGCACACCATTCACTTTCATGGGTGGCACACACCGGAAATGGATGGTTCCCTTCCCGAGCATCAGGTGATGCCGGGCGATTCGTTCGTCTACGAGTTCGATGCCGATCCGCACGGGCTCCACCTCTACCACTGCCATTCCGCGCCGCTCAAGCGCCACATCCACAAGGGCCTGTACGGCGCGTTCATCATCGATCCGAAAGAGGGTCGACCACCGGCCGATGAGCTCGTCATGGTGATGAACGCGTTCGACACGAATTTCGATATCGAGAACGAGGTCTACGCCGTCAACACGGTCGCCCATCATCACATGCACGACCCGGTGCAAGTGACCGTCGGTCGTCTCGTCCGAATGTTTCTCATCAACGTCACCGAGTTCGATTTGGTGAACAGCCTGCACCTCCACGGCATGTTCTTCGACGTTTACCCGACGGGGACTTCGCTTGCGCCCTCGCACCGGACCGACACGCTCATGCTCTGCCAGGGCGAGCGGGCGATTCTGGAAACGACGTTCCGATACCCGGGCGATTTCATGTTTCACGCGCACCAGAGTGAATTCGCCGAACTGGGCTGGATGGGCTTCTTCAGAGCCAACGAGGCGCGCCGTGACACCTAGGTCTGCCACGACCGCCGCCGAGAAGCCTGGCCTGGCGTCATCCTCCAGCGCGCTTTTGGCGCTGCTGCCGCTGGTGCTCCTGGCCGCGCTGCTCGCGGTGCTCGTGTGGTGGGGTCCTGCGGACGCACTCCGGGGTGATGGGCACCCACCGGTCGAGCGCCTGACGTTCCAGCGCGTCGAGCTGGATGCACGCGGGATCACGCTCGACGTGCTCAATGACGGCCCCGATCCGGTGACCATCGCGCAGGTCCAGGTGGACGATGCGTATTGGACGTTCACGATGGAGCCGGGTGGTCCGCTGGCGCATCTTCGGCACGCGCGCCTCCAGTTGCCGTATCCGTGGGTGGAGGCTGAAACGCACGCCATCCGCCTCATCACATCGACGGGTGTCACCTTCGACTACGAGGTCGCCGTCGCTCTGCCGACGCCGACACCGAACGCGCGTTACCTGGGCCTCTTCACGCTAGTTGGCATCTACGTCGGCGTGCTTCCGGTGGCGATTGGCCTGCTCTGGTTTCCCTGGCTCTCGCGGCTCGGCCGATCGGGGCTCGATTTCGTTCTGGCGTTGACGGTGGGATTGCTCCTGTTCCTGCTGGTGGATGCGGCGTTCGAGGGGATCGAAGCCGCTCAAATGCTGCCCGAGTCGTACCAGGGTCCGGCGCTGTTTTCCTTTGCGGCACTCGGCGCCTTTCTCGCGCTGGAGCTCTTTGGCTCGTGGCTGCGCGCACGTCGCCGTGGCGCCTCGACTGAAGGGCGAAGCGCCGGCTGGGTGCTCGCGCTCCTCATCGCCGTAGGCATCGGCATTCACAACCTCGGCGAAGGGCTCGCCATCGGCGCCGCCTTTGCGCTGGGCGAAGCCGCGCTCGGCACGCTGCTGATTCTGGGCTTCACCCTCCACAACACCACCGAGGGTCTGGCCATCGTGGCGCCGCTGGCGCGCGAAACGGCGGCGGGCGCGCCGCGGCCCCGCCTGTCCGACCTGTTGTGGCTGGGATTCATCGGCGGCGCGCCGACCATCGTGGGCGCGTGGATTGGCGGGTTCGTGTATTCAGGTGTCTGGCCGACGGTATTTCTGGCGATCGGCGTCGGCGCGATCGCACAGGTGATCGGCCAGATTGTGCGCCAGACGCTGGCCGATCGGTCCGTTCTGGCCTATCTCACGTCGCCCTCGGTGGCGGCCGGTCTTGGCGTGGGATTTCTCGTCATGTACGCCACCGGAATGATCATTGGATGACCATGCGCAGGAAACTTTTCATCGGACTGTTCTTCGTGGCGATCTTCGCGGGCGTCGCGCTGTTTCCGCTCATCGCCAAGTCGTCGTCTGAACCGCGGGAGATTGTCCTCGTCGCACGCGGCATGTCGTTCTATCTGGCGGACGATTTGTCGACCGCCAACCCGACGCTCGTGGTTTCACCGGGCGAACGCGTCCGTTTCGTGCTCCGCAACTCCGATGCCGGCCTCACTCACGATTTCGCGGTGCGTGCGTGGGAGGTGGCGATCGGCGAGATTCAGGGAGAAGGCGTGGATTCGATCGACGTCACGATTCCCACCGAAGCCGGGCGGTATCCGTACACCTGCACGCCCCACGCGGTCATGATGAAGGGCGTCATCGAGGTCCGGGCCGACGCTTCGGCGCGTCGCTGAGTCGGCACGCCCTCCGGCGTGACTCTTCGCACCACGCTCTCCAGTCCGGACGGGAAGAGCCGGTACGTGCGCCGGCTGTTCGCCACGATTGCCGATCGCTACGACTTCATCACCGTCCTCTTGTCGTACGGCCAGGATCGGCGCTGGAAGCGGCAGTTGGCCGATTTGGCGGCCGTGCAGCCCGGCGAACGCGCGCTCGACCTCGCGTGCGGGACCGGTGACATCGCGGCTGCCGTAGCTGCCCGCGGCGCGCGCGTCACCGGGTTGGATATCACCTTCCGGATGATTGAGCTGGCCCGCGCCAGACCCGGGCCTCCGCACGCGACGTGGATCGTTGCGGATATCCTGGCCATCCCCTTCCGTTCGGAGACCTTCAACCTGGTCACCACCGGCTACGGGCTGCGCAACGTGGCGGACCTCGACCGAGCGCTCGATGAGATCGCGCGCGTGCTCAGACCCGGCGGCCGGCTGCTGTCGCTGGACTTCGATCGGCCGGATTCGTGGATTGTCCGCACGCTCTATCTCGCCTATCTGACCGTGGTCGGCGCCACACTGGGCTTCATCCTTCACGGCGATCCCAACACCTATCGCTACATCCCCGAGTCGATTCGTCTCTATCCTGGTGCGCAGCGCGTGTCCGACCGCATGGCCGCGCACGGGTTCGAGAGGGCGCACCACCTGCCCGTGCTCGGCGGCCTGATGGCGATCCACGTGGCGACCCGAAGCGGAAGCGGCATACAGTAGGAACGCGGCAGGGTATGGACGTCGATCAGTCGAAGTGGTCGGGCGAGGGTGAATTCACGCGTCAGCTCGTCGAGGCGCTGAAGGAGTCGGAGACCATCTCGTTCGTGCGCGTCGAAGATGCGCCGGCCACGCGATCCGAGGCCGACTACAACTTCATCAGCAACGAGATCTTCGTCGCGTTCGCGGTAAGGCAGCGCGAACAGCCCTCACGCTTCCTCGGCATCATCCCGGTCTTGCGTCACGTTCCCGAGAAGGCCATGTCGATGGCGGACCTGGAGCAGGTGCTGAGCGCACGTGAGGACATCGGACCGCCCGACTTTGCCGACGAATCGATGATCCAGTATCTGAAGACCGAACGGATCGTGCCGCCCTACCAGACGCGAGGCTTCAAACTGGTCGAGCTGATCAGGATTTACGAAACAGACGCCGGATCAGGGCGCTGAACTATCGCTCGACGAACGGCGGGATCTCGCGCAAGAGCACCTGCAGCACGTCTTCCTCCGTCAACTCATCGATGGCCGCGCCCGCCCCCAGCGGAACCTCCCGGGTGCTGACACGGCTGCCTCGCCCGCGGTTCACCCGCGCCAGAACGAGCGGCGGATCGCGGTAAGCGTCGAGCGAGAGCTCGATGAAGTCTTCAGGCGATCGTTCCGACGCCAGTCGCAGGCCCGATGCCGGCGTGAAGACCCGGAAGGGATAGCCCTCGACGACGAGCGCGTTCGCGAATTGCTTGAAGACGGGTGTGGCGACCCGGCCGAGGAACGCCTCAAACGACCGAGTCGACTGATCGGCGCGTGCGCGTCTCGCCGTCGCTTCGTTGCGGGCGCGGTCGATGGCCAGCCGCAGACGATTCCTCACCTCTGATGTTTCCACGCCGTCCTCGATTCGTGCAGAAAGATCGAGTACAGCCGCCTCGCGCTAGATGGCGCCCTCGTGCCGTAACCGTTCGATCGTGATGGCGTCGAGTCCCAGATCGTCGGTCAGGACTCGCGTCGTGTCCTCGCCCAAGAGCGGCGGCGGCGCTTCAACCCTGCCCGGAGTATCGGACAGCTTGATGGGCACGCCCAGCAGCTTGAGTTTCCCGACGGTCGCATGCGTGAGCTCAGTCACCATCTCCCGGGCTTCAATCTGCGGATCGGCCAGAACCTCATCGATGCCTCTCACCGACCCCGTGGGCACGCCGGCTCTGTTCAGCGCCTCAATCCATTCGGCCGACCGTCTGGTCTTTAGCGCAGCCGCAATCAGCGGCCGGAGCTCACTGTAGTGTTTCACCCGGTCGCGATTTCGCGCAAACCGTTCATCATCGGTCAGGTGCGAGAGATCCGCCACCTCACAGAATCGCCGCCACTGATTGTCGTTGCCCACCGCCACCACGAAGTCGCCGTCGGCGGCCTCGAAGGTCTCATACGGCGTAATCATCGGATGGCGGTTGCCCAGGCGTCCGGGCGCACGGCCGGTCGCGAAGACGAGTCCAGCTTGATAGGTGAGGAGCGCCGTGACGGCGTCGAGCATGGCGACATCGACGAGCTGTCCGCGTCCTGTGCGCTCGCGTGCATAGAGCGCCAGCACGATGCCCTGCGCTGCGAACATACCGCTCGCCAGATCGGCGATGGCAACGCCGAGGCGGTACGGCGGACCGTCGGCGTCCCCCGTGATGCTCATCAAACCGCCCTCAGCCTGGACGATCGCGTCATAGCCTGGTTCGTTGCGGCGCGGGCCGGTCTGCCCGAAGCCCGAGACGGAAGCGTAGACGAGTCGGGGACACCGGTCCTTGAGGGAGTTGTAGTCCAGGCCAAACGGCTCGAGCGTTCCGGGTCGAAAGTTCTCGACCACCACGTCGGCTCCGGCGATGAGCCGCTCGAGCAGCATGCGGGCTTCCGGATGCTTGAAGTTGAGCGTGATGCTTTCCTTGTTGCGGTTGATGCTGAGAAAATACGCGCTCTCCCCTTCGATGAAGGGCGGACCCCAGCCACGGGTGTCGTCGCCGCGCCCGGGCTGCTCGACCTTGATGACGCGTGCGCCCATATCGGCCAGCAGCATCGTGCAATAGGGCCCCGACAAAACGCGTGTGAGATCGACGACGGTGAGGCCGTCGAGCGGAGGGGTGCCTTGACCCTTCCCGTGCTGTGGCGGTTCCATGAACCGATAATTCTACCGGGAGACGCCGGCCGCGGACGAGGCCGCCCAGGGAGAACGCTCGTGACCCAGATCATTGTCTTCTCCGGAGCCGGCTGACATGCGTGCAGCCAGGTGAAAGAGTTTCTTTCACGAGCCGGCCGATCGTTCGAAGAGCGGAACGTCGACGAAGACGACTCCGCGTACGAGGATCTCGTCGCACGCGGGTTTCGGACGATCCCGCTGACGGTCATCGGCAATCGCACCGTTCGCGGGTTCGACGAGGTGGCGCTTCGAGAGGCGCTTGCGGGGCTCGGTGGCTGAGGCGTGGGCGGAGACGCGGGGTATACTGGCCACAGGCCAACGCCAAAGGAACCCCGCAATGGCTCACAGACCTCGCTTGCTGTCCGCCTCCGTGGCACTTCTCTCGATCACTGCCGCCTCTGCAGCCGCTCAGTCGACGCCAGCGGAAGTGAGTCCGGTGGTGGTCACCGTAGGGGAAGGGATTGTCGAAGCGGCTCCCGATCGGGCAACAGTGACCATCGTGGCCGAGGCACGCGCCCGCGGACCCAAAGAGGCCCAGAGTGCGGCGGCCTCGATCATGAGCGCCGTCCAGAAGCGACTGCAGGACGCGCAGATTCCGTCCGACGCGATCCGGACGCTGGGGCTCGACCTTCAGCAGGAATTCGACTTTTCCGACGGCCGCCAGACTCCACGCGGTTTCGTGGCGCGGCATTCGATAGAAGTTCGAATCGACGCGATCGATCGCGTGGGTGCCATCATCGATCTTGCCGTGGCCGCCGGCGCAACCGGGATCTCCGGCATCGAGTTCGACGTCAAGGATCGAGTCAATCTGGAACGCGAAGCCATCAAGCGAGCCGTCGCCGACGCCAGAGCGCGCGCCGAAGCGGCGGCCGAGGGGGCTGGCCGCGCGATCGATCGCGTGATCAAGATCGATGAAAGCCGCGACAGCGGTCGACCTCCGATGCCCATGATGCGGGCGGCGATGGCGGAGGGCGCCCCATCCACGCCCATCGCGCCCGGCCGCATCGAGATTCGCGCCCGCGTCACGTTGACCGCCGCGCTGCGCTAGCGTTGCAGTCACCCGCGAATCTTTGACGGCCGTCGTCGGGTCAAAATCAGCAGCGAGCGTGATATAATTCGGACTGTTTTGGTCGGATATGAACCTGGCCACATCTACCCAGCCGGACCTCGGCGTCACGATCCTCGATCTAATTGGTAATACGCCACTTATCCGCCTGCGCCGCCTAGAGCGAGCGTTAGG
Source organism: uncultured Acidobacteriota bacterium (assembly GCA_963826865.1). Taxonomy (GTDB): domain Bacteria; phylum Acidobacteriota; class Vicinamibacteria; order Vicinamibacterales; family CAVPJW01; genus CAWGYQ01. The sequence continues at coordinate 203,643 of CAWGYQ010000003.1, forward strand.
GACGGTCGAGCTATACGCCAAGGCTGAATGGCAGAATCCCGGTGGATCGGTGAAGGATCGCGCGGCGGCACGCATCCTGGCCGATGCCGAGCGCCGCGGCGACCTTCGCCCGGGCAAGATCATCCTCGACGCGACTTCCGGGAATACGGGAATCGCCTACGCCATGATCGCGGCGGCGCGTGGCTGGCAGGTGACGCTCTGTGTGCCCGAGAACGTCACGCCGGAGCGCAAACGCATCCTGCTGGCGTACGGCGCCGAGCTCGTGTTCACCAATCCGCTCGAAAGCTCCGACGGGGCCATTCGCGAGGCACGCCGTCTATTCCAGGCCGCGCCGGATCGGTACTACTACGCCGACCAGTACAACAACGACTCGAACTGGCGCGCACACTACTCGACGACCGGCCCGGAAATTCTCCAGCAGACCCACGGGCGCATCACGCATTTCGTGGCCGGCCTGGGCACGAGCGGCACGTTCATCGGCGTCGGCCGGCGTCTGCGTGAGCACGACGCGCGCGTCCGGCTCGTGTCGGTTCAACCGGATTCACCACTGCACGGCCTCGAAGGCCTGAAGCACATGGAATCGGCGATCGTACCGGGCATTTACGACCCGCACCTGGCCGACGAGGATCTTCGGGTGACAACCGAAGAAGCCTACGACATGACCCGCCGCCTGGCGCAGCAGGAGGGGTTGCTGGTCGGCGTTTCGAGCGGCGCCGCCGTGGCTGCCGCTCTTCGTGTGGCCGAAGCCGTCCGCGAGGGCGTCATCGTGACGATTTTCTGCGACGGCGGCGAGCGGTACCTCTCGGAGCGGTTCTGGGACGAGAAGTCGCCCGCGACGGGGCGGGAGCCATGAGCGTGTCCGCTTCGACGCTTTCGCTGGCCGACGCCGTTGGCGCCGCGATCGTGGACCATGCGCGTCGCACGTATCCGCACGAATGCTGTGGCGCGCTCATCGGTCGAGCCGACGTGGTGCTCGAGGCGTTCGAGCTGCCCAATACCACGGAGGAAGGACCGCGGCGACGCTTTCTGGTGAGGCCGGACGACTATCGTCGAGCCGAGCAACGGGCGCGCGCAGTCGAGGCCGACCTGCTCGGCTTCTATCATTCGCATCCCGACGCGCCCGCCCGGCCGTCGCAGGTACGACCTCGATCATGCGTGGCCGACCCTTTCGTACATCATCGTTTCGGTGATCGCAGGCGAGGTCATGGCGGCGACCTGCTGGCAGCTAGCCACGGACAGGTCGGCCTTCGCGGAGCAGCCACTATCGGGTGAGTCGATCGCCAGGACGACTGCGACTGCTGCCGAAAGTACACCGAGCGTCCGCTGATCGACCAATAGTCCAAGGATAGGCGACCATGCCGAACAAGGTTCTCATTCCAACGCCGCTCCGGCCTTTCACCAGCAAGCAGGAAAGTGTGGAGGTGGAGGGGCAGACTGTCGGTGAGCTGCTGAAGAATCTGACCACGGAGTATGCCGGTCTCAAGCCTCACCTCTATACGGACGAGGGCAGGCTTCGAAGCTTCGTGAACGTCTACGTCAACGACGAGGACATTCGCTACCTCGATCGCGAGCTCACGGCCGTGAAGCCCGGTGACACCATCAGCATCATTCCCTCCGTGGCCGGCGGAACGGTCGCCCATGTCGAGCTGCCGACGTTGTCGAACCAGGAGATCAAACGCTACAGCCGGCATCTCATCATGCCCGAGGTGGGCATGGAGGGTCAGCGCAAGCTCAAGGCGGCGCGCGTGCTCTGTGTGGGTGCCGGCGGACTGGGCTCGCCGGTCAGCATGTATCTCGCGGCAGCCGGTGTAGGCACACTAGGCATTGTCGATTTCGACACGGTCGATTTCAGCAATTTGCAGCGCCAGATTCTGCATTCGACAGACGATGTCGGGCGCTCGAAGCTCGAATCGGCGAAGGAGCGTCTGAACGCGATCAACCCCGAGGTGCACATCGCGACGCACGAGGCCGCACTCGATTCGTCGAATGCCCTCGACATCCTGCGCCCGTACGACATCGTCGTGGACGGTACAGACAATTTTCCGACGCGATACCTCGTGAACGATGCGTGCGTGCTGCTCGACAAGCCGAACGTCTACGGCAGCATTTTCCGGTTCGAAGGACAGGCGTCGATCTTCGCCACCAAGGACGGCCCGTGCTATCGGTGCCTGTATCCCGAGCCGCCGCCCCCGGGGCTCGTGCCGAGCTGCGCCGAAGGCGGTGTGCTCGGCGTGCTTCCTGGCATCGTGGGGACGATTCAGGCGATGGAAGCCATCAAGCTGATTGCCGGGCTGGGGGAGCCCCTGATCGGACGGTTCCTGATCTTCGACGCCCTTCGGATGCGGTTCCGCGAGCTGAGGCTCCGGAAGGATCCGGATTGCCCGGTCTGCGGGACACACCCGACGGTTCGTGAGCTGATCGACTATCAGGAGTTTTGCGGCCTCAAGACGGCCGCTGCGGAGGCGCCATCTGTGGGTCCGGAGATTTCAGCGGTCGATCTGAAGGATCATCTCGATCGGGGCGAACGGCTCTTCATTCTCGACGTCCGCGAGCCGAACGAGTACCACATCTGCAACATTCCGGGCGCAACGCTGATTCCGCTCGGCGAGCTGCCCGACCGCGTCGGCGAGCTCGACAACGGCTGGGACATCGTGGTGCACTGCCGATCGGGTGTGCGCAGCGCGAAGGCCGCGAATTTCCTGCGCCAAGCGGGCTTCAAGCGCGTTCGGAATCTGACAGGCGGCATCCTGGACTGGATCGACAAGGTCGATCCGAGCCAGCCCAAGTACTGATCGGATCGGGTGACAGGTTCGATCTATCTCGATCACCAGGCCACGACGCCGGTGGACCCCCGCGTCCTCGCCGCGATGCTCCCGTACTTCGGCGAGCGTTTCGGCAACGCGTCGAGCCGGCACCACGCATTTGGATGGGCCGCGCGTGACGCCGTCGAGGAGGCGCGCGAGCGTGTCGCCTCGCTCATTGGCGCCGGTTCACGCGAAATCATCTTCACGAGTGGCGCCACCGAAGCCAACAACCTCGCCATCAAAGGTCTCGCCGCGGCGACGCGTGACAAACGGGATCACATCGTGACCATCGCGACCGAGCATCGGGCCGTGCTGGATCCCTGCCGCCGGCTCGAGCGCGGCGGGTACCGGCTGACGGAGCTACCAGTCGCCCGTGACGGTGTGGTCTCGCTCGACGACGTGAGCCGGGCGATTGAGGATCGCACGCTGCTCGTGACCGTGATGACGGCCAACAACGAGATAGGCGTCATCCAGCCGGTGGCCGAGATCGGCGAGATCGCTCACGCGCGTGGCGCGCTCTTCCACACCGATGCCGTGCAGGCCGCCGGCAAGGTGCCTTTCGACGTCAATCGGTCGAACGTGGATCTCGCCTCCATCACGGCTCACAAGATCTATGGCCCGAAAGGCGTGGGCGCGCTGTACGTACGGCGCCGCAAGCCGCCCATCGAGCTGACCCCGCTCCTCGACGGCGGCGGACACGAGCGCGGCCTGCGATCGGGAACGCTGAACGTGCCGGCAATCGTCGGGTTTGGAAAGGCGGCTGAGCTGTGCGCGACGGAGATGGTCGAAGAGAGCGCGCGGCTCGAGCGGCTTCGCGATCGCCTGATCGACGGCCTTCATGGCCGCCTGCAGGGTCTCAGCGTCAACGGTTCGCGAACACATCGCCTTCCGCACAACCTCAGCATCAGTTTCGATGGGGTCCACGGTGAGTCGCTGATGATGAGCCTTGGCGACATCGCCGTGTCGACTGGCGCGGCATGTGCAACAGCCAGCGCCGAGCCGTCGCATGTGCTTGCCGCCATTGGCCTGGATGCAGAGCTGGCGCGATCGACCATTCGGTTCGGGCTCGGGCGGTTCAACACACCGGACGAAATCGATTTCGTCGTCGATGCCGTGGCGTCGGCTGTCACGCGCCTGCGAGAGATGTCGCCGGTTTCGCGGGTGCGGTAGTGCCGTCACCCGGGCTCCTGAGTCATTGCCGGAACCCGCGTAACGTGGGGAGCTTCCCGGTCGAAGACCGGTCGGTCGGCTGTGCGGCCGAGCGATCGGCGGAATGCGGTGATACGCTGCAATTGCAGGTGAAGCTGGACACTCGGGGTGTTATCGTCGAACAGGCGCGGTTTAGAGCGTACGGTTGCAGTGCGACGATAGCGTCAGGAAGCTTCGTCACGGAGTGGCTGATTGGACGTCGGCTCGACGAGATGACCGACATCACAGCGGCGCTGATTGTGGCGGCGCTCGAGCTGTCCGACGAGGAGGCGCATGGAGCCGTGCTCGCGGCCAGGGTTGCGCGCACGGCCGTGGACGACGCCAGATGCAGGGCACATTGAGAATCGGACGAATTGCCGTCTTCGCGCTAGGCCTGCTAGGGGCGACTCTTCAGGCGACGGCGCAGACCGATCCGACGAACGGCCGTCCGAAGCAGGGGGCCGAGCCGCCGTCGACGGCCAAGCTGCCGGTGTCGGTGGAGCGAATTCAGAAAAAACTGGCCGAGTTGCCGCCGACCGTCACCGACAAATTGAAGCTCGAGTACTACATCGAAGTGTACGGTAAGGCGCCGCCGCCGGATTTCCTGCAGAACTTCAACGTCAAGAGCGGACCGGTGCCGTTCTCACCACCCACGCATAACGACCTGCTCGACGTCGTCACACCCGCAGGCTTCCGCACCCCCGCGCCGAATATTTCTGCGTTCATCGAGTGGTTGCGACGCAAGGCTGCGCAGTAGCGCGCGAGCCGTCGCGCCGATCCCGTGTGCTACACTTCGCCGGCATGAGCCTGGGGGCCGCGCTCTCGAGGGCGGCGCGCCACCGGATGCGAGGGTACTATGTCGCCATTGCAGCCGGTCTCGTGCTCATGGTCAGTGCGTTTCTTCCCTGGGTGCAGGTAGGCGACACGGCGCTTCGCGGGGTGCCGGATCCCGGGGGACTGTGGGTACTCGGCCTCGGCGCTGTCGCCGTGATCCTGGCGTCGCTGAGCGTCTATACCCGGCGAAATTCGCGACACCCGTTGCTGCTCGTCGGTCTGACCGCGCTCGGCATTTTCTTTCTGGCCTATAACTGGATGGAGCGATCGGCCCGCGAGCGCGCCTGGGCGAGAACGCAGGCGGTCGCGATTGTCGACCAGGTGGAAGCGCCGGCCATGCCCGTGACGTCGATCGGCATTGGCATCTACATTGGTCTCGCCGCATCCATGGTGCTCGTCCTCTTCGGTCTCACGATCGTCGTCAGGCGCGTGCAGTCTCCGTACGCGCCGCCCGATCTCGACGACTAGCGTTCCACCCATCCACGTTCGCCGCTGAGAACATTCAATGTCCACTCGACGCATCATCGTTGCGCACTCTCCGGATTCAGACGACGCATTCATGTTCTACGGCCTCGCGTCAGGTGCCGTTGCGGCCGAGGGATTCGAGATCGATCACGTGCTCGCCGACATCGAAACGCTCAATCAGGCGGCCTTCGACGGAAAGTACGAAGTGAGCGCCGTCTCCTTCCATGCCTACGCGCATTTCACCGATCGCTATCTCTTGCTGCCGCACGGCGCGAGCATGGGCGACGGCTATGGCCCCATCGTGGTGACCCGGGCTGACGGCCCCACATCGCTCGAAGGCGTCCGCGTGGCTATCCCCGGAACGCTCACGACGGCCTGGCTGGCGCTTCAGCTCTACCACCCGTCGGTTCAGTTCGACACGATGCCGTTCGACGCCATCCAGGAGGCGGTACGCGATGGTCGCGCCGAGGCCGGCCTGATTATTCACGAGGGTCAGCTCACCTACGGCGACGATGGACTGCGCAAGCTCGTGGACCTTGGTGAATGGTGGGCCGCTCGGACAGACGGCTTGCCGCTACCGCTCGGCGGCAACGTGATCCGCCGCGATCTGGGCGCCGCCACGATTCGCACGGTCTCGAGGCTCTTGCGACAAAGCGTCGCCTATGCGCTGGCACATCGCGAGGAGGCGCTCGTCTATGCGATGCAGTACGGTCGCGGGCTCGACAAGTCGCGTGCGGATCGGTTCGTGGGTATGTACGTGAACGAGCTGACGCTGGACTACGGCCGCCGCGGCCGCGAGGCCGTGTACAAGCTGCTCGACGAAGCCTTCGCAAAAGGCCTCGTGCCGGTCCGACCCGCCGTGGAGTTTGCCGAGTAAGCCCGACACGACACAGTCAGGATCTCTTCAGGCCGACCAGGTCCACCTTCTCTTCCGGGGCGAGGTCCGCCGGGATTGCGATGCCGGCAACTCGCGCCAGGATCGCGTGGAGCTGGCGGACGCCTTCCGTGAGGGCTGCCGGACCAGGCTGGAGGATGTAGGTGGACTTCACTTCGTACACGTGACCGTCGGCAATGGCGGGCATGTCTGCCCATCCGCTCCGCCCGGCGATGCGCCGTTTGTTCACGGCCTTGCCGCACCATGACGCGATGACGGCGTCCGGCTGTTGGCTGGCCACCGCAGACGGCTCGACGATTCGCTCGCGGGCCAGCCGGCCTCGGCGGAGCTCCGGAAAAATCGGCGTGCCTCCCGCCACTTCGATGAGCTCTTCGACCCACTGAATCCCTGAGATCAGCGGGCTGTCCCATTCCTCGAAGAAGACGCGGGGACGTCTCGCGAAACGTGAGGCCGACAGCCTCACGGCCGCCAGATGCGCTTCGAGCCGCGCCGCAAGCTGCTCGCCGCGCTCGGCGCATCCCACCAGCCCACCCAGCATCCGGATCATCTGGAGAATCTCTGCGATGCTCCGCTGGTTGAACGTGAAGACGCTCAGGCCTCGCCGCACGAGCTCCGCGGCCAGATCCGCCTGCAAATCGGAGAACGCCAGCACCAGGTCGGGTTCGAGCGCGACGATCTTTTCGAAGCGCGCGTTGATGAATGCCGAGATGCGCGGCTTCTGCCTGGCTTCCGGGGGCCGCACCGTGTAGCCCGACACGCCGACTACGCGATGGCCTTCGCCGAGAAGGTACAGGGTTTCCGTCGTTTCCTCGGTGAGACAGACGATTCGCGTCGGATATTCAATACGCGTCACGGTCGAAAGGCCTCGGGATGGAGCGTTCGCGCCATTTCTTCGGCGGCCGCGGCGAGACGAGGTCCCGGCACCACGAATCGATCGCCGACCAGCGCGTGAACTCGACGTGCTCGAACCGCGGGAAGCGACCCGAGACGGTTCCAGATCTCAGCCTCGCGCTCGGCGGTCTCGTGCGAGATCTCCGCCGTGTAGCGCAACTCCACGATCACTTCAGGCTCGCGCGCCAGAACGGTCTCGATCGAGGCCTGCACCGCCTCGCGCGCCACGTCGGAGAACACGTTGGCGCCACCGGCGAGGTCCAGAACGTCGTGGAGGAATCCGATGCCGCCACTCGCGTGGATGCTGCGCAGCTGGCCACGGTCGCGTCCGAATACCAGAAGCGTTCGCGGTCGTGGGTATCGCGCAACCTTCGCCCGCACGTTGTCGAGCGCTCCCTCCAACCGGCGGGCGCTCCGGTCGGCCTCCGCTTCCAGGCCGATGCAGCGTCCGAGCGCGCGCATCACGCGCGAAATATCGGCGAGGCCCCCGTGCGCGTAGACGAACGTCCGCACACGCGCCCGGTCCAGCTGTGCCCGGAGATCGCTCTGACTTGCGTAGACGACAACCAGATCAGGCCTGAGCGCAAGGATGGCTTCGAGGTCGGGATCGAGCAGCGCGCCCACGCGCGGCAGGCGCGACACCTCGGGCGGGTATTTGTCGAAGCTGCTCACGGCGAGGACGCGCGACCCGGCACTCATGTCGAACAGAATCTCCGTGAGGGCCGGAACCACCGAGATGATCCGCTGCGGTGCTCCGCCTGCCTGCGGAGCCTCACAGGGTTCGCCACCAATCGCGCCTTGCCCCGCACTCCCCGTGGTGCCGGTGAAACTCAGCATGGCGGCGACGCTGAGCGCCAATAGAGCGTGAACCGACCGGCGAGCACTCATTCAGCTTCTCCGCATCAGCAGGTAGAGAAAGAACGGTCCGCCGATCATGGCCGTGATCACGCCGACAGGCAGCTCCAGCGGAGCGAGCAGCGTGCGGGCCACCACATCGCACGCGATGAGGAACGCGGCGCCGAAGAGCGCCGACGCCGGCAGCACCAGACGATGATCGGAGCCCACCAGCAGTCTCACGAGGTGCGGGACGACGATGCCGATGAAGCCAATGGGGCCGCCAAGCGACACGGCCGCGCCGGTCGCGAGCGAGGCGCTGAAGAATGCCAGGCGCTGGGTCCGGACGACGTCCACGCCGCGCGCGGTCGCGGCGTCGGTGCCCAGGCTCAGCAGGTTCAACGCCCGCGGCAGCAGCGCAAACGCGGCGAATGCGAGCAGGGTGAGAGGCAGGGCGGCGACGATCGGCGCAAAGCTGCCAACATCGAGATCGCCCATCAACCAGCGCACGGTCCGGAAGCTCTCGGCGAAGTCGGCGAAGAACTGCACGAAGATGATGAGCGCCGAGAAGAACGAGTTGAGCGTTACACCCGCCAGCAGCAACACGTTCGTGGACAGGCCCTGACGGCGCGCCCGCGACAGACCGTACACGACCAGCACCGCCCCGAGCGCGCCGGCGAAGCTGGCCACTGGCACGGGCGCGAGCGGGCCGAAGGGAAGCTGCACCTCGAAGGTGATGGCCAGGATTGCGCCGAGCGAAGCGCCGGCCGAGATTCCGAGCGTGAACGGCGTGGCCAGCGGGTTTCTGAGCAGGGCCTGAAAGACGACGCCCGCAGCGGCGAGGGTGGATCCCACCAGGGCCGCCGCCATCACACGGGGCAGGCGCGCGATGAAGAAAATCTGCGCCTCGACATTCTCGGCGAAGGGCACCGAGCGGTCGAACACGCGCGCGAGGCTGAGCGGTGTCGGTCCGACGAGCGGCGCCACGAGGCACGACAGCACGGCGAGTGCCCCGAAAACGGCGAGCGTCCGGATGAGGCGTCTCCGGAGGTCGTGCGCGCGTACATCCATCACGGCTGACCTGGAGGGGCGCGACGCTCGTCGGGGCGAATCCTCCCGATGGGCACGACAGTGACATGGCCGGCGGCCTCGTGGAAGCGCACGTCGGCCGCCACACCGTACAGCTCGAGGACGAGCTCTCGCGTCAGTGTCGCCCCGGTCGGTCCCGAGGCGATGACCAGACCGTCCTTGAGCAGCGTCAGGTCGTGGCAGAGGCTCGCGGCCAGGTTCAGATCGTGAGCCGACAGCACCATCGTGATGCCGCGCTCGCGATTCAGCTGTCTCAGCAGGTCCGCGATTTCAATCTGATAGCCGAGATCCAGTGAGGCCGTGGGCTCGTCGAGCAGCAGGATCTCGGACGATTGCGCCAAAGCAGAAGCAATGACCACGCGCTGTTTCTCGCCACCGCTGAGCGTGGAGAAGCTTCGGTCTTCGAGCGATGCCGTGCCGGTGGCGGTGAGCGCGTCGCGAGCAATGGCAATGTCATCCGGTCCCTCGAGCGCAAATGCGCCGAGGTGCGGATAGCGGCCCATCAGGACCACTTCGAGCACCGTGTAGTCGAACGCCAGGTGAGTCTCCTGAGGGACGACCGCCAGGCGGCGTGCAATGGCAGGTCTGGATAGTGAGGCGATGGGAGTCTTGTCGAGCGTGACTTGTCCGCGCGACGGGCGCACGACCCCGGCCAGCAGCCTGAGCAGCGTGGTCTTGCCGGATCCGTTCGGGCCGAGCACGCCGACGAGGCCGCCGCGCGGCACGGTGAGGCTCACTCCGCGCAGCACCGGCCGGGCACCGTTCGTGACGCCGCCCGCCGAGCCGTAGGAGAACCAGAGATCGGTGGCTTCGAGCACTGTCGCTCACCGAACGCCGCGAGAAAGGGGTGTGGTGATGAAGCCCTCCATTCCGGCGTGACCACGCACCGGGCCCTCACACATCGTGCGAAGGTCGAAGGACGAGCCTCGGCAGCCAGGTTTCCTGACTCGCGGATCCTCGCAGCACGCAGCCGTCTTCCCGTATCGTCCGATACAGTGACGGGCGCCCCGGCCATGGCGTGGATGGCCGGACTGTGTGCCGCTCCCCGCTTACAGTGGCGGGACCGTGTGGGCGTTCCACCCACTTCGCGTGGCCGCCGGGCGAGCGTCTGTTGTCAGCGCGCAGTATAGCATGGCAGAATCAGCCGGCCGGTCGGCGGCGCTTCGTGCGGACGCCGACGTTTGGCACGCTTCGATCGGAGGAATCCTCGATGGCCAAGAAATCCTCGTCGTCCGGCGCATCGGCGAAAAAGCAAGTCATCGATGCGCTCAACCAAGATCTCTCGCTCGAAGTTCAGGCGATTGCCCGATACATTGTCTATGCCGCCGCGGTCCACGGTCCCTACCGCCCGGCAATCAGCGCGCTCTTTCGCGCCGAGGTCACCGACGAGCTGCTCCATGCGCAGGCGTTGGCCGACAAGGTGGCGGCGCTCGGCGGCGAGCCGACCATCACCTACAAAGGGATCGAGCCGGCTGGCGACGCCCGCGCGATGATCGAGGTGGTGCTGAAGGCCGAAGAGGAGGCTGTGGCGATCTACCGCAAGCATCTGAAGATGGCCGAGAAAGCCGGCGACGTCGCCCTGCGCGTGCAGTACGAGAACATGATCGGCGACGAGACCAAGCACGCCGAGGAAATGCGGCAGATGCTGGCCGACTGGCGCTGAGCGGCGGTGGGCCCCGGCCCGTAACTGCTAGAAATCAGGTAGAATAGGCGTGTTGGTTGCCTCCCGTGCCGCGTTTCGCCTAAGATACGCGGTTGTGCTTTCAGCCGATATGTCATACAGAAACTCCTTGCGGGCAATGAGGAGAGCATGAACAAGAGTTCGGCGGTGACCGTCCGCGAGACCCCGGTCAGCGAGGTCTCAACCGCGGCGGCCGGCGGCCTCACGATTCATGGTGAGACCTTCATAATCGAGACGGATCAGCGCATCGATGTCGTCGACCTGACCGAGCGCATCATGGAATTGGTTCGCCGCTTCCGGATTCGCGAGGGTCTGGTGAGCCTCTGGTCCCTCCATACGACGTGCGCCATCTTCATCAACGAGTTTCAGACGGCGCTGCTGTCCGACATCAAGGGATTTCTCGAGCAGGTGGTGGAGCGCGACGCGGAGTGGATGCACAACAATCCCGATCACTCCGACTGCGACCGCTTCAATGCCGACTCGCATCTGCGTGCGATGCTCCTCGGCCACAGTCTGACGCTGCAAATCAGCAACGGCGAAGTGGTCCTGGGGCAGTGGCAGCGCATCCTCATGGCGGAGCTCGACGGGCCCCGGGCCCGCACACTCCGGGCGCAGGTGTGGGGAATCGCATGAGATGCAGCCCCACCGCCTCGCGGCTGCCGGTCTCCTAGATCTCGCCGACAAGCTCGACGCCGGTGTCAGGCTGTCCTTCGACGACGGTCTCCGGCTGTTCGCCTGTCCCGACCTGCTCGCGCTCGGCTGGCTCGCCAATCGCGAACGCGAACGGCGCCACGCCGACCGAACCTTTTTCAACTACAACATCAGACTCGAGGCGACCAATGTGTGCGTCGCGAGCTGTCTCTTCTGCGCGTTCGCGCGCCTCCGGCCCGGCGATGCGGGCTCCTACACGATGTCGCTCGATCAGGCCTGGGACAAGCTGAGAGCGCGCGCCCACCAGCCCATCACCGAGATTCACATCGTCAACGGCCTGCACCCGGATTTACCGTGGGACTACTACCTCGAGCTCCTCAGGGGCTTCAAGCGCATCCGTCCCGACGTTCACCTCAAGTGCTTCACGGCCGTCGAGATCGCCTTCTTCGCCGATCTCTATGGCAAGACCGACCGGCAGATTCTCGTCGAGCTGATTGAGGCCGGGCTGAACTCGCTGCCGGGGGGCGGGGCGGAGGTGTTCGCCGAGCGGGTGCGCCGCAAGATTTGCCACGACAAGTGTGACGGCGACCGCTGGCTGGCGATTCACCGCACCGCGCACGATCTGGGTCTGCGCTCGAACGTGACGATGCTCTATGGGCACATCGAGACCGACGAGGAGCGCATCGATCACATGCTGCAGACCCGTCGGTTGCAGGACGAAACGGGCGGCTTCCAGGCGTTCATCCCGTTGGCGTTCCATCCCGACAACAATCAGATGAGGAATCTCCCCGCGCCGACGGCGTCCGATACCCTGCGCGTTCACGCCGTGGCGCGACTGATGCTCGACAACGTGCCGCACGTGAAGGCGTTCTGGATTGCCACCGGCGTCGAGGTGGCCCAAACCTCTCTGTGGTTTGGCGTGGACGATCTCGACGGCACCGTGCAGGAAGAGAAGATCTACCACATGGCCGGCGCGCGGACCCCGGAGTCGCTGACGACGGACGACATCCGGCGCCTCATTCGGGCGGCAGGCCGCGAGCCCGTCGAGCGCGACACGCTCTACAACGTGGTCGCCCCGGCTGGGGTGGCCTCCTGATCGTCTGGCCGATACCTGGCCTCCTGAAGTACGATTCTCGGCTGACACAAGCGACACGCGACAAGGAGGAGCCCGATGGCCCACGCACTGCCCCCGCTTCCCTACGATTTCGCCGCGCTCGAGCCCCACGTCGACGCGCGCACGATGGAAATCCATCACGGGAAGCATCACCAGACCTACGTCACCAATCTCAACACCGCGCTCGAGAAGCACCCGGAGCTTCAGGGAAAGAGCGTGGAGGATTTGATTCGATCGCTGAGTACGGTGCCCGAGGACATTCGCGCGGCGGTCCGCAACAACGGTGGTGGTCACGCGAATCACACGATGTTCTGGAAGCTCATGACTCCCAAGGGCGGCGGCGCGCCATCGGGTGCCGTGGCCGATGCGATTACCGACGCGTTCGGCGGCTTCGACGCCTTCAAGGAACAGTTCGCCAAGGCTGGTCTCGGGCGCTTCGGCAGCGGCTGGGCCTGGCTCATCGATCAGGGCGGCAAGGTCGCGATCGAGAGCACGCCCAATCAGGACAGTCCGCTCATGGAAGGGAAGAAACCCATCCTGGGTCTCGACGTATGGGAGCACGCCTACTATCTGAAGTACCAGAACCGCCGCGCCGACTACATCGGCGCCTGGTGGAACGTCGTGAACTGGGCGGAGGTCAACGCCCGGCTCGGGAAGTAGGCTCGCCCCTCACGCCACCTCTCAGAGCGTCCGGAGATCCGTGCGCGGCTCCCGGTCCCTTCCGGGCCGGGAGCGCGCGCGGCCAGCTCTGAACAGCGATGTCTCTCTCGACCGTCCTCTTCCTTTTCTTCGTGCACCTCGGCGTCGGCATCGCGTGCACGCTGCCGCTGGTCGGCCGTACGGCCGGCGTCAAATTCTTCCGCTTCAACGCCGGGCTGGCCGCGATCGTGATTGCCGTCGGCTTCGCGTTTCGGCCCGAGCCGTCGGACGCCCCGTCGTGGATGCGCACGCTGGCCACCGCCGGTCTTTTTGCGACGCAAGCCGCGCTGATCGTCTATTGGGCGACGGTGGGCCGGAGGCTCGCTCGCGTGCGACCGGTGCTGGTGAGCGTGATGGTGGCCGGAGGGCTCCTGACGCTCGTCGCGCAGGGGATGGAGGTGGCGGCCGTGAGCCGCGCGCCCATGTTCCTCACCGTGGCGAGCTTCGTGAGCTCGGCAGCCATTCTCGGCGGCGCCTGCACGTCGATGATCCTCGGCCATTGGTACCTCGTGCTGCCGTCGATGGACGTCGGGCTGTTGCAGTCGATGGTGCGGTTCCACATCGCCTCTGTGGTGGTGCGCTCTGCCGTGGTGGTGGCGGCCGTGTGTCTGGCTATCGCGAGCTGGGAGGTCGGAACGGGCGTCAACTTCGAGCGCTACATCCTGTCGAGCGGCGGCATTTTTTTCTGGCAGCGCGTGCTGTTCGGTCTGGCCGGGCCGCTGGTGCTCTCGTATCTGGTGTGGGAAACCGCCAAGATCCGTTCGACGCAGTCTGCCACCGGAATTCTCTACGTCGATTTCTTCACCGTCATCGTCGGCGAGATTCTGGCGAAGTACCTGCTGCTGTCGGTGGCGGTCCCGGTCTGAATTCGAACCTTCCACGCTTTCCCATCGTCTAACCGGGTCGAACAGGGGGTTGGTGTGGACCAGCTGCTGGGCGACCTGCGCCACGCGATCCGGATGCTCCTGAAGACGCCGACGTTCACCGCCGTGGCGGTACTGACGCTGGCGCTGGGCATCGGCGCCAACACGGCCATGTTCAGCGTGGTGGACGGCGTGCTGCTGCGAGGACTGCCGTTTCCCGAGCCGGATCGTGTGATGCTGCTCACCGAGGTGGGGCGTCAGAGCGGCGATCGGATCTCCACGTCGTGGCAGAACTTTCAGGACTGGCGCGACCAGAACAGCGTCTTCGAACACCTGGGCGTGTACCGCGGGGGATCGATGAATCTCACCTCCGGCGATCGCCCCGAGCGCCTCCCGGGTGCGCAGATGTCGTCGGCGGCGTTCCGAGCGCTGGGCCTCGAGCCGATCACCGGACGCACGTTCAGACCGGCCGAAGATCAGCCCGGCGCGCCGCGCACGGTGATTTTGAGCGAGGGACTGTGGCACCGCCGGTTCGGCGCGGAGCCGGCGACGCTTGGCAGCCAGCTCACGCTGGACGGCGAAAGCTACACGGTCATTGGCATCATGCCCGCCGACCTGAAATTTCCGTCACCGCTCACGGAAATCTGGGTGCCGATCGGCCCATTCGTCGACGGCATGCCCGTCGATCGCGGCAACCATCCGGGGCTCTACGTGGTGGGTCGCCTCGAGCGCGACGTCACCGTCGAGCAGGCGCGTGCGGTGATGGGCGCCCTGGCTGACCGGATGTCAGCCGAGCATCCGGAGAATCGCAACCAGACCATCTGGATGGCGCCGCTTCCCGACGACCTGGTCGCCGACGTGAAACCCGCGCTGCTCGTACTGATCGGTGCCGTGGGCTTCGTCCTGCTCGTGGCCTGCGCGAACCTGGCCAATCTGATGCTGGCGCGCGCCGACAACCGGCAGCGCGAGCTGGCGGTGCGGGCGGCGCTTGGGGCTGGACGCGGCAGAATCGTCCGTCAGCTTCTGACGGAGAGCCTGCTGCTTGCGTCGATCGGTGGGGCATTGGGCGTGCTGCTCGGCTGGGGTGCGGTGACGGTGATGGTGCGCTTCGGCCCGCAATCGATTCCGCGCCTCGATCAGGTGTCGCTCGACTACCGCGCGCTTGCGTTCACGCTGTTCGTCTCGATCGCCACAGGCGTGTTGTTCGGGCTCGCCCCGGCGCTTCGCGTATCGTCACCCGACCTCCAGACAACGCTGCGCGAAGCAGGCCGTGGTGTCAGGGGCTCACGCCACCGCATGCGTGGGTTTCTCGTCGTGTCGGAAGTGGCGCTGGCCGTCATGTTGCTCGTCGGCGCCGGCCTCACCGTGCGGAGCCTACAGAAGCTTCTGACCATCGATCCCGGGTTTACAGCCGAACAGGCCGTCTCGATGCGGATCACGCTGCCAGATTCCAGTTACCCGGATGAGCAGCGATGGGCGCAGTTCTATCGTGAGCTGCTCGCGCGAGTCACGCCGCTCGCGGGATTTGACGCCGTCGGGCTGAACTCGCTCCTTCCACTCGCCGAGAGCAGCAGCGAATCCGAAGTGATCGCCGAAGGGAAACCAGTGCCGTCTCCCGAGGAACCCGGCCGCATGTGTCTGTTTCAGACGGCGAGCAGCGGCTATTTCAAGGCGATGGGGATCACGGTGCTGGGCGGACGCACGTTCGATGACCGCGACCGCGCGGAGACCACGAAGGTCGTTGTGGTCGACGAAACACTGGCGACGGCCCTGTGGCCCGGAGAGAGTGCGGTCGGCAAGCGCCTGGCGTTCGAGTTCGACGGGCACTATCCCGAGAACGTCATCCCCAAATGGCGTGACGTCGTTGGCGTCGTCCGGCACGTGAAACACTATGGGCTCACGCGGGATTCGTTCGTGCAAATTTATGCGCCGATCGAGCAGCCGCCTTTCTGGAACGAGGGCCGCAGACCCGGCATGGCGCTCGTCGTGCGAAGCCGGCTCCCGGCCGCCAGTGTCGTCAGCCTGGTGCGACAGGAGGTGGCCGCGCTCGACGCGCAGCTGCCTGTCTACGACGTGCGCACGATGCCCGAGTACGTAGCCCGGCAGGTGGAGCAGCCGAGGTTTTCGATGGTCCTCCTGTCGGTATTCGGTGGTCTCGCGCTCGTCCTGGCCATCGTCGGGATCTACGGCGTGCTCTCGTACAGCGTGTCGCAGCGGACGCAGGAGATTGGTATTCGCATGGCCATCGGCGCCCGCGCGAGTGACGTGCTGCTGCTTGTGCTCCGCCAAGGGGTCGGAATGGCGCTCGTCGGCCTGGCCGTGGGCATCGCGGGAGCGGTCGCTGTTCGCCAGGTGCTGCAGTCGATTCTCGTAGGAGTTTCCCCGACGGACCCACTCACGTTCGGCTCCGTCATCGGCATCATCGTGGTGGCCGCCTGTGTCGCGGCCTATTTGCCCGCCCGCCGCGCCACCAGGGTGGATCCCATCGAGGTCCTCCGCGCCGAGTGATACGATTACGCCTTCCGCAGAATCCTGGAGCCAACACTGGACGTCACCATCTGCTGCACGAAGTGTGCGGCGCACCTTCCCGTTTCGCCGATCGACGCTCCGATGTCCATCTCGTGCGGCCGCTGCGGTCAGACGGCGAGTCTGACGTTTTCGCCGGCCCTGCGAGAGGATCGCGCCGTGGACTGCTGTCCGCTGTGCGGCGGCTCCGACTTCTATCTGCGCAAGGATTTCGATCCCAAGCTGGGCCTGACGGTCGTCATCATTGGCGCGCTCGTCAGCGTGGTCTTCTACTGGTTCGGCTACGACCTGGTGGCCTATGGAATCCTGGCCGGGGCGGCCCTGATCGATCTGGTGGTGTATGGACGGCTGAAGGATCTCACCGTCTGCTACCGGTGCCATTCCGAGTTTCGCGGCGCCTATGCCCGGACGGCCGGGGCGTTCGACCTGCACACGGCGGACGAGCTGGAGCTGGAGTTCGAACGGAAGATCGGCCGGCGCTGAGGTCGTCGCTGGTGACCGACTCCGGCTTCAGCCGCCGGTCACGGCCGCGAGATCGCGCGCGATGTCGTCGGGCGACGGGAACTCGTCCTGCCGCTCGCCGACGTAGATGCTGTGAATCGTGCCGGCTCGCCGAATTACGAATAACGACGGCCGGGCGATATTCCACGCATCCAGGCCCAGACGATGCCACACGCCGTAGAGCTTCGTGGTGTCGCGGGAGCCGTCGATCAGGATATTGAAGGGGAGCCCGTTGTCTTCCACGTAGCGCCGCACCGTTTCGGATTTCTGCGCCACGACGCACACCACCTGCGCTCCCTGTTTCGCATACTCCGGCGAGCGCTTGGCCAGTTCGGCGAACTGACGCTGGCAGTTGGGACACCAGGTGCCGCGATGGAAGGCGAGGAGCACAGGTCCCTTCGCGAGGCATTGCGCGAGCGAGACCGGGACGCCTCGCTGTGTAGGCAGCTCGAAGGCTGGGGCTTGATCGCCGGGCTTGAGCGTGTCGGATTGACGGCGCATCTCAGAACAGCATCACGTCGACGATCGTGCCCTTCTCGACGAAATCGGTGGAGGCGGGAATCTCGAAGTAGCCGTCGGCCTGCGACATGCTCGTGATATCGCCTGACGCCTTGAACGCGGGAAGCGCAGCGCCGTCGGCGAGGCGCACTGTATAGAACTGATGCCGTCCCGCCGGTGAAGACACGCGCTGACCGAGTGGCACCGAGATCGAGCGCATCCGGTACGGCTGCAGGCGCGCCATCGTCCTCAGGAGAGGGACCAGCAGCAGGTACACGTTCAAGAGACACGAAGTGGGGTAGCCCGGCAGACCGAACACGGGCTTGCCGTCGACGAGGCCGAACGCCGTCGGCTTGCCTGGTTTCACCGCGATGCCGTGAAAGAGCACTTCACCGCGCGCCCTGAGAACATCCAGCACCAGGTCGCGCTCTCCTACGGAACTTCCGCCCGACAGCACGACGACATCGTCCGCGAGCGCGACGTCGAGCGCGCGGACCAGCTCAGCGAGTGAATCAGGCGCTGTCGAGTGCGCCGTCGGGATGCCACCGTGCTCGGCAATGACGGCGCCGAGGGTGTACTTGTTCACGTCGTAGATTTGTCCGCCCCGGAGTGGCCCTCCCGGCTCGATGATCTCGTTGCCGGTTGAGAGGATCGCCACACGCGGCTTGGCGAATACCTCGACGGCTGCCATCCCGAGGGCCGCCAGCGCGCCGATGCGGCCCGGCCCGAGGAGATCCCCAGGTCCAAACACGACCTGGCCGCTCCTGATATCGGCGCCCCGCGGTCCCACGTTTTGACCGGTGCGCACGGCACTGAAGACGCTGACCGTGTCGTGCTCGTCTCGTTCGGTTTCCTCCACCATGACGACCGCGTCGGCGCCCTCGGGCATGGGCGCGCCCGTGGCGATCTCGACGCACTCGCCGGCATCGATCCGAACGTTGGGGACCTGCCCGGTGAAGAGTTGATCGACCTGGTGAAGCCGCTTCGGCAGAAGCCTGGTTGCCTCGAACGTATCGTCCGCACGGACGGCGTAGCCGTCCATCGCCGCGCGCGAGAAAGGGGGTACGTCGTGATCAGCCACGACCTCTCGCGCCACCACCCGGCCGTTCGCCTGGCCGATGGGCACACTCTCAACCCGAGCCAGCGGCGCAGCCGCCCTAAAGACTATCTCTCGTGCGCGCTCGAGCGGAATCGTTTCCCTGATGGGTCGCATTTTCGTGGGCATCGTCAGGTCCTGGCGCCGCTCACTTCCGCGCTTCTCGTACCATATGCCCCAGCTCGGGCAGTATCAACTTCGTCATCGCGAGCCTCACCGCATGCTCGGAGCCTGGCAGGCAGATCGCAATCTTCCCCTTCGCGAGCCCCGCGGTCGCACGGCTGAGCATGGCGGCTGCGCCGATCTCCTGGTAGCTCAACATGCGGAACAGCTCGCCGAATCCCACCAGCGTCTTGTCGAGGAGCGACGAGATGGCCTCGAACGTGCTGTCGCGCGACGTGATGCCCGTGCCGCCGGTGGTGATGACAACGTCGAGATCGGGATGCGACAGTTGCTCGCCGACCGCCGCGGCCACTTCCGTCGGCTCGTCGCGCACGATGCGCCGAGCGGTGACGTGATGGCCATGAGCTGTGAGCAGGTCGGCGATTGCCCGGCCGCCCGTGTCAGTAGCCTCGGTGCGCGTGTCGCTGATCGTCAACACGAAGCAGCGAACGCTGGCGGGCGCCTCCGCCCGGTGTTCCGCATGGGACATGGACGAATTATCCCCTTTCCGCGGTCCGAACTCGCGCTCAGGGGCTACAATCGCTCAGGCTGGAAGTGAAGGAGCTTGGCCATGACGCTGAACACGGACGAACGTCAGTTGCCGCTCATTCCGTCGATTCTCGTGCTTCTGGGTTCCATGCTGTGCGTTGTCGGGTGGTTGCGATGGGTCAGCTAGAGGACGCCACCGGGCGACCGCGCGTGCACTGCTGAGCATGTCCCGCCTGCTCCCGCTCATCTCAGCGCTGGCCATCGTCGCCGCCGCCACGTTGACGACGGCTTCTCAGAGCCTGGCGCCGATGACCTCGCCGCTCGAGCGCGATGCCCAGCGGTGGGTGGATCGCACGCTGAAGGCGATGACCCTCGACGAAAAAATCGGGCAGATGATCGTTCCGTCGCTGGAGTCCAGGTTCACGAGCACCGACAGCCAGGTGTTCGAGGATCTGGCCCGCCTGGCGCGCGACTATCACGTCGGCGGATTTCACCTCTTCGGTGCACGCGATCCCTCGCCGGATGTCCTGCTCAATCGAACGTACGGATCGGTCGTGCTCGGCGATCCCCTGTCGGCAGCTTCCACGCTGAATCGTTTGCAGATGCTCGCCTCCGTGCCGCTGATGAACACGGCCGACTTCGAGCGAGGAGTCGGCATGCGGCTTTTTGGCAGCACGACGTTTCCCACGATGATGGCGTTCGGGGCCGCCGGCGATGAACGCCTCGCCTTCGAGGCCGGCAGGATCACGGGGCGCGAGTCGCGGGCCGTGGGCATCCACGTGGACTTTGCCCCCGTCGCCGACGTCAACAACAACGCACGCAATCCGGTGATCAACGTGCGCTCGTTCGGCGAGGATCCCGTTCGCGTCGGCGCGCTCGCGTCGGCCTTCGCGCGCGGTCTGCAGGACGGCGGGGTGCTGGCCACGCTGAAGCACTTTCCCGGCCACGGCGACACCGACGTGGACAGTCATCTCGGCCTGCCGCTCATCAACCATCCCAGAGAGCGGCTCGATCGGATCGAGCTCGCGCCTTTCCGGTCCGGTATCGCCGCCGGTGCGGCCGCCGTGATGATCGGGCACATCGAGCTGCCATCCATCGATCCCACGCCCGGCACTCCCGCCACGCTGAGCCGCCCGGCCATCACGGGCCTTCTGCGTGGCGAGCTGGGTTTCGGCGGCCTCGTGTACACGGACTCGATGGCCATGGATGCGGTGACGGATATGGTGCCTCCAGGTGAGGCTGCTGTCCGCGCGGTGAAGGCCGGCAACGATCTGATCCTCGACTCGCGCGCCGACATCGAGGTGTTCGAGGCGCTGAAGTCGGCGGCGATGCGCGGGGACATCGACGAAAACCAGATTACCGGCTCCGTGACCAGGATTCTTGGCGCGAAGGCCAGGCTGGGCCTCTACCGTCAGAAGCTCGCCGATCTCAACGTGCTGCCATCCAACGTCGGGACGCGCGCGCATCAGGCGCTGGCCGACGAGGTGAGCCGCCGGTCGATGACGCTGATCAAGGACGAGCAGGGGAGTGTGCCGCTCGCGGCCGCGCGCGACAAGGCCGTCCTCTATCTCTCGGTGCTCGACTACCCGAGCGGCTGGCGAATCGCAGCGCCGAGCCGCACCTTTCAGCCTGAGCTCACCAAGCGCTGGCCCAACCTCACCGCCATCGAGCTTTCTGATCGCACGAGCGCGTCCGAGCTCGAGCTCGTCGCGGAGATGGCGCCGCGCTTCGATGCCGTCGTGGTGTCGATTTTCGTGAGGACGGCGTCGCTTTCGGGGCGGATGGATCTGGCCGCGCCCGTGCTGCGGTTGGTTCAGCGGCTCGCGCGGGCCAGCAGCCCCAGTCGGCCGGTGGTGGCGTGCGTGTTCGGGAATCCGTACGTCGCCACGTTCCTGCCGGAGCTTCCCGCGGTGCTGCTCACCTACGATCTCTCCGATCGCGCGGAAGCGTCGGCCGTGCGCGCCCTTGCGGGAGAGATGCCCATCACGGGACGGCTGCCCATCGCGCTGCCCGGCATGTTCCCGCTCGGCCACGGACTCGAGCGGCCCTCGACGGCGACGGCTGCACGCGCGGTTCGGCCGTGAGTCGGCTGTGCGTCGCGCGGCTCTGTGGCGTCTCGTGTCGGGGCGCGCGCCTGAATCCCTGTTGTATACTTGGTGTTTCGTGCGGCTCGGCCGAGCGCGGCCGACGATCCCGCCAGCCTCCGCGCCCTTAGCTCAGTTGGATAGAGCGTCTGGCTACGAACCAGGAGGTCGCAGGTTCGAGTCCTGCAGGGCGCGCCATCCCAACTTCGTTGGTCTGACTACGCCCTGCCGGCCTCAGGCACGCCGTCGTTCGCGCCGCTGACGGCGGCGCTCACGACGAGCGGGCACGAGTCCTCACGCGGCGCCTTTCATCCTCACTCGACGGCCACGCTCTGCCGGCCTGGGCATGCTGCGCCTCGATTCACTCCGTGCGAGCGAGCACGAGTCCTTGTCGTGGCGCGCCCAGATCGTTGCGATGGCCACGCCCTGCCGGCCTCGGGCATGCCGCGCCTCGTTGCACTCGGTGCGAGCGGGCACGCGAGTCCTTGTCGTGGCGCGCCCAGATCGCACGCCATGCCGGCCTCAGGCACGCCCTGGTTCGCACCGCTGACCGCGGCGCTCACTACGAGCGGGCACGAGTCATGCGCGCGCGGATGGTCGAGCTTGGCCTGCTGCAGATCGGTCGGGTTGACAGTGGAACTGTTTACCCGATCGACCATAATCAGCGTCGAGTCGGAAGGAAACTGATACCGGGCCCGCGCGGCCGCACGGCGGACCATGAGCCTGGTATCCGAGTCGTCTCTTGGCCAATACAGGTCGTTGTCACGACCAGCTGGAGGCCGATCATGATTGTTACGACTCGCATCGTACTGGCGTCGACGCTCGCCGCCATGACCGTCTCTTGCACCTCGCAACTCACACCCGTTCAGAACACGCAGTCCGACACCAGACGCACGACCACCACACTCCGGCGTCCCGCGCTGCAGGGGCTACCCCTGCGTGAAGGCTTGAATCTTATCGACCGCACACCGAGCGGCGCGAGCTTGGTCGCGCGGGTCAAGGGCGACGAGATCACAGAATGGCAGGTCTTCCATCCCGCTGGTCCGATCGCGCTGCTGTTGCAGAAGAAGAAAGACGACGGCGGAGGCGACCTCAACTACTGCCAAGTCTGTGCGCTCACCGGCGGTACCTGTGGAATCGTTGTCGGGGGCGAAGGAGGCATCGCCTGTTGTTGGGACGATTGGGGCTGCCAGCTTTGCGATTTCGACGGCGAGAATTGCATGATGCAGTGCGAGACCCAGAAGTGCCGGGACGCCAACAACCAGCCCGGGAATGGCGGCGATGCACCGGATGACGGCGACGTCGCAACCGTCGTGCCCGACGGGTCGAGAGCATTCTTCGACGCGAGCGAGTCACGATGGACCCTGACCAGACCTGGTGGCGAAGCGATTCACGTCCCAGTGGCCACTTCGCGAAACACGTGTACGGTATGCACGGACCGGCCTGGCGACAACACCTGTTGGGCGCTGCCATGCCTTCCTGTCAAGACGAGCACGTACGCAGCACCGCGACCGTGAAAGCATCCGCGTAATGTGCCGCGGCTAGATCGACAGGCGAAAGGAAACCCCGGCCCCGCGGTCCTGACGTCGAGTTCCCACTAGACGCCACCAAACGCCGCTCAGATGGCCACGCCTGCCGGCTTCAGGCACGCGGTACCTCGTGGACTCGGCGCGCGCGAACACGAGCCTCTGACGGACGCCCTCTCAACTCCGTTGCGATGGCCACGCCTGCCAGTTGCCGTCAATTAACCCCGGCGACTCAGCAGAATCCGGATACCCCAGTACACAACCACCAGAGCCATCCCGAGAAGAATCAGGCGCGTCAGAGACATCAGAAATCCTCCGTTCCAGACGAGCGACTCGCCATCCGAACGACTCTCGTCCAACCGACCCGGCCGATCCCGCAGCAGCCGACGGGCGTCGTCGCGCGACACGCTGTCGCAGTCGGCGAGGGGAGCGGGGTCACTTCCGGCGCTGTCGCGGCACGGGTGCGACGCCCGACCGCGCAATCATGACCTCCGTCGACTTCACGATGGCCAGCGCGTCATCGCCGCGACGCAGGCGCAAAGCACGCACGGCGTCGGCCGTGATCACGGCGGTCAGCGTCTGGTCACCAACCCGCAGCCGGACCTGCGCCAGCAGACCATCCACACGCACCTCCTCGACGAACCCGCGCAGCCGGTTGCGGGCGCTCAGGCCCGAGAGCGACTCATCGGGCTCGCTCGGGCGTCGTTGCCGGCTTGCCTCAGGTTGTGCGCGCGCGGTCAGCCGATCGATCTCGGCTTCCGACACGCGATGGTGGCCACCCTCCGTGCGCGTGGTCCGGACGCGACCGACGTGGATCCATCGTTTGAGCGTGGAATAGCCGACGCCGAGACGCTCGGCCGCCACTCTGACCGTGAGAAGTGCCATCCGACTCCTTTTGAGACCACGCAGGCCTGAAATCGTACCTGCAGTACTCCGCGCGGCGGAACTTGGGCGGCAAGGTACGCGTCGACCAGCCCATGCAGCATTATTGTATTGATGCGGTTCTGATCAACATAAGCCGACAAAAGCAACGATTTGATACGATTCTCAGCGTAGTCTATAGTTTTGCGAAGGAATTGACATGACGTTTCTCCGCGCCGGGTTGGTACTGGCTCTCCTGTTCACGCCGTTCCCAGCGGCCTCCCTCGCGCAGGCACCGCCGGCTGCGCCCGTCACAGCGGGCACGTTGAGGATTGACGGTGACGTCGAAACGCCGTTGACGCTCGGCCTGGCCGACCTGAAGAGCTTCCCGCGCACTCGCGTCGAGACGAAAGACGACGACCGAACCATCCGGTATGACGGCGTGCTCGTCGGCGAGCTCCTGGCTCGTGCCGACGCACCAATCGGTCCCGAGCTGCGCGGTGAGGCGCTGGCCACGTATGTCATCGCGAGCGCGACGGATGGCTATCAGGTGGTGTTCTCGCTCGCCGAGCTCGACCCGGCGTTCACGTCCAACGACATCATCGTGGCGGACACGATCGATGGGCAGCCGTTGGCCGAGCATCAGGGCCCGTTCAGAATCGTCGCTCCCAGGGATGCCCGACCCGCTCGGTCGGTGCGCATGCTGATACGTCTCGAGGTTGTCCGTCTCAAAAAGTAGCCGACCGATGTATTCGATGAGACTGATGCACTCTCTCGCCGCCGTCTGGCTGCTGACGCTTATCCCAGAAGGTCTCGCCGCTGCAGCGTCCACCGGCGATTGCCGCAGCGTCGAGCCTCAGCTTCGCCCTTCAGGAGTCTGCGGATGAATTTGCGCGAGTGAGTGGTCACCAGGTAGACCTGGTGTTTGGCGCGTCGGGCGCGCTGACTCGCCAGATTCTCGACGGCGCTCCGTTCGAGCTGTTTCTGGCAGCTGACGAAGACTTTCCCAATCAGCTTGCCGCAGCCGGTTTGACGCGTGGTCCCGGCGTGATCTACGCCGTCGGCCGCCTGGTCGTCTTCGCTCCGTCGGGTTCGCCACTGCAGGTAGACGAACGGCTCGACGGGCTGGCGAAGTTGCTCGCTGAGAAACGTGTGGACCGGTTCGCCATCGCCAACCCCGACGTAGCGCCCTACGGACGCGCGGCTCAGGCCGTCCTTCGCCGGCGTGGTCTCTGGGACGCGCTTCGGCCCCGCCTGGTTCTGGGCGATACCATTGCGCAGGCGGCTCAGTTCGCCACCACGGGCAACGCCGTCGGCGGCATCATCGCCTACTCGCTGGTCCTCAGCCCAGGCTTCTCGGATCGAGGAATCTACGCGCTGCTGCCCGATTCCGACCATCCGCCGCTTCGACAGGAAATGGTCCTCCTCAAACGGGCCGGTCCGGTGGCCGCCCGGTTCTTCGAGTACATCCAGGAAGACGCTGCTCGCGCGACTCTCCGACGGCACGGCTTCATGGTGCCGGAGTAGCCGCTCATGGATTGGACCGCGCTGCTCGTCTCGCTGTGGCTGGGCGTGGGCACGATCGTCCTGCTGCTCCCGTTCGGACTATGGCTGGGCCATCTGCTGGCCGTGCGAGAGTTTCCCGGCAAGCTTTTCGTGGAAGCCCTGGTCACCGTTCCGCTCATCCTGCCGCCGACGGTGCTGGGGTTCTATCTGCTGGTCACCTTTGGCGCGCGCTCTCCGCTCGGCGAGGCCTTTCAGGCCATCACGGGCCGATCACTGGTGTTTTCTTTCCAGGGTCTGCTGCTCGCATCCGCCATCGCGAATATTCCGTTCGTCGTCCAGCCAATTCAGCGCGGCTTCGAAGCGATTCCCTCGGATGTGCGCGACGCGGCCGCCTGTTGTGGCTTGACGCCGTGGCAGCGGTTCGTCCGCATCGAGGTGCCGCTGGCCTGGCCGGCGATTCTGACGGCGGCCGTCCTCGCCTTCGCCCACACGCTGGGCGAATTTGGCGTGGTGTTGATGGTCGGCGGCAACCTGCCGGGCCAGACCAGGACGCTCAGCGTGGCCATCTACGATCGCATGCAGGCGTTCGACGATCGAAGCGCGGGCGTCATGGCGGCCACGCTCTTGGTGGTTACCGTGACGACACTCATGCTTACGGCGACGCTGTCGCGCCGGATCAGCCCGCGCCGTGGCTGATCGCAGCCTCTCGGTCGCCCTTCGCCAGAGCGGCCCGATTCCGCTCGCCGTCGAGTTCACTTGCAGCCCTGGCGAAGTGCTGGCGATCTTCGGTCCATCGGGGAGCGGCAAGTCCACGATTCTGCGCTCGATCGCCGGGTTGTATCGACCCACCGAGGCGTCCGTGTATTCGGGGTCCGTCGCGTGGACTGACACGTCCGCTGGTGCTTTCGCTCCGCCTCACCTCCGTGCCGTGGGTTTCGTCTTCCAGGAATACGCGCTTTTCCCGCACCTCACCGCTCTCGGCAACGTCATCGTCGCGCTCGGCCATCGGCCACGCGCCGAACGGCGCGCGCGTGCGGAGAAGCTACTGGAGTTGGTCCATCTATCCGGACGTCTGAATCGCCGCCCGCACGAGCTGTCGGGAGGCGAGCGTCAGCGCGTGGCGCTGGCCCGCGCGCTGGCGCGTGAGCCGGCTGTCCTGCTGCTGGACGAGCCCTTTGCCGCGGTTGACCGCGTCGTCCGCGGCCGTCTTCAGGACGAGATCGACACCTTGCGCCGCCGCATCGACATCCCCCTGATCCTCGTCACCCACGCCTTCGACGATGTCGTCAGGTTGGCAACGCACCTGTTGATCCTGGAGCAGGGCCACGGCGTGGCCTCCGGCTCTCTCAGCAGCATGATGAGCCGCCCCGACCTGCCGTGGCTGCGGCGCGCGGTCGGACTCGGCAGTCTCTTCGATGCAACCGTGGCGCGAGTGCATCCCTCGCGCACGCTCGTCGAGCTGGCGTTCGACGGCGGCACGCTGTTCGTGGCCGGGTCGCCGGTGGCGGTCGGCTCCAGGGTCCGGCTGCGAATCCCGGCGCGCGAAGTCATTCTGGCGACGAACGCTCCCGAGGGTCTCAGCCTGCACAACGTCCTGTCGGGCACGGTGTCGGCCGTGCATGCCGATCCGGCGTTCGATCACGTCATCGTCCAGGTTGCCGTGGGCGGGGTGAAGCTGCTCGCGGAAGTTACCCCGGACGCCGTCGAGAAACTCGGAATCGTGCCAGGGCGTCCGCTGCACGCCCTCATCAAGTCCGTCTCGATCGATGTCGTCAAGACCGAGACGACCGCAACAGGGAGCCCGGCGACATAGTCTCGCTCGCTCGGCCCCGAGGCGTTCCGGCGCGCTGAAACCCCGATCCATCACCGAGGCGCCGGGACGTTCACCCATCGGCAGCCGCACCACGATACGGTCCGATCAAGTCGATTTGAATCGATTTGCATGTCAGTTCAAGACGATATAGATTTTGCCGCACTCCGGAGGCGCGATGAGAGGGTGGCGATGCATCGCAGGCGCAGGCCTGTGGCTGTTGTGTTCGTGGAGTCTGCCGGCGGCGGCTGTGGCACAGATTGGCGGCGGGGCGCTCGGCGGCGAGGTATCGGACCAGAACGGCGCGGTCGTGCCCGGCGCGACCGTCACCGTGACAGCGACTGGCACGAACCAGTCGCGTGTGGCGATCACCGATGGAGACGGCCGCTACGTGGTTCCGGGGCTGCCTTCAGGTGTCTATCAGGTGCGTGTCGAGTTGACCGGGTTCCGGCCCGTCTCCCGCGAGGCGGTCGGGATCGCCACAGGAGAGACCATCAGGCTCGACTTCCAGCTCGAAGTCGGTGAGCTGACGGAAGCCATTACGGTCAGGGCCGATGCGCCGTTCCTTCGCAGCGAGACCTCCGGACTTGGCCAGGTCGTCGACAACCGGAAAGTGGTGGATCTGCCGCTCAACGGACGGAGCTTCATTACCCTCGCGGGGCTCGTGCCTGGCGTTGCCCTGCCGCCCGGCTCGTCGCTGCCGCGTATCAACGGGGGCCGGCCGCGGACCAACGAGTATCTGTTCGACGGGATTTCGGTGCTGCAGCCAGAGCCCGGGCAAGTCGCCTTCTTTCCGAACATCGACGCGATTCAGGAGTTCAAGATCGAGACGAACAGCCCGCCGGCCGAGTTCGGGCGATTCAACGGCGGCGTCGTGAACCTCACGACCAAGTCGGGCACCAACGCGTTTCGCGGCACGCTCTTCGAGTTCTTCCGCCACGAATCGCTCAACGCCAAAAACTTCTTTGCCTCGCCCACCGCGGCCAAGCCCAAGTTCCGTCGCAACCAGTTCGGCGGTGTCGTGGGCGGCCCCATCCGGCGGGACCGGACCTTTTTCTTCGCCGACTACCAGGGGCAGCGACAGACCATTGGACGAACCGTGATCTCCACCGTGCCGACTCTCCGGCAGCGTCAAGGCGTGTTCACCGAAGCGATCGGTGGGCGTGTCCCCGTGATCTACGATCCGGCGACCACCGTTCCCGTTGCCGGCGGGGGAGCAACCCGGCGCCCGTTCCCGGGCAATACGATTCCGCTGGATCGCATGGATCCGGTCGCGCTCGGGCTGCTGGAGCACTATCCGCTGCCGACGAGCAACGGCACCGCCAACAATTTTCGCCGGGTGGACGACGAGACCGTCGATCAGGATCAGTTCAGTTTTCGAATCGACCATCGTCTCACGACGAACAGTCAGGTCTTCGGGCGCCTCACGCGATTTCAGGAAGAGTTCATCCCGGTCACACCGTTACCCGATGGCAGCGGCGTCACGACCGGCACGCTCGGACCGCAGGACACCACGTCCTGGGCGTTTGCGTCCAGCTACCAGCAGACATTCTCGGATCGCGTGCTGAACGAGCTTCGCATCGGTGATACGCGGCGGACAGTCGGACGCACGGCCACTCAATTGAGCGGGCCGGCCGTCGGTCAGCCTGGGACTGTCCGGGCATTCCCTCGAACGCGCAGTTCCCGAATACGCTGCCCACGTTTCTCGTTTCCGGCTATCAGCAGCTCGGCTCCGTGCCCAACACGGCCTCCGATTTCAGCACCAGCGTGACGCAGATCGCCGATTCGCTCACGTGGATCAAAGGGCGACATACGCTCAAGATGGGCGCCGACCTGCGCTGGGAGCGCCTGGATGTGGTGCAGCCACCCTCGCCGACCGGATCATTCACGTTCAGCAGCCTCTTCACCGATCTGCCGGGCGTGTCCAACACCGGCACGCCGTTCGCCAGCTTCCTTCTGGGCCAGGTCCAGCAGTTTTCGATCGACCTCCAGGGGCAGAAGGTCCAGAATCGCGCCCATTTCCAGGAGTATTTCATCCAGGACGACTGGAAGGTCTCGAGCCGCCTCACCGTGAACGGCGGCGTGCGGTACACGCTGAACTTTCCGTCGTCCGAGGTCGACGACCAGGCGGCGGTCTTCAATCTCGAGACCAGGCAGCTCGAGTTTCTCGGGCGCGACGGCCAGCCCCGTGCGGCCCGCGAGCTTCACAAGCTCAACTTCGGACCGCGCCTGGGGATCGTGGCGCTCGTCACCGACCGAACGGTTGTTCGAACCGCCTATGGGATGGTGTGGATCGAGCAGGCCGGAATCACGACGCCGTTCACGACGCCGGTGTTTCCGTTCCTGCAGACCGTCTCCCAACGCACCTTGGACAACATTGTCCCGGCCTTCGTCCTGGCAAGCGGCCCTCAGGTGGAGCCGATCGCGCTGACGCCGGACGCCGGTCTCGGGCAAGGCGTGTTCACGGTCGATCGCGATCTAGGGTCGGGATACGTCCAGCAGTGGAACACATCGCTGCAGCACGAGCTGGCGCCGAACCTCGCCGTGGAGGTGGCGTATGTCGGCTCGAAGATCACGCGCGTGGGCATTCCCGACACCAATGTGAATCAGCTGACCGTCGATCAGCTCGCGGAGGGATCTGCGTTGCTCCAACGCGTGCCGAATCCGTTCTTCGGAACCGTTCCGCGCTCCTCGTCGCTCGGCGATCCCACCATCTCGCGTGCGCAACTGCTGAAGGCCTTTCCGGACTACACCACGGTCAGCTTCTATCGAAACAACGTCGGCACCACCGTCTATCACGGCTTCACCGCGAAGCTGGAGCAGCGATTCTCCCGAGGGTTGTCATACCTCGTCAGCTACACGCGATCCAAGCTGATGGACGATGCCTCGTCAGTGTTCGACGCGTCGATTCTGACGGGTCCGGTGGCCAACTATCCGGTGGCCGACAGCTTCAATCGCAAGCTCGAGCGCGACTACTCCACGGGCGACATCCCGCACGTGTTCGTCACCTCCGTGGTCTGGGACATTCCGTTCGGCTCGAGCAGATCCCGGCAGGCGAGCGGCATCGTCGGTGCGCTCGTGAACGACTGGACGGTGACGGGCCTGCTGACGCTCCAATCGGGCGTGCCCGTCGCCGTCACGCAGTCCGTGAACAACAACGCGTTCGCTGGATTCGGAATTCAACGGCCGAATCTCACCGGAGATCCGACGCTTCCAGACAGTGAACGCTCCACGAGCCGGTGGTTCGATACGAGCGCTTTTTCGACGGCGCCGCAGTTCACGCTCGGATCGAGCTCCCGCAATCCCGTTCGCGGCCCGTCGTACCGCAATCTCGACATCGCATTGATTCGGCGTGTTCCGCTCATGGGGGCGAAGGCGCTGGAGGTGCGGGTGGAAGCCTTCAACATCACGAACACGCCCCCGCTCGGCGCGCCGAACGGCACGTTCGGCTCGGCGGCCTTCGGCACGATCACCACAGCCGGTGATCCGCGCGTGATTCAGCTGGGGCTCAAGTTTCTCTTCTGAGAGACGGGCCGCTCATCACGGTCTTCACGGAGACGAGCGCCGCCAGAATCATTCCGGTCAACGGCACGGCTCGACCCGTGAGGGGTGTGAGCAGCACGAGGATGGCGGCCACTGGACCGAGTATTCGGGTACGCCCATACTCCGGGCGGTCGTGCAGGAACCAGAGACACGCCAGATAGACCGCGACGGGAACGGCGATGGCTATGCCGGCGCCGATTGCGTCAACCTTCGCGTGATGCGTCACGTGATCCACCGTGACGGCCAGGCCCGCGCCCACGGCCGCGGCGGCCGCGAACACCAGATAGTGTCCGTAGCCCCAGATGAAGGCCTTACGGAAGCTCGTGAGCAGATCGTGCACCGGGCGATCGAAGTAAAACCACCACATCGAGAACACGATCAGCAACCCGCCGACGATTGTCGGCCAGAGCACGGCCAGCGCTGCGCCTGACGCCAGCGCCGACTGCACGGCCACGGTGGCCGCGAGGATCGATTCGCCCAGCACGATCAAGGTCAGGAGACCGTATCGTTCCGCGATGTGGTGCGGATGCCAGGTGGTTGGCGCGGCGCGCTCGGCCCACACCGGCACGGCGAGCTCGAGCGCGGCGAAAGTCAGAAATCCCAGTCCCTGCCGGCCGGGTATGAACAGCAACGTGACCCAAGCAACCTGAAGCGCGGTGATGCCGAACGCATATCGAAGCGCCGTCGTGCGGCGCTCCGGATCGGAAGCCGCCGCCCGAAGCCATTGACCGACGAGGGCCATGCGCATCACGACGAAGCCGCCAACCGTGGCCACACTTGGGGTGCGGGCCTCGAACATGGCCGGCACGCCGGCCGCCAAAATCAGCGCGCCGGTAATTTGGAGCATCACCGCCAGGCGGTAAGGGGCATCGTCGCAGTCGTACGCCGAGGCGAACCACGTGAAGTTCATCCAGGCCCACCAGATGGCGAAGAACACCATCAGGTAGCCGACGAGACCTGCCATCGCATGGTCCTCGGCGATGGCGTGATGGAGGCCGCTCGCGGCCTGCGCGATCGCGACGACGAAGACGAGATCGAACAACAGCTCCAGGGGTGTGGCGGTGCGGTGCGCCTCGTGCGGCGAGCGCGCCGTCATGCGCGCGAGGGGTCGCGCACCCTGGAAGCCCTCGCTCGTTCTGGTCGAGTGTCCGGACATGGCTTGCGGGCCGATCCTATCCTCTCTGCTTCGCCGTCAGGCCGCGACACCAGCCGAGCGGCGTCTCGCAGGGTCTTGTGACACAATAGGCGGCGGAGCTCGAAGAGCGATGAGATACGCCATCAGCGGGTTGTTGGTTGTCCTGTTCGCGGTGCTCACCCTGGCCGGTTGCGCGCCGAGCCCGCGGCAGCGGCCGCTCAACACCAGCCCGATCGAGAGCGGCGCCCAGACGATGGAAGCCGCGCGCAAGGTGCTCGAGGGAAGCTGGACGCTCGTGTCGCTGAACGTGGCGGCCGTGGACGGCCGGAGCGCTCCCGTCGAGGCAAACGGCCTGCTCGTCTCAGATGCCTTCGGCAATCTGAACATCGAGTACCGGCTGAGCGAAGCGGGGCTCAAGACGCTTCAGGATCTCGGCTTCACGCCGCCGAATCCGGTCATCTCGACGAACGGCCGAGTCGTGATCAATCCGCAACAGCGACAAATCACGTACGTCCCGCCCGATGCTGCGCAGCGGGCCTTCGACCCCGAGCTGGCGGCTAATCGCGCCAATCCCTTCGCGCTCGAACGGCAGCGCTACTATGCACTGGGCGCCGATGGCATCCTGACGCTGACGACGCGCCACGACAACGGCCGTGACGCCGCCACCAGCCGATGGAAGAGGAACTCGTAGCGCATCGGCCGCGGTCGCTCACACCACTTCAGCGATCTCGCTCTCGTCGAAACCCGCCTCGCTCAGCACCTCGCGTGTGTGCTCGCCCAGGAGAGGCGCGCGCCGCCCGACGCTCGGCGGCGTTTCAGACATCTTGAGGGCCGAGCCCAGCGTGCGTATCCGTCCGAGCGTGGGATGATCCGTTTCGACGACCATGCCGCGTGCCTGGATGTGCGGATCGGCGAACACCTGTTCGTAGGTGTTGATGGGCCCGCAGGGCAAGCCCGCAGTCTCGAACACAGCAATCCAGTGCGACCGCGGCCGCTCCATCGTGACCGATTCGATGAGACCGGCCAGCGCGGCGCGGTTGCGCACGCGAAGCGTATCGTTGACGTAGTCGGCGTCGCGCGCCCATTCCGGATGACCGAGGAGCTCGCACAACCGCACGAAGAGGCGATCGTTGGCAGCGGCCAGCGTGATGTAGCCATCGGCACAGCGGATAGCCTGATACGGCGCGCTCATGCGGTGCGCGGATCCGACCGGCTGGGGCACGCCGCCGCCCGAGAAGTACTCCGCCGATTCCCATACGGAGAGCGCCACGCCGGCCTCGACGAGTGACGTGTCGATGTACTGGCCGCGGCCGGTGCGGCTGCGGTAGTAGAGCGCAGCCAGAATCGCGGCCAGCGCGAACATCCCGGCCCCGAGATCCGTGATCGGCACGCCCACCTTCACGGGCGGCGCGCCGGGTTCGCCGGTAATCGACATCAATCCCGACACGCCCTGCGCGACGAGATCGAACCCGCCCTTACCGGCGTCCGGGCCTGTCTGGCCATATCCGGAAATCGATGCATAGATGAGACCCGGATTTCCGGGCGACAGCGAGTCGTAGTCGAGGCCGAAGCTCCGCATCACCCCGGTCCGGTAGTTCTCGATGAAGATGTCTGCGCCGAGCGCGAGCCGCCGGCACGCCCGCCGCGCCGGCTCCTTCTTCAGATCGAGGACGATGCCGCGCTTGCCTCGGTTGACGGCATTGAAGCTGGGACTGTCGGTGCCGACGGCGCCGGACATGCGGCGCGTCGAGTCGCCGGCGGGCGGCTCCACCTTGATCACGTCGGCGCCCATGTCGCATAGTTGCATCGCGCAAAAGGGACCCGCCATCAGCTGCGTGACGTCCAGGACCCGAATCCCCTCGAGCGCTTTTCCGCTGTTCACAGTCATCGTCGTTCCAATACCGCGTGCCGCCGCCGGCCGTCAGGAGCCGGTGCTGCGATGAGGAGCCTTCAGATGTCCACCCCTCACGTGCTCTTCGAGACCGAGAACGAAGTCTCGTTCATCACGTTCAACCGGCCCGACGCGCGCAACGCGATGACCTTCGAGATGTACGAGGCCCTCGTCGAGGCCTGCGATCGCGTGGACGCTGATGAGACCGTCCGTGTGCTCGTCCTCAGGGGGGCCGGGGGCAAGGCGTTCGTCGCCGGCACCGATATCAATCAGTTTACGCGTTTCAGCACGCGCGAGGATGCGCTGGAGTACGAGCTTCGGATCGACGGCGTGATCGATCGCCTCGAGCGCGTGAAGGCGGCGACGATTGCCCAGGTGCAGGGCGCAGCCACCGGCGGTGGATGTGCCATTGCGCTCGCGTGCGACCTGCGTGTGTGCACGCCCGACGCGCGATTCGGTGTGCCCATCGCCCGCACCCTGGGGAACTGCCTGTCCGGCGCGAACTATGCCCGGCTTGTCGATCTGCTCGGGCCCGCGCGCGTCAAGGATCTGATCTTCACGGCGCGGCTCATGGAAGCCTCCGAAGCCAATGCGATCGGGCTGATCACGCGGATGGCAGAGGCCGACACCATCGACGCCGTGGTCCGGGAGCTGGCGGCCACGATCGTCAAGCACGCGCCGCTGACGATTCAGACGACGAAGGAGATGGTGAGGCGGATTCAGGCGCGGCGTCGAATCGGGCGGTACGAGGGAGACGATCTCGTGGCCGCCTGCTATACGAGCGAGGATTTCAAGGAGGGCATCGCGGCGTTCCTGGAGAAGCGTCCGCCGGTTTTCAGAGGTCGGTGAGCGCGCGTGAGTAACAGGTGCGCGCATATGGAACGCCTGCAAACGCGGAGCGTCGATGAACGAAAGCTGGGCTCGCGATCGCTCGCGAGCCCAGGTCGTCGTCGACCGTCAGCCGGACGCTCTAGAAGGTGTAGCGTACGCCAAGCTGCATCGCCCGCATCTGCCCGGCCTCGACCGGGACTAGGAAGTTGTCGTCGTTGCGCTCGCCGCTGGGATTTCCGTAGTTGATCTTGTTGAGCGCGTTGTACGCCTCCCAGAAGAACCCGACGGTCTGGTTTCTGGGTAGGTTCAGGATGTACTGCAGCCGCAGGTCCAGCAGCGTGATGCTTTCACCGTCGATACCGTTCCGAACAGCTCGACCGTTGCTGTCGAGCTCCGAGACAATCGGTCGGTCTTCATCATGGATTCCTGCGACCGGACGTTCGAGATTGTCGCGGTCGCCGTTGACGTCCTGGCCCACCGTTTCGTTGATCGGATAGCCCGAATAGTGCTTGAAGATGGCGCCGGCGCCCAGCCCTCCCCAAATGGTGCCGTTGACCCCGATGACCAGCGAGTGGCGATTGTCGAAGTTTGCCGGGCCGTAGTCTTCGCGTGGATTGAGATCGTTGGCGAAGCGTTTCGTACCTGCCGCTCCGTTCCCGACGCTGCCGACGTCGCGCGCGCGCGCGAGCGTATACGCAATCCGACCACTCCAGCGATTCGAGTAGCGCTTGTCCATAGCCAGCTCGAGCGAGTCGAAATCGCTGTTCAGATCGCTGCGACTCTGATACTGCAGGACCCGGCGGAAGTCGGTTCCGCGTGCGATCTCGGGAATCAGCTCGCCCGTGGGATCGAAGACGTCGACCCCAAGCCTGGTGACGCGGCCATCAGGACCGAGTGGGCCTTCATTGATGTCGATCTGACCGGTTTGGTCGCGCCCACGGTTCCCGACGTAGTCAACCGACACGCCCAGAAAGGGCATGATCTCGCGCTTGACCCCCAGGCTGTACCCCCAGAAGTACCCGAGCTCGCGGTTGCCGTCGACCCACGGCTCGTCATTGATGAACTCTTCACTGGCACCCGGCTGCAGCTGGTCTCTGAACGCGGTGAGCGTGGCACGGCACTCCGCGCCC
The DNA here is from genome assembly GCA_963826865.1 of uncultured Acidobacteriota bacterium. Lineage (GTDB taxonomy): Bacteria > Acidobacteriota > Vicinamibacteria > Vicinamibacterales > CAVPJW01 > CAWGYQ01. Next base: position 239,240 of record CAWGYQ010000003.1, read on the forward strand.
ATGACGGCTAGCCCATCGCTGCCGCCGGGCCGCAGGCAAGGATCCGCCGGGATGATGCCGTCATCGGCCGAGAGATCTTCGTCGGTCGCGAACGTATAGACCTGGCCGAGCGGACCGCGCCGGTTGAGATTGCTCCTGACGCCGATATAGTGGAACTCGTAGAACTTCCCGACACCACCCCGAATGACCGTCTTGCCGCTCCCAGTCGGGTCGTACGCGAAACCGAGGCGCGGTGCCAAGCCGTGCGTCGGTGTGAGATCCTGCCAGTCGTAGCGCAGGCCCAGATTCAAAGTCAGCTGGCGGTTGAGCTGCCACTTGTCCTGCAGAAAGCCGCTGACATTTTCAATCTGCGAGCGAACCTCGACGTCGCCAAGGACGATCGAGAACTCCGACGGGTAGGTGAAGGGGTTGCCAGCATCGAAGGGCAGGTTGTGCTGGAACACGAAGTTGCCGATGTCCCCTGACCCAATCCGCTGCGGGTCGACCTTCAAGCGGGTATAGGAGGCGCCCGTCTTGAACGTGTGATCGCCGCGCCAGCCGTTCTTGACGAAGGTGAACGCGTTATAGAGCGTGTAGTTCCGGCTGTTCGAGCCGCCATGCTCGGCGGCAGGCCCTGCCGTGAAGTCGGCGTGCTCGTTCTGTGAGCCGATGTCGAACTTGTCGCGGCCCGCGGGCCCGATGAAGTTGAAATCGTCATCGAAATAAAGAGGCGGACCCGTGAAGGCGTCCTCGCGCACGAGCGAGAACCTGAGCTCGTTCGTCGCCCGCTGTCCGATAATCGCCGTCCAGTTGAGGGTTACCGCCTGGTCGCCCGCGTCGCGCTCGTAGATGATGTTGTCTTGCGTACTGCAGCACTCCCAGTCCTCGCCGACCGTGGTCTTGGTCTCGCGCGCCCAGCGCCCGCCGATGCTGTGATTGCCGACTGCGTAGTCGACCTTGACGAACTGGTTCAGCGGCTTGGTGACGATGGCATCGGAAAAGCTGGTGTAGAAAGGCGCGGCTTCCTCCGGGATCTGGATGTTGACGGCGTCTTCGAGCACGGGGCGCTCGAGGTTGTAGAAGAAGAACGCCTTGTTCCGGACGATCGGACCGCCGATGCTGAAGCCATACGTCTTCCGGCCGCTCTCCGGGTTTTCCAGGCCTTCCGCTTCGAGGAACGGATCGGTCGCGCGAAGGCTGTCATCCTCGAAGTAATAGAAAGCCCGGCCAGAGAATCGGTTGGTTCCCGACTTGGTGACGGCGTTCACGACGACCCCCGAGGCCCCGCCGAACTCCGCGGTGTATTGATGGGTCAAGACGTGGAATTCGTCCATCGTGTCGAGAGTAATGCGCGCCTGGGCGCCCGATCCGCCGCCGTTCGGATCCTGGTTCGACGCGCCGTCGACCATGAACACGTTGCTCGTGGTCTCGCGCCCGTTGACGTTGTATTCGGCGCCTTCGAAGTCGCCGGGCGTCAGGCTCGGCATGAGCCCCGGCACGAGCTGCATCAGCGCCAGCGAGCTCCGGCCGGCGCTCGGCATATTGTCGATTTCCTGGTTGGTGACGTTCTCGCCGATGCGACTCGCTGTCGTTTCGACGAGGGGGGCGCCGGCGGTGACCGTAATACTCTCCGCCACCGTGGCCACGGCCAGCGTGAAGTCCACGGTGAGCTCCTGCCCCACGAGCAACACAAGGCCTTCGCGAGACTGGGTCTGGAAGCCCTGAAGCTCGACCTGCACCTTATACGTGCCGCGCGTGAGCGTCGGCAGGATGTACCGCCCTTCAGAGCCCGTGACGGCATCGCGGACGATGCCGGTGGCCTCATTGGTGATCGTGATGGTAGCCCCTGGCAGCACCGCTCCGGCCTGGTCGAAGACCGTGCCGTTGATCTCGGAACCTCCGCCCTGCGCCGACGCCAGTGAGGTCGTCAGGCAGCCAGCGACGATCGTGAGGGTGACTAGTCGAGCCAACCTCGTGAAGCACACCGTCAGCATCGTCGACCCTGAGCTTTTCATATCAGGCTCCCCTGGAAGCATCGTCCCGTTCCACGTCGATGGGATTAGGCGGACCGAACTCGATTCCGAGCGAATCGCCGAGACGCTGCAACGTCTGCTTTCCGTTGCTGTAGCCCCGACCATCAGTCGGCCAGACTGAACTGACCGGTCGTCTCGCTCAGGGCATCGATGGTCAGGGCGCGATCGAGCACCTGGACGTGGTACCGATCGCTTCCGAGCTGGTTGGGACGCGCGATCGCCATGCGCCGTCTTGTATCATGCGGTCCCACAAGGGTCAACAGCGTCTGACGATACGAAACGCAAGTGATCCGAGAACGCCGACAATCTTGCCGTCGCCGTCGAGCTGGCGGCGACGATCGTCAAGCACGCGGCGCTGACGATTCAGACGACGAAGGAGGTGGTGGAGAAGCGTCGCCGGTCTTCAGAGGTCGGTGAGCGCGCCGGCCGGCTGACCTGAGTGCGCAAGAGCCTCGGGGGCGGAGAGCCGGCTCAGGGCGGCGGCCACCCCGCCCTTCTTGAACGGGACGCCGGCCAGCGAAAGCGCCATCTCGACACCACACAGCGTCCCGGCCAGCATCAACTCGTTGAAGTCACCCAGGTGACCGATTCGGAACGCCCGGCTCTTCATCCTGCCCAGGCCCGCGCCGAGCGAGAGATCGAACCGTTCGAGCGCGACCTGCCTCACCCGGTCCGCGTCCTGGTCGGCTGGCATCATCACCGCCGTCACGACGTTGCTGTGTTCCCGAGGCGATTGACAGGCCGTTTCGAGATCCCAGGCGCTCACGGCCGCTCGCGCCGCGTCGGCGAGCCGCTGGTGACGAGCGAGCACGTTGTCCAGCCCTTCCTCGCGCAGCATGTGGATGGCTTCACGAAGTCCGAACAGGAGATTCGTCGAGGGCGTGTAAGGGAAGAAGCCGGACGCGTTGAACGTCAACATGGGATCCCATGCCCAATACGAGCGCGGTAACCTGGCCGACCGGGACGCCGCCAATGCCTTGCCGCTGACGGCGTTGAAACTGAGACCGGGCGGCAGCATCAGCCCCTTTTGCGAGCTGGCAATCGTGACGTCGAGGCCCCACTCGTCGTGGGAGAGCTCGATCGAGGCGAGCGAGGAGACGGCGTCGACCAGCAGCAGGGCCGGATGGCCCGCGCGATCGAGGGCCCCGCGGATCTCGGGCAGCCGGCTGGTGACCCCGGTAGATGTCTCGTTGTGGACGACGAGCACGGCGCGAATGCTGCGGTCGCGATCGGCGCGCAGCGTCGATTCGAGCTCTTCGGCATCGACGCCCCGCCGCCAGTCGCCTGGCACCACATCGACATCGAGGCCGAGCTTCCTCGCCACTTCGGACCACAACCGCGCGAACTCTCCGATGTCGAAGGCCAGCACCCTGTCGCCCGGCGACAGCGTGTTCGTCAGGGCCGCTTCCCACGCGCCGGTTCCGGACGAGGGGAAAATCATCACGGGCCCCGACGTCCTGAAGAGCGCCTTCAGCCCCTCGAGAACCTCGGCGCCGAGAGCCGCGAACTTCCTGCCGCGATGATCGATAGTCGGCTGCGCAATGGCGCGCAGGATGCGATCGGGAACGTTCGTCGGTCCCGGAATCTGAAGAAAATGCCTTCCGCTCCTGTGCATGTCGGCTCGTGTCGTCATCCTAATACGTCGCATCGAGCTCCGCAACGCGTCCCTCTGGCCGCATCACGTGCATATAATGCGCAACCCGATGCTGAAAGGCGCTGCCGCTCCGCCCGTCACGATGCGCACAGGTGCCGAGTCCGTCGATGCCGACACGCTGCGCGCGCAGCTGGAATCCGCCATCGAGGGCGAGGTGCGTTTCGACCGCGTCTCCCGCGCACTCTATTCCACCGACGCCAGCGTGTATCAGATCGAGCCGATCGGCGTCGTGATCGCGAAGACGCGCGCCGACGTCATCCACACCGTCCGCACGTGTCACGCTCTGCGGTGTCCTCTTACCGTGAGAGGCGGCGGCACGTCACAAGCCGGCCAGGCCATCGGGCCCGGCATTCAGCTCGATACGTCGAAGTACTTCAACCGTCTGCTCGAGCTCAATGCCGCCGAAGGCTGGGCCCGCGTCGAGCCTGGCATCGTCCTGGCCGAGCTGAACGCCGCGCTCCGGCCGCACGGCCTCAAGTTCGCGCCCGACATCTCGACCGCGAACCGGGCGACGCTCGGCGGCATGATGGCGAACAACTCGAGCGGTGCGCGCTCGGTGCTCTATGGCAAGACGATCGATCATGTTCTCGAACAGCACGTCGTGCTGTCGGACGCATCGGTGGCGCATTTTCGTGCGCTGTCCGACGCCGAGCTGGATGCCGCCTGTTCTGGTGCGTCGCTCGAGGCCCGGTGCTATCGGGTGGTGCGCGAAACCGCGCATCGGTGCGCCGACGAGATCGAGCGGCGTTATCCGCGCATTCTGCGCCGGGTCGGAGGTTACAACCTGGATTGTTTCGTGGGCCGGGAGCGAGCCTTCGACCTGACGAAGCTCATGGTCGGCTCCGAGGGCACGCTGGGCGTGGTCGTCGAAGCGAAGATTCGGCTCGTGCCCCTGCCGAAGGCGACGGCCGTCATGACCATCCAGTTCGCCGAGCTGCTCGAGGCTCTCGAAGCAACGCCCGCGATTCTTCCGCATCGCCCGGCCGCCGTCGAGGTGATGGATCGCTTCGTCCTGAATCACACGGCCCAGAACCCGGTGCTCGATCGGCTTCGCCGCGACTGGCTCGACGGCGATCCCGGCGCGGTTCTCTGTGTGGAGTTCTACGCCGATCGCACCGAAGACCTGCCGCCGCGCCTGGACGCCCTCGAGCGCGACCTCTCCGCGCGAGGCTTCGGCTCGCGATTCACGAAGGCTACAGACCAGGCCTCGCAGTCGCGGATCTGGGGCCTGCGCGAAGCCGCATTGGGTTTGTCGATGGCGATGAAGGAGGAGTCCAAGTCGATCTCTTTCGTCGAGGACACGGCAGTTGCTCCTGAGAAGCTGCGCGACTACATCGAGCGGTTCCTGGCCATGCTCGAGCGGTACGATACCAGGGCCGGTGTCTACGCGCATGCCTCAGTGGGTTGCCTGCACGTCCGGCCGGTCGTGAATCTGAAAACCGATGAGGGAGTGCGAAAGTTCGAGGCCATTGCCGGCGAGGTGGCCGATCTCGTGCTCGAGTTCGGCGGCGCGCTTTCGGGTGAGCACGGCGATGGTCTCGTGCGCAGCCCGTTCATGCAGAAGATGTTTGGCCCGGTCCTCTACGACGCCTTCCGTGCCATCAAGTCGGCGTTCGATCCGCTGGGCATTCTCAATCCTGGCAAGATCGTCGATGCGCCGCCTCTCACCGCGAACCTTCGATATGGCCCGGGCTACCACACGCCGCGGCCCGTGACATTCTTCGACTATGCCGACTTCGGAGGAATGGGCGGCGCCGTCGACATGTGCAGCGGCCTCGGCGCGTGCCGCAAGACGCTCGACGGCACGATGTGCCCCTCCTACATGGCCACCCGAGACGAGGAGCACTCGACGCGCGGCCGGGCCAACGTGTTGCGGCTGGCCATGGCCGGACGTCTCGGCGAATCGGGCTTGTCAGACGAGGCCGTGCGGCAGGTGATGGAGCTGTGCCTGGAATGCCGCGCCTGCAAGACCGAGTGCCCGGTGGGCGTCGACATGGCGCGCTTCAAGAGCGAATTTCTCGCGGACTATTGGACGCGGCATGCTCCGCCGCCCCGCGTGAAGCTGCTCGGGCACGTCGACACGGTTGCGCGGTGGGGCAGCCGGCTTGCGCCGTTGTCGAACGTCGTGGCACAGAGCACCCCGGTGCGCTGGCTGAACGAGCGATTCCTCGGGCTGGATCGGCGGCGAACGCCGCCCGCCTGGGCGCGTTCGACGTTTGCGCGGCGTTTTGCGGCGCGCCGCCGGCGAGGGAACGCCGAGCAGTCGGTCCTGATCTTCAACGACACGTTCACGAACTACTTCAATCCAGACATTGGCATCGCGGGCGCCACGGTGCTCGAGGCGACAGGGCTCGGCGTAGCCCTCGCCCCCAACGTCTGCTGCGGGCGCCCGCTGATCTCACAGGGGCTGCTCGACGAAGCGCGTCAGCGGGCTGCGAGGAACACCGATCTCCTGTCGCCGCTCGTCACGAATGGAGGGCGTCTCGTGTTCTTCGAACCCAGTTGCCTGTCAGCAGTCACAGAGGACGCACCGGCGCTGCTCAGAGGCGAGTCTCAGCAGCGGGCTCGGGTCGTCGCCGAAGCCAGCGTGCTTTTCGAAGATCTCGTCGAACAACGCTGGAAGGCCGGTAAACCCCTCCCGATCGCCCCAGGTCCAGCCAATATCCTGCTGCACGGACACTGCCACCAGAAGGCCATGGGCCTGCTCGCGCCGTCGAAGGCGCTGTTGGCCCGAATCCCCGGCTCGTCGGTCGTCGAGCTCGACGCCGGCTGCTGCGGCATGGCCGGATCATTCGGATACATTCGAGATCATTTCGAGGTGTCGCGAACCATCGCCGAGCGACGGCTGCTGCCCGCCATCAGAAGCCAGCGGCCGGGGACGGTCGTCGTGGCATCCGGCGTCTCGTGCCGACACCAGATTCACGATCTGAGCTCGTCGCGCGCGCTCCACCCTTCAGAGCTGCTGTGCTCGCTCCTCCAGCGGGACCGATCATGAACCTCGCCGTCATCTCCGTCGCCGCGCTTGCCCTGGCCGTGATCGTGAGCTGCGTCACGAGCCTCAATGTGGGCGTCCTGGCTGTCGCGCTGGCCTGGCTGATTGGCGTCTATCTGGGCGGCATGTCCGTGGGCGAGGTGATGAACGGCTTTCCAACGGCGCTGTTTCTCACGCTCACCGGTGTCACGTTGCTCTTCGCCCTGGCCCAGTCGAACGGCACGCTATCCCGCCTGGCGCATCATGCGGTGCGAAGCTGTCGCGGCAATCGCGGTGTCGTGCCCATCATGTTCTTCGTGCTCGCGGCGGCGCTGGCCTCGATGGGACCCGGCAACATCGCCACCGCGGCGCTCATCGCACCGATGGCGATGACAACGGCGGGCCGTGCCGGCATTCCCGCGTTTCTGATGGCGATCATGGTGGGCAACGGGGCGAATGCCGGAGCGCTGTCGCCCTTCGCGCCGACCGGCATCATCGTCAGCGGGCTCATGGCGCGGATGGGCATGAGCGGATTCGAAGCGCAGACGTATCTCTATAACGTGGCGGCCCACGCGGCGGTCGCGTTCGGTGGATATTTCCTGTTCGGCGGCTTGAAGCTGTTCGGGCGTGAGCGCGTCGATTTGAGCGAGCCGGAGGAATCGGATGGAACGGGGCAGGCGCTGCAGCGCCGCCACTGGATCACGCTCGCCGTCATCCTCGCGCTGATCGTGTCGGTGGTGTTCTTCGGCATCAACGTCGGGATGGGGGCCTTCCTGGGATCCGTCGTGCTCGTGCTGCTCAGGTGCGCGGACGACGTCGAGGCGGTCAAGAAGATGCCGTGGCGGGTCATCCTGATGGTCTGCGGCGTCACCGTGCTCATCGCGCTGCTCGAGAAGGCCCAGGGCATCGACCTGCTGGTCTCGCTCGTCGCTCGCATCTCGACGGCAGAGTCCGTGACGGCGGTGGTGGCGTTCATCATCGGCATCATCTCGGTCTACAGCAGCACCTCGGGAGTGGTCCTGCCCGCGTTTCTCCCGATGGTCCCTGGGCTGGCGCGCGAGCTGGCGGGAGCCGATCCGCTGGCGATTGCCTCCTCGATGAACATCGGCGCGCACCTCGTGGATGTGTCGCCGTTGTCCACGATCGGCGCACTCTGTCTGGCCTCGGCGCCGCTCGGGCACGACAGCCGCGTGCTGTTCAACAAGCTGCTGGCCTGGGGGCTTTCGATGTCGCTTGTCGGTGCGGCGTTCTGCTATCTCTTCTTCGGATAACCCGGCGGTCGTGCCGTGCCACGAAGGTGGGTGTTACACGTGCAGCGTTCGAACCGCTTCGCCATGCGCCCGCGACGCGGCCACCTCGAACGAGCGACGGAAGAGGACGCCGGCGAGATGACGTTTGTAGTCGATCGAGCCCCGGGTGTCCTCGAATGGCCTGGCCGAGCCGCGAACGAGGTGCTCGGCTTCGCGAAGGAGTTCGTCAGTGGGCCGGCGATTGTGCAGGAGTTCTTCGGCCGAACTCGCGCGAACGGGAACCACGCCCAGCGCGCCCAGACTGATGGCGGTATGCCGGCAGCGACCATCCTCGCCGAGCTCGAGCTGGACGCCGACGCTCGCCACCGCGAAGTCGCCGGCCCGCTTCTCGAACTTCACATACGCCCCTCCGCACGGCGGCGCGCGGAACGCCGACCGACACCTCGGTGACCATCTCGCCCGGTGCGAGGGCGGTCGTGTAGGCGTCCACGATGAAAGTCCGCCAAGGGAACGCGTGCGTTGGCCTCCGGGGCCGGTGATCGTGACCTCGGTGTCGAGCGCCATCAGCGCCGCCGGCCAGTCGCCCGCCGGATCGGCATGCGCCAGGCTGCCGGCCACCGTGCCGCGGTTGCGCACCTGCACGTCGGCGGTCAGGTTGGCCGCGTCGATCATGATCGGCAGATGCTCGCGGACGAGCGGCGAGGCCGCGATCGTCCGCATGCCGGCAGAGCGCGCCGATCACGAGTCGATCGCCGCTCGACGCGAATCCGGCCAACGACATCGATCCGGTTGACGTCGATGAGGTAGCGCGGGCTCGCGATCCGCAGCTTCATCATCGGGAGCAGGCTCTGCCCGCCGGCGAGAATCTTCGCGTCGTCGCCGTAGCGCGCCAGCAGGTCCAGCGCCTCGTCCACGGTTCGCGGCGCGAAATATTCGAACTCGGCGGGATACACTGACCGCTCCTTTGTCCTGGTGAATCGAGCGACTGCCGCTCAGTCCACTGGCGCCACGCCATGCGTTCATGAAAATCGACGTCTTCAACCACATCGTCACGCCCCGATACCACGAGGCGACGGCTCGCAGATCGCGCCGCCCGCAGATGCGCCTGCAGGATGCAGGAGCGCGTCATGCCCGCGCTGTTCGATCTCGACGCCCGGTTCCGCGCGATGGATACCGCCGGTGACGGCTACGTCCAGATCCTCACCACAGCCAATCCTCCCGTCGAGAGCATCGCGAGGCCGGCCGACGCGCTCGAGCTGTCGCGGATCGCCAACGACGAGATGGCGGAGCTCGTCTCGCGGTATCCGGACCGATTCATCGGCGCGGCCGCCTGCCTGCCGATGAACGACGTCGACGCCGCGATCGGCGAGCTCGATCGCGCCGTCGAGCAGCTCGGCTCTGCGCGGCGTCCAGATCTACACCGACGTGCAGGGACGTCCCGCTCGACGATCCGCGATTCGTTCCCCTGTTCGACCACATCGCCGCAACTCGACATCCCGATCCTGCTGCATCCGGTTCGAGGCCCCGACCGGCCGACTACCCGACCGAAGACCGCGAGCCGCTTCGATACGTGGCGCGATTTCGGCTGGCTCTACGACACGGTGTCCGCCATGACGCGGCTCGACTTTTCCGGGCTCTTCGATCGGCACCCCGACATCAAGATCGTCACGCATCACCTGGGCGGCTTCGCGCCCTACGCCGTCGGAGCGGATCCGCGAGGGCTACGACAAGCTGCTCAAGGCCGCACGCGCCAGGAACGAACCGGTTCCGCTGACGAAGCATCCGCTTCGACTATTTCCACCAGTTCTACGCCGACACGATCACGATCGGATCGGTGCCCGCGCTGCGTGCGGCCTCGACTTCTTCGGCGTCGATCGCGTGCATGTTCGCGACCGACATGCCGTTCGACACGCAGGGCGGACTGCAAGTACGTCGAGGTCGCGCTCGAGGCGATGGAGCAACTCGACGTGCCCGCCAGCCGACAAGGCAGAAAATCTTCGAGCACAACGCCGCCGCGTCTTTCGGCCTAAGGCGTCTGAGGTCCTAGCGGCTTCGATCTCCGGTGCCCTGCGACGCTCGGCCTGAATCAACTCGCCACACGCGCTCGGGCGACAGCGGCAGATGCCGCACCTTCACGCCGAACGGCGACAGCGCGTCTTCGACCGCGCTGGCGATCGCCGCCGGCGACGGGATGGCGGCGCCTTCGCCGGCCGCCTTCTGGCCGAGCGTCGTGAACGGATCCGGCACCGGGTGGTGCTCGATCTCGATGTGCGGCGTCTCCAGCGTCGTCGACTTGCCGTAGTCGAGCAGCGTCAGCGTCAGCAGCTGGCCGTCGTCGCCGTAGACGAATCCTTCGCCGAGCGCGACCGAGATGCCATGCGCCGCCGACCCGTAGATCTGGCCGTCCACGACCGACGGGATTGATCAGCGTGCCGTTGTCGCTGACGATGACGTAGCGCAGCACGCGAACGCGCCCGGTGTCCGCGATCGACCTCGACGACGGCCGCATGCGCCGCGGACGAGAAGGTGTACTGGGCCCGCACGCGGCCCTGCATGTCGGGCAGCATCAGCGGATCCGCGTGCGGATGACTGTGATAGTAGGTGACCTCCAGCCCGGCTCGAAGCCCTGCGGCAGCAGCGCCTGGTTGCCGTACGCAATCTTGCCGAGCTCGGCGCAGACTGATCGGTTCCCGCCGAGCTCGTTCCGGCTGGAGACGACGCCGTCGTCGATCCGGAGCGAGGCCTTCTCGACCTTCAGCACGTGCGCGGCGAGCGTGAGCACCTTGTCGCGAAGCCGCGTCGCCGCGCCGTGGACGGCGCCGACGTCGTAGAGATGGAAGTTGTTGCCGCTGTTGGAGGACGAGACGCCCCACGGCGAGCAGCGCCGAATCGAACGTGCCGGCCATCGCGATCCGCTCGGGCGGCACGCCGCAGGACGTCGGCGACGATCTGCGACGCCGTCGTTTCGTGCGACTGGCCGCAGCTCGGCGACCCGAGCGTGAACACGACCGAGCCGTTCTTTTCGATCTTGACGGTCGCGCCCTCCACGCCGCCGGCGCCCGGCATCTGCTTCGACTGCGGAAAGATCGCCATGTCGCGCGCGGCGTTCCGGCCGCCCGGCTCGACGCCGATGACGACGCCGATGCCGAGAAGGCGCCTCCGGCTCGCCGTGCGCCCGACGCTCGCGCCTGCCGCCTGCCTGCGCGAACGCTCGTCGTAGCCGACGTTCACCAGCGACCTTGTCGAGCAGCGTCTGGTAGTCGCCGCTGCCGTGGATGTTGCCGTTCGGCGTCGTGTACGGGAACTGATCCGCACGCAATCAGATTCCGGCGCCGCACCGCGATCGGATCGAGCGCCGAGCTCCTGGGCGATGCGGTCCATCATCCGCTCCCAGACGAAGCACATCCCGGGCTTGCCGATGCCGCGGTTCGGAACGACCGGACACTTGTTGGTCAGCACCGATCGCCCTTCGAGCCGCAGGTGCTGGACCTTGTAGGTGTTGAACAGGTTGTTCAGCTTGTTGGTGAAATGAATCGTCAACGTGCTGATCGACCCGCCGACGTCGTCGGTGTCGCGAATCTTGAGCCCGAGCACTTCGCCGTCGGCCTTGACGGCGGCCTCGACGTCGAACTCCTGATCGCAGGAGTGACCGCCGGCCATCATGTGCTCGCTGCGGTCCTCGATCCACTTCACCGGGCCGGCCGGTCTTCACCGCCATCAGCGCGGTCAGGACGGCGTACTTGCGGATCAGGTGAATCTTCTGACCGAAGCCGCCGCCGATGTCGGGGACGATGACGCGAACGTTGTCGATGCCCGAGCGCCTCGGTGAGCGCCTCGTAGATGACGTCCGGCGACTGCGAGTTGCACCAGATCGTCAGCCGCTCCGGCGTGTGCTCGGCGAGGCAGGCGAACGGCTCGAGCGGCGTCGAGCTGTAGCGGTGAATCTTCAGGTTCTCGCGGACGACGCGATCGGCGCGCGCGAAGGCGCGCGTCGACGTCGCCGTACGAGACGTGCCCCTGCCACGCGACGTTGCTTCCCAGCTCGTCGTAGATCAGCGGCGCGGCAGCGGTCGGCCGCCGTCATCGGTGGTCGCGACCGCCGGCAGCGGTTCGTAGTCGACCTCGATCAGCTCGAGCGCGTCCTCGGCCTGCGGCGCGCGTGTCGGCCGCGACCATCGCCACCGGCTCGCCGACGTAGCGCACCTTGTCGATGGCCGCCGCGTACTCCGGAATCGGCACGCGCAGGCCGGCGGCGTAGCGCCCTGGCTTGAACGGACGCGACAGCGCGCGTGACGTCGTCCGGCGTCAGGACGCCGCGTACGCCCGGCAGCGCGGCGGCCTGCTCGCCGTCGACGGACGCGATTCGCGCGTGCGCGTACGGGCTGCGCAGGATGCAGGCGTGCAGCATCCGCGGCAGCGACGAGGTCGTCGACGAAGCGCCCGCGCCCGGTCACGTGCCGCGGCGCTTCCTTGCTGCGCGCGCTCCGTCCTATGTGTGCTCGCGGTTCCATTGCTGCAGCGCCGATGCGGCCGCCTGCTTCACCGCCTCGACGATCTGCACGTAGCCCGGTGCACATGCACAGGTTGCTCGACAGGTCCTGTCGAATCTCCTCCTCGGTCGGATTCGGGTTGCGCGCGAGCAGCGCGTGAGCCGCCATCACGAAATCCTGGCGTGCAGAAGCCGCACTGCAGCGCGAAGCTCGCTGACGAACGCCTCCTGAACCGGATGAAGCGTCCCGTCGCTGCGCCAGCCCCTCGATCGTCGTCACCTCGCGTCCGTCGGCCTGAACCGCCAGCATCAGGCACGACTTCACGAGCGCGCCGTCCACGAGCACCGAGCAGGCGCCGCACTCGCCGACGACGCAGCCCGACGTGCGTGCCGGTCAGCCCGAGCTGCTCGCGCAGGAAGTGCACGAGGAGCGTTCGCGGCTCGACCTCGCCTTCGCACGCCTCGCCGTTGACGCGCAGCGCGATCACATGCTTCACGACAAGCCTGCCAGTCGCGTCAGCAGGACGCCAGGCGGCAGTGGCATGCGCAGCAGCTGGTCGAACAGTCCGTAGACGAACAGCCCAGGACACCAGCGGCATAGCCGCCGGCCAGCACGGGCGACTGCGCGCGACACGGTCAGCAGATACGACGAGCGCGAACAGCGGCACGGCGACGAGCGCGCCCAGCAGCCACAGCATCACGAAGAAGGCGGCCATCCAGCCGAGTGCGCGGATAGCCATTCGCGGCGCGACGCGGTGGCGAAGACATCGGGCAATCGTCGGCTTCGGCCGGCCTCGTCTTCGTCCGACCAGCGGTCCGCGGCTGGACGTCGCGCGACCTGGCGTCCAGGCTGGCACGAAGCGTCGAGCGCCCAGCTTCGAGCGATGCGCGAAGCCCACGAGGACGAGCCCCGGTGACGAGCGGAAAGACGGCCGGCGCGGAACGGCCAGCCGCGTGCCTCGAGCAGGACAACGACGCCCGACGAGCGAGAAACCCATCGAGATGGCGAAGTCCATGCTCACGAAGTCGTCGCGGAGCGACGTTCGTCGGCCGGTTCGTCGAGCTGCCGGGCGTGCCGCCGCGCGCGCGAAGGAGCGGCCAGGCAACGCCGGCGATCGTGACGACGGCGAACGCGATCACCAGCGGCCGCGTCGAGCCAGCTCCACTCGTAGAGCGAATACGACAGGAACAGGTAGCGCTCGGCGATGTCGCCGAGCACGAGCGCGAGCAGCAGCGGCGCGCGCGGCCAGTCCCACCTGATCGCCGCGATGCCGACGACGCGTGGCGGCGAGCATCAGCAGGATGTCGGCCAGGCTGTTGTGCGCGGTGTAGGCGCCGAACGCGGTGAGCACCAGCAGGAACGGCACGAGCAGCGTGGCCTTCACGTAGCGTGAGCCGCACGAGCTGATTGAGGAACAGGAACGAGACGCCGACCGCGATGATGTTCGAGAGCACGATGACCCACACCATCGAGTAGGTGACGTCCAGGTTCTTGGTCAGCATCGCCGGCCCGGGCACGAGGCCCTTGAGCAGGAACACGCTGAGCAGGATCGCCATCGAGATGCTGCCGGGAATCCCGAACGCGACGGTCGGAATGAGGTTGCCGCCCTCGCGCGAATTGTTCACCGCGCCGGCCGCCAGCACGCCTTCGACGTTGCCCTTGCCGAACGTCTCGGGGTGCTTCGACGTGTGCTGCGCGTGCGCGTAGGCGATGAACTGCGACACCGCGCCGCCCATGCCCGGAATGACGCCGATGCCCACGCCGATGGCGCTGGCGCGAAGCGTCAGCCACCAGTGCTCGAAGCGTGTCGCGGACGCCCTGCATCACACCGGCAATCGCGCTCGTCTCCGGCCGCTCGCGCGATGCTGTGCTTGCGTCATCATCAACTGCAGCACCTCGGCGCCGCCGAAGAGGCCGACGACGACCGGCACGACGTTGATGCCTTCCCAGAGGTACAGCTGACCGAACGTGAAGCGCTGGATGCTGCTCTGCGGATCGAGGCCGACCATCGCGAGCAGAAAGCCGAACGCCGCCATGATGAATCCCTTGATCAGGTTCCGTCCGGCCAGCGACACGATGAAGCTCAGGCCGAGCACCGTCGAGCATCAGGAACTCGGGCGGACCGAGCTGCAGCACGACGGGCCGGATGACCGGCACCGACACCGCCAGCACCGCGGCGCCGACGAGCGCGCCGACCAGCGAGCTGAACAGCACCGCGCCGAGCGCGCGGCCCGCCTCGCCGCGCCGCGTCATCGGATAGCCGTCGAGCACGGTCGCCGCCGACGTCGCCTCGCCGGGAATGCCGAACAGCACCGACGTGATGTCGCCGGTCGTCGCCGTCACCGCGTGCATCCCGAGCAGGAACGCGAACGCCGAAATCGCGTCCATCGGATAGACGAACGGCAGCATCATCGCGAGCGTGGCGGCGCCGCCGAGCCCCGGCAGGATGCCCGACGACAAGGCCGATCGCGATCCCCACGAGCATGATGCCGAAGCGTGTGGGGCGCCAGCACCTGCAGCAGGGCCGAGAAGAAAACGTCCACTAATCCTTGCTGTCCATCGGGGTCGATCGTGCGTCACGGCCGGCGGCTCGCCTGCCTCGTCGACCGCCGCCGACGGAATCACGCGTCTCGGGCAGCGGGAAGCGCGGATCGGCGAAGAGATCCTTCCACTTGGCGACGGTCTCGCGCACGCGCGCCGGGCTCGACTGCGCCACGCGCGGGAAACGTCTCGAGCTTCTCGAACGGGCGGCAGGCGTCGATGAGCGCGCGGCTGTTGTACGGCACCGCCGGGTTCTCGAGCAGCGGGTCCACCTTGCTGCCCCACGACTTGCGCATGATCTCGATGTCGTCGGCCGGCTCGCAGCGCGTGCTCACGGCCCACATCACCTCTTCCAGGTTCATCGGATCGACGTCGTCGTCGACGACGATGACGAAGCGGTTCATGTAGGCGGCGGCCTGGCACTGGGCGGTGATGTAGCCGGCCTGCCGCGAGTGGCCGCAGAAGCGCTGCTTGATCGAGACGACGATCAGCAGGCGGCCGCCGCCGGTTTCGTGCGCCCAGACGCCGCGGACGTCGCGCACGCCGACCTTGCCGAGCTCGTCCTGGATCATCGCCGACTTGAGCAGCGCGCGCATGTAGGAGTAGTCGTTCGGCGGCTTGCCGGGCGGCGTGCCGAGAATGATCGGGTCGTTGCGGAAGTAGAGCCGCTCGATGTCGATCGTCGGGCACCGGACGGAGCGAGCCCGAGTAGTAGCCGGTCCACTCGCCGAACGGCCCTTCGTGCAGCACCCGGTCCGGGCGGATCCAGCCCTCGACGACGATCTCGGCGGCGGCCGGCATCGGCAGGCCGGTGACCTCGCCCTTGACGACGCTGCAGCTTCTCGCCGACCATCGCGCCGGCGTAGGCGTACTCGCTGATCGTGTTCGGCACCTCGGTGCCGGCGACCATCAGCAGCAGCGGATCGTGGCCGAACGAGGCGAGGACCGGCGCCTTGCCGTGCCTTGGCGAACCAGCGGTCGTACTGCGCGCGCCCCTGCTTGCCGGCCTCGGCGTTGATCGTCGCCGAGCGGCCGTCCTCCTGGATCATCATCCGGTAGGCGCCGACGTTGATCCGTCCGGTGTCGGGATCGCTCGTCACGACCGCGACGCCGGTGCCGATGTAGCGGCCGCCGTCGTGTTCGTGCCAGAGCGGCGCCGGGAAGCGGGTCAGGTCGACGTCGCGGCCCTCGACGACGTTCTCGAGGATCGGGCCCGGCTCGACGACCTCCGGCTCGAAGCGCGGCGCGGCGGCTTCCCACTGGAGCGGCTTGCCGCGAAGCGCCTGCACCAGGCCGGACGGTGTCGAGGTTCGGGTCGAGCCCGAGCGTCACCGCCATGCGGCGCGCGTTGCTCAGCGAGCCGGTCAGCACCCGGTAGCCGCGCGGATAGCCGACGATGTCGTCGAAGAGCAGCGCCGCGGAGCGGCTTGCGGCGGTAGTTGATCTCGGAGATCGTGCCGATCTCGAGGTCCCAGTGGGCGCCCGAGACGTGCTGCAGCTCGCCCAGCTCTTCGATGCGCGCGATCCAGTCGCGCAGGTCGTCCCGCTCGCTCAGGCTCGGCGCGGTGTCGCCGGGGCCTCGGCGGCTCGTGTCGCGAGGTGCTCATGCGTCGCCCGTCCGTACTCGCTACGGCTGAATGATCTGCCGGTACTTCGCCGCGATCTCCGGCGGCGTGGCCAGCACCTCGTTCGAGGATCCTCTGAATCTGGTCGGCGGTCTTCGGCTGGAACTCGAGCTTCATCGCACGTGCTTCCTCGAGGAACGCCGGATCGTGGTAGGTGGCCTGCAGCGCGTGCGCATCACCGCGACGCGGCCGGCGTCGACGCCCGGCGGCAGCGCGAACGGCTTGGCCATCGCGCCCGGCGCGTCGACCAGGCGCAGCAGCGTCCGGCTGTCCTCGTCCCTCGCGAACTCGAGCGCCAGCGGCACGTCCGGCAGATCCGGGTGCCGCGTCGTGCCGTTCTGCACGAACACCTTCGCGTAGCCGTCCTCCAGCCACTCGCCGGACGCCGACTGCACCGACTCCCAGCCGAGGCACATGCCCTGGATCTCGCCGCGCTCGACGCCGATGCGCACGTCGTTGGTGGTCGGGTAGCCGGCGACGGCCTTGAGATTGGCGCCGGTCGCCGCCGCGAGCACGCGCGGCGCGTCGTAGGTGTTCGAGCCCGGGCCCGTGCCGCCGACGGCAATCGGCGTCGAGCGCTCCGATCAGATCCTTGAACGATGCGTCACCGCGCGTCGGTGCGCACGATGCAGACGTTCGGATCGTCGTAGGAGCTGCCCAGCCAGTTGAACTGGCGCAGGTCGAAGTTGACGCCCTCGCCGCCGGTCAACTGGTTCATCATCTGCGCCTCGTGGAAGAGGCCGATGATCGTGCCGTCCTTCGGCGCCGCGCTGAAGACGTGGTTGGCCGCGACCAGGCCTCCGCCGCCGGGCATGTTGACGACGATGACGGTGGGCGTCCCGGAATGTGGCGGCCGATGTGGCGTGAGACGAGACGCGCGGTGGTGTCGAAGCCGCCGCCGGCGCCGGAGCCGACGACGATGCTGACGGTCTTGCCGCGGTAGAACGCCGCGGCCGCCTGGCGCTCGTCGGCCGACAGCGCGGGCGGGACCAGAATTCGCGCCGGCTCCGGCGTCGCCCGGGCATCGGGATTGATCGCCGACACGGGCGTGGTCGTCGCTGTTGCGGGCCGCTCGGTAGAAGGGGTCCGGCTGCAGGCGGCACACAAGACCGCCGCTGACAGCGACAGGCCAAAAAGTCCGCGCCATGCAGGCAACGAACAGGAAATCGAAGGCGACATCGTCACCTGGCACGCCGCGTCGAAGGGCAAGACGCCTAGCCTACATCAAGCGTTGTAGCGGAGCCAGCCTGCGAGGTTCGCACGCCCGCGGCCGCGAACGAGACGAACAGCGGCAGCGTTGACCCGTTTCCACCCGCATGGAATGATTCGCCCGATCATCACAGCACCGCCGACCGCAGCGGAGCGACCACCAATGCGGGGGAGCAGCGTCATGGTGCGCGCTGGCGTTTTCATCGGCGTCGACAAGACCGGACAACTCCAGAAGCTCAACGACGCCGCGTCCGGCGCGAAGAGCATGTACGAGTGGGCTCTGTCGCAGGGGATGCCCGAGGGGACCCACGCAAGGCTCATCACGGACGCCGGCGGCCAGAAGGTCCACCCGGATCTCATCTATGACGCCATCAAGGCGATCATCGACGGACCCGGCGTCGATCAGCTGATTCTCTATTTCGCCGGCCACGGCGTGAACCTCAATCGGAACGAGCTGTGGTTGCTCACCGAGGCGCCCGTCAAGACGAGTGCCGCCGTCAACGTGTCGGGCAGCGTCGATCTGGCGAAGTACTGCGGAATTCCCCATGTCGTGATCGTCTCGGACGCCTGCCGCGTCGCCCCAGCCGGCATCCAGGCGCAGAACGTCAGAGGCGTCGACATCTTTCCGAACGACGCGGCTGTTGCCCGAGCGCTGCCGGTGGATCAGTTCTTTGCCTGCGCGCTGGGCGACAAGTCGGTTGAAATCGAGGACCCGGCACAGGCGGCAGGCACGTTCCAGGCGCTCTACACTCACGCGCTGCTGGACGCCCTCACCGGCAAGCGGCCGGAGGTCCTGGAGCGATCCCAGGACCCTGGCGATACGTGGAGTTACGTGAGGCCAGTCAAGCTCAAGGAATATCTGGAGCGTGAGCTTCCGCTTCGGGTGCAGCAGAGGCAGCTCGAGAAAAAGGTCAACCAGAACCCGGAGGCGATCCTGTTCGCTCACGAGAGCTGGATCTCTCGAGTGGACGCCTCGTCGATGCCGATGGCCGCGGGTCCGACCATGCGTTCGGCGCGTCGCCGCAAGCTGCCGCCTTCTGCGCATCAGGAGTTCAACAAGGCCATCGGGACTCTCGTTCGGTCCGCAACGCACGACGCTTTCCGTGTCGTCGCGGAGGAGCTCTCAAAGGCAGGGGAGGACCCGAACCGTGACGTGGGCCGTCTGGCCAAGCGCGCCAGCACGATGGCGACGCCGTTCGGTCCCGACTCCATGGCGACCGAGTGCGGCATCAAGGTCCGCGGCGCGCGCATCGTCGACTATTTCACTCCCGCAAGAGCCGAGCTCGCGGGAACTTCTGGCGATTTGCTGCAGGTGAGCGGCATCGAGGGGCACGCGGCCAGCGTCGTGCTGCGGTTCGAAGGAAACATGGGCGCGGTGGTTCCCGCGATTTCCGGCTTTCTGACAGCGCTCACATTCGAAGACGGCGAGCTGGCAGACGTGGCCTTCGAGCCGTCCGCCAATACGTCGAGGGGAGATCTCTACAAGAACCACGCCGAGGAAATGAGAATACTGCGTGCCATTGCCGCGTCATCCGCCCAGCACGGCCGATTCCGTCTGGAGAAGGCCGATGCCGCAAGCGTGGCCCGAAAAATGAGATACGGGAAGAACATCGATCCCGCGCTGGCCCTCTATGCGGCGTACGCATTGCACGACCTTCAGGACGTCGAGCGTATCCGCCAGATGTCCAGTCATCTCCGCGACGAGGTCGGCGTGACGCTCTTCGACCTGGCCCTGCTCGGCCGAACGCTCCTCGGCCAGAGCGTCGATCGCGGCTCGGGTATCGTTCCATTCGTTCCCCTGTTGTCTCAGGGGTGGTCGCTTCTGCGCGCCCACCGTGTCCGCCTGCATCCCGCGCTCGACGGCCTCGATCTCACCGTGCGGCAATCGATGTGGTCGCTCTTCGACGCCCCGGGCATTGAGATGGTGACACGCGCTCTCTCCTCTGGAGACGTTCGATGACGACGCAACTCGTTTTCGTCCATGGCCGATCGCAGGAGCACAAGGATTCCATCGCGCTCAAGGCCGAATGGCTCGACGCGCTCGAGGAAGGCCTCGCCAAGAGCAACCTCACGCTGCCGATTGCCGAACCAGACGTTCGGTTTCCCTTTTACGGCGATACCTTGTTCGACCTGGTCGACGGCAAGTCCGAAGACACCGCCGCCGAGGTCATCGTTCGGGGTGAGCAGGCCGACGATGACGAGCAGCGCTTCGTGCGGGCGGTGATGGAGGAAGTGCAGAAGAAATCAGGCATCACCGACGCCGAGATTGCGCAGGTGGCAGGCCAGGAGGTGGTGGAGAAAGGACCTCAGAACTGGGAGTGGGTTCAAGGTTTCCTGAAGGCCGTCGACCGTTTCCTGCCCCACGGAAGCGGTGCAGGCATCGCCTTGGCCACGCGCGATGTGTATCAGTATCTCAAGAACACCGCCATTCGCCAGCACATCGACGCCGGTGTGTTGGCCGCGATCACGCCGGGTGTGGAAACGGTGGTGGTGAGCCATTCGCTCGGCACCGTCGTGGCTTACAACCTTCTCCGATCGCAGGGTCAGCGCCGCGGGTGGAACGTGCCGCTCTTCGTGACGCTGGGGTCGCCGCTGGCTATTGGCGCGATCCGCAAGTCGCTCAAGAGCCTCGGCCCGACGCGGTGTCCCGAGTGCGCCGCGCAATGGTTCAACGCGATGGACGAGCGCGACGTCGTGGCCCTCTATCCGCTCGATCCGACATGCTTTCCCCTCGATCCGCTCGCGCCTTCCATTCACAACAAGACGGACGTTCGCAACCGGACGAAGAACCGCCACGGCATCGGCGGCTACCTGGACGACCAGGAAGTGGCGCAGCGGATTCACCAGGCGCTCACCGCGTGAGGCAGCGCGTACGATGCTATATTCTGCGGGCGGTTCGGTCCGGGCGTTGGACGCTCGTGCAAGGCCAGGAGGACAGGAGGTCGCCGTGAAGGATAACGCGTTCTACGTGAAGTACCTGACCGATGAAGGTTACAGGCCGAAGCTCGATGACGACGGCGACGTCCTGTTCAAGCACGAAGGAGGCAGCTACTACCTCATCGCGCAGGCGGACGACCCGACGTTCCTGCAGATTTTCTATCCCAACTTCTGGAAGCTCGAAAAACCGGAAGATCTGGAGAAGGCGTACCGTTCGGCCAGCGAAGTGTCCCGCGCCACCAAGGTGACGAAGGTCTATGTGAACGGCAACAAGGAGAATGTCTCCGCCAGCGTCGAGCTCTACATCCAGAAGCAGGAAGATCTCCAGCACTTCCTCGCGCGAGCACTGGCGGCCATCCGTCACGCGGTGAGAGAGTTCGACAAGAACATGACGGCGGCTTAGCCCGCCTCACTCTTTCTTTTCTGCCTTCTTGAGATCGCGAATGCTCAGGCTCAGTTCGGCCACCAGCTCCTTGAGCAGCTGGTTTTCCTTTTCGAGCAGCGCCTGCCGGTTCACTTCACTCCGCGCGAACTTGCCGACCGCCGGGTTGTGGACCGGTTTCACGTCCTCACGGTCCACGTCGGACGGCCCTTCGGCCGTCGGATTGCTCTTTGTCTGCACGCGCGTGTCGGCGCCGTCCTTGGCTTGTGCGAGATCGAAGAGCCGCCCGTCCCGCGAGCGGGTGTAGAGGACCGGGGTCCCCCATTCCGAGCCGCCGCTCGTCAGATACATCGACTTGCGCGCTTCGGCGAGCGCGGCCTCGGCCGGGTAGCCGTCGGCAATTGCCTGATAGAACGACTGACCCAGCTGGACGGCCGCTTCGTCGCTGATCTCGAACTGCATCGCCAGGACAGCCGGCACACCGGTGCGAATGAGGGTGGCGGCGACGCCGGCGAAGGGATCAGTTGGCGACGACTTCGCTCCCTCGCAGGCGTTCAGCACGACGAGGCGCAGCGACTTGATGTCGCGAAGAATCATGGCGAAATGCTCCGCCTTGACCTCGACGCCGCGCTGCTGCTCGTTCTCGAACACCAGCGTGCCGTTCTGAGCCTGTTCGTCCCACTGGCCATGGCCGATGAAATGCAGGATATGTATTTCTTCCTTGCGGAGCCGCCGCTGCAGCGCCGACAACGTGGGTGACGCGAGCACCTCGAGCGCCACGAGATTGCGCCCTTCGAGCTCGTTCAGCGCCTCTTGCAGGTTCTTTTTCTCTCGATCGACGTCCAGGCGGTCGAAGTCCGTCGGGCTCGAGACGATCAGCAGGATCCGGAGCGGCGCAACAATCGGCAGCGGAACCACCGGCCGCAGCACGTCGACGTAGCGGACGATTGGCGTCTGGTGCGAGAGGGCGATGAACTGGCGGTCGTCGTGGTACAGGAACTCCCAGGGAAGATTTGCCAGCTCGGGCACCTCGACGAGCCGCAGATTCAGCCGAAGCCCCGGGATGGTGTTCGAGTCCACCTGATTGAGGCAGCTGGCGAAGCACTCGCGCACCCTTCCGGTGAAGACCTTCGCAAAGAGTCTTTTGCCGAATGCCTCGGCCGGCGTCGGGTCCTTGCCGCCGCGGCGGGATCGGCCGCGGGCGCCCCCGATTTTCAGCAGGTACAGCTCGAGCTCGTCCGCAGTGAAGGGGGCGGTGAAGTCCTCGAAGGCTTCGCCAGCCGGCGAGCGGGTGATGTGCGCGCGATACTGGCCCTCGGGACTGCGTGAGATCTCGAGATCGAGCTCGGCGTAGGTCGGTACGGGCATGCGAGGTTCAGCTAGCCTACGCGCATCAATTTTTGGCGTCAACGCCGCGGCGGCGGGGAGATTCAGGGACTTGTCGGACCCTTTCAGGATGGGCCATCATCAATCATGTCCGCCCGGCCATCGGGCCCGGCAGCACTAGGGGATGCCCGGCGGACAGCCAGGGGAGCATCGACATGTGCCGGAATATCAAAACGCTCGCAAACTTCGAACCGCCGGCAACCGACGACGAGATTCGCGCATCCGCCCTGCAGTTCGTCCGGAAGCTGAGCGGCGCGACCCGGCCCTCGCGCGCGAACGAGGCCGCATTCAGCCGTGCCATCGATGAGGTGACCGCGGCCGCGCATCGGCTGATTCATTCGCTGACCACCAGCGCACCGCCCCGCAACCGCGACGAGGAGAAGCTGAAGGCCAGGGCGCGTTCGCTGAAGCGCTTCGGTGCGGAGCCGCAGGCGAATCCGTGACGCCAGCTGGCGGCCTTTCCCGCATCGCGCAGATTTCGATGAGGGCGCGCGATCTCGATCGCGGCGTGCAGTTCTATCGCGACACGCTCGGGCTTGCCGCTTCTCTTCACGGCGCCGCCAGGTTTGGCGTTCTTCGACTGCGGCGGCGTGCGCCTGATGCTGGACGTTCCCGAGGACAAGGAGTTCGACCACCCCGGATCGATCCTCTACTTTGCCGTCGACGACATCCATCGACTCGCACCAGCAGCTCGTGTCGCGCGGTGTCGAGTTCCGCCGCGACCCGCACATGATCGCGCGCCTCCCCGATCGAGAAGTGTGGATGGCGTTCTTCCACGACACCGAAGGCAATACACTCGCGTTGATGGCCGAAGTGCGGACGTAGGCGCGTCGGTGCCGGGATTCGAGCGAGTTGGCGGGTACAAAAAAAATCGGGGCGGAGAACTGTCTCTCCGCCCCGAGCACCATCACGCCGCGTGAAGCAACAGCTGGTTCAGTTGGACGATCCGAGTCGCACTTCCTGACCGATCAGACGGCTCTTGTCCGCGCCGGCCCGGGGCCGGAGTTTTTGTACACGGCCGTTGAACACTTCGGCCACATACAGGTTGCCTTCCTGGTCTATCGAGAACTGGTGCGGGCCGTCGAAGTAGCCCGGCCACGGACCAGGCCCGCCCCACCCATCCAGATACTTTCCGGTCAGGTCGTAGCGGACGATGCGGTTGGTGCCGCCGTCCGATACCCACAGATTCTGATCGGCCGTGATCAGATGGAAGTACGGGATGAACGGGTGCCCGTCGAGAACATGTCGAGGAACTTCCCGTTCTCGTCGAAGATCTGGAACCGCCGATGACCGCGATCCACCACGAAGACACGACGGTCCTTGGCGACGGCGATGCTGTGCACGGTGTTCCACTCGTTCGGACCGGGCTTGGCCGCATCCTTGGGCGCGCTTCCCCAATCCGTCAGGAACTTGCCGTCCTTGTCGAACTTCGCCACGCGCTTGCCGCCGTAGCCGTCACTGATGAAGAACGTGCCATCGGGCAGCCAGTCGATGTCGGTCGGCCGGTCGAAGAGCTTGCCGGCGTCACGTCCGCGCTGGCCCTTCGTGCCGAGCGTCAGCACGAGCTTGCCGTCGCGCGTGAACTTGTAGATGGTGTGGAGCTGGTCGTCGAAGATCCACACGTGCTTCTGGGGATCGTACGGGCTCATCTTGATCTTGTGCGGCCCGCGCCCGCACGCGCCCTCGGACATCTTGTTGAAGTGCGCCCAGTCTTCCACGACGTTGCCGTTACGATCGAGCACGAAGATCGAGTGATGGAAACGCCGCTCCCATCCGCGCTTCTCGGTCGGCTCGCACGTGGCGTTGATGCCGTCCGGGTTACCGGTGGCATTGCGCGGCGGAGTGAGGAGACCGTAGTGGGTCCATGGTTTCGCGTCCGCCGGCAACGGCAACTCGCCGCGCATCGCCACCCAGATGCGGTCCGGGGTCTCGGCGTAGATGCCGCCGACCGATCCCCACGTCCAGCCGGCGTGCCTCACGCCGTCCTGGCCGTCTTGCAACGGCTTTGGCCAGTCAGGAACCGGTTCGTAGGGGCCGAACTCATCCTGGCCGCCTCGCTCCTGTGATGCCTGCGCCGCCGGGGCCGAGGCTGCAGGAGCCGCGGGTCCGAAGCCGGCGAGCGTCACGGCTACGACACTTACCGCCAGCCCGAGCTGTAACAACGATCTTGCGCGCATCATCCATCTCCTTTGGGGCGTGCCGCTCGCCTGAGCGAACATCACCCAGAAGCTCAACGGCAAATGCTGTCGGAGCAGCGTCCTATATACCAGCGACCGATGGAGCGTGCAACCGCCCGCCGTGTGAAAAGACAACTATTAACAGAGCGGCCGCGACACGCGTAAACGTCCTGTTTTTCAGCGGTTCTACCTCGTGTGGTCTCGAGACCGTCGGCTAGAATCCTTGTGGGATCTCGCCGGGCAGCTCGCGGGATTTTTGCAAGGGGAGGAGAGTGTGGTCCACACGCGGCCGAATCGTCGAGACGCCGCGCGAACGCTGGCCTGCGCAGGCCTCGGCGCTCTCCTCCACAGAGCGCCGCAGCTTCATGCCGTCAGTCGGACGCTCTGGCGCGGCGCTCCCGCGCCCGCCCAGCATCCCGACATACCCGCGTGGAAGACCGAGCTTCGTCAGCTCGCACCGGACGTCTTCGCCTACACCCAGGCCGGCGGCCCAGGCCTCGACGGCGGCAGCATCAGCAACGCGGGCGTGATTGCCCTGAACGATCACCTGATCGCCATCGATACGCTGGGTCCTCCCATTCACGCGAAGGCGTTCAAGGCGGCGGCGCTGGCGGCCACGGGGAAGCCCTTTCGACGCGTCATCAACACCCACCATCACCGCGATCACACGAGCGGCAACTGCTTCTTTCTCCCAGCCGAGATTGTCGCGCACGACTACTGCCGTCAGGCCGTGCTCGAGATGGGCGTCCCGAGCCGTCCCTTTGCCGAACGGCCCGAATGGCAGGAAGGGATGCACGAGCTGACGCTGGCGCCGCCGGTCACCACCTTCGCCGACCGGATCACATATCGCTACGGCGAGACGATCATCGATGTGCTGTTCGTGGGTCCCGGCCACACGTGGGGCGACGCCGTGGTCTACCTGCCGCGCCAAAGGATTCTCTTCGGCGGCGACGTGGCATTCTGGTACATCACTCCCGCCGCTCACAACGGCCACGTCTCGAAGTGGCTGGAGGCGATCGACCGGATCGGCCGCCTGGACGTCGAGACGATCGTTCCAGGCCACGGTCCGATTGGGGGCAGGAAGGAGCTCATGGAGACGCGCGCCTATCTGGAGCTCCTGAAGCGCGAGGCGAGACTTCGCTACGACGCCGGCATGCGGCCTGGACAGGCTGCCGCAGACATCGACCTGGAACGGTTCGGCAAGTGGGCGAACGCCGAGCGCGTCGTCGTGAACACCGTACGCCTCTATGCCGAGTTCGACGGCACCATCGGTCCGAGCATCGCCAATCTGGCAAGCCCCGACGAGGCCACGCGGCACGCCATCGAAGAGTATCGGGCGCTCGTGAACGGCGGTGCTCCTGGCGCGAAGCGTCCTTGAGGGCCAGCTTCTGGACCGTGGTCCGCCGCGGCTGGGCGAAGCGGTGCCCGCACTGCGGGCAGGGCGCCATCTTCGTGCGCTGGACGACCACCAATCGGCGGTGCCCGGTGTGTGCTTATCTCTTCGAGAAGGATTACGGCGAGACGTGGGGCGTTTGGGTGGTGACCGATCGCATTACGCTGGCGGCGGGCATCGTCGTCGTGTACTTCGGGTTTCGCGTCACCAGCGTGTGGGTGGGCCTGGCGTTTCTGGCAGCGATGGTCGTTCCGCTCATCTTGTCGATGCCCCGGCGCCACAGTCTCGCGATTGCGCTGGTGTACCTGGGCCGGCGTGCCTGGCCGGATCCCGGCGATGAACTGCCACCGCTTCCATCGGCCGCCCCGACCGCGATGCCTCTGAATCCAGCCACCGTGCGAGACGAGGCGTCCGAATAGCCGATGGAATCATGAGGACGATATGAGCGCGGTCTGCGGCGGACCGGTTCGCGTGCGAGTACGAGCGGCGAGCGTCTTCGGATTCGCCCTGTTTCTGTCCGGGTGCACGTCACCCGTTCCGCTCCCGGAAGGTGACTCCACCAGAGTCCCCGCCGCGCCACCCGGCTTCGTGAACAAGGTGTGGATGGTAGATCGATCGCCGAGCGTGGCGCGAGGGCAGCTGTACGTCTTTCTCTCCGAGGGCACGCTGGTGATCGCATCGTCGACAGGCACGCCGTCGTTCGGGAAGTGGAGCGACGAGGGTGGAATGCTGACAATGGTGGAGGAAGGCATTCCGTACAAGGTGGACGTCGTCGAGCTGACGGACGACATGTTCAGTATCAGGATCAACAATCCCGGACCGCCGGTCGAGATGACGATGGTGCCGGCGGAGGTTCCTCCCCGCTCGAAGTAGCCACGTCGGTTCGTGGCATAATCGGCCGCACTCATTGCACCTTGAAGGAAGGAATGAAACGGATCCGGCACGTCGCAAGACGACTGGGCGAGTTGTTGCGGACAGCAGCGGCTCTAGTCTGGCGCTCGCTGCTATTCAGGACAACGATCATCGCGATCACGGGCAGCGTCGGCAAAACCACCACCAAGGATTGCCTCGCCGCGATTCTCTCCGCGTACTATCCCACGACGAAGACGGACGGGAACCGGGGCGCGCGCTGGAGCCTTCCAGCCACCTTGCTGCGCACGCGTCCGTGGCATCGCTTCGTGGTCGCCGAGGTCGGCATCGATCTGCCCGGCCAGATGTGGCGTTCCACGCTGCTGCTGCGGCCCCACATCGTGATCGTCCTGCACGTGAAACGCAACCACTCCGACGCGTTTTCGACGCTCGAGGTCACGGCCACCGAGAAAGCCAAGCTCCTCGGCCGTCTCGGGCGGCGCGGCGTCGCCATCCTGAACGGCGACGACCCGCGCGTGATGGCCATGGCTTCGGGCGCGCCGTTCGAGGTCCGAACTTTCGGCACCTCTTCCGAGCACGACGTGTGGTCGTCGGAGCCCAGCGCCCAATGGCCGAACCGCCTCGAATTCACCGCGCACACCGCCACCGAATCCCAGCTTGTCCGAACGCGCCTGGTCGGGACACATTGGACCACCAGCGTGGTCGCCGCACTGACCGCGGCCACGCGCTGCGGGCTGACGCTCGAGCAGGCGGTGAAGCCGCTCATCGACGTCGAGCCGTACAGGGCGCGGCTGCAGCCGGTGGAGCTTCCGAGCGGAGCTGTGCTGCTCCGCGATGAATTCAACGGGTCGATCGATTCGCTGGGACCGGCTCTCAAAGTCCTCGAGGAGGCCCGCGCTCCGCGCCGCTGGCTCGTGATCAGTGATGTTGCCGACACCGGGCTGAGCTCCCGCCACAGAATGCGGCAACTGGCAAGCCTGGTACCAGGGAACGCCGAGTGCTGCGTGTTCGTCGGCGAGACTGCCGCCTACGCCAAACGGCGTGCAATGGAGGCTGGGATTACACCCGAGAACGCGCACAGCTTCTTGCTGCCCCATCAAGCCGCCGACTTTCTGCGAACGGCCCTGGGTCCAGGGGACCTGGTCCTGCTGCGCGGCCGAGGACGAGACCATCTGACGCGCATTGCCTTCGCGCAGTTGGGGACCGTTCAGTGCCGAAAAACCAGATGCCAGAGGCGCGGCGTCTGTGACAACTGCCCGGAGCTTGGGTTCAAGCCCGAGGCGACCGCTGCCGACGCCTGAGGGTCACCGCTTTCCCGCCGTTCATTCGTGCGATGCCATCCGGGCCGGCTGGACGTCATCCGCTGGTGCGGGTCCGGTGCAGTGATAGGCTTGTGGTTTTGCCAGGGAGTACGCAACACATGACGGTCTTCCGCCAGTTTCTCGTGCCCGCCCTTGCCTTCGCGGTTCTCTTCCTCCCGGCCTCTGCTCGAGGTGGCCAGAGTGAATCGCCCAAGGCGGCTCTGCCCGGCGCAGTCGCCATCGTCGAAGGCGTGACGCTGACGGCCGCCGAAGTCGATACCAGGGCGGCGAGCCAGCTTGCGGAAATCCGCGCGCAGGAACGCCTGGTGCGCGAATCCGCGCTGAACGAGCTCATCGACGAAAAACTGATCGAGAAAGCTGCTGCCGCGCGCGGGATCGGTGTCAGCGAGCTGCTCCGCACGGAAGTGGAAGAGAAGGTGGTGGTCTCCGAAGCGGACAAGAAGAGCACGCTCGACCGCTACCGCGATCAACTCGCCGGCCTGAGCGAGCAGGAGGCCCTGGCGCGCGTCGAGGAGGCGTTGAAACAACAGCAGGCCGAAGAGCTTCGTCAAGCGCTCGTGGCGCGCCTGCGCACCACGGCCAGCGTTCGCATCCTCGCCGAGCCGGTGCGTGTTGCCGTGGATGTGCCCACGGGCGCGCCGTCCCGGGGACCTTCCGATGCGCCGGTGACCATCGTCATCTTCAGCGACTTCCAGTGTCCCTTCTGCTTTCGTGCGAACGCGTCCATCGAGGAGGTCGTCGAACGGTACGGCGACCACGTGCGCCTCGTCTTTCGGGACTTTCCCTTGCCGATGCACCCGGACGCCCAGAAGGCGCACGAGGCCGGTCGCTGCGCCGCCGAGCAGGGGAAGTTCTGGCCCATGCACGACCGGATGTTCGCCGATCAGAACGGACTGTCCGTTGACGGGTTGAAGAAGAGCGCCGCCTCGCTGGGGCTCGACTCGGCACGCTTCAACGAGTGCCTCGATTCGGGGCGCCACACCGCGGCGGTTCAACGGGACCTCCAGGCCGGCGAGGGTTACGGCGTCACGGGCACGCCCGCCTTCTTCATCAACGGACGGCTTCTCGCGGGCGCGCAGCCCTTCTCCAGCTTCAGTCGCGTCATCGACGATGAGCTGCAGCGAAAGGGTATGCGGATTCCACCGGTGCCATCGAGATGAGTTGGAGAGCTCTTCCGCGGGTCGTCCGACACGTGTTGCTGGCGCTCCTGACCCTTGCCGGGTCGGCGGAGGCGCAGGATCGACTGCCGCCCATCCCGGCCTCGAACCTGACGGAGGCGCAACGGCAAGCCGCCGCCGAGTTCGTCAAGTCGCGGGGCAGGGAAGTCTTCGGCCCGTTCGTCCCGCTGTTGCGCAGTCCGGAGTTGATGCTGCGCGCGCAGGCGATGGGCGAGTATCTGCGGTTCAGGAGCGTGCTGCCGCTGCGGCTCAGCGAGTTCGCGATTCTCATTGCCGCGCGGCAGTCGACATCACGGTACGCCTGGCAGGTGCACTATCCCATCGCCGTCGAGGCTGGACTCGGTGTGGAGATTGCTGCCGCGGTGTCAGAAGGCCGGCGGCCGGCCGGCATGTCGGAGGACGAGGAAGTTCTCTACGACTTCAGCCACGAAATCCACAGGAACTCCGGCGTCAGCGATGCGACATATACGCGCGCCCTCGCGCGATTTGGCGAGCAGGGCGTCATCGACACGATCGGCATCGCGGGCTACTACACACTCCTGGCGATGGTGATGAACGCGACGCGAATGGATGTGCCTGTCGACCCGGCCGTGCCTCCGCTCCATCCGCTTCCGCGCTGACCGAGTTTCGGATAAGCTCGTCCGTCCGTTCACTCGCCAAATCACCCGCTTTCATGCTGGAGAGATTCATGCGCATGCTGATGCACGTCGAAATGCCCCTGGAGCCGTTCAACACGTACGTCCGCGACGGATCGGCGGGCACGCGGATTCAGAAGATCCTGGAAGCGACCAAGCCCGAGGCCGCGTACTTCACGGAGTACAACGGCCATCGCGGCGCCACGCTCGTCGTCAACGTGACCGATTCGTCACAGGTGCCGGCGCTTGCCGAGCCGTGGTTCCTGAACTTCAACGCGGAGCTGAAACTGCGGATTGCGATGACACCGGAGGATCTGGGCCGCGCCGGTCTCGACGCGCTCGGCAAGAAGTGGTGAGGCACGGATCAGCCACCGGGTCGCGTCGCGCCGGTGCGAGTGTTATCATGAAAGGTTGTTGACCGGAGAAAGCGGCTCACCGACGGCGGTCTTCGAGCGCCTGATGCGAGCGGCGCTCGACGAAGCCCGGCGCGCGCTCGCGGCCGGCGAGGTGCCGATCGGCGCCGTCGTCGCGGTCGAGGGCCGCATTGTCGGGGCGGGGTTCAACCGGCCCATCGGCCTGGTCGATCCTACGGCGCATGCGGAGATCGTCGCGCTGCGCGACGCCGCTCGCGCGGTGGGAAACTATCGCCTCACGGGCGCGACCTCTGGCCGTCACCGTCGAGCCGTGCCTGATGTGCGTGGGCGCGATGGTGCACGCGCGGATCGAGCGGCTCGTCTACGGGGCAGCCGAGCCGCGGGCCGGTGCGGTGGTGTCGTCGGTGCGCGGATTCGACGTCGCTGGCCTCAACCATTCGGTTGACGTGGTCGGCGGCGTGCTCGAGGACGAGTGCCGTGCGCTCATCCAGCAATTCTTCCGGGACCGGCGGGTCGGCGCGCCGTAGGTTGCGGGCGTCCGCCGGAAGCTTGTAGCCTGAGGAGGCTGCCATCGCGTCGTGGCCTTCGACTCGGCCGTGCGCGGTCTGGCCGTGACGCGAATCGACATACGGAGAGGTACCGAAGTGGTCGTAACGGGGGCGCCTCGAAAGCGTCTTGTCGGGTAACCGGCACGTGGGTTCGAATCCCACCCTCTCCGCCACTCACTCGCTTTCGCTCGTTCGTGCCGTCGACGGTGCCTTCAGGCACGCCGCGACTCGCCTCCGGCTCATCGCGAGCGGGCACGAATCCCACCCTCTCCGCCACTCATCGATCCTTTGTTCTCAACAAGTTGTCCGGCATAGTGGGTTCTCCGGGTGCAACGCCTCCAGCTTTCGCCTAGCTCTTCGCCTCTACGCCGCGTTGAATAAGGCCTGGTCAAGAGAAATGCGGACAACCCACGTGATTCACCGGCGTTTGGGTGCTGCTCGGGTCGATGCAGCCAGCTTCCGCCCCTTTGCTCCAGCGCGTTGCAGCGCGTTCCTGAACTCCTCATACTTTTCGCCGTGTCCTTCCGCTTCGCTCCAACTCTCGATCCGCTGCCGGCGAACGCGATGTCGAAGCGCAATGGCGACGGCTGCGCGTAAGCTCTGCCGGTCGTCCCAGTAGTAAAACGCGGCCAGCCGGTCACGGCACGAATCGGTTGCCGAGAGGAGACGGAGAGTTCCCGTGTGAGTCTTCAGTTCTGCCGTTGCGACATGATGATCGCCGCCGACGGCCAGCGGTCCTCGTGGAAATTCGACAAAGAAACGAGACCGGGGATGAACGTATTGGGCACCAGTGCGACGAAAGCCAAGGCTTCCGAGGGCGGCATCCAGGTTCGCCTGCCGAGCGCCGCCCCGAATCACGAAATCCAGATCGGTCGAGAAATAGGCGCCTGCACTATGGATCGTGGCGCAGGCTCCTCCAGTGAGCACGGCATCGATGTCGTGCTTCCGTAGGGCTTCGCCGACAGCCACCGCGACAGCGCGAAGGCTCGAGTGCGGGGTCAGTTTCACTGGGGCTTGCCCGACCGTCGAGGCCGCCGCCGGAGGCCTTCTACACGGTCGCGAAGTGTCCGGTCAGGCTCGCTCAGGCGAGCCAGGAAGCGCTGCAGTTCTTCCCGGGCAAAATAGGCGGGATTCAGTTGATACACTCGGGTTCGACCCACGGCGCGCCCGGCCACCAAGCCATCGCGTTCCAAGCCATCGAGCGCACGCTGGATTCCTGACAGGGGCGAATCCAGGAGCCGGGAGAGCTCTCGGGGATAGGTCGAGCCGAGGAGTCGGAGAGCAACCAACGTGCGAGTCCGCGCCTGCCCCCCGAACGGACTGGACGCCTTGACCACCATATGAGGTCATATGACCACTATTAGTGGTCTTGTGTCAAGAGGGAAGGATTCGTACACCAAGCGTAGCCTGCGCGATCGTCAGTTCGCGTTCAGTCGCCGCGAGGCACTCCTCCACAGTCTGGTCAGGGCCGTCCGACCCGAAGCCTTGCGCCTGCGCGAGTGGAGCTGGCAGGCGGAAGGCGTCACGTGCGGTGCCAGGACTTCACGCGGCCGACAATCTTGGTTGGTCAGGAATATTCGCCAAGCGCTGGAAGTAAGGTGCCTACTGCCGCCTCAGGAGGTCATCGGATCGGTCGCGGCGCCTTGTCGAGCCAGCAGGCATGATGCGAGCCCACCATGAGCGCGACGGGAACAAGCACAACAATCCATGTGACGGGATCCAAGGGAGCCACGGCGAACAACAGACCCGGTATCGCATGGGCGCTAGCGGCAGCGCTCAGCGCGCCTATCGATACACCGATAAGGACGTGGCGCCCGGCCGGCACGAGGACGGCCCAGTGACGTCGGCTCGCCGAGCCCCAGCGCCAAACGCAAGGCAGGACCAGGGGGAGAATCATTCCTTCCGAACGCAGGCTGGTCAATCCCGCCACGGCCATCGTCGTTAGAAAGCCAGCTGATAAGCATCTGAACGAAAGCGACCTTGGCAAACCATCCCCGTGGAAAATGAGCTCGCCGATTGTCACGCAGAGGATCCAACATCCGATCAAGTCCCACGGCTTGTAGCCAAAGTCGATAGTCCGGTACAGGACTCGCTTCCAGACTTAGAGGCGGATCGACTGTGCTCGAGCTGCGGCGAACCGACGAGTTGGATGCACTGCACGCCGAGGGTCGACTCGGGAGCTACAAGGTGGTGGTGGGGGTGTGGCCCAATAATCCGCTCGTGATCCGGTCGAAGATCAATCGCAAGACATCCCCGAATTCGACGCCGCTTTCTGACGATCGAGACGTCGCGCGGGGAGAGGTGTCGGTTCGGCGCGCGGCCGAACCGGCCCGCGTCCCAGTGCCTCTTGCAATCGTCCGCCACGCTGGTCAGAATCGCTGCCGACAACGGGTTGATCCGCGCTGTCGAAGGGGGAGGCCGCCCCCGGGGGCTGAGAACGGACGTTATGGTCAACCCGCGAGAGGGTCCTGATCCGTCCTATCGTCAGACAAAAGAAGGAGAGTCGCAATGACATCAAGAAGAAGGTCGCTCACAGTTTCCTTTGCGATTCTATCGCTGGCGACTGCGGCCCTTATGGGTTCCGGTTCGCCGGCGCCTCCGACCGGCTCCGAGACTGCAGGCACCCCGACAGCCGCAGTGCCCCAGGAAAGCAAGGGGGGAGGGGGAATCAAGCTGGTGATCTTCAACGAGGGCAGGCCTGGCCTGCTGACCGAGCGCGGCGTCGTCGACGTCAGCGCCCTGGTGCGGCCCCTCGGCGGGCACGACGCCATGAAGGCGCTGATCACGCGCTACGAAGAGCTCAAGCCGGAGCTGACGCGCCTGGCTGCCGAGGGCGCCGCGCAGCCGCTGGCGGCCGTGACGCTCAAGGCGCCGGTGCCACGCGCGAAGTTGCTGGCCATGGGCGGCAACTTCCGCGAGTTCGGCCACCGCGAGCCCGCGCCGATGTGGGGCTTCCTCAAGTCCACCGACGCCATCCTCGGCTCCGGCGGCACCGTCGTCCTGCCGGAGATCGACGCCAACATCTTCCACCACGAGGCCGAGCTGGTCGTCGTCTTCGGCCGCGCCGGCAGCAACATCCCCCAGGCGCAGGCCCTGGACTACGTCTTCGGCTACACCGCCGGCGTTGACGTCTCCGCCCGCATGCCCCCCAGCGGCGCCGGCGGCGCGCCGCGACATCACGAAGATGCTGCTCTCGGCCGGCAAGTCCTACAACGGCTTCGCGCCGATCGGCCCCGCCATCGTCCCCAAGGACGAGGTCGGCGACGCGGAGAAGCTCGACATCAAGCTCTGGGTCAACGGCGAGCTGCGCCCCAACTACAACACCAGCGACCTGGCGCACTCGATCGCCGAATCGATCGCCTGGGCCACGGCGATCACGCCGGTCGAGCCGGGCGACGTGCTCTGGATGGGCACCAACCACCAGGGCCTGGGCGCGATGCAGGACGGCGACAAGGTCGAGATGGAGATCAGCCGCATCGGCCGCCTGACCGTCAACGTCGCGGACCCGTTAAAGCGCCGCTGGCCGCGCGGCGTCGACGAGGCCACGGCCGCGGACGTGCGCACCGGCAGCGGCGGCCCGGGCTCGAAGTCAAGGCCGTTGCCGTAGAGAGAGGCGTAACTCTAGCTGGCACCTCACAATACGAGCCTCGCCTAGCCAGGATCCTGTCTTGGATAGAGCGGCGTGTCCCGCGGTCTCGGTCAGGTCCATGTCGCGGGACACGGCGCCGACGGTCTTGCCCTCGTCGAGGACCAGGCGGACCACGCCGGCCTTGAAGTCATCGCAATCGCGTGCGGTACGTCCCGATGACGACCCGACTCGCGAATGCGCTGCAGCGGCATCGGCACCTGAAGGGCGCACGCGTGCTGTGTCAGAAGAACGGTCAGCCGCTCAGGGCCAACATGCTCGCGTACCTGCTCGGGCGCGAGACGCGCAAGGCAGGGCTCGCAACCGGTCACAAGCCGCGGCACGCGGGACCGCACGTCTTGCCCTCAAAATCACGCTTGGTCTTCGCACGTCGATCGCGAATGATGTTCGCGTTCCACCCTCCCTCCGTTCGGATTGCGGTCAACGAATGTTGAAGGTGAGGCGGTCATGAACGTGGTTCCACCGGATTCCTCGACACTAGGCGACTACTCAGGACTAATCCCTTGCCTCATCGGCTGCGCCTGGTCCGTTCGAGAGCTGACGCGCTATTCTGAAGTGAAAGAGGGATGCAGACATGAAGGCCACAGACCTGCTTCAGAAGATCGGGGAGACGCTGGGATCGACCGCGACGGTGAAGTCCGTCTTTGGCGAGCCGATTCACGTCAACGGGAAGACCGTCGTGCCGGTGGCCAGGATAGCGTATGGATTCGGCGGAGGATTCGGAACAGGCAGGAGTGGTGCGGTCGCAGACCAGCAGGGCGAAGGCGGCGGCGGGGGCGGAGGCGTTCGGGCTTTTCCCGCGGGTGCGCTGGAGATCACCGACAAGGGCACGCGCTTCGTGCCGTTCGTCGATGTGGCGTGGCTCGGGGCCGCGTTCGCGGCTGGAGTGGTGCTGGGCAGCTTCGTCCTCGCGCGGCGCCATCGATGATGTGAGTCAGGACAGATGGTGAAGCGTCGCCGGGTTGAGGTCGTTACGGCGACGACACGACACCCTCTATTCGGTCGCGCGCGATCCGAGGGACGAATCGAGGAGTGCGCGCTTTCGTCAGGCCCCTGACTGCCCTAGAATCCTGAGGCCCGCAAGCCGACGAGCGATTCAAGTCCTGGCGAACGTCGGTATGCTCGTGAGCGTATTGCTGCTCACCTACGAGTTGAACCAAAGCAGGCAGTTGGCGGAATCCCAATTTCTTGCTGACGTCAGGCGGCACGATGCAGAGCATCGATCAGTCGATGTTGAACGACTTCGCACAGATCGGTGGATTGGCGGCGACGAGTACGTCCGGGGGCAGGGATCGATACTTCAGATCCAGAAAGAACTGGCTCGGCTCGGTGGCTGATCCAATTCCGGCGCCTCCCGCGTCAGCGAGCGCCGGATTGTGGTCGATGGCAATCCAAGCGAGCCCACCTCTGATCTGGACAATCGCTTGACGTCGGGGTTGTGCTCGTTGAGGTACCTGAATTCACCTGGACGATGTCAACAATCCCTCTGGCGTGTAGATGCGCGTCGAAACCGGAGCGCGCCACCCAGCCAAGAGCACGCCCACGCTTTCGCGGGCCATTCCCCCGGGATTGGATGGGGTTCACTCGATCGACACACCGTTCGGGTAGGCTCACGTCATGGAAGCCTACCCATTCGAGCCGGTCCCCATGCCCGTGCGGAAGCGCATTGCCCTGATTGCCCACGACAATTGCAAGACCGGACTGCTGGACTGGGCGCGGTACAACCGCCACACGCTGGCCCAGCATGAGTTGTACGCGACCGGAACGACCGGCCGTTGCTCACGGCCGAGCTGTCGTTGCCGGTGACGCAGTTTCTGAGCGGACCCCTTGGGGGCGACCAACAGGTTGGCGCAGGCATTGCCGAGGGGCGGATCGATTTTGTGATCTTCTTCTGGGACCCGCTTGCTATCGGCTCACGCGCGGCACGCGATCCCCCAAATACGTGGCAGCGGCCGTGCACGGGCGCACGACAGTCCAGACAGGCGCGTGATCGCTGGCGTTGGTCAGGTCGGGCGCCTTGGCCGCGGCCGGTGATCCGGCCGGGCAGAGCCCGCGCACGAGGATGTGGTCGAGATCCATGGGCCCGAGCGTGTTGTGCACGTCCTCGGTCAACCATGTAAAGCCGGCGGCTCTCAATTCTCGTGCGCCGGCGGTGCCGTTGAAATCACCTGCGACCACCACCGGATCCGCCGTGTCCGCGGCATCGTCGGCAATGGCGCGCGCCTGGTCTCGCCTGACGCCACCCCCGGCCCCGAATGGGCTCTCGAAATGGACGGCGTACGCACGCACGGCGCCCGCTTGCGTGCGCACGGTCGCGACGACGGCGGAGCGCCGCATCTTCCGAAAGCGGTGATGATGCGGAAGCAGGATCTTCCGCGTGTCCTCGAGCACCCAGGGCGACAGGATGGCCACGCCGAAGTCCTTTCGCGTCGAACGATGCAGCGTGGACGGCACATAGACGTAGTTCAGGCCGAGCGTGCGCGCCAGCGTCTCAGTGGACGCCGGATCCATCTCCTGCAGGATGAGAAGATCAGCGCCGCTCAGCGGACCCGGGCGCGACAACAGGTCCGACGCGCGGTCGATGTGCTCACTGAATTTGAGATTGAAGGTCACGACCCGCAGATCATCCGGGGCCGGTCGCGCCGCCGGGATCACGCGGTCCCCTGATGATCGGCCCGGCCGGGTCGTCGTAGTTCGCGATCGTGGCGCAGCCGGTCGCGCATGCCAGCGCGATCGTGAGGGCCGCGACGCGCGCGCCGGCCTGCAGCGTGCTGCCGTCAGAAGGGGAACGTCGTGTAGATCCTGACACCCGACACCACCTCGCGATGTCCCGCGGTCGCGCCATGATGGTGCCACAGCCTAGCCGTCCGACGAGAACTACCTTCTGAGGACTGAACCGGCACAGAACGAGATCAATTCGGTTTCACGAGGCGAGGACGCGGCCTGCGCCGCAGAGCGACCTCAAATAACTTCTATGAAAACGGCAGAGTCTGGTGACCTAGCGTTCTCCAGTTGGAACCTCATCCAAAATGGCTGCGACAGGTTCAGGCGCTCCGGAACTGGCGTAGACACACGAGATGTTCGTCGAGGGTGGGCGCCCGTTCCGAGGCTCTGGGCAATTCAAGATTAGCGACTCGCGAAGCTATCGACTCGCACACCTGGGTACGGAGCCGATGCCGAATCGCGCAGTGTGTTTGCCGCTCCCGTTTGACACTCAACGGTGCCTGACGATCAAGGAGAATTCTGCGGACGCGGGTACTTTCCGACCTGATTACAGTGTTTGTCCAACTGCGCAAAAAGCTGAAATGTGGAATGGGAGTGCCCTCGAAGTAGCCGCGATCAAGGACGAACACTGAGCGGTCGCGAGTCGTGTGGGACGTCCGCGCCAGGCAGGTGCACATGCGAGCGTCAGGCGGTGCGCGATCGGGGCGCCGGCTGTCGCCGCGTTCGGGGGCGCGTCACCGACCGTCGAGCAGACGGCCTGGAGACCATGCGGCGGTGCAGCAGGGCAAGCACCGCCGTCTCTTCTCGCGACAGTTGTCGACCTCCATGCACGAGCATCGATGCCGCCTTCTCGCGCAGGACGTCCAGGGTCGCGCCATTGAGGTAGTGCTCCACGACGGCGGGATGGACGTAGCAGCGACGGCACACGGCTTTGGTGTTACCGAGTTGCTTCGCAACGCTCTCGATCGCGCGCGTGACGTTCCTCTTGCGCGCCGTAGCCGTGTCGACGACATCCAGTTCCTGCAAGGCCGTGGCGGCCAGCACCGTGCCGGCCCAGGTGCGGAAGTCCTTGGCCGTGAACTCGGCGCCAGTGACGTCGCGCAGGTACGCATTGACGTCCTCGGACGTGACCCGCTGACGCGTGCCGTCCGCGTCGAGGTACTGGAACAGCACCTGACCGGGCAGGTCCTGGCACCGCTTGACGGTGCGGGCGAGGCGACCGTCCTCCAGGGCGATCTCCTGCCACACACCACTCTTGGCGCGAAAACGGAACCGCAGCGTGTCTGCCGTGACGACGACGTGGCGATCGCGCAGCGTGGTGAGCCCGAACGAGTGGTTGGTGCGGGCGTATTCCTCGTTGCCGACCCTGATCAGCGTGGTCTCGAGCAACCGGACGACGGTGGCCAGCACCCGCGCCCGCGACAGCGGCGGGGCCTGCAGGTCGCGCATCACGCGACGGCGAAGGACTGGCAAGGCACGCCCGAAGGTGAGGAGCCGGCCGTACTTGGCCGCGTCACGGACCTGGGCCCACCGCGTGTGGTAGCGGTACTGCTTCCGGCCG
Organism: uncultured Acidobacteriota bacterium; assembly: GCA_963826865.1. Taxonomy (GTDB): domain Bacteria; phylum Acidobacteriota; class Vicinamibacteria; order Vicinamibacterales; family CAVPJW01; genus CAWGYQ01. Next base: position 278,125 of record CAWGYQ010000003.1, read on the forward strand.
CGCTGGTCGCGGCCGGTGGCCTGTATGTGGCCGTCAGCGCGCGGGCAGATCCACACCCGAGTCCAGGCCGGCGGGATCACCAGCGACCGGATGCGCGCGAGCGTCGCGGCGTCGCGCACGACCCGGCCCTTCGGATCGCGGTAGAGGGTTCGTCTGGACTTGATTGCCCGCGTGATTCCCGCCTCGTCATCCGAGACGTAGCGCAGGTCGGCGAGTTCGGCCGCCTCCTGCGCTGTGGGCTGTTCGGCGGCGGCATGCGCCACCACGCGAGGCAGTTCCGGCAGGGACGCGACGGCAGCCATTCGAGCGGTGCATCTGCAAGAAGCGTGCTTTGACGTTTTCTGGCGTTCAGGGCTGCTTTCAGCAGTGGCCGTGAATGCTGCAACGACCCGTCTGCGAGATTGGCGCACATCGCACCTGCTGCGGCCGCGATCACCGGGGCACCAAATGGCATCGGTTTACTGATGGGCTGCCCATCGTCAGTGCGGTAATAGTTCGAGTTCGAGTTCGAGTTGTGAAGGACCGGCTTGGCGGCGATGGCCACGCGGCTTCCTGTCGTCAAACACTGTTCGTCCGCCGAGCGATCGCGACACGGTCCTTTCGTGCGCGGCCGCGACGTCGACGTCTGCGTCCGGCGACAGCCGCTCCTCGACCAGTCTCGCGAACGTATCAAGTCGTGCAAACGCATCCAGCTTCTCGGTGTGGCCGAGCTTTGCCGCGTCGAGCGCTCGCCTGAGAACGGCGAGCGATTCGTCGTACACCTCCAGCGGCACCGGGAAAGGATGTCCATCCTTCCCGTCGTGCGCGAATGCGAAGCGTGCGGGATCGGTGAACCGGGCCGAAGCACCGTGGACGACCTCTGCCACCAGCGCGAGCGACTGCAGCGTGCGCGGCCCGAGCTGTTCCAGAAGCAAAAAGGAAGCAAAGTCGCTGACATCGCGCTCCTGAGCGAGGGCGAGACGGCGCCGAGCCGTCGCTGGTTCACGTCCGCCTGGCGGACGTCGTGATGCGTTGGGATCACGAGCCGCCGGCCCGGTCGTGAGAGATCGGCTGCGGACGCGGTCGTTGGCCTTCGCCAAACACGGGCCTCGATACATGAGTCACATCGCCAGCATTGTTCTCAACCTCGCAGCCGGCTGCACAGAATAGGGCGATCGTTCTAGACCAGAGCTACGGCGAGCTGCCCGATCGAACAAGGTTCGCCGACACAACCAAATACGAACTCATCGCGGCTCGATGTCCAAGACCGACAACGAGAGTAATGAGTGGAATGCCAACGACGACACGGACTACTGCGGGCTGGACCTCAGTGCTTGATTACGAAGGCCACGACCCGGTTCCACGCGCCTGAGCCAGCGTGTGTGCCGCGCGGCGCTGATCAGGCGAAGCGCTTCAACCGTGAGGAGCACCGCGACGAGCAGGAAAATGGAGGCAATGACTGGAGCCGCGAGGACTGACTCGGGAGCATTTGTGCTGAGCGTGCGATTGACGACGCTGGCGGGATTCATCGCATCAGGAGCGGCCTCGCCAAGGATCCACATCACGACACGCTCGGCACACACGATGCTCGTCACGATGCTCAGGGAAAAACACAACTGACGCACAATTAGTCGCCAACGCGCGACGCTGCTGGTCCCGCGCGCTACTCTGACCAGTTCATACACTGGCATCCATAGGCCAATCAGCACGTAGAACAGTGTGCCGACACCAATTCCGGGTAAGCCTGCAAACATCGACTCAATGTCCCTTCTCGTATACCAGTAGTGGTCGTTTGACAATCACCTCGGACCAGATCGCCTCGAGCACGAACACGCAATTCACGACCCGCAGCACGAAGAATGCAGGAATGCTGAAGAACGCGCGCCAGAATTCCTTGCGTGCGGCCGCTTGGCTCAGCACGGGAACCATCAAGGCTGGTGCGTCGAGCACATACACCAGCAAGAGCCACGGATTGTTCAGCCAAAGCGCCGTCAAGGGCACCACGCCCAAGTAGATGACCGACGCGACAGTAGATTCCCACAACGCGACACCAATTACCGAACGCAGGAACCCGATTGGGAGCACCCGCGACCAGTGCAGCGCGACGTTCTGCATGAAGCCGTGCGACCAGCGGCGCAGTTGCTTGCGCATGAACGAGAAACTGTGGGGCTCGATTGGATAGCAGACCGCTTCGGGGACAAAGCGCACGCACTGGCTTGCGTCGTACATGGACCATGTCAAGTCCATATCCTCGGCCATGGTGCGCGTCTGCCAACCTCCGTGGGCCTGTAAGACTCCGGTGCGGTAAATAGAAAAACACCCGGACGCGATCAGGGGTTTACCGTAGTGATCCTGAATCGGTTTGTAAAAGCTGAATGCCAGCAAGTATTCGATGTAACGTCCGCGTTCCCAGACTGTACGTACGTGTCGCGGCACAACAAACCCGCATGCCGCCGCGATCGATGGGTCCTCCATCACCGCAAGGAATCGCTCGATGGCATCAGGCGCGACGATGGTGTCGGCGTCGATGGCCATCGTGTACTCAGTGGTCACGTGGGCGAGGGCGAGGTTTTGCGCGCCAGCTTTCGATCCCGTATTCTCCGCCGGCCGCAAGACCGTCACGCCGTGATCCCGCGAGATGTCGCCCGTTCCATCGGTCGAGCCATCGTCGATCACGATAATGTCGGCAGCCGGCACAGTCTGGTCGAGCAGGCTTTGAATCGTGTCCCCGATCGATGCCGCCTCGTTGAAAGCAGGCACAATCACGGTCACGCCTGGACGCCTCGTCGTGACTGAGGCGAGTACGTCAGAGCTGTGTGCGATCTCCAAAGACAACGCAAGAGCAGACACGTCGGGTACCTCCAAGGAAATCCCATGTTGTTGATGGGTTTGCCGCGAGCGGCTGTGGGGCTGGCCGATGCCAGGTACCGGCCCCTAGGGAGAAACGGTTACCTATTGGTCTTACGCAACGACACCGTCATCTTTTCGCTCGTACGCCTCGCTGTCTTACGAACACCCGTTCCGAGAGTGTCGCCGACCTGGTCACAGTTACTCCCCCGTGTGCATCGCTGAGCTAGTTTGCTACGGGAGGGACCTTCTAAACGCACGCTCGCGCTTAGGTCATCCGATCTGTCAGCCTGCTTTGGCGCGAGCGTTCTGCGGGTCGCGGCCGTATTCTTGCTGGCTGCCCACATCGCTCGCCTTAGGATAAGCAAGGTGCATGCCGCTAGACTGGATGTGCTGTCGGCAGCGACATTTCTTCAACCGTGTCTCCACGTCAGCTACGCCGCATGCTGGCCGTTCTTCCTCCACTCGCTCGACAACGTCACCACCATCCGTCGACTCGTGACGTTCTACGTCACGAACACAACTGCGCGCTTCCGCATTCGGGGTTTCGCGGACAACGTCTCCGGCGCATCCCTCAAGTCACTCGTGATGCGGTCGAACCGGCTCGGCCGCGGTAGAACCGTGGTGATCGTGCTGATATAGTCAATGGCTTATGCGGCTGGCCGATTTCATTCTGGCGAACGTCGAACCCATTCTCGCGGAGTGGGAAGTCGTTCGCGCGCAGCATCTGGCCCAGTGGCGCGACGGCCGAGCCGGCCGAGGTGCGCGACGATGCCGAAGACATCCTCCGCGCCACGGCGTCTGGACATGCAGTCCGATCAGACCAGCGCCCAGCAGGCCGACAAGTCGAAAGGCGCAGGCCACACGCGGAACGCGGGTGGTGAGCTTGGCGCGGGCATCGTCATCCCACGGAAGCGGACGGGTGGCATCGGGGTTCGATCTCTGGGCCGTGATCGCGGAATACCGCGCCCTGCGGGCCAGCGTGCTCCGGCTGTGGCGCGAAAGCGATCCGGCCCCCGACCTGCGCGACGTGGATGACCTGACCCGGTTCAACGAGTCGATTGACCAATCGCTGACCCACGCCGTTCGCAGTTATGTGGAGCAGGTCGAGCGCGACCGCGAGAGCGCTGCTGGCGAACGAACAGGCCTCGCGGAAGGACGCCGAAGCCGCCAACCGCGCCAAGGACGTGTTCCTGGCCACGCTCAGCCACGAGATGCGCACGCCGCTCAACGCCATCGTCGGGTGGCTCAGCATCTTGCGTCACGAAGACGTCGAGAAGAAGCATCTACAGGAGGGACTCGACGTCATCGAGCGCAACACCAAGGCCCAGGTGCAACTCATCGATGACGTGCTGGACGTGTCGCGCATCGTGTCCGGCAAGCTGCGCGTGAACATCGCTCCCTGCGAATTGACCGACGTCATCAACGCCGGCGTGAACGCGGTGCGCCCAGCGGCGGAGGCGCGCGGCATCACGCTGGACGTGCAGCTCGATCCGTCGGCCAGCCGCGCCTTCGTGCGACGCCGTGCGCATCCAGCAGGTCGTGTGGAACCTGGTCTCGAACGCCGTGAAGTTCACGCCCAAGGGCGGACGAGTCGACGTCACGCTGAGCCGCGAGCAGTCCAGATATTCAGATTCAGGTCAGCGACAACGGACAGGGCATCAGTGCCGAGCTGTTGCCGCACGTCTTCGACCGCTTCCGCCAGGCCGACAGCAGCACGCGACGAACATTCGGCGGGCTCGGGCTCGGGCTGTCCATCGTCAAGTACATCGTCGAAGCGCATGGCGGGACGGTCGAAGCCCACAGCGAGGGCGAAGGGCAAAGGTTCGACGTTCACCGTCCGCCTGCCCATCCGCGCGGTGCGGATCGCAGAAGGCGAGGCAGGGAGGCGAGATGGCCAGCCAGCGCTGGCGAGAGGGGGTCCGACGGATACGGCCGCCATCGCCGCCCGTGCCCCGCTGGTCCGTCTCGACGGTCTGCGCGTGCTCGTCGTCGACGACGAAGCCGACGCCCGGCGAGTGCTGGTCATGGTGCTGGAACAGGCCGGCGCCATCGTCACCGCGGCGAGCAGCGTCGCGCGAAGCAATCGAGGTGCTTGCCGCGGCGCGCCCAGACGTGCTGGTCAGCGACCTGGGGATGCCGGAGCAGGACGGCTTCGACCTGATCCGGCAGGTCCGCGCTGACGGGCATGACGCGAGGGATCTGCCCGCCGTCGCGCTCACCGCGTTCGTCCAGAAGGATGACGCACGCTTGGCGCTGTTGGCGGGGTTTCAAGTCCACGTGCCCAAGCCCGTCGATCCGCACGATCTGACGTCTGTCATCGCCAGCCTCGCGGGCCGCACGGGCTGGCAATAAGCTATCGCGAAAAGTAAACCGGTCCTCCGCGTGTCCCTCGCCTAGTACCTCGCGTCTCGCGAAGATCTCATCTCACGGACGGACTGGCCGTGCAGAAAGCCTGGCCGAGGGAAGTCAACACATGCTCAGGGTTCTATGTACCCTTGGCGCGGACAGTCAACTCGCCGTGGCGTGGGTCGTTCGAGAAAAACAACGCGGCATCACGCTCGGCTGAAAGGCCAGCCGCCTCGAGAGGGTTATGAACTGAATTGGCAGGTCGACGGCGCGAGGGAGTCGTGCTCAGCGTGCGCCGGACTCCTTTTCATCGCCTGCGACGATCCGCCGGCGCACGTCGGGCCAGAATTCCGCCAGGAGATTGCCGACGAATTTGCCGCTAACCCCAAACGCCGATCGCGTCAGCGCGTCACCGGTATCGCTCGCGCTGGGTACACGCCAGGTATTCGAGAGAAAGTTGTTGCCCACGATGCCCGTGTAACGCGCATAACTAGGCGCATAGCGTCCATCGCGGCGCCGTGCTGTGACCGTTAGTTTGAGCGAATGGCCGACACGGCCCCAGAGACCTCCGGACCCGGACCGAACATACCGGGGATCTCGCCCCATACCGCTCCCAGGCCGCCCTCGATCGCGTTGCCAACCGAGACGCCGGTGAGCCGCATGCCGTATCGTTTGGCAAAGCCCTCCCAGTGTGCATCGTATTCCGGCGGGATCGTCCGTGCCGTTCCCCAGCCCGCACTGAAGACGCCCGCCACGAGACTCTCGGGGCCGACCGTCGCGTCTGTGAACCACTTGAGCCGCTGAGTGCCGGAAATTGGCGGGTCGACCACACCCTCCTGCGCCGCATCCGCCTTGAGTTCACGAACCAGATGTTCAGGGCCGATGTCGGCTGCCGTCGCCAGGCACATGCTCCATCCGACCAACGCTAAACTGAAACAGTTCATCAAGCCGTCTCCCCATTCACCAAGAAATCGTCGAGTGGTTCGAGCTCTTCCACGTGGTCAGAGACCACCTGATGACTGTCAGGTGAGGAAGGCGATGACTTACTCCGCCACCGAGCAGGTCGGCAGCCTTGTCATGAAGCGCCGACGCGGCGGCGTCGACGCCGCGACGTGGTTAGGCAGCCTCGCTGCTTGCTCCCGGAAGTGGGATACGCGGAATCTCCACAAGTCCGCCTAGGTACGCCCGCGTTTCTGCAAGCGTCGAGGCCACGAGGGTCGCGCCCGCGTCCCGTAGCAACTGCGTGCTGTCGTCCGCAAGCGCGGGCGGTCCCCAGCGCCCGACCAGGATTCGAACCTCCGGCAACGCAGCGTGAAGCCTCTTCACGAGATAGCGCGTCTTGGACGGAGGGCTGGGCGGTAGATCAGCGAGGCAAACAACTGAGACGCCTTGCGTTTGCACCAGCGACACGACTTCTGAGGCGAGCATGCGCCCCTTGGTGATCTCCACGACGATTGGCAGATCGTCCAGCAGATGGCCGAGCATCTGGAGCGCAAGCTCGTCAGCAATCCCGTTGATCGCCAAGCCCAGCACGCGAAGCGGTTTCCGTGCTCCGGGAAGTGCCGGATCATCAGGCGATGATGGCTCCGGCTGGAGGCGCCGGATCGACTCCGCGGCGTCGGACAGGAGTTCTCGCGTTGCATCGATGACCGCGGTTTCTTCGTCCAGCGATAGCCGCTGCTCGAGGCGGTCGCGCTCCGCATAGTTGAGCGCCGGCAACAGCAAGGCGTCGTAGACCGAGAGGGGGGCTTCGGTCTTGAGATGCTGCTCAATGAGCTCGGCCGCCTCGCTTTGATCGCGTGCCAGCAAGCGCTGATAGTAGCCAAACTCGGGGGCGAGTGCGGGCGTGTCGGCCATCAGCATCCCGACGAACTCGAGACCTGGTACATGCTTGCCAAGCACGACGAGGCACACCGTCAGCGGTGTCGCCATGAGCAGGCCGAGCGGTCCCCACAACCACGTCCAAAAGGCCAAGGACACGAGCAGCGCCACCTGGGACACTCCCGCCGCACCCGCATACAGGACGGTTTCGAGCACGAGATTCGTGAACAGCTCCAGCGCGACGAACAGGGCCACCACCCAGAGCGGACCGGCCCAGCCCGGGAGGGCGGCAAGGCTGACGACGATCGGCGCACCGGCGCCAATCACCGGTCCGATGTACGGGATGAACCGGAGTGCCGCACCGAGCGCAGCCCAGACCATCGGGTACGGGACGCCGAGGACGTAGAGTCCGATTCCGGCGGCGATGCCATAGACCAGATTGACCAAGGATTGCATCAGCAACTGGCGACTGACCCGCGTACCGGCCTCATCGAACGCCTTCGTCGTGACGGTCAAGTGACCGAGGCCGAACAGCCCAATCAATCGATCGCGCAGATCCCGGCGTTCGAGCAGCATGAAGATCACCATCGCCAGCACGAGTCCGGCGGTCGCCACGGGGGCGACGATCGGACCAAACCACGAGAAGCCCGGGAACCCCTTCACCAGCTCCGAGGTGACCACGATGGGCCGCGAGGACGTTCCGGTCGGCGCGCTCGATTGTCCCAGATCAGTCTTGATCCCTTCGATCGTCTCTTGAAGCTTCCCGACCGATCCTCCCTTCCCTGCGCCGCGGACATCCGCGATCTTCGCCAGGATATTGACGCGATAGGTGGGGAGGTCGTCGGCCAGATGATCCATCTGTCGCGCGAGACCCCAACCGGCGAGGCCGAGAACGATGAACACGAGCGTGACCGCGGCGAGGACAGCCGGGACGCGGCCGAGCCAACGCTCAAGCCAGCTGACAGGAGGCGTCAGGACGAACGTGAGCAGCACGGCGAGTGCGATCGGCACGAGGACGGCCTGCGCCCAATAGAGGACGACAATGACCAGTACACAACCGGCGAATATCACCCACGGTTTCAAGGTGTGTGACGTGTCATCCATGGAGTCCCACGCCTGTACTGTATTGCCCAAGCCCATCTGGGTCTGTTCACACTTGAACAGCGTGGGTTCGGCCAAGTGGCGCACACTAGCGGCCACTCGAGAGGGACAGAGGTCCGCAGGACCCGGAGGTTTGATGTCATGCGCGCACCGGTGATCCTGCCAATATTCGGGACCGCACTCAGGGCCTGGTGGGATGACGATGCACCGCGCCTCGGCGCGTCCCTTGCCTACTACACGCTGTTTGCGATCGCGCCAGTGCTGCTCGTCGCTACCGCGATCGCTGGAATGGTCTTCGGCGCCGATGCCGTCCGCGGGGAAATTGTCGGCCAGCTCGATCAGCTCGTGGGACGCGAAGGCGCGCGGGCGGTGCAGAGTCTTCTTGAGGGAGCGAGTCAACGACGAGGTGGGATAATCGCCACCGTTGTCGGCAGCATCGCCTTCGTCGTCGCTGCCACCGGAGCATTCCTCGAACTCCAGGCGGCGCTGAATACGATCTGGCGCGTGAAGCCGAACCCGGGTATGAATCTCAAGGCATTCGTGCTCGATCGTCTACGCTCGTTCGGCCTGGTGGTGGCCATCGGTTTTCTGCTGATGGTCTCACTCGCGGTGACGGCCGCTCTTGCTGCGCTAAGCGGATGGCTCTCTGCGCGCGCCCCGAGCATCCCGCTGGTGTGGAGCGGGGTCACTGTGCTGGTGTCGCTCATCGTGACCACGGCGCTGTTCGCCCTTCTATATCGCGTCCTGCCCGACGTGCATCTGCGCTGGCGCGATGTGACGACGGGCGCATTTGTGACCGCCGTGCTCTTCACGATCGGTCAACAGTTGATCGGACTCTATCTCGGTCAGAGCAGCGTGGCCTCCAGCTACGGCGCCACCGGATCGGTGATGATTCTCTTGTTGTGGGTCTACTACTCCTGCCAAATCCTGTTGCTCGGGGCCGAGTTCACTCGCGCGTACGCGATGCGCCAGGGGACTCAGCCCGCCCCTGAATCATTCGCCGAAAGGGACCTGGTCGCACTCAGCGAGGCGACTTGAGGACAGCTGTCGCAGACGACCATCGGAGCGTAAGCTGCGCGCGCGATGAGTCAAGCGATCGCCGCAGGCGCGCAGCGCCGTCGCGGCAGCGAATGCCATCCGGCACTCCGACTGAGATCGACGGAGCCGCTATCGCGCCGCAGTCGACGCGTTGCGGGCGGCTTTCTTCTGGAGCACGTCGACAAGACGACGACCGGACTCGGGAACGGCGTTGCTCGTTCCTCGCACGATCTCTCGCGCCGTGACCTTATGTCCGTAGATCTCCGCACTGGCGTCGTCGTCCGGACGCAGCGACGTGCCTTCGAGCGACACCCCCGCGAACAGACCGCGCGAGCGGGAATAACTGAGCATCTCGGCCCGCAGCGACGCATCGGTGGAGGCGCCCGCGTCACGTCCCTTGGGTCCGGCAGCCGCCGACATGTTTGCGCCGAGCTGCACCTTGGTGCTGAGGAGCGCCTCCACGCCGCGAGTGTTCATGACCAGGAGCACGAGGTCGGTGGACTGTGCACCCAATTGCAGACCGAAGCTGCCGCCTTCGAGCGCATACATCGCAGGTGAACCCCACGCTCCGTCAAAGCTCGCGCCGGAGCGACAGACCATCGCGCCACGGCCGTAGCTGCCACCGATGCCCATGGCCACTTTCGTCATCGATGGAACGACGATGACACATTCGGCCTTGTTCAACAGATCCTGGGGAATGGAGTCTGGAAGATTGAGGATCTCCTCCATGACAAGGCCGGCGTTCTCGAGGCGGCTCTGTTCCTTGTTCTGGGCGATGACGCTCACCGCCGTCAGCATGAAACAGAGGGCAAGACTGAACGTGCGAAACATGAATGATCCTTCTGACGTTGTGTCGAATGAGAAACACATCCAACTCGAGAGCGACCGACCCGATACGAGCCGACTTCATGTAATCGTGACCGAACATCGTTCGCTAGTCTGTGTCGTTTTGCACACCGGCCGGGCCTGGCCACGTTTCGCGATGCGGTGCGGTGCGATTAGTGCAAACCCAATGCGCGTAGGCGTCCAGACGGTGACCGAATGGCTCTGCGACATCGACCTGCCGCGGGCGGCGGTCTCGCTGTCGGCCCCGAGCGTCAACCAGGATGTCGCACAAGTGGGGTGATGAAGCTTGCGTCACCGGTCATCGCTTCGTATCATGATGACCAAGTGGGCATCGGGGCTGGGCCGAAACGATCGGAAGGAACTGGCGGTCAATCTAGAATGGCTTCCATTCCGCCCGCGACGCGACGTCCAATGAGCAAGTCCAAACGCGCACAGCCGCGCGATGTGATGCCGGTCGTCGACTGGACCGGTGTTCAGGCACAGCGCACCGAATACGCCCCCGGAACGATCATTTTCGGGCAAGGCGATCCGGCACCCAGCATCATGTACGTCGAGAAGGGCGCTGTGCGGCTATCAGTCCTTTCTCACGCCGGCAAAGAAGCCATCGTCGCGGTGTTGGATCCCGGTCACTTCTTTGGTGAGGGCTGTTTGGCAGGGCAGACGCAACGGATGGCGACGGCGACGGCGATGGGTGCCTCCACCGTCTTGACTGTTGAGAAGCCAGAGATGGTGCATCAGTTGCGCGCCCGGCCCGATTTCGGCGAGCGATTCCTGAGCCACATGCTGACACGGAACATCCGCATCGAAGAAGATCTCGTCGACCAACTCTTCAACTCCACAGAGAAACGCCTGGCGCGCACGCTCTTGCTGCTGGCACGATACGGTGAACCGCAACTCTCTCACCGCGCGCTCCCGAAGGTCTCACAGGAACTGCTGGCCGAGATGGTAGGGACGACCCGATCGCGGGTAAACTTCTTCATGAACAAGTTCCGAAAGCTTGGCTTCATCGATTACAACGGCGCCCTGAAGATAAACAACTCTCTCCTGAGTGTGTTGCTTCGCGACTGAGGTGCCGTAACTCGCGCGACGACCTGGAGTCTGACTCGCGTGCGGCGGGTCAGAGAGACCGCTGTCAGTACTTGTAGACGTCGAGCGCGACGCGGGCCGCCTCCCCCCACCTTCTGAATGGCATGCGCCTCGCTGGTCGCGTAGGCAGGATCGACCGTGGAGAATGCCCGGACATCTCGGACCGGCGCCTATCGCCGGTCTGGTCCCAAGAGGTCCCAGCGGTTCCCCTCCAGATCCAAAAACACTGCCAGGCGGCCGTATGGCTCATCGCGAGGCGGCGAGACGAATTGCACACCAGCGGCGACCATACGCTGGTAGGCGCCATCGAAATCGTCGACACGTAAGAACAAGCCGACGCGACCGCCGAACTGCTGGCCCACCGTGACTGTTTGTCGGTCGCCGTCGGCACGCGCGAGCAGAATGCCTGTCTGGCCTCCATCGGGACGAACCACGACCCAGCGCTTCGCGCGACCATCATTGGTGAGCGACGGTGTGTCTTCCACCAGGTTGAACTGCAGGACGTCAACGAAGAAACGGATGCCGGCGTCGTAGTCCCGGACCACCAGCGCGACGAGTTCAAGATGCGACATCGCGGGTCAGATTACACCGGAGTAGTCGCCAAGGGTCGACGCATCCTGCAGGATCGGGGTCGATGCCGAGATCGGCGTGTTCGGTCTGGATACTGGCCCTGAGCACGACACCGATCGCCAGGCATTCGCAAGCGGTCACGACGCCGCTGCGGCGCATCTGGACGAACGTAGACGCCGTCATCTTGATCAAGACCCAATGGCGACGGTCACAAACCCCAGCCACGCGGTGGCTCCCGCGCCACGCTGCGTGGAAAGATCGATCAAAAACATACCCAGACGCACGCCGCGACGGCAATACACGCGCCAGCCGCCATTCGAGTTTCTCCAACCACCTTCCGGTTGATTGAAGCTTGGCGAAGCTCCCGATGAGGCAGCCAACGGTAATGCCGTCACCCACTGATTATCCGACAGGGCTGCTCGGAACGAGTGGAAGTGCGACAATGCCGGACGGACATGTGCGGGATTGCGGGCCACGCGACGCGGTCGGGTGAGCCGGTCGAACAGGAACTCGTCAGGCGAATGACCGCGGCGCTCAGCCATCGAGGACCCGATGGCGACGGATTCTATTTCGGCGACCGTTGTGGCCTCGGACACCGCCGGCTCAGCCTGATCGACCTGGCCAGCGGTGGTCAACCGCTCGCCAACGAAGACAAGAGCGTGTGGCTCGTCTCGAATAGCGAAATCTACAACTACATCGAACTGCGGGCGGAGCTGCAGGAACGCGGACATGTCTTCCGGACCGCCGGCGATACGGAAGTGATTGTGCATCTGTACGAGGAACTCGGGCCGCAACTCGTCCAACGCCTGGTGGGGATGTTCGCGTTTGGATTGTGGGACGTCCGACTGAAGACACTGCTCCTCGCGCGAGACCGGTTCGGCATCAAACCCGTGTACTATGCGGTTGATAGCCGTGGTGACCTGGTGTTCGCGTCCGAGCTCAAGTCACTCCTGATCAACGATGCGGTCAGCCGCGATCTGGACTACGTCGCGCTCCAGCAATACTTCCTGCACTTGACAATCCCGGAGCCGGCGACGGCCTTTCGCGCGGTTCGCAAGGTTCCAGCTGGCCACGTCGCGTCCTGGTGCAACGGAACGCTGACCGAAACATCCTATTGGGACTTGACGGCAGCGTCGGCCGCGCCGTCCATCGATGCCGCAAATGTCGTCGCGGTGCTCGATGCGTCGCTGGCGACGACGGTCGGCCTCACGCTGCGCAGCGATGTCCCCGTCGGCGTGCTGCTGAGTGGCGGCCTGGATTCCAGCCTGCTCACCTGGTACGCGAGCCGGGCCCAGAGCGCGCCAGTCCAGACCTTCTCGATCAGTTTTGCGGAGCGGGAGTTCGACGAAGGTCCCTACAGCCGGCTCGTGGCTGCTCATTGCCACACCGATCATCACGAGTTCCGTCTCACGGCGGACGACGCCGCGGACACGCTGTTGAGTCTCGCGTCATCGCTCGACGAGCCCTTTGCCGACTCGTCCTGCATTCCCACCTACGTGGTGTCGCGTCACGCCCGAGCGTCGGTCAAGGCGGTGCTGACCGGTGAAGGGTCCGACGAGCTCTTCGCCGGCAGCGGCTGGCACACGGACTCCGCCAGCGACCAGGCAGTTCGACGATCTGCTGTTGCCGGCCGCCAAGTCGGTCTTCACGCGCGAGGCGCTGCACGAGGTCTTGTCGGAGGAGTTCCGCGCCGCCCTGGCGCACGGCGCTCGGCCGCACGCGCCAGGCCTTCGCGACAAACTGACGCGCTGCGCCGGTCCGCTCGAGCGACGCCTGTGCGTAGACCTGCACGAATATCTGCCGTCGGATCTGCTGATGAAGACCGACCGAATGACCATGCTCGCCTCGCTCGAAGCGCGCGTTCCGTTTCTCAACCATCCGTTCGTCGAGACGGCCTGGGCCGTCCCCTCGAATCTGAAGCTGCGTGATGGGATTCGAAAGTACGCGCTGAAACACCTTGCCCGTGGCCGGCTGCCCGACGAGATCATCGCGCGGCCGAAGAAGGGCTTCAGCATTCCCATGGATGTCTGGCTGTGGATGAAGGGGACGTTTCGGGACATGGTCTACGACACCCTACTGGCGCCCAGGACGAGAGCGCGCGGCCTGTTCAACTTCCCACGTGTCGCGTCGATGCTCGACGAGCACGATCGCCTGCGCGGACTGCACGGCTACCGGTTGTGGACCTTGTTCGTCTTTGAGGTCTGGCAGCGCAACTTCGTTGACGGCGCCGGCGACGGCGACTCCCTGACCGGTATGTCGGCTCCGCTCACGGTCAGCGTGATCATGCCGGCGTTCAATGCGGCGACATACATCCGCGAAGCCGTGGACAGCGTGCTCGCGCAGCGCTTCGAGGCCTTCGAGCTCCTGGTGGCCGACGACGGATCGACGGATGACACGCGCGCGATCCTCGATGGCTATCAGCAGCATCACGCGTGTCCGCGTCCTCCACAATCAGCGCAACATCGGCGCCGGGCAGCGACGCGCAACCGTCTGATCGCGCAAGCGCGGGGCCGATACATCACGCCGTGCGACGCCGACGACATCATGCTCCCGGGGAACCTTCGCTGTTTGAGCACGTTCCTTGACGAGCACATGGACGTCGGCGTGGTCTACGGCGATCTGCTGTCCCTGCGTCTCGGTCCGAACGACGAGCTGGTGGAGCCGCCGACGATCTGTGGGGCCGATTGCAACAAGACCTGGGATCTGTTCGAGAACGTGGTCAACCACGGCGGGTCGATGAGCCGGCGCGACATCCTGATCGAGAGCGGTGGATACGACGAGCAGGTCGCGTCGGTTGACGACTGGAGCCTGTGGCTCAGAGTGGCCGAGCGCACGCGGATCCACTACCTCCGGGGCGGGCTGTACTACGTCTGGCGGCGCCACGTGCGCTCGATGACGCGCACGGATGCACGGGCGCAGGCGGACACCCGGCGCATCGTGGCCGAAGCTTCCATTCGTCGCGGCTTCAAATGAGCGAAACGCTCAGCCTGTGCATGATCGTCAAGAACGAGGAGCAGCTGCTGCCCGGGTTGCTGGATGACATGCTCCCACACATTGACGACTGTCTCATCGTGGACACGGGCTCCACCGATCGCACGGTCGAGATTGCGCGGGCGCGCGGCGCGACGGTCCTCCATCATCCGTCGACGGGTGCCACCGCTGATTGCCGCAACGTCTATCTCGAACGTGCCCGGGGATCGTGGGTGATGGTGCTCGATGCTGACGAATCGATCGCGGAACGCGACCGTCCCAAGCTTCGCGAGTTGATGGCCGATGGCGCGGACGCATATTTCTTCACCGTCCACAACTACACGCGCTCTCTCGATCTGCTCGACCGGTGGTATCCCAATCTCGGCGACTATCCGGTCGAGGAGGAACGGTCAGGGTGTCCCGGCCATTCCCGGTTCGAGGTCGTGCGCCTGATCCGGAAACGGCCCGACATCCGCTACGAAGCGGGGACGTCGCAGCACACGAATCCGCTTCCTTCGTTGCAGGCGGCAGGATGCACGCTCCGCTCGACCGGGATAGCCATCCATCATTTTCAGCTGCTCAAGGGCGGCGAAGCGTTCGTCGCATCGAAGCAGCGCCAGCGCCTGGCCGGCGAGATGTTCCAGGCCGAACGGAATGCGAATGATTTTCTGGCGCACCTGAACGTCGGTCGTAGCCTCTTCACGATGGGCAAGGACGAGCAGGCGCTCAGCTATCTCACGCGCGCGATTGCGATCGATCCGTCGAGCCCTCGCGCCTGGCTCGCGCGCGCGGTCGTGCGGTGCGAGATGGGTCACGAGCGTCGGGCGCTGCACGACCTGGTTCGGACGCTGCGTCTCGACCCGCAATCGGCGGACGCGTGGGTCGTGCTCGGCATGGTCCTTCACCGCCTCGGCCGCTTCAACCGGGCCGAGTGGGCCCTGACGACGGCGCTACGGCATCATTCGACGCACCCGCTCGCATTCAACAGCCTGGGTGTCGTCTATACCGATATAGGCGATCCCGGCAGGGCGGAGGCGGCGTTTCGACGCGCGCTCGCGATCCTGCCGGGGCACCCGGCGGCAGCCTGCAACCTGGCGGATCTCCTCGACGCCGGAGCCCAACCCGAGGCCGCCAAGGCTGTCCTGCGGAGCGCGCTCGCCGATCGACCCGATGACCAGACGTTGCGCGAAGCGCTGGCGTCCCGGTCTGGGCGATCGGCATGAGGCACAGGCTGATACGTCTTCGTGATGAGGTTCGCGAGATCGTCGCAGAGTTGATCGAGTTTCACGAGCTCGCGTACGAAATCACCCGGCGCGACCTCCGTCTGCGTTACAAGCAGACCGTGATGGGATTGTGCTGGGCAATCTGCATCCCGGTCGTCAATATGCTCCTATTCAGCATGGTCTTCACCCGCATCGTCCGCATCGAGACGGGCTACCCGTATGCCATCTTCGCGTATACCGGCCTGCTCCCATGGACGCTCTTTGCCGCATCACTTCGGTTCGCCGCAAGCTCGGTCACTGGAAGCGCCGGCCTGATCAGGAAGGTGTACTTTCCCCGTGAAATCCTGCCTTATTCAGCGATTCTCGTGTGCCTCGTGGACTTCCTCGTGGCAGCGCTCGTCCTGGTGGGACTTCTGGTCTACTACCGCATCGCGGTGCAGTGGACCGCGCTTCTCGTTCCCGCCCTGCTGATCGTGCAACTCATACTCACGGCCGGCATCGCCCTCATTCTGGCAATGGGCAACCTGTTCTTCCGAGATGTGAAGTATTTGACCGAGCTCGGCATTACCGTGTGGATGTTTGCCACGCCGGTGGTCTACCCGGTCGACCAGGTCGGAGGCACACTCGGACGCGCGCTGCGGTTCAATCCGATGACGCCGATTATCGAGGGCTATCGCGCGGTGCTGCTACGAGGCGAGTATCCGGCGGTCACGCCACTGGTCCTGTCGACAGCAATCGCCGTGACCGTGTTCGTCGTGGCCGCGATCGGCTTCCATCGAGCCGAGGCACATTTTGCCGAGCGCGCCTGAGCCGACCGCTCGCATTTCGTTCGAGCACGTCTCGAAGAAGTTTCAGAAGCAGTACACCTACGACTCGCTTCGCGATCTGATTCCTGCGCTGGTCACCCGCGCGCTCGCCTCGGCGCCGCGTCACGAGAATAATCAGAACGAGTTCTGGGCGCTCAAAAACGTGTCCTTCGCCGTCGAGAACGGCGAGGCGCTCGGCATCATGGGCCCGAACGGCGCCGGCAAGTCGACGATCCTCAAGCTGCTGACGAGAATCCTGAAGCCCACCAGTGGGCGCTGTGCGATCAGCGGCCGCGTCGGCGCCTTGATCGAGCTGACCGCCGGCTTTCACGAGGATCTGTCGGGTCGCGAGAACGTGTTTCTGCAGGGCGCGCTGATGGGGATGAAGCGTGCCGAAATCGCGCGGAAGTTCGACGAAGTGGTCGAGTTCTCGGGCATCCCGGATTTCATCGATGCGCCGGTCAAGAACTATTCGAGCGGCATGCACGCACGACTCGGCTTCGCGATTGCCGCGCACATGAATCCGGACGTCCTGCTCATCGACGAGATCCTGAGCGTCGGCGACCTGGCGTTCCAGAAGCGCGCCATGGACAGGATCGAACAGCTGGCCCGTCGGGGGATGCCGGTCATCATCGTGTCGCACCAGCTCGAACGCCTGGCGGCTCTCTGCACGAAGGCGATTCTGCTCGACCGCGGCGAGATCGTGAAAGCGGGATCGCCCGGCGATTGCATCGAGACCTACGTGCAGCAGCAGGCTTTCACCGAAGACGGCGCCTCAGGCTGCGCCCTGCGGCTTGAATCGTTGGTGAGAACCAGCCCAGAGGTCGTGATCACCGGGCACCGAGCGGTCGTCGTCCTGCGCGGCGTCGTCCCCGAGGACTACCAAACCGGCTCGGAGGAGGTCATCCTGCGCATCCGGTCGTTGGAGAGCGGCCAGATCCTGTTTGCGATCGGCAAGGAACGCTTCGCGACGCTGCTGCCGGCCGGAGGCCCATTCGCCATCGAAGCCGAGCTCCAGATGAACGTACAGCCCGGCGTGTATCTCATCGAGAGCCAGGTCCGAAGCCAGACGCGAACGCAGGTACGTCGGCGCCGGCCCGCAGACGCATGTGCGCGTCAAGGACGGCGAGCGGTTCTACGGGTTGATTCAGATGAACGCGCGCGTCGCGCCGGCAGAGTCAGACCTGCTTCAGCCACTGCAGGATCGTCTCCCTGGCCTGCACGGGAAGGCCGAGCTTGACGAGCTTCCGCAGCCGCACCAGGGCGTAATACGCAACCCGGAATGACCCGGGCGCCGACCCGTCGAGATCCGGATCCAGATCGACCCCAGTGCAATGCAGGTAGAACCTGACGCGATCGATCCAGTTGTCCTTCATGTCGAGGTACATCTGCATCATCTCGAAGCGCGTGAAGGGAACCTCCGTGAAGAGATGGGCGGCCATGCCGGTGGCAAGCCGCTGGGTTAGCGGATCGTCGGCGGCAGTGTTCAGCGTCGGATGCGGAAGGGGCGCCTCGAGCACGTCTCTGGCCAGCGCGAGGGCCACGGCCACCATGCGGGAGGCCCCGACCGATCGCGCGTGCTCGAGAATGCGCGGCCAGTCGGCGTCGGCGTGCGCCCGCACGAATTCGGCCACATCGACAATCCACATCAAACGGGACCAGCCGTGCTTGCAGCCGTGCACGGCCAAGCACGATGAAGTGGTCGGCTGGAGCGAAGGTCAGGAGCGTGGCCTGTCCCAACGCCGCCGGCTCGAGCGAACGCCAGCGATCGGGTGAGTCGAGGGGAAAACGGAAGTCGACATTTCCCATCGCCGGCTGCAGCTCGATGGTGACATTCAAATCGTCGTGCACGAAGCCGTGATGCCGGTCCTCGAAATCGGCTTCGGTCTCCACGACGAAGCGATAGCCTTCCTCGACTAACAGGCCCGCCGCGCGCGAGACGTCGCCGGCTGGCACGACGACATCGAGATCGACGAACCGCCTCAAGCCGATGTCGCCATAGACCGACGCGGCCAGGATCGGTCCCTTGAAGGGAATCGCGCGGATCCCGCGCGCATCGAACAGCCGGCAGAGCCGTATCAGCTCATGGCTCATGAGCCCGTTGCGAAGGTAGGTCTCGAGAAAGGCGTGCCGCTGCCGTTCGAGCACGCCTTTTGGAACCGACGCACGCGCAAGGCGGTTCACGTGCAGGTACAGCAGCTGCGCCGTGCCGTGACGCTCGGCAATGCCGAACAGGCGCTCCCAATCGACGTCGCCGGTGGCGAGCGTGACAACGCATCTTTCGATCGCGGGTGAGAGTCTGGTCCGTGAGCACAGCACGAGCAGTTGCACGGAGTCCGAGAACCGTGATCCTGACGTCCCCCACCCGTTGCTGAGCGACTGGCCGGCGAACGCCGCCTGTGTGTTTCTCACCCTCGTCCCGGCGGATGTTCGAGTCGTACCGGGGCTTCACTGGCGGGAGCGGATCGCCAGAGCGACTCGAGCCAGGGCACCGCTCTCGACATCGCGTCGAGGAAGAGCGGTGTCTCGAGGTGCGTGATGTCGTCGAGCACCAGCATCTCCGCCTTGGCGCCTCGCCGTCGCAGCTCGTTGATCGCGTCGGTGGTCGCCTCAACCGACGACGCCCTATCGGCGCGACTGTTGATGGCAAACACCGCCGGCGTGCCAGTCGGGTTGCCAGCCTGCGGCGGCGGCGTGCCGGCAACGGGCACGGCCGCGGAAAAAATGCCGGGATGCCGTCGAATCAGATGCCAGCTGCCGGCGGCTCCCAGGCTGAAACCCACGACGACAACTCGAGAGCGATCGACAGCGTAGTGGCGGCGGATTTCGGCAACGAGCGCGAGCACGGCCTGTTCGCTGACGGGATCAATCCAGTCCTGACCCGGGCAGTCTGGCGCAACAAGAATCGCGTTGAGATCTCGCAGCGCCGGCTCGACGAGCTCCTCCAGCAGCTTTCCCCCAAGTCCGCGTGGCACGATCCCGCCGCTCTCCCATCGGTAGTGGAGCGAGATGATCAGCGGGCATGCCGCCGAGGAGTGGTGTGGCAAGCGAAGTGTGTAACGCAGACGCCGCCCGTTCGGGCCTCGAAACGTGCAGAGGCGTGGATGTGTCCGCGGTTGTCGACGAAAAAGGATCACTGGCTATCCGCGATGACCGCGTCGTACAGCTCTTCGTATCGCCGCGCACAGTGCCGAACGTCAAAGCGCGCGTCCACTTCGGCACGCCCTGCGGCTCCCATCGCCGTCGCGAGGTCGGCCTGAGTCAGGAGTTCGGTGATGCGATCCGCGAGCGCCGACGCATCGTTCGGCGGGACGAGATACCCGGTCCGCTGGTGCGACACCAACTCGGGATGGCCCCCAGAATCGGCCGCGATGACGGGCTTGCCAAGCGCCATGGCCTCGAGGATGGCGTTGCTCGCTCCTTCGTTCAGAGATGGAAGCACGAAAAGCGTCATCTCGCGCATGCGGGCAAATCGGTCGGCCGTAAGATGCTCGATCTCCATCACGCTGTCGAGTCCGAGCTGTGTGATGAGCGCTTCGATCGTCGCGGCGTACTGACGCGACGCCTCGAACGGGTAGGGGGCGCCAAATATCCAGAATCGCGTATCGGGCATCGCCTGCACCACCATCGCGGCGGCGCGAATGAAATCCTCGTGTCGCTTCTGGTCGATGAAATGCGCGACCATGGCCACCTGCGGTCCCGGCCGAGGGGTGGCGAGACTGGAAGCGTCGAAGGCGCGTAAGTCCAGCCCGTTGTAGATGACTTCAACCTGCGCGTCGACGAGACCATCGAACTGCCGGCGCAGGAAGTGCGAGCCACAGATCACCTTGCGAGACAAGAAGGTCGCCACCGCAAGAAACATCCGTCGCTGGTGCTCGGAGTTACGCGCGTGCACGACGTCCACATGGCCGCCGACGCGCCACACATGGGGGATTCGTGCGTGCGATGCGGCCAAGGCGAGGACGGGTGAAAAATATGACGACTGCAGCAGCGCAATCTGTTCGGCTCGCAGGAATGCGACGACCTCCGCGAGGGCGCCGTCCTGTTCAGACGCATAGTTCACGACGTGCGTATCGATGCCCCGCTCGTCGAAGAGCGTCTTGGTTGGGCCGTTGCTGTGGAACAAGGCCAGCGGCCTGTAGGCCGAGCGACCGAGGGCCGACAGCATCCCGCTTAAGAACGTCTCCGTCCCGCCTACGATCGAGGGACTGACTTCGATGCCGATGCGACGGGCCATCAGTTCATGAGCTCAACGACAGCGGCCGGGAGACGATCGGCGTCCGGTCCCAACGAGACTTCGAAGCAGCGAGCCGTCTGTGCCAGGGAGCGATACGTTTCGAGGCGACGTTCGACCGCCGCCGGGTCGGTAATGAGCGTCGGAAGTTCTTTCGGTTGGTGCTCGAGAAATCGCATCATCGCCGCCGAGGACGACAAGCGGTGAAATGTCGTCGGTTGGCCGTTCGCCACGGTCGGGAACAGCACCACACGAATCAGGGGAGCGGACATCTGCCGCGGAAAGAGGACTCCTGCCGGCACGCGTCGTTTGGATCGGTGACCGCGTTGCACGAGCGGTGTCTGCAGCAGGTGCTGAAGCTGAGAAAACAGGCTGATGGTGTCGTCGTTGGCGTACACATCTCCATCGACTCCATGAACGTGAACACCGGCACCCGAGGTTTCGAGGAACACCTCATCGTCAGCCACAAAGGCGAATCCGTTCGTGAGAAGGCGCAGAGCCGTCGTCGACTTGCCGCTGCCCGAAACGCCGGCAATGAGCACCGCCTGGCCCTTCACCGCCACCGATGCGCTGTGCCAGTGCACCAGCCCGCGTCGCGCCAGCGCCATCAGCAGAAGCGGCTCGAACAGGTAGTAGTACATGAACTGATCGTCGCTCCTGAACGTGTGCACGTCGATCGTCCATGGTGTGACGGCGAAGTAGCCGGTCACCAGGCGCCGATCGTCGGCGATGACAAGGAGCTTGCCGTTGTTGAAGAACTGCCACTCGTCAATGCGACTGTCTTCCTCCGTCTGTTCGAGACGCATCACCACGTCGGGGCGATCGTCACCGGTCGAGGCCACGACGAACTGCCTCCAGTTGGCGCGGATGGCATCGCCGATCGTCGAGCGGTTGCACGAGATGGCAATTCGCCGTCCCAGGACATCGAGTGTGTGGACGGCAGTGTCTGACCGCATTTTGGGTTCGGCCGCTGCAACATAGTGCCCGAGTTGCGATTCGGACCAGCTCAACAATTTACCGCAGCCGCAGCGTTGACTGTCCGCGACGAGACATCCTAAGCTGATGTGCCGCACCGATGAATGAGCAGATCGAAGACGTAGCGCGCGCGCTGGCGCCCAGCAGCGCGATTGCACGAAAACCGAGCGTACCCTGGAAAGAGCTCGATGGCGTGGCCGTCATCCTCGACCTGGACAGCGGCGAGTACCTTCGAGCTCGACGCAGTGGGACTGTGCCTCTGGAAGCACTTGGAGCACGAGACGACTGTCGCCGAAATGGCCACCCACCTTGCGAACACCTATGACGTCACGCCGGACGTGGCCGCCACCGACGTCATTGAATTCTGTCAAGAACTGCGGGCGCGGGCGCTCGTCGTCATCCGCTAACCGGTCACTTGCCTCGTTGAGCCCAAATCATGCCCACAGAGCAGATAGATCCGAAGCCACTCGACGTCGCCAGCGCCAGTGACGACGTCACCCCCCCGCCATCAGAGGCGCCGACAGCACCTGCCACGACGGCCCGTCCGGCGTACAGGAAGCCCAGTATCACGCGTCACGGGAACCTGCGCATGATGACGCAGCTCGAATGATCCATCCCGTACTGTTCCACTCCGACCGTGATGGCGTCACTGACGAACCCTGAGGCGGTGATGAAGACCCCCGCCAGCCAGTGAGTTCGAGTCCAGGCTGAAGGCAAGCGAAAACGCGAGGAACCGAGCGACGAAGGCGGCGCTGATCCAATCGGCGGCCACCGTCATGCTGCTCGCGAGCACGCGGTCGTTCCCCGACAGCCGTCCACCGGGAAAAGGCTGCCGCGGACTCTGCTGACCCTGGGCTGCAACGCCGCGTGGTTCGACGATATGATGCGATCCAAGACGAGTGCGCGAGACGTTCGGACCGGATGCCAGGCCAGTACCCATAGATACCCATAGATACCCATAGATCTCCAGATCTTGGCACCGCCTGCGCCATTCAAGTAGAATCTGCTGTCGATTTAGACTGACCGCGAGGTTCCAATGCAAGCAAGACTAGTACTGTCCGTCCTCGTCGGCTCCCTTCTGATTCTGTCGACGGGCGGCGCCGATCCGGTGCGAGCCGTCGCATCCCAGACCGAGGTCGCGGCGGCCACGAACGCAAAGATCTGGGTCGGTCGGCAGCAGGAGATCGAAGAGTTCCTGAAGACGGCCCAAATTGTCCGCATGGAGGACATCGGCCTCGGGGTGACGAAGCCGAAGAAGGCGTACCTGGCTCCGGGCGGGCCGGTCGAGGCGATGACCTGGAAGGCGATCAAGCCCGGCACCTACAGCGGCTACTACGAAAGCTATAAATCCGAGATCGTGGCCTATGAGCTCGACAAGCTCCTGGGGCTCGAGATGATTCCACCCACCGTCGAGCGGCGCATCGACAATCAGCTCGGTGCCGCCGTGATGTGGGCGTCACCGGTGAAGAGCTTCAAAGACTTGGGAGGCGCACCGGTGCCACCTGGCTCGCGCGTGATGGCGTGGAACAAACAGATCGTGCGCACGAAGATGTTCGACAATCTGATCTACAACAAGGATCCCAATCTCGGCAACTGGCTCCTCGATCCCGACTGGAATCTGATTCTTATCGATCACACCCGATCGTTCACGCCCGGCAAGACGATGGCCCATGAGCTGACTCGCATCGACCGGGTGTTGTGGGACCGCATGAAATCGCTCACAGAAGAGTCGATGACGACGACCTTGGGCCCGTGGTTGGGACAGCGGGAGATCCGCGGAATTGTCGAGCGCCGAGACAAGATGCAGGAGCTGATCGATAAGTTGGTAGCCACGAAAGGCGAAGCCGCGATCTTCCTGCCCTGAGCGCCTCTGGGGGAGAAAATGGCGAAATGCGGGGCCGGAGATTGCGAGATTGAGTGCGGCGGGGGCAGAGGTTGTGGCTGCATCGCGGAGAGCGACAATCCTGAGCTCTGCAACTGTTATTGTTTTGGCAAGGAAATCAATACACGCGGTCTGACATTCGAGGCAAGCGACGCTCGTCGATGTCTCAATCAATGACCTTCCACTTTCTGAAACGGCGGCGTTTCTGAGTGCCTTTCGAAGAGAGCGCGTGCTCGTGCCAGCGCATCGACTGAACGAACGGATTTCCTTGGATCGCAAAACGCGACCGTTTGGCGACGTGTTGAGAGAGCTGGGCCTCACCACACAGCACAGCGTCGACGGGGGGAACCGCAAGATAGGGGTGCTGACGACGTTTCTTGCCGGACTCGGGATCGGAGTCTTGATCTCCGCTCTGACCCCGGGGACGCGCCGTAAGTGAGTCGATGGCGCGCGTGGGAAGCCGGTCACGCCCACTATTGATCTTCGCGTGCATCGAATCGGCCGTCACCAACTCTCTCTGCCAACCTTCGCTGACCCCGTAATGTCCCGATGCTTGGCCGAATGACCGGTCAGGCCGCGCGTTCGTGCCGCTTCCTCGTCTGCCTCGCGGTCCGCGCAGGCCCACCGTCGTCGTGTGTCATTCTCATGTGAAATATGACGACCCGACAACGACGCGCGCGCCCGGTCCCGTCAGTCACTTGACCAGATTGAAACGCTGCACCCTGCGGCCCCAGTTCGTCTCCGCGACGTACAGGTTCCCTGCCGAGTCCGTGGCAACCATGTGACCGTGAGTGAAGCTTCCGAGCATGTGCCCGGGCCGTCCGAACGTCGACAGCGTCTTGCCGGTTTGGTGATCGAGGATGTGCACTTTCTCCTCGGCGCCGTTCATGACATAGAGGTACTGCTGCGCCTCGTCGGGAGAGAACGCCACTGACCAGGCGGTGCCGCGGTCGACCGGCTCGGGCTCGACGAACTTGTCTGTTCTCGCGACGTGAATGTCTCTCACGTGCTTGCCCGTCGTATCGAACACCTGAATGCGGCTCCCCTGGCGATCGCACACGTAGAGCAACCCTTTCTTGCTCACCACGATGCAGTGCACGGTGTCGTAAAACACGCCTGGCGGTATCGCCTTCCGCTCCTCGGGCGTCGCCTGCCGCCCCCACTGGCGCAAGTACTTGCCCTGCCGGTCGAAGACGACGACGCGCTTGTTGCCGTAGCCGTCCGCGATGAAAATCTCTCCCGTTTGCGGATGGACCAACGCCTGGGCGGGCGTAAACAGCCGGTCGCGGCTCTGGTTCGTGAACTGTCCCTTCTGCGTGCCATCGCTCGAGTCGTACAGGTCTTTGGTGCCGATCTGCAGGAGCAGCTTGCCGTCATGGCTGTAGCCTTGCACGATCGCGTCCTCGTTGCCGGCCACCCAGAGGTTGTCCTGGGCGTCGAAGGTGCAGCCGTGCACGTCGGTGGGCACGACCTTGGGATCGCCCCAGGAGTGGACGACCTTCCCCGCCCGGTCGAACATCACGAACGTCGGCCCGGGGGTGTTGGTCTGCTGCTCCTCTCTGGTGATGTTCCGGCGGTCGACGATCGCGATGTGATCGTGGGAGTCCACGCAGACGCCCCCGAGCTCGCCGAAGATCCACTGCTCCGGAAGCGGCTGCGGCCACTTCGGATCGATTTCGAACCGAGGCTGCGCGTGGGCGCTGACGGCCCATACGGACAGAAGCAGAACCAGGCTCACCTTGTTAGGCATTGATCTCTCCTCAAGCAGGTACTCCGCCGCACAATGCGATTCGCGTCCTTCGTGTCGGCCCGATCTTGCCAGTCGTACCGAACACCGAGGTTCAGGGTCAATTGCGGACTGAGCTGGCACTTGTCCTGAAGGTACCCATTTGCCGAGCGGACGCGCGCGCGGACGTTGATGTCTCCGAGCACGACGGAGAACGCTGACGGATAGGTGGATGAGTCCGCCGCGTCGAACGGCAGATTGTGCTGAACCACGAACATGCCGCTTGCGGGCGTTGGTGAAGCGGGCTCACGTTGCGCCCGGCCTCGCAGACGCGAGACCGGGCTGGCGGTGTGCGCGGTCATGGCTTGATCGTGAGCTTGTGCGCCGCGAGCTTGTCCACGCCCCGCGCGTGTACGGCAGCGGGAAGTACTGGCCGCTGGCGAGCATACTCGCGGTTGTTGCCGTAGTAGGGGCTGCCCGGCTGCCCCGACTGACCGGGCGCGTTGGTCGCCACCGAGTTGTCCACGTTCGAGAGGTCGATGATCCGGCGGAAGTTGGCGCCGGTCGCGTTCACCGTGTTGAATCCACCCGGCCGCTCCACGGCGGGCAGGCTGAACTCGGGGATGAACATGTGCGGCAGGGTGCTCGTGTTGATGCGGCCGTAACGCCACTGGCTCCAGTCCGAGCCCCAGTCCTTCGTCAGACGGTCGAGCGCCTGCCGCAAGTCCGGTCTCGACCAGCGCCTGTCCCTTGGCCCCGGTGACCTTCCCCGCCTCACGCTCGCGCGCGGCTTCGGTGGCAGTCCAGCGGACGTAGATGGCTCCAGGCGTCGTGTCCTTCGACAGCGACCTTGTCCCAGCCTTCGATCATGGCGCGCGCGCGCTCGACATCCGCGTCCTGGCTCTTCCAGCCCCGGAAGAGCGGCTGGTCGCGCTCGGCGCGCAGCGAGTAGGCGTCGTGCTGCATGCGCTCGTGGTCTTCGACGGAGAACTTCTGCCCCGTGCCGAGCATCTGCCGGATGCGCGCGATGCGCGAGACCTCCACGCCGACCGACGTGCGGTAGAGCACCGGGCGGCCCTTGTAGCCCGGCGGGTGGGTGTTGTCGTTCGCCGTCGCGATGTAGCCGCGCTCCGGGTTGTACTCGCGCGGCAGATCGCTGCGGAAGCCCTTCCACTCGTACTTGCCCGTGCCGGGCACCGGCAGGCGGCCCGTTCCACCCGTCGCGGTCGGGCGTGAGGCCGCTCACCTGCAGGGCGATGTTCCCGGCGGTGTCGCCGCAGATCAGGTTGTGCGTCGGCACCTTCCAGAACATCGCGCGATCGAAGAAGTCCTCGCAGCTCGTCGCCTGGGCGAGCTTCAGGCTCCCCTTGAACGGGCGCCGTGCCCGGCTCCTGGTTCACCGACTTCGCCACGTAGGCGCGGTGGTTCGCCATGTCCTCGTAGAACACCGGTCCGTGCCGGGTGAACTTCAGCTCGACGATGCGCGGCGCGGCCTCGCCTTTCACCTTGATTTCCTCGCGGATGATCCGCATCGGCTCCCACGCGCCCGTTGTAGCGTGTCTGGTTCGGGTCGGCCGGGTTCGTCTCCTCGACGAAGGTGTCGACCATGTCGATGCCGGCGAAGGTGAAGCCCCAGGCCATGCGATCGTTGCTGCCGGCGTCCACGCCGACAAACGGCGGCTCGCCGCCGCCGATCACGTTCCACCCCGGCGACACCAGGTGCACGAAGTAGCGCAGCGACGGCATCTCGATCGTGCGATGCGGGTCGTTCGAGACGATCGGCACGCCCGTCGGCGAGAGCCTGCCGCTCACCACCCAGTTGTTGCTGCCGTCCATGTCCTGCGGCTCGGGCGAGACGCGGGCGGCCTGCAACGCCGGCACGAGGCCGCGGTACTCAGGCACGATCTCGAGCGGCGGCAGCACGCCCGGCCCGAACGGGTTGCCGTCGCCCGCGCGGATCGACGTCGAGCAGGCTCGTCGGGGATGAGCGCTCACGTCGAGGCCCGTCGGGCACCACCAGGTCGTCCCACGGGTCCGGCGCGGCCCGCCTGTTGGCCTCCTTCACGCCCCATCTTCGCCACGCTCACGCGCCAGGCGGATCTCCTCGACGGGCGTGCCGCCCGCGCTGTCGAGACCGATCTCGGCCCAGCGCAGCGTCACGGTGCGCGCGGTCCAGCGGCTCGGGCTTGATGCCGGTGAGCTTGAACTCCACGGGCAGGTTGTCGGCGTGCTGCGCCACGTAGGCGTTGAGGCCGTTGGCCCACGCGGTGAAGAGGCGCTCCGCGTCGGGGTGGTAGCTGGTCCACTCCTTCTCGTCCCACGGCCCACGGAACATCATCAGCCGCGTCCGCGCGTCGTAGTCGAACGCCTTCGGGCCGAAGATCTCCGCGAGGCGCCCTTCACGCCAGCGCCGCCACATCTCGAGCTGCCAGAGGCGGTCCTGCGCCATCACGTAGCCCTGCGCGAAGAACATGTCGTCGTCGTTCTTCGCGTAGATGTGAGGAATGCCCTGCTGGTCGCGGACGATCTCCACCGGCTCCTTGAGCCCGGGCACTTTCACCTCGCCGTCGAGACGCGCGAGCGACTGCTTCGCGAGCTCGTCGAGCGACGACGGCCTGCGGGGGGGGCGACGTGGAGCACGCGAGAAGAGGGAGCGTGAGCAGGATGAGCGAAAGGCCCGCCGCAAATCCTCGAAGCATGGTTGTCCTCCGCAGCGCAGCCAGCTGGTGTGAGCGATCGCGGGATGATGGCCGCGACGGTGGAGTGTGTCAAGCGGCCGCGTGGTCCCGGGCAGGATGGGGCGCTCACTCTCCCGCGCGATGCCAGTCGGGGTGTCTTCCGACCGGAGGACGCCGAGAACCAGATGACAGTCGACTTGTCCGGTGAGCGTCATATCGCCGTCTAGTCGGCCTGTGCATCATCGCTGGCCTCCTCACAGCGTGTGAGTCAATCGTGCTTATGTCGGCACCGGATCCACACGATCGGCCGCTGAGCCTGGAGGCTCTCCGAGGAACTCGACCCACGCGCGCTTGATGCACGGGTAGTGCTTTGCGGCTTCCGCGAGCGAGAGAAACGCTTCGAGATTCTTTTCGAACCGAGCGCGTAGCGCGGCGTCGGCAATTTGGCCATCGACGAGCCCCTTGTGCGCCTGGGCGAGTGAGAACATGTCCGGGTAGATTCGCGCGCCGAGGTGCTCGAGCGGCATGCGCAACACCCAGAGCCCCCGGTTGCCCCCTCCCATGGACGGAGACGCACTCAGAAGTAGGCCGTGCTTCCCATCGAACGGCTGTGGTCGGAAGCGCGAGGTCCAGTCGATCAAGTTCTTGAACATTCCCGGCATGGAGCCGTTGTACTCAGGCGAAGACACAATGAAGGCATCGGCCCCCAGGAGTCGACGGCGCAGCTCCTCTGCTCCCTTCGGGATGCCTTGAGCCTTCTCGACATCCCCGTCGTAAGACGGGACGTCGAAGTCGCGCATCGACGCATGATCCACCGCCGCTCCGGTCTGTTGGGCAAGCCGAGCGGCCAGGGCGGCGAGCGTTCCATTCAAGGAGTCCGCGCGAAGCGAGGCTCCAAACACCAGCACTTTGAGCTTGGGTTCCGATCCTGGTCCGATCATGCGCGGTCCTCTCACTTCTTTGGCGGATTGGCCACGAGGCTGGCTATCTCACCTCCTCGGCGATGAGCTCCACGGGGCCATACACGCCCTGGGAGTTCGGTTGCCTTCAGTATGACCCGGCGGATTGATGCCGCGACGCCCCGCGCGAAGCTTGACGACAAGTTTAGAGTCGATGAGGCCCGGGCCGCCGATGATGACGATCTTCACGTCAGGCCCTTGCCGCTCTCGTCGTCACAGCACGATGTCGTGCCTCACGGGCAGCGCCGGTGGGAGATCGGTTTCGCCCAGCATCTCTCCAAGTTCGATCTCGACAAGGCGACTGATCTGGGAGATCGGAACGTCGTTCGCCGCTCCTTCGAAAGGGTTCTCCGTGCTCTCGCCGACCTGGTCGAGGGACACGTACATCCAGGACACCAGTGCACTGAAGGGAATCGCGAGCCACGCCATCTGGCCGGCGAGGAGTCCCGAAACGCCGGCGTTCAGTCGATCGAACTCGTTGATGACGCAGAACGGCAGCAAGGCGGCGAAGCACCAGATGAAGATCGTATTGATCCTCGCGTACTGTCTCGGGTACGGAAAGTTCTTGATCCGCTCCGCTTTGCTCTGCTGATCGAGCAGGTCCTTGAGGGTCTTCTGCATCTCGGTGTGGTGCAGCACCGCCAGCTCTTGGTGTGCGAACAGGTCCCTGATCGTCGCGCTCTGTGCACCGATCAGCCAGCTGCCCTTGTTCTTCGTCGCCATCACTCGCACCAGCTCATCCTCGGGCAGGTACTTCGCCAGCTCCACTTCCAGCGGGCTCTCGGTCTCTGGAATCGAGTAGAACTTCCTGCGGTATTCGGTGTTCGCCCTGCTGGTAACGCTCTCCCAGATCCGGGGC
This sequence comes from uncultured Acidobacteriota bacterium, assembly GCA_963826865.1. Lineage (GTDB taxonomy): Bacteria > Acidobacteriota > Vicinamibacteria > Vicinamibacterales > CAVPJW01 > CAWGYQ01. The sequence continues at coordinate 308,074 of CAWGYQ010000003.1, forward strand.
TCACGCAGCTGATAGCGCAGTACCGTCAGCCAGGCCAGGTGCCGCCTGACGAGCGTCCTCGTGCTCCTCGGGTTTGCCGGAAAGTCCCGGCTGACTGTTCCCCAGTACCGGCTGGCGCTGGCGATCGCGGACCAGACGTGTTGCGCTTCCACCGTGCGGCTATAGGTTTGGGCGTTCTTGAAGCCGACGATGAACGAGGTCGCCGTCCCGAGCAGCACGGCCAACGACCAGGGCAACGCAATCCATTTCTGGCCGAGCAGCTGGTACACGGCGACCGGAACGATCGCGAGCGCGAGCACGACATAGACCTTGCGTCGTGTCCAGACGAGAAACTCCGAGAGCTTGTACGACTTGCTGACTTTCATGAACTGCTGGCCCGGCTGGCTGCTATCACCTCACGCCGATGGCTGCCCGCTGCAGGCGGCGAGGACCGGCCGATGGCGCTGAGGATCTCGCAAATACCGGTGAATGTCACCAGTCAGCATTAGCGGGCGGCGAGAGCCGATCGCTTCCACCTATATGTGACCGTGCTGGCCCGCAGAGACAGGCGATCACGTTCTTGCCCGTGAGCGGCGGAGCCATTCGCTGAAATCGATGCTGCCGAGACGCGCTTCGCCCAACGGCACGAGCGACCGCTCCTCGACGCGGCCACCAAAGTATCGGGCCTCGGGATCGCTCACGACCGTACGTGGGTCGCCGATCGCCTTCAGGTAGCGGGCAACCATTTCGTTGAACGGTACTCGTTCCGGACCGGCGATCTCGACCGTACCGTTTCGTGGCGGCCCGATCGCCACTTCTGCGGTGATGGCAGCCACGTCATCAGCTGCGATGGGCTGGAACATGCCGGGCGATAGTCTGACCGTGCTGCCATCTGTACTTGACGCGGCGATGCCGCCGAGGAACTCAAAGAACTGGGTCGAGCGGATGATGGTGTGGGGGATGCCGGAGGCCTTGATGAGGTTCTCCTGGGCGACCTTTGCGCGAAAGTATCCGTTGTCGGGCGTCCGGTCCGTTCCGACAATAGAAAGCGCGACATGGTGCCGAGCGCCAGCCGCGCCCTCAGCCGCGAGAAGATTGCGGCCGGAGGTTTCAAAGAATTCCAGCACCGCGTTGCTTTCAAATGACGGCGAGTTGGAAAGGTCGATCACCACCTGCGTGCCGGCCATGGCCTCCTTAAGGCCCTCGCCAGTGATCGTGTTGACACCGGTATTGGGCGAGGCTGCCAAGACATCGTGACCACCCCGGCGCAGAATCGCGACGGTCTTCGAGCCGATCAGGCCGCTGCCGCCGATCACGACGATCTTCATTCCGAACCTCCTAGTTCGTGGCCCGCAAGCCCGGGTTTGTGATGGTTGTGCGACGAGCCACAGCCTCCAGTTCAGCTCTTGATGAAGGCGAGAAGGTCGGCATTGACCACGTCGGCATGCGTCGTGCACATGCCGTGCGGGAACTTCTCGTAGACCTTCAGGGTGCCTTTCTTGAGGAGCTTCGCGGAAAGCAGCGCGGAATCGGCGATCGGGACGATCTGGTCGTCGTCGCCATGCATGACGAGCGTTGGGACATCGATCACCTTCAGGTCCTCAGTGAAGTCCGTCTCCGAGAAGGCCTTGATGCCGTCGTAATGCGCCTTCGCACCGCCCATCATCCCCTGGCGCCACCAGTTCTCGATCACGCCTTGAGACACCTTCGCACCCGGCCGGTTGTAGCTGTAGAAGGGGCCGCTCGAGAAATCGCGATAGAACTGCGCGCGATTGGCGGCGAGCTGTTGCCGGAGGCCGTCAAATACCTCGATCGGCAAGCCGCCCGGATTGGCCGATGTCTTCACCATGATCGGTGGCACGGCGCCGATGAGCACTAGCTTGGCGACACGGCCCTTGCCGTGGCTCGCGACATAATGCGTCGCCTCGCCGCCGCCGGTCGAATGGCCAACGTGGATGCCGTTGCGCAGGTCAAGATGCGCAACGACCGCGGCGGCGTCCGCGGCGTAGTGGTCCATGTCGTGCCCATCGCTGATCTGGCTCGACCGGCCATGGCCGCGCCGGTCATGAGCGATGACGCGATAGCCCTTCTGCACGAAGTAGAGCATCTGGGTGTCCCAGTCATCGGCGCTCAGCGGCCAGCCATGATGAAAGACGATGGGCTGCGCGTTCTTGGGGCCCCAGTCCTTGTAGAAGATCTCGACGCCATCTTTGGTGGTGATCGTGCTCATACTTGCTCCTTTCGCGGCTTGAGTGACCCATAGCCACCTGACCTTGTCGGTGTAGCGTCCGGACAATCGCTTTGCTGATTCAAGACGCGAACCTCTTTCATGGACCGCTGGTCTCGCTTCGATACAGAACAGTCGAGTCGCTATGCCCTGGGGCGTGAGTCCCTTGGTCTTGACCGGCGCTAGGATGGAGCCCGTTGTCCTCGACCAAGATGCCCAACATTCTTGATCAAGATTTCCTTGCCTGGAGATTCCGTCAGATCTCTTGTGCGCCTCACGGAATCCTTCTCGTTCTGAAGATCGAACCGCGCGGTTACGGCGACGCGGTCAACTCTCTGTGCTGAAACCCTTGCATCGGCAAGATCCTGTGTCGAGTGCACTCCTCTTCGGCCCGGGCGGCGCCCTCCTTCTCGTCCTAGGCCGGATGAATTGCACAGCGAGGGTTTCCAGGCTACGCTCAGGAACGTGCACGAGAAGGCGACCCACAAGGAGACGCACCATGCCCGCCCTATCAAAACGTCCCGATACGATTGTGCTGGTTCATGGCTTCTGGGTGACGCCGCGAAGCTGGGAGCACTGGATCCCGCGCTATGAAGCCCGAGGCTACCGCGTCCTCGCTCCAGCGTATCCGGGGTTCGAGGTCGAGGTCGAAGCGCTCAACCGCGATCCATCGCCCGTCGAGCGTCTCACGGTTCCCGCGATCATGGCGCACCTCGAAGACGTTGTCGAGCGGCTCGAGGCGCCACCGATCCTCATGGGTCATTCAGCCGGTGGGGCGTTCGTGCAGCTGCTGCTTGATCGTGGCTACGGGGCGGTGGGAGTGGCGATCAACTCCGCGCCTACGGAAGGTGTGCGTGTCACGCCGCTGTCGCAGCTCAAGTCGTCGTTCCCGGTGCTGAAGAATCCCGCGAATCGGCACAGGGCAGTGGCGTTCACGTACGATCAGTGGCGCTACGTGTTCACCAACACATTCGACGAAGCGGACGCGCGCGCCGCCTACGACCGCTATCACATCCCGGCATCAGGGGGCATTTTCTGGGACAGCGTGCTGGCGAATTTCATCCCCGGGCCCCAGGCCACCGCGGTCGACTACCATAACGACGCCCGCGCGCCTCTTCTCTTCATCTCGGGGAGCGAAGATCACCTGATGCCGCCCGCCGTCCAACGCTCGAACGCGAAGCACTACAAGTCGAACACGATCACGGAGATCAAGGAATTCCCGGGACGCTCGCATCTCATGCCCGCCCAGCAGGGGTGGGAGGAGATCGCCGACTATGCACTGGCGTGGGCCGAGAAGCACAGTACGCACCAGCCGCAGGCCGCTCCGCAATCTTGATGAGATGAGGCCGCCTGACTAAGCTAACAGTGGGCCGACCTGCATATCAGCCGAAGAATGTCTCCAACTCACAGACACTTGTTGGAGGTCGTTGCGTTTCTCAGAGGCGCTTCGCGGGGCCGCCGATCTCCATGCGAAGCAGACCCGGAAGGGCACGACGATCCCTTACATCGCGCACTTGCTCGGCGTTGCCTCGATCGCCCTCCACCACGGCGCAGACGAAGACGAGGCCATCGCGGCGCTTCTGCATGACGCGATCGAAGACGCGCCTGAGGAGCTTGGCGCCAACTGGGTCCGCAAGTGGTTGCGCTTCTGGTTCGGCGAGCGCGTGCTGGACATCGTGGAGGGATGCACGGACGCGGATGTCAAGCCCAAGCCGAAGTGGCGGGTGCGCAAGGAAGCCTATGTCGCCCGCATAGCGAAGGAGCCGTCGTCGGTCGTCCTGGTGTCGGCGTCCGACAAGCTGCACAACGCAGGAGCCATCTTGTCTGACTATCGCGAGATCGGGGACGCGTTGTGGGATCGGTTCAACAAGGACGCCAGGAAGGCTGGAACTGTCGGCTACTATCAAGGCCTGGTCACGGCCTACCAGGCCACGGGGCATCATCCGAGACTCGTCCGAGAACTCGACGCCGTGGTCACGCAGATCGAAAAGGAAACAGGCCATCCAGGCGTCTGGCCGCTTCCGGCATGTAGCGAAAGCACGTGTGCGCCGTAATTCCTCGTCGCGCCGTCCCCTGGTCGGCCACGGCCATTTCGCGACCCTCTGGTCCAAGGTGAGCTTGGAGCACGGCCGGGTCGGCCCAAGTTGATGACATGAATCCGGGTCCTACCAACGTGTTTTCTGAAGACCTGAGACGTTTCGTGGCCGGCGAGCGATGGACGTACGCGAAAACGATGCCCGACTGGCCGCATGAATATCTCGTGCGGGAACGGGTCGATCCGGACCTGTTCGAGCGAACGGTCATGCACATTCGGTCCAACGGGTACGTCGGATTCTTCTATCGCAGGGAGATCACGTACTACGAAGAGGCCGGGCTCGTGTACTGGACAATGGGGGCTCCGCTCGAGGAAACGACGATCGTCAACCGGTGCAGGAAGGAGGATTCGTTCGAGTATCGCTCCAGGAACGGCACCCTGCCCACGCGGCCAGGCCTCTGACGTGATCGCTGCCGCCGCCGAGATCCCCGAGCCCGAGATCGGATCGGTGGCCATGGATGACACTGCTCCAGATCCAACTCCCTCATCTTCGATTCGGTCATCGCCGGCTCGGGTCGTCTCCAGGCGTCGCACGATTCGGATCCTGGGGGGTTCTCCGGCTGTCCCGGGCGCAGCCTCTCCGTCTGTAGATCCGGACACCTCGCACCTCGCCCGCGAGTTCGAACTCGTCGTCCAGGTACTGCTGAAGCCGGGGGTAGCGGCTGACCGGGTAATGGTTCCACCGATAGATGCCGGCTGGAGCCGTGTCGACGATGAACGTGGCCGCGCTCTGTCTCAGGTCGCTCATGAGCCATTCCCAGTGTGCCTCGACGACCTGGCCGTCCGGTTGATCGCCACGGCGAACCGCCTCGAGATTGCCGGCGACGTATCCCGTCAGGCGTGCGTGCGCGAGGACCGCAAACCGCGACGCCGCCGGCATATCGGCGTAGTAATAAATGATCGGCGCGTATCCCCATACGAATAGTGTGCCCCGCGCGTAGCATGAGTCTGCGCGCAGAAACCGCGCGATCTCATCGAACGTGGGATCCCGCTCGCGGTAGACGCGGTTTGGTGTGAAATACAGCCACGTGTTCGCCAGCGTGAAGCCAACGACCGCACAGACCGTCCAGGCGATGAGCAGCCGGCGGGGGCCCAGGGGACGACGAAGGACCTCCGTCGTCCAAGGTGCCGCCGCGAGTGCCAGCGGCGCGTAGAGTTGAATGAAGTAGTGCGGATACAAGCGAAGCCCGAGAAGTATCGGCGGGATGGACGTCGCGAGAAGCCCCCCGACCAGCACCGACCGGTACGACCACCACTCGGCGGCCCACGATCGCCAGGCCGCCCACCAGAGAGGCGCGGTCACAATCGCGAAGGGCAGCGCGTAACTCATCGCACGCTCGCCGGCCTCGCGAGCGGTGATGGGGTTTTGGGCGTAGTGAAGATTGTTGGTGACGCTCCAATAGAGAAAGTCATCGCCTGCCCCGCGTGCCGCGAACCAGGCCCAGGTTGCCGCGAGCGGTACGACGACCCCCACAGCGAGCGCGAGGAGGGCCTTCGCGGTCGTACCGCGGATTCGCTGCGTTCGTCCCGCGACGAGGATTCCCGCCGCGAACGCGAGCCCCCATGTGGCAGCCTGGTAACGGAACAGGCAAGCGATCGCAATCAGCGCGCCCGCCGTGGCGACGCGCCACGGAATCGTCGCGTGCCGCTCGTCCCGCAGCAGCGCGACCGCCCACGTGGCCGGCAGGAGCATGAGAATCTCGGTGTTCGCCGACAACATGTCGTGCCCGATGAAGGCGGCACTGTAGAGAAGGAAGACGACGCCGGCCAGTACACCCTCTCGGCGATGGCCGAAAAAAGCCGAGACGGCGTACGCGGTGAGGGGGACGGTGACGAGAACCGTCAACAGATGCACCGCGAGCAGGCCGCGGCCGAAGAGCACTTGTGCCAGGGCGTAATACCCGTAGAGCAGCGGGGGCTTGTTGTCGACGAATTGCGCGTAGAGAAGCCGGCCGCGCATCATCTCCCACGAGCCAACGATGTGCGCCGACTCGTCGAGGTCGATCACGTCGATGACGAGCGACAGCCAGCGTGTCGCGAGGCTCAACACCACGAACAGCAACAGGCGCTGCCACGCCATTGCACGTTGGTCGACGAGTTTCATGTGCTCACCGCGCGAGGCTCGCGGCGCCGCGCCAGCCTCGCACGCGTCAGGTTATCAAGGAAAGCCGTCGGGGTGTCATCCGGCCGCGGAGGGTCGCGACCGCGCACACGAGGGATGACGCTCCTGGCGAGACCACGTGCCGCCCGCGGCCCTGCCGTGCGGTGACATCCGCATCGCAACCCGGTACGCTCAGAGGGCAGGGGGAGCGAATGCCGTCTTGGAATCGTGGACAACTGGGCAACGCGGTGGGATGGGCTCTGGCGATGGTGGTGTCGATCAGTCCGGCGGCCGCGCAGGAATTCGCCGGGCGCGAGAAGCTGCGCGCGCACGGCGAGCAGGAGTTCCGCAAAGACATCGTCACGGCGGCGGACGGCGTGTACGTGGCCGTCGGTTACTCGATGGCCAACGTGACGCTGATCGTGGGCGAGGGCGGCACCATCATCGTCGACACCACGAGCAGGATCGAGGATGCGCAGGCGGTGAAGGCGGAGTTTGCGAAGCTCTCGAGCGCGCCGGTGCGCGCCATCATTTTCACGCACTCGCATCCCGATCACACCGGCGGCGCCAGCGTCTTTGCGGGTACCGATCGGCCCGAGATCTACAGCCACCAACTGTTCGTGGACCGCGTGCCCGACGTGGGCCGCGCAGGCCGCGACGGCGGCGATCAGTTTGGCTCCACGCTGCCGCAGGCGTCGTACATCAACGGCGGCACGGGCACCGAGTTCGGACGTCCGTCGGGACCAGCCGCGATGAAGACGGGTCCGCTCCCACCGACGAAGACCTTCAGCGGCGACCGGTTGCCGTTGACGATTGCCGGTGTGCGTCTGGAACTGCTGCACACCCCTGGCGAGACGAACGACGGGATCTCGGTGTGGCTGCCGGACACGCGCGTGCTGCTCACCGGCGACCTCTTCCTGAAGGCGTTCCCGAACGTGTATGCAATCCGTGGCGCGGCGCCGCGCCCGGTGGGGACGTGGGTCGCCAGTCTCATGAAGCTCATCGCGCTGGGCGCCGAGCACGTCGTGCCGGGTCACACGCGTCCCGTCCTGGGCGGGACGAATGCGCGCGACGCGCTCACGGCCTACCGGGACGGGATCAAGTCCGTGTTCGACCAGACGCTCGAGCGTATGAGGAAGGGCGAACGCCCCGACGAACTGGTCGCGCACGTGAAGCTGCCGCCGCGCTTGGCTGAGAGCCCGTATTTGCAGGAGTACTACGGCACCGTGGAATGGTCGGTGCGCGCGATCTACAGCGACCACCTGGGATGGTTCGACGGCAACGCCACGCACCTGTTCCCAATGCCGGAGACGGAACGCGCCCAGAGGATCGTATCTCTGGCCGGTGGCGTGCCGCAGACGTTGTCACGCGGCAGGGAGGCGCTGGCCGGTAGGGATTTCCGATGGGCCGCCGAGCTTGCGGACGTCGTGCTGGCCGTGGATGCGGCCAACGTCGACGCGAAGCGCCTCAAGGCGCAGGCCCTCACGGAGCTCGGCGAGCGCCAGACGAGCGCCAACGCCAGGAACTACTACCTCTCGGTTGCCCAGTACCTGCTGCAACGCCTGCCGCCGCGGTAGGCAGAGTGACCAGGATGGCCCATCCGCCTCGGTGGCTGAGCCGTCCTCGCGACCAGTCACGACTGTCCTTCTGAGGCGACATCACTACCCCTTCACTGCCAGATTCTGCACGCCACCGATCCAAGGATTCTCGCTGTTGCCATTTGGCATACGACTTGACCAGTCGTCGTTCGTTTGCGCACGCCACTGCGGTTCGTTGCACAGAAGACATGAGGTCGACTCACGTCGTCCGCGGCGCGCTGCTGATGCTTCTGACGCTCAGCGTCACTGTTCGTTCCGCTGATGCGCAGTCGCTCGGATGTTCGACCATCCTCCCAGGCGAGACGGTGTCCCGTGTGGCGAGGCGCATGACTGGTTTCCCCGCGCACCGTCATCAGTCGTGGTTCCAGGTCGTTGATCCAAGGACTGGACGAATTGTTCCGAAATCTCGGTACGACGACGTGCAGGCTGGATGGCGTGCGTGCGTCGTGCTGGCGCGCCCTGGGAGGCGCTACACCGTGCCGACGACACCAGCCGTCGCGCGTCCGGGGGGCCCGCTTGATCGCGGAGTGCGGTTGATGAACGGCGTGAGTCCGGATTTGTTCGTGTGGTGTGCGTTTGGAGTCGCAGCGGTGTTGTTCTGGATCACCGCCGACAGCTACTTCAGTCAACGACAGCGGACTGTTCGTGCCATGACGGAATACGGGGAGCAGTTCCTGCGCGAATTCAAGAGCCCACTCATCGATCCAGTCTTGAACGTTGCTCCCATCCGATCGCGCGTGCGAGTCAGCGCTGACGATGGTCGCCTGGAGATATGCCTGGCACCGGCAGGCGGCAGCCGCTATCCGAATCTATCCGATCACAAAGAGAACGTCGCGTACGACGTCGGTCGCATCGTCCGATCACTTCGCAATCCCTCGTTTGTCTGCCGCCCGATGCACGCAAAGGGAGCATGGGTGGTGGTCCCGTTCCAATTTCACGGCAGTCCGAACAAGGAAGGTGCCTCGTGAACATCCTCCTCTTGAGCGCCGGCGGTGGTGGCGGCAACATTCTTCGATCCGTGAAGATGCTGTTCGAACGGGATCTCGCCGCGACGGACGCAACAGACCCGGCTTACGCGAGCCGGCTGCGTGCAGCGATCTCGACCTGCTTTCTGGACACGAACGAGTTTTCCATGAGCGACCTGCCGGCTGAGGAGCGTCTGCTGATAGGCGCGCGCACGACCGGCCGCCTGGGCGCGCGTCACAATCCAGAGATCGCGAAACAAGCGCTCGATGAATCGAAGAGCGATGTTGAAGCCGTGATCAGGCGGCATTCCGTGATCATCGTGATCGGCACCGGAGGGAAAGGGACTGGTGCTGGAACGATCCTTCCTCTCGCGCATATCGCGCGACAACTCAGAAAGCTGGTGATTCCGGTCTTCGTGAGGCCCTCGTTCGAGCGGCATGAAGTCGATAAGCGCCGCTATGACCACGCGCTGGCGATTGGTCAGCAGTTCGACGCGGCCCACATTCGACTGATCGAGATTCTCAACGACCGCGGCTATGACGACGCTGAACCTCAACCTCAATCGACGGTCTGGGAACGGATGAACCTCCCGATCGCGCGTGCGTTGCGCGGTCTGTTATACGTGCTCTGGGACTTGTCGCAGGTCGATCCGTCGGATCTCTCAACGCTCTTCGCGGGTCCTGGCAGACTGCGAATGGGATTCGGGCGGCTCGAACCAGCCAACGGTGTTGAGCCGACTGACGACGAGATTCAACAGGCGGCACGAGAATGCTGGGGCAACCCGTACTATGCATTCAGTAAGCTCGTCGGCACGTCGCTGATCTGTATCCAGGGCGAGTGGTCGAACGTGGCTGATGCCAGGCTCAAAGGTGAACTAGCGACGTTCGCCGCAGCAGGTCTGACGGGAAGTCCGTACACGCCGTTATACACTCGGGCCGCACACTCACCGAAGCCCTGGGGCGTCACCGCGCTATTCAGTGAACACACGGGTCTGCATGCACCCGTTGATGTCGAGTGGTCTCTTGATCGAATTCACGTTCCAGCAGCGAACAACGACAGCAGCGACGAACGGCCATTTATCGCCGAGGTCCAGGTGCCGTGGGCAGTCACAGCCGCCGCCGAATCCGAGACCATTGCACCAGGCCAGGAAGCAACGACCTCAGTCAGGCCGGCGTACACAAGTCTGTGGGAGTTCGCCGTGGCTGTGAACAGATCCGAGGCCGCCGCGCTCGCGATCGCCGGCGACGGTGTCGCGACAGAAATTGCTGTCGACGGACTCGAAGTCAAAAAGCTACTCGGCACAGTGTGGTTTCGCACGGTGGTTCCACGCTTGTCCGAACAGTGGCGGACGCGACTGTTCGAAGCGTTCGTCAAGGACGTGGTTGTCGTGAACCACATGGTCAGAGTTGGCCGTCGTCTGATGCCACTGAGTGAGTTGACGATGTCGCAAGTGCGCGAGCTCGCCACCAACCTGTCGCTGGCAGACAGTGTGCGTCCTGATCTCGATTTGTTGGTCACCATCGGACGCCTCTGGGGCGACGGGGCCCTCGCACGCTTGCGATTCAGCGATGCGGCGGCTGTCAGAGAACCGTCGAAGTTCGCGGGTCTTTTGGTTGGGCTCCGAGGCTAGATGGTTACGGTGTGGTGGAAGTGAAGGTCAAATGCTTCGGGTGTGATGCGCTGATCGAGGCGGCCGACCCCGACGCCGTCGCCGCCGCGTTCTCGGCCCACGGGCAGCAGAGCCACACCTGGTCATACCCGGAGGAAGCAATCCGGAACTATGCCCGCAACGACGCCGAGGCGGCCCCGAACGACGTGACAACCACTTCTACCTCCACGAGGACGGGAACGCCGAGACGTCAGGATCGCGAGCCGCGTCAGCGCGACCGCACGTTGTACTGCACGTCGTCGAGCGTGAGCTCGATGTAGGTGTACTCCTGACCCGGCTCGTGCCATCGGCCCTCGCCGCCCGACGCGAGGCGCACGGGTCCGAACGCGCGATAACGGCCGAGCGGCGTGGACCATCGTGCCTTCTTCACGGTCTTGCCGTCGGGCGAGGTCTGATAGCGATCGTCGGACGAGAAGTTCGTCAGCTCGCCTGCCTCGTTGAACGAGAGCTCCGCTCGAATCGTGTGGCCCGCGTTCGTGAAACGCGCCCTGACGGTGCGCGCGTCCACCGGTTCCCACACGATGGCCGGATCGATCAGCGTGGCTGGTGCCATCACGCACATGTCGTTGAACATCGTGACGGTCTCGCCCTGATTCATCTCGCTGCCCGACACGTCGACGACCGGCACCAGCGCGGCCGCCTTCACGCGCATCGTCGCCGACGGTCCCACGTATCGGTGGTATCCCTGCACCGGGATCGTGAGCATCGACCCGGTCAGGTAGAACAGACCGCGCGGGCTCGTCGATGACGTTGTACTGCTCGGCGGCGAGCGGCATCCATCGTGCTTCGGGACCATTCCGGATGCGGCCGTGCAGGCGTGCGCGAAAGTTGTGGACGCGCGGCTGCCCGACGACGCCGGTCGTGCGGAGATACCGCTGCACGGGAGCAGGGAGATGCGCGAGGTCCGCATCCGCGATCGGCTCCGCTGGTGCGACGCGCGCGAGCGCGCGATCCACGTCGCGCTCGTACGCTGCCCGCAGGCTGGTTGGTCCCTGAGCCAGGAAGCCGAAGACCACGCCGACGAGCACGATGAGATTGGCGAGGGCGCCGAACTTCGCATCGCGTCCAGGACGGGACGATCGCGACCATCGAGACGACAATGGCGCAGGCGCCGATGGCCCACCACCAGCGCGGCCACACGAACAGCGATCCAGCAGCAGCGAGAAACAGGAACGCGGCGATGAGCCATAGCACGCCCAGCAACGGCGAGATTGGCTGTGTCAACTGCGGCAGGTCGGCCAATCCGAAGGCCTTGGCGAAACCGAGCAGGTGAATGAGGCCGTGGACGACGAGCACGATCGCGAAGACGACGGTCATGACGCGGCTTCACCCGCAGGCAGAAAGCTGAAGCACGCCGGAGTCGGCATCACGATAGAAGGAGAAGGGCTCCGCCAATCGCCACGAGCATCAGCGCCAGCGCGCCGCCTGCAATCGTTCGGAACCTCCGACCGCCAAAGAAGACCGCCAGTCCCAGCTTCATCGCCGTATTCGCCAGCACGCCAATGGCGATGGCGGTGGCGGCGACAGCCGGCGAGACCGTCTGCGCAACGCCTCTCGCCATCGACACCGTGAGGGCGTCCACATCGGTGAGTCCGAGTACCGCTGCCGATGTAAACACACCGGATTGCCCCCACGCGTCTCGGACGAGGTATACGGCCATCAGCACCGCCTGAAACAGGATGGCCATCTGAAGCGCCGCACCCAGTTGGAGCGGATTGCGCAGCGACACATCAGGCGCGCCGGCCGCTGCGGATCGGCGGGCGCCCACGGCCGCTACGAGCGCCGCCACCAGGGCGGGCGCGACGAGATAGAGAATGAGCGGCGGCACCACCGCCGCATTGAGGATGGCCGTGGCGACCAGCACTCGGGGATAGAGCATCGCGTTCGCGGCCACGGCGCCGAACGCGAGCGCGCGATCCGCCGCCATGTCCGTCCGGCTTGTTCGCGCAAAGGTGAACGTCACATTGGTTGACGACACCAGGCCGCCGAGCAGGCCCGTGACGAGATATCCATGACCCGGACCGACAACACGACGCGCCACGTAGCCAGCAAAGCTCAACCCCGAAAAGAACAGGACCAGCGCCCAGATCTCGCGGGGCCGAATCCCGCCGAGCGGACCGTAGGGCCCCTCCGGGAGCAACGGCAGGACGACGAGGGCCATGACGGCGAACCGCACGCCTGATCGCAGACCCACATCGTCGATCCGCTGCACCAGCGCGTGCAGCCGGGATTTCTCGACGAGGAGCAAGGTCACGAGCGCAATGATGCCGCTCGCGAGCCTGATGGATCCCATGCCGGCGAGCAGTCCGGCCGCCAGCACCACGAGGGCTGCGACCTCCGTCGTACCGTCGATATCGTGACGACTGCCTGCGACGTACGCCGCGGCAACGACCGCGACGGCTCCGGCGAGCAGGATCGCCGCGGGAGCTGTGACGCCGGCGGTCCACAACCATCCACTGAACCCACCGACTGCGCCGAGCATCGTGAAGGTCCGAATGCCCGCGAAGCGCGCGCCCGGGCCCTCGGCGTGTCCGGACCACTGGCGCTCCAGACCCACGGCCGCGCCGCCCAGCGCAGCGATCAGAAGCCCAACGATGTTCGAGATACTCATCTCGTTCAGGGGCGATGGCCGATCGCGAATGCCCTGTCCTCCATGGGGACCCGATCCTCGCGCGTTGGCACAGCCTTGTTGCTTCCTGCCGAGTGGAAAGCCGGATGTCGCCTCTGAGCATATGATCTCTTGTGCGGGAGCGGTGGCGAGGGTGAACAGATGATCTGTCCCGAAGTCTCATGCCCATCCCAGAGAATGACGGGTGCCTGCTGTGGGCCGCTGTCGTCGTGCTGACCAGGCATGACGCGGCAAGGACGGTAGCGCTGATCAGTGGACTCGTCGTGCTCGGGTGGATTGGTGTCCAGGTTGCCATCATCGGCTACGTCTCATGGATGCAACCGGCGACCGCGATCTCCGCCGTGCTCGTCCTTCCGCTTGCGTGGCGCCTCGCTCAACCGCGGACCACGACGTAGCACCGGGTTGCGTATCCGCTCAATTCAGGATGATGACAGTGTCGCGACAATCGTTACATGTCGAACCGACGAGTCCACTTCAGGTTGCCCGCCACTACGTTCGTGAGCTGATCTACGGCGCCAACGACGGCATCATCACGACGTTTGCCGTGGTCGCCGGTGTGGCGGGTGGTGGTCTCTCGCTGCGCGTCGTCCTGATTATCGGCGCCGCCAACCTGGTCGCCGACGGCCTGTCGATGGCTGTCGGTAATTACCTGTCGATCCGGTCGCATGAAAGCGTGCTCGAGGCGCAGGATCTCCCCGAGGAAGAAGCGTTCCCGACTCGCCACGCGATCGCGACGTTCCTCGCGTTCGTCGTCGCGGGTGCCGTGCCCCTGCTCCCGTACATGCTTCCGACCTTGCCGGTCGACCGCTTCATCGCATCGATCGCGGTCACGTTCGGCACCATGTTCGCGGTGGGCGCCTCTCGGGCGTTCATCGCCAACGTGCGCTGGTGGAAAGCGGGTCTCGAGATGTTGGGCCTCGGCGCCATCGTGGCTCTGCTCGCGTATGCCAGCGGTGGAATCGTCGCTCGCCTGGTGGGAGTCTGAAAAGATGCAGGATCTCAGGTGCTCCCTTTAGGTAGCTGACGGCACACCCGTTACACTACCGGCCGAGATGGCCGTCGCGCAAAGAGCACAACGAAAGAAGGATGACCAGTGCGCCGAGAGGGCACAGGCGGTGGCGCGTGACGAGCCAGATGGGCACGAGCTTGACCGGCGATCCGCGCGACATGGCGCTCAGGGACGCGCTCGACTTCGCCCTCGGGTCCGCATGAGCGCCGGTCGTCGGCAGCGGGAAGGGCCTCACGACTAGGCGGCCTGATCGCTATGATGCTTCGCGGGATTGTCACGTCCACGGTTTTCATTGTTTCAGGAGTGACCATGTCACACCTCGCAGGTCTACGCCCCGGCCGCGCGTTCGTCCCGGCTGTCGCCATCGCCGCGACGGTTATGAGCGGTGTCTTCGTCGATCCCGTGCTCGCCCAGGACGCGGTGTTCGCCGAGGTCGATAGGACGATGGAGAGCTACCGTCTCGACGCCCACATTCCCGGCATGGTGTGGGGAATCGTGCAGGATGGCCGGCTGGTGCACGTGAAGGGCGCCGGCGTGCAGGACATGGACACCAAGCGTCCCGTCAACGCGGACACCCTGTTCCGCATCGCCTCGATGACGAAGGCGTTCACGGCGCTGTCGATCCTCAAGCTGAGAGACGAGGGCAAGCTGGCGCTCGATGCACCCGTCGAAACCTACGTGCCGGAGTTGCGAGGCTGGAAGTATCCGACGGACGACTCGCCAAAGATTCGTGTGCGCGATCTGCTCACGCATATCGCGGGCTTCGTCACCGACGATCCGTGGGGCGATCGGCAGACGCCGCTTCCCGAGGACGACTTCACGCGTCTCCTGCGCGACGGCGTGCCGTTCACGCGGCCGCCGGCGACGGCGATGGAGTACTCGAACCTCGGCTACGCCCTCCTCGGCCGCATCGTCGCCAACGTGTCCGGACAGCCCTACAAGGACTTCGTCCAGGGACTACTGTTCAAGCCTCTGGGCATGGCGGCCACCGGCTACGACGTGGCTGTCGCGCCTCAGGAACGTCGCGCTCTTGGGTACCGCTGGGAGGACAACGCCTGGAAGCTCGAGCCGACGATGGCGCACGGCGCCTTCGGCGCGATGGGCGGCATTCAGACAAGCGCGACGGACTACGCCAAGTGGGTCGCGTATCTCCTCTCCGCGTGGCCGCCTCGCGACGGCGCCGACACCGGACCGGTGCGACGCTCGAGCGTGCGCGAGCTGGCGCAGGGCGCGAACTTTCCTTCGGTTCGGTTGCGTCCGGGATCGAGCGGAGCCGACGCGTGCCGTGAGGCCGCGACCTACGCCATGGGGTTTTACGCGGCGACCGACTGCGAGCTCGCCCTCACCCTGAGTCATGGCGGCGGCTACCCAGGCTACGGCTCGCACGTGCTGCTCTTGCCGGACTACGGCGTGGGCATCTTCGCCCTGGCCAACCGCACCTACGCCGGGCCTCGCCCGCCCGTTTGGGACGCAGCGGTCACGCTGTTGCGAGAAGGACGCTTGAAGCCGCGATCATCGATGCCCTCAGCCGCGCTCACCAGTGCCTATACCGCGGCTGTGAAGATGTTCACCGCGGGTTCCGTCACGTCCGCGGGCGATGTGCTCGCGATGAACTTCCTGATGGACCGCGGCGCGGACCATTGGGCTCGCGATTTCGCCGGACTGAAAGCCGAGGTGGGCACATGCGACACCGCCGCGCCGATCGTACCGACGGGTGCGCTCGAGGGCGACTTCACCTGGAACTGCGAGCACGGTCGTGTGAACGGGTACATTCTGCTCGCACCCACACCGACACCGCAGATTCAGTCGCTCGCCTTCACCCGTTCGACACCGTGAAGCGAGCAGCTGCCGCAGGTCGGGATCGCTCTCGCCTCGGCGTCGCCGCGTCGGCGATTGGTCGGAACGGTGCGAAGCTGGGTCGATTCTGACGACGCGTCGTGGCGGTTCTGGAGGATCTGATGCGGTCTTTCCGAAGATGGCACGTGTGCCTCGGTGGACAGCTGGTGGTCCTCATTGCTGCGGCGCTGTCCGGGCCCGCCCTCGCCCAGGAACCTCCCGCCGTTTCCACCCCGGCTCCGGAGCCGACGTGGTCATGGGGTTTTTCCGCCGCCTGGTACATGCCGCCTGAGGAAACCGACTTCATCCAGCCGACCTTCAAGGCCGACCGGGGTTGGCTGCATCTCGAGACGCGCTATGCGTACGAGGACCGCGAGTCGCTCTCGTTCTTCGCGGGCGCCAACTTCGAGTTCGGAACGGACGCGAAGCTGGCCCTCACTCCAATGATCGGGGGCCTCGTGGGGCAGGTCGACGGCATCATTCCGGCGCTCGAGCTCGACTTCACGGTCTGGCGCCTCGAGGCGTACGGCGAAGCGGAATACGTGTTCGACCTCGAGGATTCGTCCTCGAACTACTTCTACATGTGGTCCGAAATCAGCCTGTGGCCGACGGACTGGCTGCGGGCCGGACTGGTGACACAGCGGACGCGCCTGTACCAGACTGAGCGCGACATCCAGCGTGGGCCGCTTGTTGGCGTCGCGTTCTCGAAAATCGAGGCCACCTTCTATCTGTTCAATCCGGGAGCCGACGATCGCCTGCCGGTCATCTCGATAGGCCTGTCGTTTTGAGCTTCGCCGGTCGCGTTCCGCTCAGCGCTTAAAGCCTACGTGCACCCCCGAACCAGGAAGAGCAGCAGAAGAACGGAAACGGGAACGCCGAGCAGCCACATGAGAACGTAGCCGATTGCACCGCGTTCCTGACGGAATCTATCTGGCGACCATCGATTTGACATAACCCGATCTCCTCGAAACGTGCCGAGTTTCAGGCACAGGACTACTGCCGTTGACGTTCAGGGCTCTTTCGAAGCTCGCGTTCGACGTCCTGCTGCGTCCAACCATCGCGCAGCACACGATCGACATAGCCGCGGCTCGCCGGATCCGGCGCTCGCTTGAGGACGGCCAAATAGGCCAGACGCACGATCTCCTGTGCCTTCGCCGGCGTCATCATGTTCTTCTGCTTGTATTCGGCGCTAGTCCTCAACGCATCACGGACCTGCTGCTCGGTCCACCCCTGATCGACGATGTAACTTCGATACATCCGCAGGCCTACGAGGTCTGGTTCGCGCTCGAGGATGTCCTGATATGCTCGCCGAACGATGGCATCGGGGCCGTATCCCGCCACACCGCTCGTTAACGCATCACGAACCTCGAGCGACGAGATTTCGTCGTTGAAGGCGGTGGCGTACAAGTTTGGTGCACTCGCGCTGATGTTGACCGACACTCCAGCGAGCCGCGGATCTTTATAAGCCGTGACCTGCGCATTGCCCAGAATCCGGATGGAGGACACGTGGTCGTTGGCTGCGTCCGGCAGCGTGCTCAAATTCCGGCCGGCCTCGACGCAGAAGTATTCGCCCTGGTAGTTGGGTTCCTGATAGAAACAGGCGCCATTCTCCGGCAGCGCGCCGCCGTTTGTCGTGCCATCCCAGTACGCGCTGTTGGTCGCGCTCGAAACTGGCCGGACCTGCAGCGACGAAACTTGGTCGTCAGCACTTGCATTCTGCAAGTCGGGAACGTCCGCGACATACCGGTGCGCTGGTCCCAGGAATCCTGCATCGGCGAAAGCCAATACTTCCGCTTCACCGAAGACCCTGATCGACGACACACGATCGCTGACGTCGGTTGGCAGACTGCTCAACGATTCGCCGGTGGCGACACAGAGGTAGCGCCCACGGTAGTAGGCATCCTCATAGAAACAGGCGCCTTCTTTTGGCACCGGCCCCCCGCCCCAGCCGCTGCCCCAGAACTGGGCCAGAGACGGAGACGCGACGAGCAAGCAGCCGACAACCAGTGCTCCGCGTATCGGCGTATTCTGCATGTTCCTCACTCCTGCTCGCTCCTGTCACGCCCGCGCAGGACAGCCCCTTCAACGATACGCAATGGACGTCCAGCCAGCGTCGCGGAAGCCAGCCACTAGCGCCGCGTGGAGCTGAAGGGCGTTCGGACCGCCCTGACAACTCTTGGCATAGAGACGATTGGGGACTCCCGGCGATGAAACGGCGACTTCGTACTGGTTGCCGGCGTCGCGGTACACCTGAAACGCCAGGATCTCGCAGCCCCGACGAAGAACCCAGTTAAGCAGCGGGGGAGGTGTATCGAAGCGTTTGATTTTCATATGCGAAGTCATTTGATGTCGGGACCGGGAAATCAGTCCTGTGAACGACTCGGGTCATGATCGAAACCACGATGTAAAGGATCGCTCCAGCAATCATGAGCCCCAACCCAATCGAGAGCACCACCATCGCTGTAAACCACCCCAGTTCCACGTGACTCCTCGAGCTCGCGACAGCAGGTGGAGCACCGGCATGGTGCTCGTCCCGCCACGCGTGCGGCCGTCATCGCCGCTGCCAGCCTAGAGCTGCAAAAACTTCGCCATGCCCTCCCTGTGGCATCCAGATTGCTGATGTCTTCTGTGCATCGCTCGCACCCTCTCTGGGAGGCGACATCCTCTGCCCACTCGGCCGGGAGGCTCCATGAGCCTCCCGACTCGTCACTCAAAATTTGATGCTCGTAGAAGGGGGAGAAGGGGACGATGCGCTTTGAGCTGGACGGAGTCGGTCGAGCTCGGCTATTCCGGCTCGCCCGGGTGTGTAGTTCTTCGGTGCAACTTCGTCCAATTCAACGACACCAGCGGTTGGGGCACCGGCCGTCGAATCGCTCTCGCTGGGGAAAGCCTGCACTTGCCCTCGCTGGAGGCGTTCGAGCCGGGACGAAGCTTTGGTACGCCACATGCTCTGTCCAGCAGTCGCCCGTCGTATGGTCCTGGCGACTCGCCGTAACGCGCTGCTGCTGATCGATGTCAGCAACGATTTCAGGAATTGACCAGTCTTCGATAGCGAGGGCTTCCGTGGCCAAGCGCGAGCATCGTGTGCCTCTTCGGCGATTCGGATCCACCGACGATATGGTGTCGATCCTCGGATTGGGCGGCTATCACCTCGGCAAGGTGAAGACCATCCGTGAGGCAATCCGTATCGTCCACGAAGCCGTCGATGCGGGAATCAACTTCATGGACAACGCGTGGGAGTATCACGACGGCGAAAGCGAGCGACGAATGGGTCGCGCCATTCACGATCGGCGGACGTCGGTGTTTCTGATGACCAAGGTCTGCACGCACGGGAGAGACCGACGCACCGCCATGCGGCAACTCGAGCAGTCCCTGCGCCGGCTGCAAACCGATCACCTCGACCTCTGGCAGATCCACGAATGCGTGTACTACAACGATCCCGAGCGGCATTTCGAAACAGGGGGCGTCGTCGAAGCGCTCACCCGGGCGAAAGCGGAAGGGAAGGTCCGATACGTCGGCTTCACCGGTCACAAGGATCCGGAGATTCATCTCCGGATGTTGGCCAGGGGGTTTCCGTTCGACGCCTGTCAGCTGCCATTGAATGCATTCGACGCCGGCTTTCGGAGCTTCCAGCACCATGTCCTTCCGGAACTGGCGCGCCGAAACATCGCCGCGATCGGGATGAAGAGCCTTGGCGGGGACGGCCGCGCGATCAAGAAACGCGTCGCGTCGGTGTCGGATGCCCTGCGGTACGCGATGAGTTTGCCCGTGTGCACGATCGTCTCAGGCGTTGATTCGTTGAAAGTCCTCCGTCAGAATCTCGCCATCGCACGGGCGTTCACGCCGATGACCGCTCAGGAACGCACAGCGTTCGAGCGAAGCGTGCTGGAGCCGGCACGTGACGGGCGATTCGAACTCTACAAGATCAGTGCGGAACACGAGGGCGAGGTGGGCCGAAAGCAGCACGGCCTTCCTTCGCAGGAAGAAATCGCGCTCTAGCCAATTGTCTGGCGGCAGTTCCGAGCTGCTGCAGGTGACCGACAAGCTCGTTGCCGCCCCCGGCGTGCGCCGGGGCGCTGTGCGCCACTTTTCCTGCCACCGCCGTCGCCGTGCCGGCAATCACGGCTGTCCGCCCGGCAGTCCTCGCGGCAGAACTCGCATCCGATACAAGCCGCCCACGCCGTCCCAAGGCCGAGACTCTGCGACCCACGACATGTCGTGAGAACCGCACGTCGTACGCGCACCAGCGCACGCCCGCGCAGGACGGATTTGCGACGGCGACGCTCTTCGTCGGGCGTCACCTAGGTCGCATCAGCAGATCGTGCCGGTGCGCCCAATGCGGTGCCGTGCATCCGCGATATCGCCCACGGGAGGGATACAATCTGGCACCGAGGCGCTATCGCATTCCTCGTAGTTTGCCCAATGACGACAGAGCGATTCTCGCGTGTGTCGATCGGCCAGAGGCCGGCGCTGGCCGTTTTCACCCTCGGGCTGGCCGCGGCCGCGTTCCTGACCCCTCTTTGGGCGCCTGAGCCGGATCGCGCGTCAGGTTTCCTGCTGCTCTTGGGCGTGGTCGCCGAGATGGTGCAGAGCTTTCGGCTCAGGACGTTTGCCAGCCAGCGGAACGCCTGGGCGAGCGCGGGCTTCACGCTGCTGCTCGCCGTGATCTTGCTGAACACGTCCTGGCTGGCCGTCAGCGCTCTGGCGATCTTCGTGGCCGTGCCCTTCGCGCTCGACGCGATCAGACGCTCTCTCGCGGCCATGCGGCTGGCCGCGGGCGGCAAGCCGTTTCTGTACGACGCCGTGTTCGTCGTGGGCAATCTCGCTGCCGTGATCGGCGTGGTGCTGCTGAGCCGATATGCGTTGAATTGGGTCGTCGGCGTGGCCGCCGGCATGCGGCTGTTCGCGGTGGCGGGCAACCTCACGGCGGCGCCGTCCTATGTGTCGGGCGAGGCCGAGGAGAGCGTCATCGCCGACATCGGCCTCGAGCATCCCGAGCAGCTCTCTGAGACCGGCGAACGTCTGCAGGTCGGGGAGGCCAATCGGGTACCCGCCGACCGTGACTGGATTGCCGCCCTCCTGGCGGTCCTCTTCGCCATCCATGTGAGCCGCATGGGATTCGACAAGTCGGCGCTCGGCATTCTCTCGCCGGTGGTGGCGGTGCTGGGCGACGTGGTCGTGGCGCTCGCCCTGGCGTTCTTCGTGATTATTCCTATACGACTGTTCATGCGCCGGACCACCCGATGGATCGAGCGTGACGCGTGGCAGCGGCTGCTCGATGCGCCGGCCCGAACGGGGATTGCCGCGTGGCCCCAGCGCGCGATCCGCTGGTGGCTCGAATCGCGCATGCGCTTTGCCATCCGGTTGCGTGAAGCGCGCTACTCGTTGACCTCGGCATTCGGCCGCGGCATGCAGATCGGATTGCCCCTGGCAGCCATCATCGTCGCGTCGGTGCCGATCTGGGGCATGAGCTGGTATTTCGACACGGAGAACTGGGCCGCGGGCGTGTGGAACTCGTGGGCGGCGTCGCGCACCGACGTCTGGCGCGCGTCGATGGTCCGCGCGGTTGTCGAATCCGGTCAGACGACGCTGGACGGACGCGGGTTCGCGGTGTTGCCTCAAGGCCTCACAGGCACGGACCCCTTCTCCTTTATCGTGATTGGCGACACGGGGGAGGGCGACGCCAGCCAGCAGGTGCTCAAGGATTCGCTGCTCCGGGCCGCAGCCGCCGACGATGTGCGATTCGTCGTGATTTCCTCCGACATCGTTTACCCAACGGGCGCGATGAGGGATTACGAGTCGCGCTTCTGGCTTCCGTTCAAGGGCGTGACGAAGCCCGTCTATGCAATCCCGGGTAATCACGACTGGTACGATGCGCTCGAGGGTTTCGCGGCCACGTTCTTTCAGCCCGATGCCGCGCGTGCCGCCATCCGCGCCCGCATTCAGGCCGACGGCGGCGTGTCCAGCACGACCGACACCAGAATCGAAGAGTACATCCGGCAGGCGGACTTCCTCAGGCGCCAGTACGGCGTGTCAACGGGCGCGCAGCACGCACCGTTCTTTCAGCTGCAGACGCCGTCATTCGCGCTGTTCGCGGTGGACACCGGCGTGCTGCGAGGGATTGACGACGAGCAGCGCACCTGGCTTCGCGCCGCGCTCGAAGAATCGCGCGGCAAGATGGTGATGGCGGTCCTCGGCCACCCGTTCTTTGCCGGCGGCCACGATGTCGCCCAGGACGATGAGGAGTTCATGGCGCTGCGCGCCCTGCTCAACGCGCACGGCGTTCGCATCGTGATGGCGGGTGACACGCACGACCTCGAGTACTACCAGGAACCGGTGAGCGGAGAGTCGGGAACCCGGACGTTGCATCATTGGGTGAACGGCGGAGGCGGCGCCTATCTGAGCTTTGGTACGTCCCTGGCGTGGCCCTCAGACACAGACATCGCGAACTGGGCGTACTATCCGAATCAGAAGGATGTCGTCGAGAAGATCGTCGGCCACACGCCGTGGTGGAAGTGGCCGGCCTGGGTATGGACGCGCAGCTTCGGTGCGTGGCCCTCGTCTCCCGAGTGGCTTTCCGCGATGTTCGACTACAACGTCGCGCCGTTCTTTCAGAGTTTCGTCGTCGTCAGCGTCGACCCGGCCGGGCGCCGGGTGATCATCCGCCCGTGGGGCGTTCGCGGTCCGCTGACGTGGAACGACTTCGACCGCTCTGGTTCCGTGATGCCGACTGGCGCGATCCTGGATGGCCCGGTCGAATGGGTGGTGCAATAGCAAGACAACTTCTCGCCGGGGTCCGCGCAGTGGTCGTGGCGCTGTTGATGCCTTGTGCGGCGAGCGCGCAAACGAGTACGCAGCTCTGGACGAACTTCACGTTCGACTGGATCAAGAGCCATCGCGTCACCGTCGGCGTCGATCTGGAGCCCAAACTCCTCATCGCCGCGCCGTCCGACGATCCCGATTGGGCCACCCTCGATCTCACGCCTTCCCTTGAATACAGCCGAGGCGAGTGGTTCGATACGGTCGGCGAACTGCTCGTCGGCCGGACGAAGCAGACAGACGATCTGGACTCTACGGAGGTGACTCCCCGGATCGGGTTCCGGCTGCACCTGCTGTCGAACTTGCGCCATGAGATCGTCAAGGAGCGGCGGCCGAAGCGCCGGCTGGTCCTCCGCGATCTCTTGCGCCTCGAGTGGCGCAACCTGGATTACTCGACCGACAAGCCCGATTCGTCCACGCTGCGGGTCCGTAATCGCGTCGAGGCCTTGTGGCCGGTCAACCGACCTCGAATCACCGACGACGGCGCGTCGTACTTGACGGCCGACTGGGAGTGGTTCATCCCGGTCGATGACCCGGCCGAGCGTTTCGCCAGCCGGCAGCGTATTCGCACCGGTATCGGCTATCGTCACAGCTTTGCATGGCGTTTCGAGGCGATGTATGTCTGGAACCGGTCGCGCAATACGGTGGACGAGCCCTTTTCGACGACCGATCACGCCATCGATCTGACGATGAAGCGAGTATGGTGACTGTGCTTCCGGGCTGCGGCGTCGGCGAATGCTCGAAGACAATGCCAAACGACGAACGACGGCCAGGGACGGGTGGCCGGGCGTACAACGGCATTTGACGTCATTTCACCGACCCGAACACGAATCCAATCGAGCGCTCGAGCGGATTGAAGAATTGTCCGTAGCTCGGCGAGGTGATGGTTGTTCTGCACGTCGCGCTCGGCTGACGCGCCGAAGACGTTGTAGACCCTGATTCCGCCCCGGAAGCGGTATTTCCACACGTGCCACGGACGCGAGAGCGAGAAGTCGAGCGTGCGCACCCGCGGCAGACGGCCGGCTCGATTCCGCGGCCCGACGAAGTCCTGGAACTCGTCGACCGCCGAGAACGGGAAATCCCGAACGAATCTCAATCACGGGCGCGAGGTCCCACTGGCCGGGCAGCCCGATCGTGCCGCGAACGAGCAGCCGGTTCGGCACGTCGGTGGGAATCAGGTTGTGCTCGTTCGAGCGAATGATCGGATTGCGGAGGTTGCCGTAGAACTGATCGTAGTTGTTCAGGTCGGCGGTGCCGTCGCGACCGCACGTACGACACCGTGAGGTCGCGGCGCTCGCCGCCGAGGTATCGACCCGTCAGTTCGAGCTCCCAGTAGCGGGACGTGCCCGTGCTCATCGAGACTGATCTCGCCGCGCGCGGGATCGGGCTCGAGAATGTACTCGTGGGAGCCGCTGCGCTTCAGGTAGTTGGCCTTGAACAGCACGCGTCGGCCGAATCGCTGATTCCACTCGATGTTGCCGGCGACGGCCTCGGGCGTTCGCAGCTCCGGCGACGGCGACGTTCACGAGCGTCGACCGGCGGTCCGAGCGGCGCGCCGTCAGGCTCCGAAGCGCGTGACCGTGCGCGGCTCGAACTGGGTGAACGCGCCGACGTTGAGCGGCGTGCGTTGGCGAAACCGCCCGACGCCGCCGCGGAGAATGCCGCGTCCCTCGGGCAGCACGCCGATCGACACGCCGCCGCGCGGCGACCAGTTCACGCGCTCGATCGACGTCTTCCCGGTCCATGCGGAGCCCGAGCTCCAGCGTCACGCGCGAGCCGAGCCGCCAGCGATCCTGGGCGAACAGCGCGAGCTCGGCGGCGGCGACCTGTCTGCGTCGTGGGCGCACCGGGGACGCTCCGCTCGGCCAGCGAGCCGTCGAGTCGGCGGATCTCGACCGGCCGGCTCTCGCTCGTGCCGTTGTACCGCGGAGTCCTGGAAGTCGAGACCGAACTTGAAGAGGTGCTGCCCGCGCCACTTGTCGAGTGACAGCGAGAGCGCTTCGACCCACTGCAGGCTGCTGACTTCGCGCTCCTGATCGTTGAAGAAGCTGCCCCGCTCGCGTCTCCGGCGCGTAGATCATCGGCTCGCGGCCGTCGGTGTTGACGTTGATCTCGAACCATCGTCCCGCGAGCGTCGTTTCCAGCACCATGCGTCGGCGAGAGCGCAAAGCGATCCTGCACGCCGATCGAAATGCCGCTCTGGTTGAACTTCGGCGTCACCTCGGGCGGCCGGAACGTGTTCATCGTGAGATGGTCGATCTCGCGGGGAAAGGTGACGATGAGCCCGCCCAGCGTATGCCGCGGCGAGAGCACGCTGTCGATGCGGGTGAACGAATCGAAGCTCTTGAGCCCGATGTCCGGCTCGTCGGGCAGGCTCTTCACCGGGTCGTTGACGTAGCGAAACTGAAAATCCTGCGCGAGGAAGATCCGGTTCGCTTCTGAGCGGCCCGCGAACCGAGAAGCGCGGCTCGAAGCCGCGCACGCCGTTGAATCCCTTGCGAAACCGCGGCATCAGGTTGCCCGGCTTGATCTCCCAGTCGTTCGTGCCGCGCCTGGTGCGAATCTGCATCACGCTGGTCGAAAACCGGCCGTACTCGGCGGCGAACGGATTGGCGAGCATCTCGACCGACTCGAGACTCTGCCCGGGCAGCTGCGAGATCGAAGTCACCGGACGATGGATCGATGAGGCTGGCGCTGCTGATCTGCAGCGCGCCTTGCGTCGGCCTGCCCGCCTTTGGCGCGTAGCCGTCCGTCGGGACCGCGCACGACGCCCGGCAGCAGCGGCAGCAGGCTCTGGAAGTCGTCACCTTGGAGCGGCGCGATGTCGAGGACCGAGCCGGACAGCATGTCGCTGGTCGATACGGGTTGCACGCTCTGGGTTGGCGAGGTCGGTGCCCGCACTTCCACCGTAGGTGCGACGAACGTCAGATGGATGTCGAGCAGCACCTGCGCCACCGCGCCGGCACGTACCGAAAGGCGCCGAGTCGGTTGCCACGAACCCGGGACGCGATCGCCCTGACGATGTAGCGCCCGGCCGGAACATCTGGAAAAGTCACCTGGCCGGCGCCATCCGTCATCGTCTTCGCGAGGACCGTGTTGCCGTCGAGCGCACGCAACTCCACGTCGACGCCAGCGATCCGGACGGTGCCCTCGAGGACGGTGATAGTGACAACAACACGGCCGAGCTCTGCCTCTTGCTGAAGACTCGCGGGAGGATCCTGGGGACTCAGACTCTGGGCAAGGGCTGGCGTGGTCGTTCGCGACAAGCAGAGCAATGCCACCACGAGGGCGACGGCAGGCCGGCCAAACTGCCCTGGTCTCGGTGTGTGAAGCGCCGTCATCGACGTCGTCCTCCCGAAGACTCAGCGAGATGGCTGCGAACCTGCCTACCCGCAGCAGCCCGGCGGCCGGCAGGGCGAATCGTCCTTCCGCGAGGCCTCCAGAACACCACGAACTGGAGACCAGCCACCAGGGCAATGCCAGCTGCGAGAAGGATGCCAAGCGGCACGATCGCCAGTTCGTGTCTCGTTCGAGTCAATCTGGCCGACGCTTCGATGGACGATGGATCACGCCTGAGTCGACCGTCTTGCCCGTGCGGGAGATCGCCTGGAAGAACATGTCGTCTCCTGCGATCTCGACGAGCATGAAGCTCCGGTCCTGGTCGAAGTAGGCGGCAGTCTGATCGGTCGGTCTCAGGTTGCCTTTTCGCAGCTGTCCGGCCGCGCCTGAGACGAAATAGTGGATCCCCTTTTGCGGCGTCAGTCGCTCATAGGTATGGTCGTGGCCAGAAAAGACGACATTCACCCCGGTACTTGATGAAGATCGGCTCCAGGAGCTCGCGCAGATCGATTGACGATCCATGGCGGGTGGCGTTGGAGTACAAGGGATGATGGAGGTAGCAGATCTTCCAGTCCTCCCGTGTATTGCGCAGAGACGCATCGATCCACTCGAGTTGGGCGGGATCCATGCGGGTACTGTCAAGCACAAGAAACCGCGCGTTGTTCCGGGCATATGTGTAGTAGCGCTGTCCGTTCATGTTATGTAACGAGTAATAAACGTTCGTGGGCCGATCGTGGTTTCCGAGCGAAGCCTGAAACCGTACGCCGGCTGCGAGCAGGGGCGCATACGGCCGTTCAAATTTCTGGACGAAATCAGCCGGCTGTTGGCTCCCATACATGTTGTCGCCCAGCATGATGACGAGATCGAAAGGGAATGTCGCGCGAGCGGTTGCCATCTGTTGCGCGACGTCGAATTGAGGCTGTTCACCAGTGCCGCTGTCGCCGATTACGGCAAACTTGAGCGATCCCGGCGCGCTTGGGAGCGGTGAGGGCTGCGCAAGAAGCGCAGTGGATGCGAGCGCAGCGGCGAACAGGACAAGAAGGGGCATCCGGCGCACGCCTCATCGCGGGTGCCGTCCAAGCCGGCGAAGGACGTTCGGCGAGGATAGCGAGCGGAAGATGACGCGGTGATGACACGGTTGTCATCCTGGACGGTGCTCGCGCGGCCGATCTGTCGTTCATCCTGCGTTCATGAACAGGGTTATACGGTCGGGGTATTGGGTGCGCCGAGCGGGGAAGCGGCCCCGACTGTTGACAACCGAGCGTGCGACCACGACGCTGATCGAACGGGTTCAGGTGCAATGCGGATTCTGCTCGTCGAAGATGAGCCGCGTGCGGCACAGATGCTGGCCATGGGTCTGAGGGAGGCCGGCTATGCCGTCGACACGGTCAGCGACGGTCAGACGGCGACGTACTATGCGGCGATCACCGAATACGACGCCGTCATCCTCGACGTCATGCTGCCACTCCGCGACGGGCTTTCCGTCTGCCGCGAAATCAGGCGCGAAGGCTCGACCGTGCCCGTTCTCATGCTGACGGCGCGCGACGCCGTCGAGGCGCGAATCGACGGGCTCGATAGTGGCGCGGACGACTACCTGACGAAGCCGTTCGATTTCGGAGAACTGCTCGCGCGGCTGCGCGCCGTGATTCGCCGCGGCCGGAGACCGCTCACGCCCTCGATCCTCAAGGTGGGTCCACTCGTGCTCGACACACGAGCTCATCGCGCAACGCGACATGGCGAGCCGGTCGTCCTGACTGCCCGTGAATACGCTCTCCTCGAACACCTGGCCTTGCACGCCGACGAAGTCGTGGGGCGGGCGTCCATCGCGGAACACGTGTGGGAGGCGTCTTACGCGGCGATGTCCAACGTGATCGATGTCATCATCCAGCGCGTCCGAAGGAAGATCGACGAACCCGGTCGGCCATCTCTCATCGTCACGCGCCGCGGCGAGGGGTACATGTTGACAGCCTCCGGGACCGCGACACCCGACCGGCCATGACGTGGTCGATTCGCGCCCGCCTGACCACCTGGTACAGCCTGGTCGTCGTCGCCGTGCTCACGGCCGGCGCGATCTCGGTATCGATCGTCCAGGAGCGTCTCGCGCGCGAACGCCTCGACGGCGAATTGCAGCGGCTCATGCTCACGCTGGAAGGTGTCATGCGCACTGAATTCGGTGAAGGATTGAACCTTCAGGCCGCCGCGGAGGAAGCCAGTATCGAGGTGGTGGCCCCCGATCGGACGCTGATCCTGACGCGGTCCGACGGGTCCATCTTGGAAGTGTGGGGCCGGCCCCTCGCGTCGTCGTGGCGGCCTCGAGCGGACATCCCGGTGATCGAGACCGTCGTCGTAGGTACGGCCCGTCTCCGCGCCTGGAGCCGACCCGTCGCACACGGAAATCAGCGATACGTCGCCGCGGTGATGGCGTCGCTGCAGGACCTCGAGTCCGAGCACTCCGAGCTCTTGCGTGCGCTGACAGTCGGCGTTGGCGTGGCGCTGGCCGTCGCCATCGTGGGCGGATGGGTCGTCGGCCGACAGACCTTGCGTCCGTTGACCGATATGGCCGCGCAAGCGAAAGAGATCGGCGAGAGGAACCCCTCATCGCGTTTGATCGCACCACGCTCGGGCGATGAGATCGGCCAGCTCGCCGTCGCGTTCAACGGTCTGCTGGACCGGTTGGCCTCACTGATTCAGTCGCAACGGCAGTTCATGGCAGACGCGTCGCACGAGCTGCGAACGCCTGTGTCGGTGGTCCGGACGACGGCCCAGGTGACGCTCGCGCGCGCGAACCGATCCGAGAGTGCATATCGGGAATCGCTCACGATCGTCGCGGAACAGGCCGCGCGGCTCGCGCGGCTCGTCGATTCGATGTTCCTGCTCTCTCGCGCGGAGGCGCAGGGACTCCCTCTGATCCCCGAGCCGTTGTACCTTGATGAGCTTCTTGCGGACTGTGCACGCGCCCTGCGCGTTGTGGCGCAGGAGCGCGACATCGACGTCCAGACGTGCGGCGATTCAGAGGTCGCCTACGTCGGCGACAACACGTTGTTGCGACAGATGGTCGTGCAACCTGCTGGACAATGCGGTTCGTCACGCGCCTGCAGGGGGGAAGGTCGTGACGTCGCTCGTCACCACGCCCAAGGGCGTCACGATCAGGGTCACCGACGACGGTGACGGCATCCGTCCCGAGGAGCGCGATCGAATTTTTCAACGATTTGTCCGACTCGACCAGCGCTCCAACGGCGCGGGCCTCGGTCTGCCGATCGCGCGCTGGATCGCCGAGGCGCACGGCGGACGCCTGATTCTCGAGTCCAGCGATCCCGGCGGCACCTGCTTTACCGTGACGCTGCCCGCCTGACACCATCATCCCTTGTTCATGTCACTTGCCATAACATCCTGCCGGGATTCGCACCGCCGATGATGTCGTCGTCCGCACCGAGGCCGTGTTCGCGCACCCGGGCGCCGTGGATTCTCGTGACGTGCGCCGTGACCACGTGGTCCTGCGCGACGACGGGCAATGTTCCCGACCGCGCGAGCGTGGACGCCGCTCTTCGCGCGCGCACGAGCCATGGGATTCGCGTCGACGGCGACAGGTCGCTGCCGCCCGATGTCACGTTGGAGGACGGCCTCACGGAGGGTGAAGCCGTCTCGGTCGCCCTCTGGAATAGCCCGTCGTTTCAGGCCACGCTCTCGGGACTCGGCATTGCCCGTGCAGATCTGGTCGAAGCCGGCCTGCTCCGTAATCCGATTTTTTCATTGTTGTTTCCGGTCGGCCCCAAGCAGCTGGAGTGGACGCTGCAAATACCACTCGACGCGATCTGGCAGCGTCCCAAACGCGTGGCAGCGGCGCGTCTGAACGCTCAGGCCGTCGGTGAGCGACTGGTATGGGATGCGCTGAGTTTGGTGGCCGAGACGCGGACGGCGCATGCCGACGCGATTGCCGCGGAGCGGCGGCTGCAAATGGCGAGCGAGAACGCTGAGCTGGCCAGAAGGCTTGGTGCCATCACGGAGGCGCGGTTGAAGGCCGGCGACATCAGTGAGCTCGAAGCCAGAGCCGTCAGGAGCGGTGAAGCCCGCATCCTGGTGATGCGCCGCGCCCTCGAGCACGACCGCAATCTGGCACGCCTGAACCTGGTCGCGCGCCTGGGGATGAACACACCGGCCGATCGCATCCAGCTCGTCCGGGCCCAGTCAGGAGAACCGACGGTCTGCGGCACCGAATCGTCGCGCGTCGAAGACGCACTCGCGTCTCGTCCCGACGTTCGGGCGGCAGAGATCGGCATCGAGGCCGCGGCGCAGCGCGCCCGGTGGGAGCGCTCGCGCGTCTTCACGCTGATCGGCATTCTCGACGGCAACAGCGAGGGTCGAGAAGGCGCCGAATTCGGTCCGGGCATCGGTTTGGACGTGCCTGTGCTGTCGCACAACCAGGGCGCGATCGGCCGCGCCGATGTCGAGATCGAGCGCGCGAGTCATCAGTACGCCGCCGTCAGGGCGCAGGTCGTTGAGGAGGTGCGGTCATCGGCGGTCAGAGTTGAGCAAGCCACCGAGTCCGTCAGCGCGTGGCGCGACGAAATCGTGCCGTCGCTCGAAGTCGAGCAACGTCAGGCCGAAAGCGCCTATGAGGCTGGTGAGATCCCGCTCTTCATTGTCCTCGAAGTGAGCCGCCGACTCATCGATGGCCGGCTTCAGCTTCTCGATGCCGAGGCCAACGTCCGCCGGGCCACCATCGCCCTCGAACGAAGCATCGGCCGCACGTGTTCAGAGCCCTGAAGATCCCATGCGCTTCTCACACTCCGCCGTCGTCGCCGCTGTGATCGTCGTGACCGCGTGCTCACGTTCGGGTACCGACAAGGCTGCGCACCAGGCACCGGCGACGGTTGATCACCCGCGCACGGAAGCCGAGATTTCGCGCGTGCGGCTGTCGGCGGACGCCGCGAAGCGGCTGGGTATCACCACGGTGGCGGCCCGGATCGACGAGGCCGCTTCGACGCGGACCATTGGGGGAGAGGTGGCGGTCCCAGCGGGTCGCCTCGTCGTCGTGACCGCACCGGTCGCCGGCACGATCACGGGCTCCGGCGCCGCGCGCCCGGGAGCCCGGGTACGGCGCGGGGAGGCGCTGATGGCGATAGCACCCCTTGTGCCGGTCGAGCGTGATCAACAGGTCGAGGCTCAGCGCGCCGTCACCTCGGCCGAGGCGGAGGAGCTGGCCGCGCGTCAGCGCGTTCAGCGCCTCGAGCAGCTGCTGAAGGATGGCGCAGCCAGCGTTCGCAGCGTGGAGGAAGCGCGCGCACAGCATCAGGTCGCCCTCGCCGGTCTCACGGCCGCGCGAGAACGGCTGACGGCCGGATCGAAGATGCCGGTCGGGGCGCACGGGGAGTTGCTCATCCCTGCACCGTTCGATGGAGTCGTGCAGAGCGTGTCCGCGGTCACCGGCCAGACCGTCGCGGCGTCGGCCGCGCTCATCGAGATTGCGCAGGTCGACGCGTTGTGGATTCGCGTTGCGGTTTACGCGGGGGATGTGGAAGCCATCGACGAGACCAAGCCCGCCGCCGTCAGGAAGCTTGGTGTCAGTGTCGCCGCGAAGCCAGCAACCCGCGTGACAGCGCCTCTACGAGCCGATCCGCTTGCCGCCTCCGTGGACCTCTTTTATGCGGTCTCAGCGACGGGGATGACGCTGCGACCGGGTGAGCGTGTGCTTGTCGAGCTGCCCTTGAAGAGCACGGAGACGGGCCTTGTCGTGCCCGAGTCCGCCGTTCTCTATGACATTCACGGCGGGACGTGGGTGTACGAGGATCTGGGCGACAACGCTTACGCCAGACGCCGCATTCAAATCGCGCGCCACGCCGGTGACCGTGTGATCGTCAGCCGCGGCATCGGCCAGGGCACCAAGGTCGTCACCGCGGGCGCAGCCGAGCTTTTTGGCACCGAGTTCGGCGCGGGACACTGAGGCCATGCGCTGGCTCGTGACGATCTCACTCCGTAATCCGATCGTGGTCGTCGCACTTGGTGCGTTGCTCGTGATAGCGGCAGCAAGGACCCTCCGCACGACACCACTCGACGTGTTTCCCGAGTTTGCGCCTCCGCTGGTCGAGGTGCAGACCGAGGCCCCCGGCCTCTCGACCAATGAAGTCGAATCACTGGTGACGGTTCCACTCGAAGCCGCGCTCAACGGTGTCCCTGGCCTGAAGACGATCCGGTCGAAATCCGTGCTCGGCCTCTCATCGGTGGTTCTGATTCTGGATCCCTCGACTGAGGTGATGGCGGCGCGACAGATGGTGCAGGAACGGCTGACCAGAGCTGCCGCGCAACTGCCGGCGGTCGCCAGACCACCGGTCATGCTGTCCCCGTTGTCGTCGCTCAGCCGGGTTATGAAAATCGGCATGACCTCGGAGACCTTCACACAAGTCGAATTGAGCACGCTCGCCAAGTGGACCATCCGGCCCCGACTGATGGCCATTCCCGGTGTCGCCAACGTGGCCATCTGGGGGCAGCGCGATCGCCAGCTGCAGGTGCTCATCGACCCTGAGCGGCTCCGAGCGCACGGCGTGGCTGTCGATCAAGTCGTGCAGGCAGCCCGGGAAGGTGTTTTGCTCCAGGCTGGCGGATTCCTCGACACGCCCAACCAGCGGCTCGCGATTACCCATGCGGCGGCCGTCGGTTCCGTCCGGGATCTCGAATCCGTCGTCGTCTCCTCTCGAAACGGTGCGGTGCTGCGCATTGGCGACGTGGCCACCATCGTCGAGGGCTTTCCGCCGCCAATCGGCGATGCCGTCATCAACAACGGTCCCGGCTTGATGCTGATCGTCGAGAAGCAGCTCGGCGCGAACACGCTGACGGTCACGCGCGGGGTGGAGGAAGCCCTGCGGGACATGAAGCCAGCGCTGGCGGGTATTGCGGTCGATCCGACGATCTTCCGGCCGGCGACATTCATCGAGATGTCCCTGCAGAACCTCAGTCGGGCTTTGCTCGTTGGCTGCGCCCTGGTGATCCTGGTCTTGATGGTGTTTCTGGCGGACTGGCGGACCGCGCTCATCAGCAGCATTGCCATTCCCTTGTCGCTGCTCGCCGCCGGTCTGCTCCTGCACTACCGTGGTGGTACGCTCGACACGATGGTGCTGGCCGGGCTCGTCATTGCGCTCGGCGAGGTCGTCGATGACGCCATCATCGACGTCGAGAACATCGTCCGTCGGCTGCGCCTCAATCGAGTGGCGGAACAACCTCAGGCGCCCATGAAAGTGGTGCTCGACGCCTCGATGGAGGTCCGGAGTGCGGTGCTGTACGGCAGCCTCATCGTCATCGTCGTGTTTGTGCCGGTGTTCATGTTGGACGGCCTGGCCGGCGCATTCTTCCGGCCATTGGCGCTCTCCTACGTGCTGGCCATCATCGCCTCGCTGATCGTCGCGCTGACGATTACACCAGCCCTCGCCCTGTTGCTGCTGCCGAAGCACCTCGATCGCCGCGAGTCCCGCCTCGCGGAGGCACTCAAGATCCGCTACCGGCGACTGTTGCCGTCGTTCGTCGATAGGCCCAAGGCCGCGCTGGGCTCCTTGGGACTGCTGCTGGCGCTGACGGCGATCACCGTGCCGTTCATGGGCGAGGAGTTCCTGCCAAGCTTCCGTGAATACGACTTCCTGATGCACTGGGTCGAGAAGCCAGGGACATCGATCGACGCCATGCGACGCATCACGGAGAGGGCCAGCCGAGAATTGATGGCGGTCCCGGGCGTGCGGAACTTCGGCGCTCACATCGGTCGGGCGGAGGTGGCCGACGAGGTCGTCGGTTCGAACTTCACCGAGCTGTGGGTGAGTCTCGATCCGGCGGTCGACTATGACGCCACCGTCGCGAAGATCCAGTCAATCGTGGACGGCTATCCCGGACTCTACCGCGACCTCCTGACGTACTTACGTGAGCGCATCAAAGAGGTCCTCACGGGAGCCAGCGCGACCATCGTCGTCCGCGTCTACGGGCCGGATCTGGACGGATTACAGGCGCAGGCCCAGACCGTACGTCAGGCGATTACGAAGGTGCCAGGCGTTGCCGATCTTGCGGTGCAGGCCCAGGTCCTCGTGCCCAAAGTGGAAATTCGGTTCGATCCGGATCGCGCGGCCGCATTCGGTCTGACTCCCGGTGAGGTGAAGCGGGTGGCGGCCACTCTGGTACAAGGGACGAAGGTCGGTGAATTCTACGAGGATCAGCGCCTGTTCGACGTTGTCGTTTGGGGGACTCCTGAGGTGCGGCGCAACCTGGACGCCATTCGTGCTCTGCAGGTGCCCGTCGCGAATGGGGGGATGGTGCCGCTCGGGAGCGTGTCGAGTGTCGAGGTGACCCCGACACCGAATGAGATCACCCGCGAAAACGGGTCGCGGCGCATCGACGTCACGTCGAATGTGCGCGGGCGGGACCTCGGTGCCGTGGCGCGCGATATCCAAGTCCAGCTGTCGGCTATGTCATTTCCTCAGGGGTACTACGCCGAGGTGCTGGGAGAGTACGCCGAACGCCAGGCCTCATCGAGTCGTCTGACGCTGCTCGGAATGATCGCGGTGGCGGCGATCTTTCTGATCCTGCTCGCCGATTTCGGTTCGGCGCGCGTCGCGACGCTCGTCTTTGTGACGTTGCCGTTCGCCCTGGTGGGAGCGATCATCGCGGCGTTCCTGACCGGAGGTGTGCTCTCGCTCGGCTCGCTGGTGGGATTGGTCACCGTGATCGGCATCTCCGCCAGGAACGGCATCATGCTGATCAGCCACTACCGGCACCTCGAACTGCAGGAAGGGATGGCGTTCGGGAGAGATCTGATCCTGCGCGGATCCGAGGAGCGCCTCGCGCCGATTCTGATGACCGCACTGGCCACCGGTCTCGCGCTCGTGCCCATCGTGCTGGGCGGCACGCGCGCCGGGTACGAGATCGAACATCCGCTGGCGGTCGTCATCCTTGGCGGCCTCTTCACATCGACGCTCCTCAACCTCTTCATCGTACCGGGCCTGTATCTCAGATACGGACGCTCGGCGTTGACGGGCCTGGATGAGACGGCATGACCGGTTTCGAAAGGGCTGTGAGATGTCGTGGTTCACGTATGCGTTGATATCGGCAATTGCCGCGGCCCTGACGGCGATCCTCGCCAAGATCGGAGTCGAGGACGTCCCGGCGACACTGGCAACTGCCATTCGGACCGTCGTGGTGACCATGTTCGCGTGGGCGATGGTGTTTGGGCTGGCTGAGCAGCGGGCGATTTCGTCCGTATCACGGCGGACACTCGTCTTTCTCGCGCTGTCCGGTCTGGCCACGGGCGTGTCCTGGCTTGCCTATTTCCGCGCGTTGCAGATGGCGCCCGCGTCCTGGGTGGCCCCAATCGACAAGCTTAGTTTGCCGTTCACCATCGTGCTGGCCGCGCTCTGGCTGCACGAAGCGATCACCTGGCAGATCGCCATGGGGGTGGCGCTGATGGTGATCGGTGCGCTGATCACGCGCGCTTGAGACGGGTTGTTCGCACGAATGCGAGACCCCGAGGCGACAGGCGATATCCAGTGTCGAGGCTTTCCGTCAGTCCCAGCTTCTTCAGCTTCCTCACGTTCAGCTTGAACACCTCCTTGTCCTTGCCAACGAGACGGCACAGATCGCCGGCCCTCACTCCCGGGTGCGAGGCAATCACTTCCAGCGTGCGAAGCGTCCAGGGACCTCGGGACGCGCGGGCATCGTATCGTTTCAATCGCTCGTGCATGTGCCGGTGCTCGTCATCCGTCAGCGCCACCGTCTCGCGCAATTGGACCCGCGGATCGGGGCGCAATCGGCGAGCTCGACACGATACAAGGTGCCGTCCGGACGGCTGCGCAAGTCCGCCAGCAGCGCATCGAGCGATTCATACCCCGCACAGAGCGCGTCGGACTCGGAAATCTCGCTCAGTGTGATTGGCGAGACGGACGAAATGCAGAGTTCGCCCACCGGCGTGAGGAGCGTGCCACCAGCGCGGACGGACGGCCGGCGCCAGCGGCGGAATGCCAGCGTGATCGTGCCCTCACGGATACCTTCGAGAAACCGCTGACGAAACAGCATCAGAAAGCTTAGGCCTCGTACCGGTGCCGCGAGCCTGCGGCGCAGTCGCGCCACTCGCCTGCCGGATCAGAGCGGAACGGCGCTCAAAAACGGAACGTCGCGCCGGTCTGGAGCTGCTCCGCGCGGCCTCGCCGCCCGTCGCGATTCACCCGCAGACCCCACAAGAACTCGCCCACGAGATCGAGGCGCGGAATCGGCGACCAGATCAGATTGGCCGCATAGCGTCTCGTCAGGTGCAGGGCGTCGACACTCTGGATGTCGAGGTTGTCGACACCGACGACTCCGAAGCTGATTGCCGAATGGAGCTTGTCGCTCCACCAATGCTCGTACCCGAAGTAACCGGAATAGGCCGGCAGCACGCGTATCTCGTTCTCGACGGCGTCGTAGACGCCGTCCTGTCCGCCTTCCGCCGACAGATCGGTGATGTAACGGCCGATGCCGGCGCCCTGGTTGTACTGGAACATGACGTTGTCGCGCTGTCTCCAGATTGGTGACGGCAGGCGGCCGCTGATGGTAGCGCCCCATCCGTACTCCCACACGATGTCGTTCGGGCGGTCCGGCGGCGCCCCGCGAATCTGGCGGACGAGACCCGCTGCCTGCATGTGGCCACCGACTTTCGGTTCCCATCGCACACGGGCGATCACATCGGGCGCCTGATTGACGCCGTCCGCGCCGGTGAGGTCCGGTCGTGGATCCTCGAGGGCGAACGCGACTCTCACCCGCTCGGCGGGCGCGAGGCTCCAGCGAACCTGCGCCTGCCTGAACAGGACGATGGCGTTCAACCCTTCGAAGTCGATGCCGTCGGGGTCGGCTTCCGGATCGGCGAACGTCGACCACGTCTGGCCGAAGATCGCCCGCCGCCACTGACCGTAGGCGTGGCGGAGTCGAAGCGTGTTGCCCGATCCTGCGAAGTCGGCCTCGATGAACGCGCGCATGTAGCCGACGCCTGTCGGCGTGCGGAGGTCGAAGTTGAATCGGCTGGGTCGTGCCATCACGGTGACCCGCGATCCTTCGCGCTCCTGGTCGGGGTCCTCGACCTGGATGGACGACGTGATGAAGCGGTCGTCCACCAGGAGCCCCTCGCCCGAGCTCACCCAGTTGACGCGGACGAGGCCGCCAATCTTGAGGGCAGCGTCGCCACCCGGAATGGGAAACGATCCGGGAAACTCGGTGGCCGCAAGCTGATCCGGCGGGAGCTCCGCGATTCGCTCGGCGGTCCGGATCGCCGATGCGGTTGTGGTTTCCGGCGCCGGGGGTTGGGGCGCTTCAGAGGGAGGCGTTGGCGACTGCGCCACGAGCCGGCGAAGCTCCTCGAGCTCGCGCGACTGCTGCTCGATGGTCCGTTCGAGCGCCTCGATGCGGCGGAGCACATCGGGATCGCCCTGGCTTTGTGCTGCCGCCGAGCCTGCGAAGAGCGCGATCAGGTACAGCCGCACACGCGCGCATCACTCCTCCATCAGGCCGTGCTCTTGCCGGTGTCGCACTCGCGAGCGAGACCGGCACGTCGGTTCTGGCCACTCGGTGGTTTTACGGCGCCCAGTGCAATCGAGGTCGGCGGTCTGACCGTGCGAATCATGTCGTACTCGCCGGCAGTTTCCAACACCGCCATCGCGAGCTTCTGCTGAGCGGGGCTCGTCAGATCACTTGCCAACGTCAACGAGTCCGTGCAAGCCTGTCGCGACGTGATTGCGCTCGCAACCCAGCCATCGAGACGGCGATCCACACTATGACGACCCGCACCGTGCGAAACTCGTGGCTCCTCGTGCACGTCCAGAAGCGCTGGCCGTGGCGCGCAACCGGTTCGGAATAGCGGCCGTTGCAGCTCGAACACGTTGCACCAGGGCTCGCGCGGCTGCGCCGCTACAGGATGGACTGGCTGCCGTCCGACGTGGCGGCAGGCCTCTCGGTGGCCGCGGTCGCCATCCCCACTGCGATTGCCTACGCGCAACTGGCTGGATTCCCTCCCGTCGTCGGTCTGTACGCCTCGATTCTTCCGCTGGTCGTCTATGCGGCGCTCGGCACATCCCGTCAGCTGATCGTCAACCCTGACGCGGCCACGTGTGCGATGGTGGCCGCCATTGTCGTGCCGCTCGCGGCGGGGAACCAGGCGCTCTACGAGTCACTGGCCACATCACTCGCGGTGCTGACCGGTTTGATCTGCATCGGCGCCGGCCTGTTTCGTCTCGGCTTCCTGGCTGAGTTTCTCGGCAAGCCGGTATTGGTCGGGTTCATGAACGGCATCGCTATCAGCATCGTCCTGGGGCAGATTGGCAAGGTGTTCGGGTTTGCCCTCGAGTCGGGTCGCATCCTGCCTCGTCTGATCGAGTTCGTGGGCAAGCTGCCCGAGACTCATCTGCCGACGCTGGCCATCGGCGTCGCAACCTTCGTCGTGTTGCGAGCGCGTTCATCAATTCTTCCCGAAGCTGCCGGCGCCACTGATTGCCGTCGGGGTGGCGGTGGTGCTGGTCGAGGCGTTCACCCTGGATCGGGCTGGGGTATCGGTAATTGGCCCGCTGCCGCCTGGCCTTCCTCGGCTTGGCTGGTCACCCATCCCGGCGTCACTCTTCGGCGCTCTCCTGACCGGCGCGGGCGCGCTGGCGCTGGTGAGTGTGACGAGCGGCATGGTAACGGCGCGCAGTTTCGCGGCCAGGAACGAATACGAGATCGATGTCGACCGCGAGTTCGTGGCGATCGGCGCCAGTAACGTGGCGGCCGGCTTGTCGCAGGGATTTGCCGTGACAGGCGCCGACTCGCGAACGGCGGTGAGCGACAGCATGGGTGGCAGGACGCAGGTGACCGGTCTGGTCGCTGCCGCGGCCATGGCCCTGGTCCTGCTTTTCTTCACCGGCCCGCTCCAGTTCCTCCCGGGCAGCGCGCTGGGGGCAGTGCTGATCTCTGCGGGAGTCGGGCTGTTCGATTGGTCCGCGCTGGTCCGCTTCTATCGGATAGGAGAAGGGGAGCTGCTGGTCTGTCTGGCGGCAATGCTCGGGGTCGTCGCGTTGGGTGCGCTGAACGGCATCGGGTTAGCGGTCGCGCTGGCGATGCTCGTGCTCCTCATCCGATCCGCGCGGCCAGCGGACGCGGTGCTGGGGCAGCTCGACGGGCGAGCGGGATTCGTCGATCTCGGCAACCACGAAGGTGCATCCGCCTTGCCCGGCATCCTGCTCTATCGGTTTACGGCGTCGGTCATCTTCTACAACGCCTCCTACTTCAGCCGACGCGTGCTGGCCGCCGTCGACGCGTCGGCGGCCGTCACGACACTGATTGTCGACGCGTCACCCATCGTTCACCTCGACAGCACGGGCGCGGACACGATTGCCGCCCTGGCGCATCGACTGAAGGAACGAGGTATCCGGCTGGTTCTTGGCGGAACGCTTCCGCAGGTTCAGCAGATGCTGGAGCGAAGCGGCGCGCTGTCGCATCTGGGACCAGGTAGCACGTTCACGACGTTTCGCGCAGCGGTCGTCGCCCACGAGTCACCCGGCGAAGAGGACGCAATCGATCTGACGAGAAAAGTGCCGCGCTGAGCGGTGAGGAAGGCCGATGACCACTGCGAATACGAGCAAGCTCTACACGACACGCACGACCCTGGAAAGGACGCTGCACGTCTCGTATCCAGTCGGCGGGGGGCGACTGACGCTGCGCACCGAGCAGGACTGGGAGCACGACATCGAGCCTGTTGCCGTCAGCGACGACGGCAACACGTGGACGTTCACGGTGCGGGCCGATCAGCCGTTCCTCTACTTCAAGCCGTGCCTGGTGCGAGACGGCGCGACGCCACTGGTCGGTCGGGCCGAACAACCTGCTGCTGATGGGCGAGACGACCAGCGCGTCTGCTACCCGTTCTTCCTGAGCCCGGCACAGCGGCCGATTCTCGCCGCTGGTCGAGTTTCCGTCCGCGATCCTCGGCCGTGCGCATCGCCTCCGCGTCTACCTGCCGCCCGGCTACGACGAGAACACGCTGGCCACCTACCCGGTGGTGTACATGCAGGACGGCCAGAACCTGTTCTTCCCGGACGAGGCGTTCCTCGGGCAGGACTGGGACGTCGACGAGACCAGCCAGACGTTGCGGGCGATGAGCGCGGTCGAGGACTTCGTCATCGTCGGCATTCACTCGGACGACCGGATGCGCGATTACACCGAGCCCGGCTACGAGGCCGTACGCCCGGTCGCTCGCCGAGGAGATCGTGCCCGAAGCGCGAGCGACGGCTGCGCGTCGGCAACCATCGGCGCTACCGCTCGGTCTGGGGCTCTTCGCTCGGCGGCGTGGTGTCCTTCTACACCGTCTGGCAGCATCCCGAGCGTGTTCGGCACGGCCGTCTGCATGTCGAGCACCTTCTCGCACCGCGACAACCTGATCGACCGGGTGCTCGACGAGCCGGCGCGCGACGTCGGCTTCTATCTCGACAGCGGCTGGCCCGGCGACAACTACGAAGTGACGATGGCCATGGCGATGGCGCTGGTCTCGCGCGGGTGGCGATACGGCCACAACCTCCTGCACCTGTGTTTCCCACATGCCGAGCACGACGAGGCGGCGTGGGGCATGCGGCTGCACCTGCCGATGCAGTTTCTCAACGGCGCGGTCGCGCGGGCGTCACGAATCGGTGCGCCAGTGCTGGGAGCCTAAGCGGTCTTCACTTCGAAGACGTGATAACTCCAGGGCGGCACGTCGAGATAGAGCCCTCCTGCCGCGAGCTCGGTCCCGGCGCGATCGTAGGTGGCGGGTCCCATCAGGTCGACGAATCGCACCGGCCGGCCGGCCAGGTCGGTGAAGGGCAGTCGAACGTAGCACTGACCTTGCTGGTCCGCATAGTTCACGGTCACGAGCAGCCGCTCCCCGTTGGAGCCCTGCCAGCCAAACGCCAGGAATCCGTCCGACGTCGAGTTGCCGTCCCACGCCGGGACGCAATCGAGCAGTTGCCAGCGCCCCTCTTTGACAGCCGGGTGGCGCAGCACGGAAAGCAGCCGATCGTAGAACTGTTGCCGCGCGTTGTCCGGCGTCTCGACCGGCGCGCGAATCAGGTGCGGTGAGATGCGCTTCAGGCGTCCATCGAACTGGCCCTGGTGGAAGAACCGCAACCCGGGGGACAGAAAGGTGATGATGGCGGCCGCTTCGTGAATGGCCGGCGGGAACGTCGCGGCTGCACGCGGCTCGTCATGGTTTTCCAGGAACCGCGCCAGTTTGTCCTGGTAGTCGAGGCCCGCGTGGAAATGCTCGCGAACCGGCCGCGCATGGCCCTCGCGGAGACGGTCGTACAGCCGTTTGTCGTAGGCGTAGTCGAAACCTTGCTTGCTGCAGCGTCCATTCCAGATCCCAGTAGACCTCGGCCATGAAACAGAA
The DNA here is from genome assembly GCA_963826865.1 of uncultured Acidobacteriota bacterium. GTDB lineage: Bacteria > Acidobacteriota > Vicinamibacteria > Vicinamibacterales > CAVPJW01 > CAWGYQ01. Next base: position 349,723 of record CAWGYQ010000003.1, read on the forward strand.
CCCGGGATTCTGCTCTCGAACCTGACCGGTCGCTCGCGACCAGAATGGCTGCGGCCGTCGCCCCCAGGTGCGTTCGAAGACATCCGGCAGCACGAGCATGGCCATGTCGCAGCGCACGCCGTCACATTGCCCGGCGATCTTCAGCAGTTCTCCAATCATCGAATCCTGAGTCGCCGGGTTGCTGTAGTCGAGTTGCAGCGTGTCCGGCCAGCCAGAAAAGTACGGATCGCGCCCGTACGCCAGTATGCAAGTCGCCGCCGGCGCGTTTCACCCGGGTGTAGTTCTGCGGCGCCTGCGCCAGATCGAACTCGGTGCCGGGGATGAAATACTCCGGATGATTCTCGACCCATGGGTGACCGAGCCCAGTGTGATTCGGAACGAAATCGAGCATCAGCTTCAGGCCGCGCTTGTCGCAGGCGCTCGCGAAGGCGGGCCAGCGCGGCATCGCCGCCCAGGAGCGAATGCACGGTGTAGCCGGTGATCGCAAACCCGGATCCGCCGATGTCCTCTTCGCTGCAGGTCGGGTAGCGTTTCCTCGAATTCTCGTCGCCACTCGGGGTTGTTGCGCGATACGTGCTGCGCGGCCGGACCCGTCTGCCAGACGCTCAACAGCCAGATCCAGTCGAACCCCTGCCGCGCCAGGCGATCCAGCTCGCCGTTCGGGAATGTCGTCGAGCGTAGCCGGCCGGCCGAGGCCGCGGGACAGCTCGGTCAGCCAGACTCTCGTATTGATTTGAAAGAGTGAAGGATACGTTGAAATGGTCAGCTCTTCTTCCTGAAGGCGTCTTCGATCTGCTTCTGGATGCTCTTGTAGTTCTTGTGACAGGAGCTTCTCCTCGTCCTTGGTCAGGATTCGGAACGGCACGCGGATGAGGCTGTTCTGGAACTTCACGTTGAGCCAGTGCTGCCCGTACGCGATCCCGCCCGGCACCTTGAAGAACAGCCGACCGAGACAGGCGCGGCGGTTGGTGAGCTCGACCTCGTCCCAGGCCATCGCGCGCTGGTCCATCTCGGCAGAAGAACCCGATTCGGCAGGCCTGGTTCGCGCTGGGCGGAAAGTAGTTGATCGAGTCGCGCTGCACCTTCTCCCGCATCTGCAGACGGGGCGCAGGTTCGCCCCCCGGTACTCCTGCATTCGTCGCCAGCGGAATGCGTCTTGCCGTCGGGCGTCTCGAGCGAGAGTGCGTCGCGCTTCAGCTTGTAGTCCGGCACGCCTTCGCGCAGCGTCGTGCCGAACTCGAGGAGCATCCACTCCTCGCCGACCGACAGGTTGGCGAGCCGGTAGCCGAGGATGGCGTAGCCTTCGTTGTTGTACGCGACGCGGACGTAGGGTGCCCTCCATCGTCATGACCTGCGGCACGCCGGCCTGGGGAATCTTGACGGTCGGGGCCTGGGCATGGACATCGGCCGGGGCGCCGAACGGCTGCATCGCCACCACCGACACCAGGGCCAGTGGCAGGAAACTCGTGGCTTTCATGAAACCTCCTCGGAATACGCACTGCGTGCTTGGATCACACCGACGTTGCACGCGTCGTGAAGATCCCATTATCCATGGTTCACTCCGACCGCGGGGAACATATCTGGGCATGCTCTTGCCCGTGCTATTGCGCGGGCTCAGTCGTGCGCTCGACGCGTCTCGCTCGCATATGGCACCAATCCGGACGGAACGGTGCGTTCCGTGAAAGAATGGGCGGCCGTTGTGACCGCGTCGCGTGGCTTGGACTGCGTGGCGGAGGTTCTCGACTCGTGCGGTGAGCGATGACTCAAAGCGAGGATGCCATGCCAGCAAAGCGCCGAGAGACTGCCGAATCCCAGCGTCTGGCCGACGCGCGGCAGGCGGGCACTCCCTGGCGGAAATGGGGACCGTACCTGAGCGAGCGGCAGTGGGGAACTGTCCGCGAGGACTACAGCGAGTCGGGCGACGCCTGGGGCTACTTCAGCCACGATCAGGCACGCTCGCGCGCGTATCGATGGGGTGAAGACGGCCTGGCGGGAATCTCCGACGACAAGCAGCTGCTGTGCGTCGCGCTGGCCCTCTGGAACGGCAAGGATCCCATCCTCAAGGAGCGTCTCTTCGGCCTGACGAACAGCGAGGGCAACCACGGCGAGGACGTGAAGGAGTACTACTTCTACCTCGACTCGACGCCGACCCACTCGTACATGAAGTATCTCTACAAATACCCGCAGGCGGCCTACCCGTACGACGACATCGTCAAGACGAACCGCGCGCGCGGCCGTCACGAGCTCGAGTACGAGCTGATCGACACCGGCGTCTTCGACGGCGATCGGTACTTCGACGTGTTCGTGGAATACGCGAAAGCGTCTCCCGAGGACCTGCTCATGCAGATCACGGTCAACAATCGAGGCCCGAAGGCGGCGACACTGCACGTGCTGCCGACCATCTGGTTTCGCAACGTGTGGTCGCTGGGCTGCGGACGCGCCCCGGCCGTCGCTGAAACAGCTCGACGCCGGCAGCGATCGCGGTCGTCACATCCGCTGCTCGGCGAGCGGCATTTCTCATGCCGATGGCGCGCCCGAGTGGCTCTTCACCGAGAACGAGACCAACACCGAGCGCTTCGGCCAGGGGCCCAACGCGACGCCGTACGTCAAGGACGGCATCAACGACTACGTCGTGCACGGCCATCGCGCGGCGGTGAATCCCGCAACACGGGGACGAAGGCCGCGGCTCACTATTCGATCACGGTCGCGCGCCGGGGCGTCGCAGGTGATCCGCCTGCGGCTGTCGGATGTCGCGCCGACAGCCTGGCGCCGCCGACGGCCGGCCCTTTCGGCCGGCCGTTCGATGCGGTCATGGCCGATCGCCACCGGGAGGCCGACGAGTTCTACGCGGAGCTCATTCCTGCCGTCGCTCAACGCCGACGCGGCCAACGTGATGCGGCAGGCGCTCGCCGGCATGCTCTGGTCCAAGCAGTTCTATCACTACGACGTCGACCGGTGGCTCTCCGAGCGGGGCGCCGATCCGTTCAAGCCCGGAAGCGGCACGCCGCCCCGCGCAACGATCGCTGGCACCACATGCTCAACGCCGATGTGCTGTCGATGCCGGACAAGTGGGAGTATCCGTGGTACGCGGCGTGGGACCTCGCCTTCCACGTGCTCGCGCTGACGATGGTCGACGAAGACTTCGGCAAGCAGCAGCTCGACCTGATGCTCCAGGAGCGCTATCTCCACCCCAGCGGGCAGATTCCCGCGTACGAGTGGAACTTCGGCGACGTCAACCCGCCGGTGCACGCCTGGTCGACGATCTTCACCTACCGGCTCGACAAGTGCACGCCGGGGGCAGGGCGATCTCGAGTGGCTCGAGCGCTCGTTCCACAAGCTCGTGCTCAATTTCACCTGGTGGGTCAACCGCAAGGATCGCTCGGGCAGCAACGTGTTCGAGGGCGGGTTCCTCGGACTCGACAACATCGGCGTCTTCGACCGCAGCTCGCCGCTGCCGACCGGCGGCTACCTGGAGCAGGCGGACGGCACCGCCTGGATGGCGCTCTTCTGCCAGAACATGCTCGAGATCGCGTCCGAGCTGGCGATGGAGAAGCCCGCCTACACCGACATGAGCCTCAAGTTCCTCGAGCACTACCTCTGGATCGCGTCGTCGATGATTCATGCCGGCGACGATGTCGGGATGTGGGACGAGACGGACGGATTTTTCTACGACGTGCTCAGGCTGCCTGACGGCCGGGCCGAGCGGCTCAAGGTGCGCTCCATGGTCGGGCTGCTGCCGCTCTGTGCCGTCACGGTGTTCGAGGGCGAGCTCCTGAAGAAGTATCCCGAGCTCGTGCCCCGGCTGCAGCCGGTTCCTCGGCGCGCGCCCGGAGCTGACCGCGTTCATCCACGATCCGGCCGAAGCGTGGCGAGAAGGGCCGCCTGCTCGCCGCGGTCCTGAACGAGGAGAAGCTGCGGCGCGTGCTGGCCAGGATGCTCGACGAGCGCGAGTTCCTGAGCCCGTACGGCATTCGATCGATCTCCCGGTACCACGACCATGCATCCGTACGTGTTCCGCGTCGGCCACGAGGAGTATCGGGTGTCGTACCTGCCGGCGGAGTCGGACAGCGGCATGTTCGGCGGCAACTCCAACTGGCGCGGGCCCATCTGGATGCCGGTCAACGCGCTGATCATCCGCGCGCTGCTGCAGTACTACAGCTACTACGGCAACCACTTCACGATCGAGTGTCCCACGGGGTCGGGGCGCCTGATGACGCTCTACGAGGTCGCCGAAGAGATCGCACGCCGGCTGGCCGGGATCTTCCTGAAGGACGGCGATGGCCGGCGGCCGGTGTACGGCGGCACCGCGAAGTTCCAGGACGATCCGCACTGGAAGGATCTCATCCTGTTCTACGAGTACTTCCACGGCGACAACGGCGCCGGCCTCGGCGCCAGCCACCAGACGGGCTGGACCGGCGTCGTCGCGCGCATGATGCAGCTGTTTGCGACCACGTCGGCGGAGCGCGTTCTCGAGCTGGGCAAGGTCGCGGCGCTCAAAGGATAGCTCGGCGTACGTTCTCTTCTGTGCGCTCCGATGCACGATAGGGGGGCGTCGTGGACGCCGTGATGCACCCATGAGCTCGCTGACCGAGACGGCCGCGACATTGCGAGCGCGCACGACGAAAGCGCCATCGAGCAGGAGGTGGCGCGAACTCCAGGATCCCGGACGGTTTCCGGGATCCTGCGGTCCGGGCCGTCGTTCGGCACCTGGCTCGCGACAGCAGGAAGCATGACGATGCGGCTCTGCGGCTCGAGTGTGACCGGACTCGCGGTACTGACGCTCGCGTTGTCGTCCGCTTGTGCGGCACCGCCGAATCCCGGCCTGACGCCGGTGGCACCCGCCCAACAACAACCATCGCCACAACAACAACCCGTTCAGGACCCCGGGGACCCGCTCGGTCGAGACACGCCGCGGGGGACCGTCATGGGATTCCTGGACGCAGCCCGCCAGGGAGAGGACGAGATCGCACGTCAGTTCCTCGATACGCAGTTGACCGGCCAGGACGCGGCCGCGCTGACCCACGAATTGTTCGTCGTGCTCGACATGCGTCTGCCGGTTCAGATGAGACGGCTCAGCGACAGGCCCGAAGGATCGCGCTCGAACCCGCTCAGACCAGATCAGGACGTCGTGGGCACGATCAGAAGCGCCAGCGGCAATGTCGATGTGGTGGTCGAGCGGCGCTCACGTGGGAGGAGCGGGCCGATCTGGCTGTTCTCGGAGGAGACGCTCGCCGCGGTGCCGGCGCTGTACGAGGAAGTGACGCTGGGCTGGAGCGACGGAATGTTTCCCCGGTTCCTGACCGGCAACCGCGTCGGCGGGATCCGTCTGTTCGAGTGGATTGTCGCGCTGCTGGGTCTGCCGTTCTTCTACCTGCTGACGATCCTGCTGAACAAGCTTCTCACGCCGCTCGATACGCTGCGCTGTGGAACACCTTCGCGGGGCCATCCCATCTGTTCGATGGCGACGCGCTGCCCCGGCCCGTTCGCTTGCTCATTCTGGCGCTCGCTATCCGCTGGCCGTCTGTCCAGCCTGCCGCTTCCCTTCCTGGTGCGACAGTTCTGGTCCAACCTCGGGAGCATCTTCACGATTGTCGGGATCGTCTGGCTGCTGATTCTGCTGAACGGCGAGGTCGAGCGCTACATCCGACGGCGTTTCCCACGCGCCCACCTGCGCCGCCGCCGTGACCCTCTTCCGGCTGCTCCGCAGACTGGCCGATTCCGTCGTGGTCTTCACGGGCCTGCTGGTCGATGCTGCGTCACTTCGGCGTGGACGCACGCCGGCGCTGGCCGGCCTGGGCGTCGGGGGTATTGCGGTCGCGCTCGCGGCGCAGAAGACGCTCGAGAACGTCATCGCCGGCGCGTCGCTGATCTTCGATCAGGCGGTGCGCGTCGGCGATTTCCTCAGGATGGGGGACGTGATCGGCACGGTCGATCACATCGGTCTGCGCTCGACACGCATCCGCACGCTCGATCGCACCATCGTGAGCGTGCCGAACAGCCAAATCGCCAACGTGAGCCTCGAGACACTCTCCGCGCGCGACAAGTTCTGGTTCAACCCCGCCATCGGGCTTCGCAGCGAGACGACGCCAGAGCAGCTGCGCGTCGTGGTCGATGGCATCCACCGTCTGCTCACCGAGCATCCATCGGTCGAAGCCGCGTCGGTGCGCGTGCGGCTCATGAATCTTGGGCCGTTCTCGCTGGACATCGATGTCTTCGCGTACGTGGCCGCGAGGGATTGGAATCACTTTCTGGAGATCCGCGAACAGCTCCTCTTCACCGTCACGGAAGTGGTCGAGGCTGCAGGCACCGGGATCGCGTTCAGGTCCATGGCGATTCACCAGGTCAATGTCCAGGAGGCGTCCCCGCGGCCCTAGTGGACGGGGAACTGGCAGACGTGGTCGCCCCGTTGTGGGTCCCGCTGCTGGCCGATGTTTAGCGTCACGACGGCTCGTGGTGGATGCGGGCGGGGCCGCGTCGGTGAGCCAGTCTCGGGGCGAGGCCCGAGCTAGATCCGCGTGACGAGCACGGGGATGAGTCCTGTCCCGGACGGGAGTGCCTGAAGAGCCTTCCCGACGATGGCGCCGATGGCGGACGTCCGGCTCTCGACGCGCATGGCATGACCCGGTGTGGCCGATGTCGTCAGGAGATCGCCCACTTTGACGGCGCCATAGCCCGCATCGACCTTGCAATAGGCCTTGCCAACCATCGCCACAGCCACAGAAGACGCGTCGGACAGCCCGGCGTCCAGAATGATCGCTGGACGGAATCGTCCAGCACCGGCCACGACCCCTGCCACCGTCGTATCGTAAGGCTCGGTGCTCGGTGCGAGACGGCCGGCAACGTCGAACCCGACCACCGTGCCGGGTTCACACCTCGCGGGGTCATCGCTCTCGAATCGCTCGGCGCAATCGGCTCCCAGAAGCACCACGTCGCCGTCGGTCGCGATGTTCCCGGTCACGTGGACGTTGCCCCTGAAGAAGCCCGCATGTCCGCGGCCCCGGGTCTCAGCGTAGATGCCCGCGCCGGTTCCATTCGGATTGAGCGCATAAGCGGCGATGGCTGCCAGGTCGGCCGAGCTGCTCTCGGCGTGCATCCCTTCGTGCTGCGCGCTGCTGCCCCAGACGCCGACGCCGCTCGTGCTGTTGCCTTCGACAGCGGTTGCAGATGCCGACACGCCGACTACGGCGCGCGCGCCTCGCGCCTTGGTGACGAAGAAGCCGGACATGCCGCGTCCAAGGGTCTCGGCGTACACCGCCGCGCCCGTCCCATCCACATTGGCGGAATAGGCTGCGATGGCCGCGACCTGCGCGGCTCGTGACTCTGCGTGGACCGCTTCGTAGGTCTCGGAAAAAGCGTTGACGCCCACACCTGTCTTGCTCCGTCCCTCGACTCCGCTTGCCGGCCCTGCCAGTCCGACCACGCCGTGGCCGGTCTGCGAGATGCCGACCACGCCGGTAGCCACGTCGCTCGCGCCTTCCACGCCGTTGCCGCCCTTGCCACTCCCGACGACCCCGCGTTTGCCCGACCCCGAGACACCATCGCCTGCCGCGCTATGCGTGCCCCGAACGGCTGGATTGGCCGGGTTGGCGGAAGTTCCATTGACTGGCGGCATGAGCGTTCTCCCTCTTCTGGACCGGCAGCCGATCAGCGCCGGAGTTCTGTGGCCTCGGTTGCACGCGTTCGCCGTGTGCCGCTCACCGCCCGCGTGAACGACAGCCGGCCGTTCTGCAGGGCACCCGCCACGTCAACGGCGATGGCGGCGGGACGATCGACGGCGAGAAACGCGAACGCGATACGGCGTCCGCCAAAAGACGCGGTGCCGCGATAAATGGATTGGCCCCGCCGGTTGACGATGTCGACGACGAGCGCGTCGTGCTGGGAGTTCGGATACGTCAGCACGGCGAATCGTGCCGTCCATCGTCCGCTTTCCTCCAGGTTGCAGGCCGCCACGTATCCGATGTGACGGGGAGCCTCCAGAAGCCTGTCGGGATGACGAAGGTCACGGACGGTTGGAACGAACATGAAGCGCTGGCCCGCGCATTCGAGCACCATGGCAGCGTCGCGAATGACGGGTTCCGACAGATCCAGCTGAGCCACCGCTTGCTCGACTTCGCGCTTGTTGGGGCTGCGGCTGACAACGCGTACGGTCCGACGGCCGCCTGGCGCGCGAAGCGTCTTGAGCTCTGAGGGCGAGGGTCTTTCCGCTGGATCGATGCGGCCCCAGGCGCCGGTGGCGTGTGTGCCGCGGCCGGCGAGTGACGTGAGTCCGTCGAGGACGGCTTCGCGAAGCTCGGGGGTGGGAACGTCGGCAGCGCTGCGGAGCTCGCGCACGGCCGCAGGCGTTCCCCGGCGCATCAGCTCCTGCACCGCGATCAGCCGCGCACGGCGGACTGCATGTTCGTCGCGCAGCAGGTCTCCGAGCTCGGCGTCGACGCCATCGCCTCCGCGCCGTGCGATCAGGGCGACTGCGAGCTGGGCACCGAGGGCGGGGTCCTGGCCGCGGGCAGCGCGCTGCAGCTGCTCGAGGCTGTAGCGCGTGGGATCGAGGGCCAGGAGATCGTGGTCCTGCATGCTCGCGCTTTCGGTTACGGACATCCCGGCTTGACCAGGCAGTGAAGCCTGATAACGCCGCCCTGCCCGGGATACAGCCCGACCGAGTTACGTGTGCTGGTGGCCAGGAAGCTCTGGCACATCAGGTTGTCGGGAAGCCCGTTCTCGTGTTCCAGACCGAGGTAGTGGCCGATCTCGTGCGCGAAGGAACGGGCGGTCTGCTCCGATCCGAACAGGCCCGAGACCGACGAATCCATGCCCTTGCGGTCTTTGTCCTCGCAGGGCCCGCCTCTTGGCGACTTCCCTCCGACGTTCCCCGTCCCCGAGAGATTCACCATGTCGGGGATGGCGATGTCGATACCGTTGTTGTAGACGTGGACTCGCTCGCTGAGCTCGACGAATTCATCTTCCGAGGTCAGGTTGTCGAGGCCGTCCGCCCCGGAGGCGGGAATACCCCACCACAGCACGCGCCCGACCCCGATCGGGACCTGCGCGTAGATATTCCGGATCTTGAAAATGCTGTAGTCGAGCTCGATGTGGTCGGCGTCGGAAAAATTGTCGGAGCCCATCAAGATGACGTTCAGATGGAAATGCGGTTGATGCAGCCGCTGGCACTGCTGACGCACGGAGACCGACGTCTTCACACCCGTCGGATCAGGCGGTACCACGCCGCGCCAGAACCCGAAGAAGTTGCGCAGCACCGAGATCGTGCCCGTAAGACCGATGCAGCTGGCGCTGGCGCGGACCGATTCCATCGACGCCGATTATCGCGCGACGGCTTTACCTGTCAATCGACGCTGGCAAGCTCAACCACAACGCTCAACCGCCAAACAGACGCTGCATGAAGGTCGGGTCGGTTGCCTCGAGCACAGGATGCGCTCATCGATGGTGCACGTAAGCACCTCGCAGCCCATGGACAGTTGGCTGAGCACAGGTGGCCGAATCAGCCGGTGGTCGCGTCCCTGGGCGACGATGAGAAACCAGCCTGCGGCGGAACGGGCGCCTTCGATGGCAAATCGCCCGCGCCGCGTCACGCTGCCGCTCTCGCGCAACCCAAGATCGTTGCAGACGGCATCAACGGACTTGCCGCTCACCGCAAGCCAGGTGACAGAGTGCAGTGACTCCATGCTACTGGCCCGCCGACTGCAGGAACCGGCGCGCCGCCCCGAGCTCTGGACGGCCGGGGTCGGCGTTCTTCCACATTTCCACCAGGCGCACATAGTGTGTCCTGGCTGTCGCGGTATCGCCTGTCGCCTCGGCGGCTTGCGCGAGACCGGCAATCGCCTTCGGCCGCCCCGGGGTGCGTCTGAGCGTCTCCTCGAAATGTTTGCGTGCCTCTCGAGGCCTGCCCATCTCCATCAATATCGATCCATACAGCTCGTGCGCAGGAATGATTGGATAGGGGGGCTGCGACAGGCTGTCGATTGAATCTTCAATCGCCACGGCGGCCTCCATCTCCCTCACTACCCCCGCCGTGTCGCCCGCGGCGTGGGCGGCGGCCGCCGCAGCTTCTCGTGCCTGTATCGTCAGAATCTGCTGCACGAAGGGATGCTGATCCGGAGCGCTCGCGAGCGTCATCATGTCCTTGGCTTTGGCCCTGGCGGTGATGGCGTCCTTCGCGTCGGCAGCGGCCATCGCCTCGAGGTGAAGCTTCATCACGACGAAATCGCTTGATGGCGCGATGAGCGGCAGCTTTGGCACGTCGGTCCACGATTCCGATTCGACGATGAAGCGGGCGAGCGTGTCGAAATAGCCGTACAACACCCGATCCGGAAGCGCGAAGATCGTCCGGCCGCGCACGTGGCGCGCCTGGAGGTCCTGCGAGTCCGGGGCCGTCTGGCGGTTCGTCGTCGCGGCGTACTGCGCCGCGAAGAGATCCACTGTGCTCTTCGCGTCCTTGTAGCGGCCAAGCTGCAGGTAGTTGTAGGAGAGATAGTTGAGTGAATGGAAATCACGCAGCTCTGCCGACTCGCCCGCTGCCTTCACATCCTCGTTCGAAATCTGCCACGCGTTCTCGTTGGTCTCGGCCGCTTCGTTCCAGTACCCCAGGCGCGTGAAGATGTGCGAAGGCATGTGAAACGCGTGCGGCACGGCGGCGGCCGTCCTGGCGTACGCGCGCGCGGCGGCCAATCCCTGTTCGGCGTGAACGGGATCATCGTAGGCATGGATCAGATAGTGAAGCACCCCCGGATGCTGCTTGTCGTGCGCGTAAACCGACTCGAAGAGAGCGATGGCACGGCCCTGCATGGCGAATCCTTTCGCCCCCTCGCTGATCGAGCCGAGAATCGACAGACCATAGAACAACGCGGTCTCGTCGTCCGGGTATTTCTGATGCGTGGCGGCCATCTGCTCGCGATAGGCCTCGTCACGTGACCGCTTCGTTCCCGCACCCGCGTCCCGGTACAACGCCGCAGCCGCCAGAAGGTACATGCGCTCGCGGTCGTTCTGCGACCGTGCTTCGAATCCCTTCTGCACGTGGGCCCAGGCTGCGCGCAGGTCTTCAGGCGTCGGCGCATCCCAGAACGGATGGTTGTAGGTCAAGGCCGCGCCCCAGTAGGCCATCGCACAGTCGGGATCCGCCTGCTGCACCTCTTGAAACTGCGTGAGGGCCCGCGCGTACCAGAAATTGTGAAGAAGGGCCAGGGCGCGATCGAAGCTGGCCTGAACTGCGGGAGCGCATGACGTCTCCATGTGCGCCGTGCCCACCCCTTCGGAGCCATGGCCGTGCTGAGCAGGCAGGGCCGTCGCGCCAAACGCCATCATCGACACGATGGACAAGCCTGGACCGATCTGACGCGACAGTCTCCGGAGCTTCGACGCGATCGTTCTCATGACGCGGCCTAGCCGATGTGAATCTTGGGGACGGGACGGGCGCGCGACACGAGAGAGGTCGTCACGATCGCGACGATGAACCAGACGGCGATCTTCAGACCCTCCGGGCGCTCGATGATGTTGTCGACCGTCGCAAAGACGAAGATCGCCAGGACGATCCCGAACGAGACACGCCTTGCCGGCGTCGAGATGGTCGCCGCCAGCGCCACTGACGTAATCAGGACCAGCACCCCAGTCGCATACGCTCCCGCCTGCGCGTCGACGTTCGCGCCGAATCGCCAGGTGATGAAGAACGACACGGCGGTGATGATGAGCACGAGCGGCCGGCTCGCGCGCGCCCACTCGGGCGCCATCCCATAGCGCGGCAGATAGCGAGGCACGAGCGTCAGCAGGCCGGCCATGGCGGAGGCGCCGGCAAACCACAGAATGCTGATGGTGGAGAGATCGTACACCGTACCGAAGATGTCACCAAGATCACGATGCGCCAGATAGGCCAGTGCTCGTCCGTTGGCCGGTCCGCCCTCCTCAAACGCGCCGGGTGGAATCAGCAGAGTTGTCACGACGCTGCTGCCGATGAGCATCACGCTCATGATCACGGCTGCCGCCGCCAGAAGCTTCTTGGTGTTCCGGATCCGGCTCGCCAGCTGCTCGTCAACGTCGGTGCCATCGCCCTTGACGAGCGGCATCACGGCCACCCCGGTTTCGAAGCCCGACAGGCCCAGCGCCAGACGCGGGAACACGAGGAACGCGGCGACCGCAGCCATCGCGTAGTTCGGATGCTCGGCGAACAGATGCTGACGCCAGTACGTCAATGTCTCCGGGTGTCGCGCAATCATCAGTAGTCCGTTTGCCAGCACTACGACGTTGAGCACCAGGTAAACCGCCACGATCACGACGGCCACCGAGACCGCTTCGCGGAGGCCCTTGATGAAAACGGCGCTCAGAGCCGCGATCAGCGCGAGAGTGACAAGGGTTCGGTTCAACGCCAGTCCGCTGGCGAAGGGGTTTTCGACGATGTGCGCGGTCGCATCGGCGGCCGACAAGGTGATGGTGATGACGAATCCGGTAGCGGCGAAGCCGAGCAGACAGAGAACGAGCGCCTTGCCTCGCCAGCGGGGTAGCCGCTCTTCGAGAACTGAGATGCTGCCCTGGCCGTACGGGCTCAGCTCGGCGATGCGCGCATACGCGGGCAGCGCGCCCAAGAGCGTGACGAGTACGAGGATCAGCGTCGCGATTGGAGACAGGAAGCTGGCGGCGAGGAAGGCGATGCCGGGCTGATAGCCGAGCGTCGAGAAGTAGTCGACGCCCGTGAGGCACATCACCCGCCACCAGGGGGATTGATGGTGCGTGGTCCCCTCTGCCCCGACGCCGGGCTTCTCCAGTCCCTGGTAGAGCCACCGATGAAAGCGGCCGTTCTGCGGGCGTTCGACGAGAGCTGTATCCATAGAAACGCGGGGCCCGATCCAGTTTCGGTCTCAACAGGCCCGCGTGACAATAGATCACTTGTCTCGAGTGTGTCTCGCCGTGCTCGGCGGCGCGCCGACGGCCGGTCATGAAGATGGCCTGACCTACGGGTAGATTACACGCCCTGCCCGGATGGTGCGTCGCACGTCGGCGAATGCACGAACCGCGGCGGCCGGATCCGATCCGAGCACCACGAGATCCCCGTCCAGGCCTTTCACGATACGCCCGCGACGAGCCGATTCGCCGAAGCGCGCGGCCGGATTCGTGGTGAGCGACGCCAGGATCTCCTGCCAGGACAGGCCGGCACGGGCCATGGCGTCGAGCTCGTCCGACGGGTCGTAGTCGGTCAGGTACCCGACGTCGGTCCCGAAGAGAATCTGACCGCCGTTTCTGGCGTAGTCTCGCACTTCCTCGAGAATCGCGCGATTGATCGTGGTCGATCCGCCGAACAACTTCAGCGTAGGCACGAGCGACATCTTCTGCTGCGCCATCCTGCGCAGATGCTCAGGCGTCAGGCCGTCCGTATCCTCCACCGCATGCGCGAGGATATCCACTCTCGCGGTAAGAGCGACTTCCAACCCCGCCACGTTCGATGGATGGGTGAAGACCAGCCGTCCAAGGCGGTGAGCCTCGGCCACTGCGCGTGTGGCCACGTCGAGCGGCATCGGCACGACTTGCCCGCGGGCCGCCCACGAGCCCGTGAAGAGTTTCACGACGTCCGTCCCGGCTTCCACGCTCTGTCGAATGATGCCGGCGGCTTCGTCGGGGGTTCGCGGCTGCGGCAGCAGCTTCAGAATGTGGGGCGGCAGCGCTTCCTTCACGTAGGTACGGAACGGCGTCAGGCGGGTAGAGCGGCGTGCCTGCCGTCAGCACGCGAGGACCGGGCACCTCGCCCGATTCGATCCGGCGCCTCAGGGCGATGGTGTTGAATGGGTCCGATCCCGTGTCCACGACCGTGGTCACGCCGTAGCGCGTGAGCATCGCTCGGAGCTCGCTGGTCAGGCTGGTGGCAGGCTGGCTCGCCGCGGCGACCCACTTGTCCTCGGTGAAGTGCGTGTGGCTGTTCTGAAATCCCGCGGTGATGAACAGACCGGCGCAGTCGAGCGTCGTGGCGCCGGGTGGAATAGCGGTCGAGTCACGAGGACCGACGACCTGGATAAGTCCGTCGGCGATGACGACAGTGGCATCGCGAATTGGCGGCTGATCGGGCGTGACGTAGACTGTACCTCCGACCAAGGCCAGCTCGGATCGTTCCGATTGCCGCCAGGAGCCGACCAACACGGTTGTCGCGAGGATCGTGACCAGTCCTGCGATTTTGAACATGACCGCGATGACGAGTGCCGCTGCCTAGTGGTTCCGAACCCGAGCCGATCCTACTTCTGCCGTAGTCGGGCTGGGACTGCCGCCCGATGCGCCGCTCACGATCCTGGCTGCGGAAATGTTCGGCGACCCTCCGCTCGAGGAGCCGCTCGGCGCCGGTCTCGGCGGAGGACGGATTCTCCGGATCTCGCCGCTCGCCGGAGACCTGACACCTGCTAGAGTTCATGGCCCCGAGCGCGGAACCCATGGCGTGGTCTCGTGGGTCAGACCTCCGAATGCCGTGTGCGGCCATTCCTATGGCGCTGCCGCCACCGCGCCCTTTGCGGCCGTAGTGATGAGAGAAGCCACGGCCTGGGGTTGCGACACATAGATAGCGTGACTGCCCTTTACTTCGACTACGGTTGAACCGGCCCGCTTGGACATCGCGCGCTGGGCGTCGGGTGGAATCATCTTGTCTTCTGTGGCCACCAGGTACCAGCTGGACTTTGTCTTCCATGCGGGCTGGGTGGTGGCACCACTGAGTGCCTCCACGCCCCACGGCACCTGCGAGTCGGCCATGAACGCGGCCGCCTCGGCGCTCACGTCCGCGGCGAATGATGCAGCGAACTTCTCCCGATCGAGAAAGAGATATCCATCCTGCGGCGGCAGGATGGGCGGGACCGGCGCGCCCGGGGGTGCGTCCTTGATCAGGGCAGCGACCGACTCGCCCTTGTCCGGAGCGAATGCGGCGATATAAACCAGCCCCGCGACTTTCGGGTGGTGGCCCGCTTCAGTAATCACGACGCCACCGTACGAATGGCCGACGAGAATCACCGGGCCATCTTGCACGTCCAGCGTCCGCTTCGTGACCGCCACGTCATCCCCCAGCGAGATGGTCGGGTTCTGGACGATCGTCACCATGTAGCCGTCTTTTTTCAGGGCCTTGTAGACACCCTCCCAACCGGATCCGTCCACGAATCCACCGTGGACCAGAACGACGTTCCTGACTGCAGCCGGCGTGTTGGTTTGTGACATTCAGAGCCTCCATTTCCCAGTCTGCATCCCAGCATACCTGCTCAGCCCCTCGTCATACCGAATTGACGTTCCGGTTGCTGCGTTGACACGCGACGCGGCTATCGTCCTCCTCGCCACGGAGACCCGTGACCTCAAGGAGACCGATAGCCATATGCGCGTACTTACCGGACTTGTTTGCGCACTACTGCTGTTGACGGCTGGCAGCGCGTCAGCTCAGCCAACCTTCGTCAACGGCCTCGTCATCGCTGGCAACAAGCTCGATGCGACCCTTCAGCCAGGCGCCAACGGCGGTCGTTTCGGGCATTTCTCCGACATTTATTACGATCCGATTCGACATGAATGGTGGGCCCTGTCCGATCGCGGGCCCGGCGGCGGCCTGCTCGAGTATGTGACGCGGCTATCGAGGTTCGATATCGACATCAATCCCCTTACGGGGGCCATCTCGAACTTTCGCATCAAGGAGACCATCAAGCTCAGGGATCTCAATGACCGGCTGATCGGCCCGACGACGCCCGTAGTCGACCTGCTGGGGCTGAACGGTCTGAACCCGCTGCTCCTGAACGGCGATGCCTCGGTGCTCGGTCGCAGCTTCGACCCCGAAGGCCTGGTTGTCGATCCGCGTACCGGGCGGTTCATCATCGCCGACGAGTACGGCCCGGTGGTCTACGAGTTCGGTCGGACCGGGCGCCTGGTGGGCGTGTTCCAGACGCCAGACAATCTCCTCCCGAAGCCCGCGGGTACGCTCGACTACGTCGCAGGACGAAGCGGCAGCGCATCTGGCTCGGGTCGCCAGGACAATCGCGGGTACGAAGGCATCGCCATCAGCCCGGACGGCAAGCGGCTCTACGCCATCCTGCAGGATCCGTTGATCAACGAGGGACCGCGAGGCAACGCCTCGGATCTGACAGACAACGATGGACGTGACGGACGGAACCTCCGCATCGTCGTCTTCGACAACGATTGGTGGAGCCCCACCTACCGCTGGAGCGTGGCGCAATACGTGTATCAACTGGAACCGCAGCAGAATCTCATCAACCGGATCGCCGCCGCCGGCGGAGGCACGGTAGCGCCGGGAGATATCCGCCAGGGCCGGAACATCGGCGTCTCGGCCATCGTGGCGCTCAACGATCATCAGTTCCTGGTGATTGAGCGCGACAATCGCGGCATCGGCGTCGACAACCCGGTTGGTATCGGGTCGGGAATCGGATCCCCCGTCTCCATCGGCGTGGTCGGCAGCAAGCGCGTGTACAAGATCGATATCGACGGTGCGACCGACGTGTCGACGTTGCCACTTCCCGACAACGGCGATCTGGCTGCCGCCAGCATCACGCCGGTTCAGAAGAACGACAGCGAGGTGTTCATCAATTTCGCGGCCAACACGCTCCTGCCGACCGGGAACCGCGCAGAAAAATGGGAAGGGCTCACGATTGGCCCCCGGCTTCTCACCGGCGGGCGGCTGATTCTGGCGGGGAATGACAACGACTACTCGGTGACGCAGACGGGCAGCGGCGAGCAATTCGATGTGTATGTCGACTTCAAGGGCAACTTTGCCCGTTGTGTCCTTGACAGCTCCGTCCTGTGCGAAGTGAATCCACTGTCGTCCGATCTGGTCATCGACAATCCCGTACCTGTCCCGGCCGGCTATTCGCTCCTGCCGGGTATGCTGCATGCGTATCGAGCTTCCGCACAGCAGATGCAGGGCTACGTCCAGCCACGTCACTGGATCTTCACGCTGCTCGAGCGTCTGCGGGGCTTTCACTCCGCCAACTAGAGTCACCGGCTGTCAGTTCGTATTCAGCCTCTGAACGAGCAGTCATCGACACGGATCGATCGCCCGACGACCTCTCGGTCGTCGGGTGCCTTCAGCCCGGCCTTCCATGCCGCCGATATGGCGGAAAGCTCCTCGCGATGATAAAAAACGACTGGTGCCAACCCGGCCATTCGTCGAGGTCGTCGAACAGCCCTCGTTCACGCCGAATGATTTCAAGAGCTCGACCAAGAAGCCCGGCCTCACGGCGATCGTGGTGCTCAGGAACGAAGAGGAATTCGCCGAGGCCGCCTTGGAGTCCATCCTGCCGTTCTTCGACGAGATCGTCATCGTCTACAACGACTGCGAAGATCGCACGCCAGAGATTGTGGCGCGGTTCGCAGAAGCCCACCCGGACACGGTGCGCGCCTATCACTACGTGCCCAGAGTGTTTCCCCGGGGAAGTCGAGGACATCGAACCACTCCCGCGCAATCCGTGCTCAGCCTGGTTCACTACTACAATTTCGGGCTCAGCCGGGCGTCATATCAGGTCCGGTGCAAGTGGGACGGCGACGCCATCGCCGATCAGAACGCTGTCGGGCGCGTCATTCGTGAACTGCGCGGCCTCGAACCCGGCACGCTTCGCTGGTGGTTGTCACCGTGGCGGCTGGGATACTGGTGGTATACGGGCGTGAATCTCTGGGACCATGACGGTCAGATCCTGGTGACGAGAAACCGTTCGCTCCTTGGACACGCCCGTGACCATTGTTTCTGGCCCGCGGGACGCCTTATACGCCACAAACGGATGCCCTACGCGGAATACCTGTTCAAACGGGTGCTGATACCGACATACGTCGGCTGCCTGTTCTTTCATCTGAAAGGGCTGAAACACGATCGCGGCCACCACAATTTCTATTTCAAGGAGAACCCCGACTCCCTGTACAGGGATCGCTTGAAGCAACAGTGGAAGCGCCACGACCTCATGACGTTCGAGGAGCTCGTGGCAGCCGTGCCCGAGGTCCGGAACCTGCCGCACCCCGGAACGCTCGGCATTCGCCTGCCTGCGCGGCTCCCCTCCACAGGCTGAAGCGGCTCATGCCGCGGAACTCATCGCGGTGGTGCTGGTGCAGGCGCTGGCGCGGCAATGCTCTGCGACCAGCCTTCCACGTCGTAGCGGATCAGCCAGGCCCTGAAACCTTTCATGTCCGTGAAATGGTGAGGGACGCCGGGCGGGACATACAGCACGTCGCCGGCACGCACTGGCCGTTCCACGCCGTTACGAATCGTCCTCGTGCCGTTCTCCGTCACCATTTCGCCGTCGGTCCTCGCCACGGCTTCGCCGGCCGTGACGAGCCAGAGGTCGGCCGTCTCGACGTGCGTGAGGGGCGGATCGCCGGGGAGAACGATCCGTACGTTCGCGCTGATGTTCGCGGGCCCGTTGTAGATTCGTGAATTGATTCGCTTGTTGGCCTCGTTGCTCTTCCATCGCGCCTCGATATCCGCGGCGTCCCAGAACATCGTCTTGTCGACGGCGAGATCCGGCACCGGTGGAGCGGGCGCAGGCGGCGGTGCCGCGGGCGTGGCGCGGCCAGCCGTCGCCGCAGGGGTTGGAGGGGCTGGCGCCGGTTTCGATCGGACGAGACCCTTCGTGTCGAAGCGCATCAGCCAGGCCCTGAAGCCTTTCAGGTCCGTGAAGTGATGCGGCACGCCCGGTGGCACATACAGTACGTCGCCCGGCTTCACCGGCCGCTCGATACCGTTGCTGATGGACCTCACGCCGCTGGCTTCCACCATTTTGCCGTCGGTCCGGGCGACGGCCGTCCCTTCGGTGACGATCCACAGGTCTGCCGTGGTTTCGTGCACGAGAGGCTGATCGCCGGGAAGCACGATCCGAACGTTGGCGCTGATGTTGGTGGGTCCGTTGAACAGCCGGGAGTTGGCCCGCTTGAGTGCCTCGTTCTCTTTCCATCGCCCCTGGATTTCGCTGGCCGACCAGAACATCGTCTTGTCGGTGGAAAGGTTCGGCACCGCCGCCGCGGGCGCCGCTGGCCTGGCGGGCTCGGCCTGCTGGCCGAAGATGTTGACGCCGGAAAGACCCAGCAGGCCAACCGCGCCAATCGCGACGAGCGTGTTCCTGCGCATGTGTGTCACTCCTCCGCTGAGAGTCTGCGAATTCTCTCACTGAAAGGACCCAACGCCAACAAACTCCCCGTCGCAGAAAAAACGAGTCCATAGCGCGACGCGCTCAAGAGACGTTGAGCGCGCTCCCGCGCTCGGCCAGCAGCTTCTCGAGGATTGAACGGTGGCACCGTTCCTCATGCTCGCAGTAGCAGCCAATCGAGAAGCTGGTCTGATGGGACAGGGCTGCGAGCAGATCGAGCACCCTCGCCGCATCCGGCTTGTTCATCTCGGCTCGGAACCTGCGCTCGAACGCCTTCCACGAACGCTCATCCTCCGATTGTCGCCCCAACGCCAGCAGCTCGTCGCTCGGCGACAGATTCGGCAGCCAGACATCGTAAAAGTCGCGTCTGGCGAATTGTGTCTTCGGCACGCCGCGCGGCGGTCTGCGGACGGTGCCCAGCCGTATACCTTCATTCGGCGTTCTCGGCGACCCGAGCCTCACCACGCTGATCGGCATGTGCGAATCCTTGGTGCGATTGCTTGCGTCAACCGGACGACAGCCAGCTCTTGTGCTGAACCTGTCGATCCGCCCGAGCAACACTCCGGCACGCAACTTGAAAGGAAGAGGATAGCTCAGGCGACATAGATGGTGGCACTAGCACGGTGGGCGTGGCGGCGAATCGCATTGTTCGGGCCGATCTACCAGCCCCGCGCCACCCGGCAGACCGTGACGGGTCGATCGCTTTCGGGCGACGTCGCGTGGCCTTACCGCGGCCCGTCGCGGCTTGAACCGGCCAGCTGAACACAGGAGGAATGACCATGAAAGATCCACACGTCCACGATGAACAGCGTAGCTTCATGTGCGGCCTGATGACGGGCGCGTTGCTCGGCGCCGGGCTCGCGATGCTGTTTGCGCCTCGGCGCGGGTCTGAGCTTCGCAGCCAGTTGTCCGACGCCGCCACGACCCTGGCCAACAGCGCCTCGCGCACGTATCGACAGGCGAGTGACACCGCCACCGAGTGGGCGGAGCGAGGCCGCGAAGTCGGCGGTCAGGCCGTGCGAAAGGCGCGGCAGGCTGTCAAGAAGGGCGCGGAGGAGGCGGAGCGATACGTCAAGGAAGCGAACGACCGCGGGCCGTACGCGGCGGGCGACGAGGTCGCCGAGTCGGTCATGTTCGACGAGCGCGACGAACGCCGCGACCACTGAACTCGCCACCCGAGCCGCTGCCGGCAGACCGTGTCGGCAGCGGTGGAGGGCTCAATACCAAACTCGTCGAACTGGGGCACACCCGCGCGGCACTTCAAGGCAGCGTTGCCTAACGCTTGCTCCCAGGGTGATTGCCCTCCGGAACCCGCTCAAAGCCGATAAGCCTCCAGCCGCCTGCTTCCCGCACAAAGTACGTGTGAACAGGTGCCGACCAGCTGGCGGGTCCGCCCTCGGCCGATAGCTCCATGCGAATGAAACTGCCTGCCGCTTGCGGCAGCTCCGAGGGCGCGAGCATCCTCGCCTCTTTGGAGGACGTCGTCCCAATCATTGCCGTCTGGTGTGTGGCGTTGTCGAAACGCAGCCACTGGGCCACGTATTGCGTGGGCGCCGGCGCCACTTTGGCCTCCACGGCGGCGTTCTTGAAGCTCAACGTTCCGTCGACCCCTAGCTGCACGTCGATGATGGGGTTCACCGCCGGCAGATACCTCGCGACGATGGCGTCGCGGCGTTCAATCAGGAACTCGGCAAGCATCTGCTCCGACTCCGGGTCCTCGAACTGACCCACGCTGACGACAGCCCGCAGCATCTCGTCCGTGAAGAAATGCAGGCGGCGTGCGGCCCAGAACTTGTCGTCCATCCGAGCGCTTCGGAAGGCCGAGTTGTGATAACGCGCCTTCCACTCTTCGGGGTCCCACCGCAGGTTGTCGGTCGGGAACGCGCCAACCGAGCGGGCGCGGTACTGGGGAACCGTGCGCCATTTTTTGATATAGAACCCGAAGGTCGGCATGCCCGCCAGCGTTTCGCCGCCTTCGACGAGGTGCTCCCACCCTTCGAACGCCTCGCGCGGGTACACGCCAGCGCTCCCGAGCGTCGAGCCGAAGTCCAGCAGGTGGTGACGGACCACCTGTTTCCCATCCACCTCGACCACTGTGTCGAGCGTGTTGATCGACTTCGAATCCACGTGATTCAACCACGCCGAAAACGTGCCGTACGCGCGCAACTCTCGCCGGTGTTCATGCGGGATGACGTCGTTCGGATCGTCGGCCCGTGTCTCGTAGAACCTGAACCCGCCGATGGCGCGACCCTCCAGCTCCTTGCTGGCCACCACGCGATACGAGCCGTCAGGATCGCGATGTGCCTTGCGGAGCATGATCTTGATGTCGTCTTGCCTGAATGCCCGTTCCTTGCCGTTCGGCGTCTCGATCGTCGCCCTGTCGTCGATGGCGAGCTCATCGGGCCGGAGTGATGCGATATGGACTTCGGCGACGTGATAGCCCAGTGCCCAGAACAGCTTGGTCACGAGGACTTCCGTGCCGGTCGCCATGCCGCGATAGCCAGGCGGATCGAACTTGATGAACCACACCTGGTCTGCCGAGTCGCGAACCGTGAAGCCCGGCATGACGCCCTCGTCCTTGGCCGCGATGATCGTCCAGGTACCCGCGGCTGGTCCGTTCGTGACGTCCGGTCCCTTGAGCAGAGCCTCAACGGTCATCGGACTCGCGCCGAGGCGATTGGTGAACCAGTTCGAATCGGGCACCTCGTCCACGGTGTTCACATTCTGCGCGCGGACGTTCGGCGTTCGGTCGCCCGGCCAGGAGATCGAGTTTTCGAGCGTGTCGTAGACCAGGTCGATCTTGCGCGCCTTTACGGCGGAGGCGTCCTGCGAGTCGACGATTTTCGAAATCGGGTCGTCGGGGTAGAACTTGAAGCCGTTGGCGCCCGCTCCAAGCCCTGCCGCGAGCGATGCGATTACGATTCCCGCGGCGAGGCGCCACTGACGCCGATTGATCGCATGAGGCATCGTCATCGAATCCCTCCACCCGCACTGACGATGAGGCGTGCATTGTGCTCGCGGCTGTGGGCGACTTCGACCCGGAACAGGTACCCGTCGGGCCCGATGATGCGCATGCCGATGCCGTAGGAGTCCTTGAGACCGGCGAAGTCGAGATCCTGGTGCCGTGCCGCGACTTTGCCCGCGTCATAGAACACGGCCATGTCCATGAAGCGCGCAGGCGTCCAGCGCAGCTCCGCCTGCATCAGCAGCCGGTTTCGATCCCTGAAGCGGAAATCCGGGTAGCCGCGGAGCGTGGAGCCGCCGCCGAGCGATGGCAGCATGAAATACGGCACGCTGCTCGTGTCCTCGATATCCGTGATCGTGGCAAGGCCGCGAAGCGCGATGATCCAGTTCGCGCGCAGAATCGGGATGAGCTGCCTCGCCTCGACCTCGAGTGCCTGGAACGAATACACATCGAGGTCCTGCTCGCGGAAATCGTTGAGCTGCGCGCGGTACATGCCGCCGCTGCCCGCGTAGCCGGGCCGGTTTCGCCAGTCGAACGTGGCGTGCGCCGTACTATTGATATAGGTGAAGTCGGCGATGTCGAGCCCGGGCGTGTCGGCCGCCGTGAATAGATCGCCGATACTCGGCGCGGTCCGGCCGCCCGAGGTCTCGACGGCGATGTAGTCGACGCCACCGCCAAACGAAAAGTGCTTGCTGCCCTCGATATCCAGGCGGGCCCCACCGGAAGTCGGCGTATAGCCGAACCGCGTCTCGTCCTCGCTGCTCGAGCTGTTCCCGACGCCGAAGTAGCGGACATCGGGTGCATTGACGTAGCGGCCCGAGAAGGTGAGTTGCGCACGACGTCTGGCAAACGTTGGCAGCGACAGATCAATCTGCGCACGCGAAAAACGGTTGATGGAATACCCACCAAATGTATGGAAAGCCCCATCGTCTCCGAACGGCTTGCGGAAGCCGACACCGCCGGCGAACCCGCCGCCAGGGTAGACGGAGCCGAGCCACGGGTAAATGCCGCGCGGCTGACCCACGAACAGGCCCCAATCCTCCAGGCGTTGGATGAGCGCCTCGCCAGGTTTTGGCTGTGACGGCGGCATCGCTTGCTGTTTTTCAACCTGCGCCTGCCGGATGACGTCAGCCCTTTCATCCTGGGCAGCAGCGGGGCCTATAGAGATCATCAGAAGCGATGCCACTGCCACGCCAGTGACCGTCATCGCTTGCACGCGCTTGCTGTTGGACCGATGAGTTACACGGTGTAACTCGTCCGGACACTCAAATGCCATGGCACGCTCCACCTAGCAAGCGTCTGCAACCTCAATTCCAAGTTTGTCGGCGGTCGGGCTGGAATCGCTGAGCTCGAAACTCAGCGTGTTCTGCTGGAAGTCTTCGTTCTGGACGACTTCTGCACCGTTGCGTGTTCGGCGACTTCCTTTGCGCGGAACTTGACGATGGCCTCGATCAGCGTCACGGGAACACGCTCCGACAGAGGAAAGCGAATCGTTCCCTTGCTGATCTTGTAGGGTGCCAGTTCCCGCTTGAATGCCGAGACGAGGCGAGGGTTGGAAGGGTAGATCGAATAGTGCTCGCGCCACCCGGCGAGATAGATCACCGGGCGACCATTCAGTTTGTAGGCCGGGATCTGGTACGAAATCGATTCGTCGGCTGCGGGAACGGCCTTGCGGATGACGCTGCGCACGCGCCTGAGCACCCGGCGCGCCGCCGCGGGCTGCGACGCGATGTACTCGTTCACGGACTTGACGGTGGTTTTGGCCATGCGACACCTCTTCCTTTGCGGTCCGTGATGGGCGCCGGAGATCGAGCCGCGCGAAACCGGGCGACAGGCGGGACGCGATCTAGTCGCGCGCCGCTACCGTCTCGCTGATCGACCATCCCAGAGCCCGGGCATCCTGCTCAACGCGTGCTGACGCATGACCGGTCAACTGCAGCTCCAGTCGCCGCGCGCCGAGCTCGTTGCGGACGCGTGCGGCAATCTCGGTGAGCATCTCCCGGGAGCCCGGTGTTGAGTGCAGGTAGTCGACTGGCGCCAGCAGAATGCCGCTGCCACCGGAACGCGCCACGACCGCCCGCGAATCAGTGAGCAAGCGATCGACCGGTCGTCCTGCGTGATGACGCTTCAGCATCTCGGCGCTCTCGACGAAGAAGTGCGCTTCGCGCTCGCTCTCGGCGGCGGATGCGGACTCCAGGTAGTCGCCGCAGCCGGGCTGCTTCACGGCGTCGAGAGCGGCGATGAGGCGCGTCTCCAGCGTCAGCGTGTACCAACCGTTCCGGAAGAACCCAGCCGCCACCTTCTCCGGTACCGCAAGTCCTTTTACCCGCGCCTCGTTCAGCTTGCGTAACTCCTCCGGGTCTTTCGACCACACCAGATCGCCCACCGACGACACGGTGCTGACGACGAGGGGCACGGGCACGGCCACCTTCGTGGCAATCGAACCAGCCGCATCAACCCTGGCGATGGCTATGAGCGCGTCACGCAACACGGGGTTCGTCGTGTACGGATCGGCCCCGACCTTCTGCGCCCAGCGCCGCATGGCCGTCGAGACGCCGAGTACGGTGTTGGCCGTGCCCTCGGCCGCCGATTCGGTTTTGACTCCTCCCTCTGTCGGGGTCACCATGCGTTTGCTCGTGCGTCCAAGATTGACGCCAAACCGTTTGATGCCCGCGCCGAATCCCTTCGCGGTTCCTTCCGGATCGGTCACGACGCTCGCCGCGCTCTTCCCGATGTTGACGATGGCGCCGCCTGCGGCCTCGAGAAAGACCTCGGTCTTCGACACGTCGTCCAACGCGGCGATGGCGCGGATCTCGTCGATGCGCCTGTCGAGCTCGGAGCGGCCCAGGGCTGTGAACGGGCCGAAATCGGACGTGAGCGCGAACTCGAAGAGGTAGCCGTCGGTCTGCACCCGCTCGGCCACCTTGTGATGCGGTCCGGTGAGGGTAGCTGCGGATAGAACCGCACTGGCCTTGAACACCGGTGCTGGTTCATCGATGGGCTGGGCGCCGACAGCAACGATGCCCGCGATTGAGAACACGACGATCCCCGCGCTGATCGTTTTGAGAGACATCAGTGGCAGCATAACGCGCCGGGCGCTGAGAGGAAAGCGAACCTAGGGCGGACGGCGTGCGGTCATTGGCTCTCGCTGCCATGACGAGGTCACTACGTCTACACTATGGCGTTGTCCGACGTGTGGTGCTGACCCTCCGTCCCGAGGCCTCGTCATGATCCGTCATCGGCCGAGTTTTTCGGCGTTCCTGGTTGGTGTGGTGTTCGCCGCCGGCCTCTTCGTGTCGCCGCACGTGGATGTGCTGTCTGCGCAGTCGCCAGCCGCGCCGGCACCACCTTCCGCACAGGCGCCGCCCCCCGCCACATTGGCGGTCGCCGTCGAGCGCTCCAGCGAAACCACCACGCTCACCTATTTCAACCGGCCGATCGTGGTGCTCAGGGCGCAGATCCTGGGGCGATCCCCCGCGGAGCGCGCCGCGCTCAGCGTCCGCGTGCTCGACGATCTCGTCGCCAGCCGACAAACCGGTCCAGTGGAGGCACGAGCTGCCGGCGGCGGCATCCTGATCAGTGTGGGTCGCCGGGTGATCGTCGGCCTGACGCCGACGGACATCGATGAAGCGGCCGGCGAAACGTTGGAAGGCGTCACGGCTCAAACGGTTCAGCGTCTGCAGCAAGTGCTCGCGGAGGCCGACGAGGCCAGGCGTCCCGGCACCTGGCTGAGAGGCGGCGTTCAGGCGTTCGCCGGGTTGATCCTGGCCCTGCTGGCGCTATGGGCGTTGTCGCGGATACGCCGGGTCATCACGGCCCGCTTGTCGAGCAGCGCCGAGAAGGCCATCGCCCGATCCGGGCTGAGCGATCAGCGTGCGGCGAGGGCGTCTCGACTGCTCAGTTTCGTCGTGAGCCGGACCGTCCTCCTCGTGTGTTTCGTGCTGCAACTGGTCGTGGCGTACATGGTGGTCACCTTCGTCCTGAATCGATTTCCGTACACGCGTGCGTGGGGTGAATCGTTCAGGGGTTTCCTGCTCGGGACCATCGGCAATCTCATCCGCGGCATCGTGAACGCCGTACCCGGGCTGTTCATGGTCGTGGTCATCATTCTCGTCACGCGCGTCGTCATCAGCCTGCTGGCACTCTGGTTCGAAGCGGTCGCGGAAGGCGCGATCGAGACCCCCTGGGTGCATCAGGAAACCGCCGTGACCACGCGCCGGCTTGTCACGGCGCTCCTCTGGCTGTTTGCCGCGGTCGTGGCCTATCCGTATGTGCCGGGAAGTCAGACCGACGCGTTCAAGGGCGTAAGCGTATTTCTGGGCCTGATCGTGACGCTCGGGTCGAGTGGGCTCGTCAATCAGATGACGAGCGGCTTCATGATTACCTATTCGCGCGCGATACGCGTGGGCGATTTCGTCAGGATCGGAGACGTTGAGGGCATGATCACACACATCGGCGTGCTCTCCGTCAAGCTCAAGACCCTCAGATCCGAGGAAATCACCATCCCCAACGCGATCGTCGTCTCGCAGACGATGACCGACTATTCGAGACTCGAGGAATCGGTGCTCACCGCGACGTCGGTGACGATCGGGTACGACGCGCCCTGGCGTCAGGTGGAGGCCATGCTGCTGCTGGCGGCGGAGCGCACGCCAGGAATTCGGCCGGATCCCAAGCCGCGCGTGCTCCAGACGGCGCTCGAAGACGCGGCGGTGCAATATACCTTGACGTTCTGCCTCGAAAATCAAATCACGCGGGCCGTCACGAAGACCCTGCTGCACGCGAACATCCAGGATCTCTTCAACGAGTACGGCGTTCAGATCATGACGCCGAGGTACGAAGCCGATCCGGCGGGACCGAAGCTCGTGGCGAAGAAGGACTGGTACGCGGCGCCGGCGCGCTCCGAGGTGCCGCCCGAGCGTTGAACGAATCAGCGTTCGCGGCGCACCTCCGCCGGCGTCACGTTCGTCATCGCCGATTGCAGCATGCTCTTCGAGCCGGTCACGATGTCGCCATCGCCTCGCATCATGGCCTCGAAGCCAATCTTGGCCATGTTGATGGCCGTATCCTTTTCGGATTGCGCCATCCGCCGGTCGAGCATGTTGGGACGCTCGAGGAACTCGGCCTCGGTCGCGCCCGGCATCAGGCAGGTGATGGTGATTCCTGCGTCCTCGAGCTCGGCCCTCAGAGCGAATGAGAAGGAGTCGATGAACGCCCTGGTGCCGTTATAGACGGCCGTGAACGTGTCCGACATGAAGCCGCCGATGGATCCCGTGATGAGGATCCGTCCACTCCCTCGTCTCCTCATCTCCTGGCCGACCCTGTGCAGAAGGTAGATGGTACCCGTGATGTTGGTGTCGATGACACGGCGTACGTCGTTGAAGTCCTGGTCGAGAAAGCCACGGCCAAGCCCGCGGCCGGCGGTTGCGAGCAAAGCCTCGACAGGCCTGCCCTGAGCGGCGGCGTACAGCTTGTCCACACCTTCCACCGTCGCCAGATCGGCTTCCACCGCTTCCACCTCGGCCCCGAGTTCTCGAAACGCATCGGCAGCCTGACTGATGGCGGAGTCGTCATGGGCTACCACTAGATCAAAATCATTGATCGCACACTGCCGGGCCAGCTCGTACCCGATCCCGCTCGATGCGCCGGTTACCATCGCCAGAGGTTTCGTACGTGCGCTCATGTGATTCTCCCATCGACCTGACATGAAACCCGGCCGTCGTTCGAGCGTGCAAGATCGTATTCCGCGACGCGGCTCAGCGGGGGAGCGAGGCGGCTCGAAGAGGTGTCATCAGCAGCCGTGTCAGGACAAGCGTGGAGGATGCCACGACGAACTGAATGAACGGCACCTCACCCCAAATCGCGTTGTCGATGAGGTCTCCAAGGACGAACGCGAGCACGAAGTCGAACGGTGGGCCGTGCCTGAGCGTGCGCTTGCCTGCCAGGCGGAGAAGGACCAGCAGAACGAGATAGCTGGCGAGGCAACGGGCGATGAGCCTGAACGGATCCATGGCACTACGTCAACCATTGAGGGGCGTCGGTCCTGTCAAGCGCCCGCGGCCCGCCGGGCGCATCGCCATCCTCCCGCCGTGTCAACGCAGCCTCTCGATCGACATCCGCCTTGATCGCAGGCTCGGCCCAGTCCCGCCTGAGCACACTGACGGACCCATCGTCCTCGACCAGTGCCAGCCTGACCGTACGCAGATCCTGGATGCCCAGCGCCCGCAGATGACCCATCACTTCTTTCGTGTTCATCCGCTCAGACCGCATGCCTCTTGCCTGCAGCGTGCCGTCGCGGACGATGACCGTGGGCTTGCCTTCGAGCAGGGTGTCGAACCCGTGTCCCCACCACGTGAGCCACGAGTTGCCAGCCTGCGCTGATGCGATGGCCGCAATGGCGATCGCGCCCTGGAGGAATGTAACGTCGGCGTAGATGATCTCGTCAACGAGCTCGCCGAGCATCAGTGCGACCAGCAGATCGAATGCGGCGAAGTTTCCGATGGTTCTCTTGCCGAGCGCGCGAACCACGATCAACATCAGGACGTAGACGGCCACGGCACGCATCGCCGTGAGAAGGAGTTCCTGATAGCTCATGTTCAAGACGCCTGTGCCGCTGTTGACCCGCAATGTCCGGCTGAGGCATTCCGTCTCTTCGTTAAGCACAGTTCAAGCCAAGAAATCGGAACCGTTACGTTCGGGCACGGCATCTGCTTGTCTTTTGGCGGGCGTCACACTGGAGGCGAACATGCGCGGAACCTATATATCTGAAGTCGAGCTGGAAGGGCCCAGCACGGCCATTCTTCAACGATGGGGGATTGCCACGACCGCGGCGGTGTTAATGGCGTACGGCCTGCACCGCCAGTCGCTTGGCGGTGCGATGCTGGCGTTTGGTGCCATTCCGCTTGTTTACAGGGGCGTCACTGGGAGCTGGCCTCCATCCGCGGCGCAACCCGGGTACGCGGGAGACACCCGCGACGCTCTTTCAGGCGAGCGTGGCGTTCACGTGCGCGAGTCGATTCGCATCGAGACGCCGCTGCCCGAGGTGTACCGGTTCTGGCGCCAACTCGAAAACCTGCCTCGATTCATGACACATCTCAAACGCGTCACCGAGCTGGACGAACGCCGGTCGCATTGGGTTGCCGCAGGACCCGGTGGGATGCCGGTCGAGTGGGATGCCGAGATCATCAACGAGATCGAGAACAAGGTCATCGGCTGGCGGTCATTGCCGGGGTCCGATGTGATCACGGCCGGATCAGTCAATTTCCAGGCCGTACGCGGCGGCGCCGCGACGCAGGTGTACGTTCACCTGCAGTATGCCGCACCCGCGGGTCGCGTGGGCGCGCTCGTGGCGTCGATCACGGGAACCGAGCCGTCGCAGTCGATACGCGAGGAGCTCGGTCGCCTCAAGCACCTGCTCGAGGCGGGACAGGCGGTCGCTAAACCGGCTGCGTCGTCGCGCGCCTCGACGCGAGGAGCCGGCGACCACTGAGGGATACCGCCCAGGAGGCCACGCATCCTAGCGCTGGACTTCGGTGGCCGTAGCGGGCGCCGGAGTGATCCAACCTACCAAGGGATAGTGATCCGACCCGTATGTGTCGCCGGCGCGTTCGTACGTCGCGCGCCACGACGCAGGCGTCCGGAAGAAGAGATAGTCGAGGACCACGCCGCTGCTGTAGGTGGGTTGACGCGCGTGAGCCGCCTGGCCGCTGACGCGCGTCATCTCGCGAAGCGCCGGCTCGCTGGGCCCGAGCCAGGTGTTGAAATCGCCGCCGACGATCACCGACCCGAGTCTTTGCAAAACGGCTGCGATCGCGCGCGCCTGCCGCCCGCGCGCGCCGGCTGCGCCGAACACCGCGTCTCCGGTGCGCAACGCCTCCTGAAGAAGCAAGACAAAGTGTTCCACTCGCTGTCCGTCCGACCCTTGCCCCGCTTGCAGATCGGCGACAAACGCCGAAAGGTCTCCGGCGCCGACGTTCACGTTCCAGCTCACGATGGCAGTCGGACCCTTCGGGTTGACGGGCGCCACGTCGTGATGCCCGTGCGCCGGCTGCGATTGATAGACGACCGGACCCACCGCACGGCACCACCGATCGAGCGTCGGACGCGTGCGTGCGCTGTCTTGCTCATACCAGCGCAGAGAGGTAGGGGAGCGATCGCCTGTGGGGGCCACGATTTGGCGACACGAGAGCGACGCAAGCTCGGCGGTATGCCCATCATCACGAACGTCCGCGTGGGCCGCAACCCACGTAACGCCTGCAACGCACGCGGCGACGACGAATGGCGACACGGAGACGCGGGGCTTGGGACGCATAATCGTTACCGGATCACGATAGTCGAAAACCTTGAATCCAGTGCCTGAGTGGCAGCAGACGCCCGATCCCGATCTACGCTCGGGCATGACAGACCGCCGACAATTTCTGCAGTCCCTCGTGCTCGTCGCGGCACGGCCCGCGCCACAGGGCGGCGCTCGAAGTCCCGCTCGTGAAGTGCACCGGCAGCGCCTGCCATCGCCCTTCGACGGTCAGGACGCGACGCTCGTGGAAGTGACGATTCCGCCAGGTCCAGGCTCACCGGCGCACCGCCATTCGGGATTCGTGCTTGGGTACGTGCTGGAGGGCGAGCTCCTCTTCGGCACAGAAGGCGAGACGCCGCGAGTCGTCAAGGCGGGCGAAGCCTTCTACGAACCGCCCGGCGTCGTGCATTCGACGTCGGCGAGCGCGCAGCCGGATCGCCCGGTCAAGCTGCTGGCCGTGATCGTTGGCGAGCAGGGGAAGCCCGTGACCACGTACGACCGCTGAGCGGAACCCGGCTTTCTCGCGAGCCCCAATCGTCGGTCATCGAGCGTGTTGACCCAGCAACCCTTGCCCTGCAATGGGATGTGGACCTGAGGTCCGGCCGAATCTCTCGCCGGCGAGCGAGGCCCAGCGCTGTTCAAGGACGTCGCGCTCAAGCTAGCGGCACCAAGACTCTTCATCTGTTGACACACGATTTTTACATCGCAAGCCGGCCTGATACAGGTTAGCCTCATCGATGATTACAGCCGACCAAGGCCGCTACCTGCTCACGAGCGTCGCCTGGAAGATGACAGGTTGGACTTCGATGTGCCGCGGCTCGATTCAACGACGGGGTGCCCGCTCGTGAGACAGTGGCTGATGTCGTCCGTTGTCGTCGGCCTGTGTTTCTGCGCGCGTCCGGTCGGCGCTCAGGTCGTGACCGGCACCATCACCGGGGTGGTAAGCGACGACTCCGGCGCGGCCTTGCCCGACGTCACGATCACCGTCACATCCCCTGCACTGCCGGGCGGCCCGGTGACGAGCGTCACGAATGCGCAAGGGGCGTTTCGGTTCAGCGCGCTCCCGCCGGGCGGCTACGAGATGGCGGTGTCAGTGGCCTGGCTTTACCACTTACGTTGAGAAGGATCTATGGGTCACCGTGGGCGGCACCGTCGAGCGCGACGTCACGCTCGGGGTGGCAGGCGTCGTGGAAACCATCACCGTGAGTGGTGAGACGGCCGTGGTCGATCCGCGGCAGACAGGGGTGGCGAGGAGTCTCGGACGAGAAGCCGTCGAGGCGCTTCCGACCGCGAGGCAGGGAGTCACCGCTTATCTGGGGACGCTTCCCGGCGTGGCGCTGGGCAACTACAACAGCGGGACGAATCCCGTGATCATGGGCTCCAACTCCACTGACTCGTCCTACATGGTCGACGGCATGTTCACCAATCACCCCTCGAACGGATTGGCCTGGGCCTTTTACGACATGGACGCGGCCGAGGAAATCAATCTTGTGTCGCTCGGCGCGTCGGCGGAGTACCAACAAGCGCAAGGCGGCGTGATGAACATCGTCAGCAAGGCGGGGACGAACGTCTTCCGAGGCGATGGTTCGATCTACTGGGCGCCCTCGAGCCTGACGAGTGCTCCCGTCACGCGGCCATGCAATTGTCCGTTGGGCGAAACGGGATTCACGCTGTACAAGTACCTCGACTACGCCGCTCACATCGGAGGGCCCATCGTCAAGAACCGACTCTGGTTCTACGGAGGCCAGACCAACAGCGGCCCGGCCATTCGCTACCCTGGCCAGCCGGATCGACCCGAAGACCAGCAATGGATCAAGAGCGAAGTGCGGAACACGGCGAAGGTGACGTGGAAGATCAACGACAGGATGCAGTTCCAGCAGAGCCTCTACTACGAATGGTGGAATTGGCTGACCCCCGATTTTCCCACCGTAACCACGCCGCTCGAGGCGAGCGCCCGGTACACGGGGGACATGCGCTATTTCGGCTCGGAATTGACGGCAACGCTCAGCGCCTTCCACCGTCCTCACGGCGCGCTTCTTCCACCAGTCGATACCGTACGGGTACAACGGGCTGGGGCCCAATCTGAACGCCGATACCGAAAGTCTGGAGACGCCTGGACACCTTGATACCTTCACCGGCGTCAGCCGCAGCAACTACACCGCGGCGCCATCCCAGGCGTATCAGCCGATCCGGGACGACGTGAATGTGAAACTGAATCACTTCGTCTCCGGCAGCCGTGTGAGCCACAACATTCGGTTTGGCGTGCAGATCGCGCGGAACCTCGATAGAGGTCAGCAGGTGTGGCCGGGCGGGGTCCTGTATCTGGACTCCAATGGTGCGCCCGACCAGGCCCAGTATCAGTCGCCCCTCGTCTACGCTGCGGAATCCAGGTCGCAGGGCGTGTGGGTTGAGGATGAACTGACCATGGGCCGGTTCACGATGACACCGGGCGTTCGATTCGACAGGATGGTGGCGATCAGTCCGGCCGCGCCCGTCGTGGATCCCACGGCGTATAGCGGGACTGACGGACTCTGCCGCTGTAACCAGTCCTTCGGCGAAACCGGGGCAACGATTCCGGGGCGTGGAGAGCTGTTCTCGTGGAACCCAGTGTCGCCGCGGATGGGGATCAACGTGCGGCTGACGAGCGACAGCCGAACGGTGCTACGAGCGACAGCCGGACGCTATTACCGCTCGGTGTTCCTCAACGATTTCACCGGTGTGCATCCCGGGATCACGCCGGTCACGCTCGCGCGCTTCGATCCGGTCACCGGGGACTACACGACGATCATTTCGGTCACGGATTCGAAAGCGAATCTCGCCGTCGACCCGAACATCGACGCACCGTACACCGATCAGTACTCGATCGGCGTCGATCGTGAAATTGCCCGAAACGTCGGCGTCAGCGTCACCTACGTGCACAAGACCTCGAGAGATCAGATCGGTTGGCAGGATATCGGCGGGATCTACGGGACGCAGACCGTGACGTCTCCCGCCGGTCCGGTCACGGTTTACCCGCTGATGAACGCCCCCAGCGAGCGGAGGTTCTTGCGGACGAATGGCCAGGGCTTTTTCAGTCGACACGACGGGTTGGTGCTGAGCGCCTACCGGCGTCTGGCGAATCGATGGATGCTGAACGTCAACTACACCTATTCGAAGACCGAGGGCCTCCAGGTGTCAGGGTCGTCCGTCTTTGCCGCCAGCGTCGGGCAGGACCCCAATGACTACGTCAATCTGACTGGTCGCCTGAGCCCCAATGACCGGCCGCACGTGCTCAGTGTGACCGGCTCGTACGAGGTTCCGAAGATCGACGTCCAGGTGTCGGGGAATCTCGCGCTCATGTCCGGGCTTCCGTATGCCCCTCAGATTCAGGTGGTCCTGCCGCAGGGGCGGCGCAATGTCAACTTCGACGAGCCGGGCTCGTATCGCCTGCCGAACGAGCAATGGCTGTTCCTCCGGGTGTCGAAGATGCTCTTCCGCAGTGGCCCTCGCCGGCTGGAGTTGGGCGTCGAGTTGCGCAACACACTGCAGGAAACGAGCGACGGCAGCCTCGCGTCGCGGGTCTTTTCCAGCCCGAACTTTGGCCAGCAGACCACATGGCCCATCCCGCGACAACTCCTGTTTCGGGCGAAGGGGTACTTCTAACGTCATGAAGCGCTGGCCATGGCTTCGCACGGCAATCACGGTCGCCGCGTGCCTGACGCCGGCCGCGGCGCAGGGTCAAGTGACGGCAGCGCCCACTCGCAGCCAGACACGCGTACTGACGTTGTACGCGCTTTCTCAGGACGCTCCCGAAGGGTCATTTCCCGAGACGGCTCCTTATTACACCATCCGTGAGCGGACCTACCGGAAGGTGCTGGGTGACGCACTGGGCGATCAGTTGGACTACTACTCCGAGTTACTTGACCGCCACCACTTTCCAGACCCGTCGTACGAATCCGACTTCGAAGACTATCTCGTGCGCAAGTATGGCGACCGGACGATCGACCTGCTGATCGCGAATGGCCCGGACGAGGCCGCTCTTGCGGGGCGGTTACAGGCGCGGCTCGCGTCTCAACCGCCGATCGTGTTCATCGGCCTCGACGTGCGGCGGCCAGTTCCAAAATCGACCGGCCATACCTATCGGTATGCCATGAAAGAGTCGCTCGATTTGGCGCTGCGGGTGCATCCCGACACACGCCACGTGTTCGTCGTGTGCGGCGTATCACCGCTGGATGCATGGTACGAAAACGAGTTTCGCTCGCAGGTGCCCGCGCCGCCGCGAGGCGTGGAGTTCACCTTCTTGCGCGGACACTTCGGGCCTGCGTTGACCGATCGGCTGGCGGCGCTGCCGGAGCACTCCATTGTCTTTCTGGTCACGCTCAGTTCCGATGGTGACGGCCGGCAGTTTCGGACGGCATCGGTGAGCGAGCGCCTGGCGTCGGCGAGCAACGCGCCGATCTACACGTGGAACGGCAACGTTCCGGGCGTCTTTGGCGGTCGGTTGCTTTCAAGCGAACTGGCCGCCGAAAAGACGAGCGAACTCGCACTGCGGGTGTTACGCGGCGAGCGACCCGAGGACATTCCGATCACGGCTATCGACGCGAGCGTCGATGCGCTCGATTGGCGTCAGCTCGACCGTTGGAACGTCAGTGAAGCCCGTGTTCCAGCAGGCGTGGAGCTCAGGTTTCGCGAACCCGGGCTTTTCGAGCAATACCGCAGCTACGTCCTCACTGCCGTCGCCTTGTTGCTGCTCCAGACGCTGCTGATCGCAGGGCTGCTGATCCAGCGGAGAAACAGGCGGCTCGCCGAGCACTCGCTGCGAGAGAGCGAGGAACGATTCCGGGTGATGGCCGACACCGCTCCCGTGATGGTGTGGCGCTCGGGCCCCGACCAACGCTGCGACTTCTTCAACAAGCCGTGGCTGGAGTTCAGGGGACGCCGCTTGCAGGACGAGATCGGCGAAGGCTGGACGGAAGGCGTGCACCCGGACGACTTGCATCGCTGTTTGAGCGATCTACACCGCCGCCTGGCCCGGCCGCGAGTCCTTCCGGATGGAGTACCGCCTGCGGCGGGCGGATGGCGAATACCGATGGGTGCTCGATACGGGTGTGCCCCGCCTGGCCTCCGACGGCACTCTCCTCGGCTACATCGGGTCGTGCTTCGACATCACCGAGCGTCGTCAGGCCGAAGAGGCGCTGCGAGCCAATGAGGCCGCGTTACGG
The DNA here is from genome assembly GCA_963826865.1 of uncultured Acidobacteriota bacterium. GTDB lineage: Bacteria > Acidobacteriota > Vicinamibacteria > Vicinamibacterales > CAVPJW01 > CAWGYQ01. The sequence continues at coordinate 385,267 of CAWGYQ010000003.1, forward strand.
CAGAGCCATGCGGAGATTCGAGGACCTCGCGGGACGTCTCATCACGGCGCAGGAGGCGGAACGCGCGCGCATTGCCCGTGACCTGCACGATGACATCAGCCAGCAGCTCGCGGCCATCTCGATCGCGATCAGCGGGTGCAAGCGGCGGCCCGAGCTGCAAGGCGGCGGGGAGCTGCTAGAGGCTCTCACGGCCGTACAGGGGCAGACCATCGAGCTCACCGAGGACATTCGCCTGCTGTCACACGACCTTCACCCAGGCGTGCTCGAGCATGCGGATCTGGTGGATGCCTTGCGAAGCCATTGCGGTGAGTTCGCCAGGCAACAGTCAATCGAAGTGGTCGTCGAGGCCGACGAAGATCTCACGATCTCCGATCATCACGACCGCGTTGTGTCTCTACCGCGTCGTCCAGGAGGCGTTGCGCAATATCGCCAAACACGCCGACGCCCGGCAGGTTCGCGTCACGGTGCGGCGCGTCGAGGAAGAGGTGCAGCTCGCGGTGGCGGACGACGGGAAGGGGTTCGACCTCGCGAAGGCGCGGGAGCAGGGCGGCGGTCTCGGCCTGCGCAGCATCGAAGAGCGGGTTCGGTTGGTGGGCGGGCGGCTCTCGATCGAGACAGCGCCGCACATGGGAACAACCATCACGGTCTGGGTGAAAGTTCTCGTATCAACCGTTCACGAGTTGGCCGGCGTCTAACAGGCTGAACCATGCGCCGACCCAGTGTTCTGATTGCCGACGATCACACGATTGTTGCGGAGGGCCTCGTCACACTGCTCAGCCGCCGCTTCGACGTGGTTGCGACCGTCGCCGATGGCACGGCACTCATCGAGGCGGCGGAACGCTTGCGCCCCGACATCATCGTCGCGGATCTGGACATGCCTTCCATCAGCGGGCTGGAGGCGCTGGAGCGGCTCAAGAAGCGCGGTGTGACCAGCAAGTTCGTCATCCTGACGATGCACAGAGAGGCAAGTGTCGCAGCCAGGGCCATGCGCGCCGGCGCGTCCGCGTTCCTCTTGAAGGCCTCGGCCGGGGAGGAGCTGATTGACGCGATCGACGAAGTGTTGAACGGGCGCACGTATCTCACGCCCGCCGTGACCAAGGATGTCCTCGCCGCCGCCTTCGATCGGACGCGTGGTGACGAGGTCGAGCTCACGCCACGCCAGCGAGATGTGCTGCGTCTGATCGTCGAGGGCCGGCGGATGAAGGAAATCGCCGCCATTCTCGACCTCTCGGCTCGCACCGTCGAAACCCACAAGTACGAGATGATGCGCGTGCTGGGTGTGCAGTCGACGGCTGAGCTGGTTGCGCTGGCCGTCAAGAGAGGCCTGGTCTGAACCGCGCACATCCGTAGTTTTACGGACCAGCCATTCCGTAACTTTTCCTTTGCGCGTTGCGAGTACTCCGCTACCAGATTCGCCGTCCCTCGCATAGATTTCCGCCATCGTGACGACAGACTTGAGAGATCCGAGGCCGCGAGTCGTGCTCGCCGCGGGCGCCGGCAATGGGCCGAGGTGAATACCGGCTTGCCGATGGTGGCTGGCTAGGTGGCCGCCAGAGGACAAGGCACGCGTTGGCCACAGTCAGGGTCGGCGACCGTGTCGACGTCACGTGGAACCGAAGCGTTGACGTTGTCCGTGGTCTCGCCGGCGAAGAAGGAGTGAATGGCATGTCGGCTCCGCGACGCGCCGGTCGAAGGCATTTCCTGGCAGCTACCGTCGGTGCATGCGCCGTCGCTCCGGCGATCTCCGCGTCGGCGCAGACCGGCACCAGTGGCGTCGGGTCCCTGACGAAGGAACAGCGCGACCGGATGACGCCGGGCCAGGTGCTGGACGCATTGAGGCAGGGCAACGAGCGTTTTCGAACCGGGAAGATGGTGTCCCGTGACTATCGGGATCAACAGCGGACCAGCGCTGCCGGTCAATTTCCGGCGGCCGTGGTCCTGGGATGTATCGACTCACGCGCGCCGGCCGAGATCATCTTCGACACGGGCATCGGCGACACGTTCAACGCGAGGATCGCCGGCAACGTCGTGAACGACGATCTGCTCGGCAGCCTGGAGTTTGCCTGCGCCGTGGCTGGCGCCAAGGTGCTCCTGCTCTTCGGACACACCGCGTGTGGCGCGATCAAGGGTGCGATCGACGACGTCGAGATGGGCAACTTGACGGGGCTCCTGGCGCGCGTGAAGCCGGCGATCACGGTTACCGCCTTCGACGGGGTCAAGTCGAGCAAGAGCTCCGCCTACGTCGACGCGGTCGCGCGAACCAACGTCCTGCTCGGCCTCGACACCATCCGTCGGCGGAGCCCGATCCTCGCCGAAGGCCGGCTGAAGCCGCGCCCTCCATGTCGCCGTAGTTTTACGGACCAGCCATTCCGTAACTTTTCCCTTGCGCGTTGCGAGTACTCCGCTACCAGATTCGCCGTCCCTCGCATAGATTTCCGCCGTTGTGACGACAGGCTCGAAAGATCCGAGGCCGCGAGTCTTGCTCGCCGACGATCAGGCCGCCACCCTGGCGCTTCTCGAGCAGTTGCTGCAAACCGAGTTCGACGTCGTGGCCACGGTCCGCGACGGACAGGCCCTTGTCGACGCGGCAGCTCGCGTGTCCCCCGACGCGATCGTCACTGATATCTCGATGCCGATCCTCGATGGAATCGAGGCGGCGCGGGAAATCCTGGGCAGGAACCCGTCGGCTCGGGTCGTGTTCGTGACGGTTCACGCCGACCCGCTGCTGATGCGACGGGGATGGGCTGTCGGCGGCCTGGGCTACGTGCCCAAGGTGTCGGCCGGCGAGGAACTCGTGCCGGCCGTCTGGGCCGCACTCCGAGGGGAACGGTGGTGCCTATGCAGCTCGTAGCACTTTCACCACGCGCGACAGCGCGCCGACGACGGGTTGGGATTCGAACGCCTGTTGACGAGCCTGTCGACGCGATTTGCGTCACTCGAGCTCGAACAGCTCACGCCGGCGCTCGTCTATGCGCTTGAACAGACGTGCCTCGCGCTGAATGTCGACCGCAGCACGATCATCGAATTCAACGAGAACGGCACGATTCACACGTCGCACTCATGCCAGCGACGCGGCGTCGAGGAGCCGCGCGTCGAAGTCGAACCGGCAAGCTGGCGATGGCTCACGGGCCGGCTCATGAACCGTGAGGTGGTCACCGTGTCTCGTCTCGAGGATCTGCCGATGGAGGCGCTGGCCGAACGGGAGTATGCCCGCCGAAGCGGCATGTCGTCGATGCTCGCCGTGCCGGTCACGATCGGCGAGCGAAACGTCGGCGCGCTGGTGGTCGGCAGCGTCCAGCGGGTGCGCGAGTGGCATGCGCCGATACAGGATCGAGCGCGGCTCCTGGCCGGCATCATCTGCGGCGCGCTGCAGCGGAGCAGGCAGGACTCAGCGCTTCGCGCGAGCATGGCCGAAATCCAGCAACTCAACCGCCGATTGACCGCCGACAACGTCTGCCTCAAGGAAGACATCAAGACGTTCCACGATTTCGACGAGATCGTTGGCGAGAGCGCGGTGATGCGCGACGCCCTGGAACGGCTCGCCCAGGTCGCGCCGCTCAATTGCGCGGTCTTGCTGCTCGGCGAAACTGGCACCGGCAAGGAACTGTTTGCCCGTGCCGTGCACGAACGCAGCCGTCGCCGGTCGCGTGTGCTCGTACGGGTGAACTGCGCCGCGCTGCCGCCCAGCCTGATCGAGAGTGAGCTCTTCGGGCATGAAAAGGGCGCGTTCACCGGCGCCGTCAGCCTGCGCCAGGGACGCTTCGAGCTCGCGGACGGGGGCACCATCTTCCTCGACGAAATCGGCGATCTGCCGCTCGAAATGCAGGGCAAGCTCCTGCGCGTGCTGCAGGAAGGCGAGTTCGAGCGCGTGGGATCGTCACGGACGCGACGCGCCGACGTCCGCGTCATCGCGGCGACGCATCATGATCTGGAGGCGGCGGTGGCCAAGGGGCAGTTCAGGGCCGATCTCTACTATCGACTGAGCGTGTTTCCGATCAAGGTGCCACCACTGCGCGAACGTCGAGAGGACATTGCGTCGCTGGTGTGGTTCTTCATCCACAACCATCAGCGGGAACTGGGGCGCCGCATCACCAGAGTACCCGACGAGGTGATGAGCGCGCTTGTCCGGCACGACTGGCCGGGCAACGTGCGTGAGCTCGAAAATGCCATCGAGCGCGCGTTGATTCGATCCACCGGCGACACCCTGCAGCTCGATGCGACGTTCGGCGATGGCCTGCGCGAAAGAGCGCCGGGCGCCTCCGGAACGCTCGACGATGTCCAGCGCGTGCATATCGAGAACACGCTTCGGCAGTGCAACTGGCGCATCAACGGCATCGGCAACGCCGCCGAACGACTGGGACTTCACCCGAACACGCTCCGGTTTCGCATGAAGAAACTGGGCATCACGTTGCGGCACGCGCAGCGGAAGGGCGTCTCAATTCACGGCTGACCTGCGGCGGCGCGGCCCGGTCCTACCCGCGGGCTGTCAGGCCGGTCACAACATGCGGTGACTCCGGGGGATGCCTTCAGCCAATTGCGCTCGCGGCAGCTGCGATCGCGGTGGCACGGACCGTGCTCGACGGACGGCGTCGCACCATCAGCCATCGAAGACGTAGAGCGCGCTAACGCTGGCAGGTCTTGGAGGGAGTATGAGCTCGCACGACGTGACCCCAGGCCCCCCCACGGTGTTCCCGAAACTGCCGGCGCAAGACGTTCTCCCGTTCGCCCCTACCCCGTCAGCCAGCATCGCTGGACGAACCATGCAGGAGTCGGTTTACAACCGGCGCGTCGAGCCGCGCCGACTGCACGGCGATGCACCGAACATCCTGATCGTCCTCATCGACGATGCCGGACCCGGACTCCCGTCAACGTTCGGCGGCGAAGTACACACGCCGGCCCTCGACAGAATCTCCAAAGAGGGCATTACCTACAACCGATTCCACACCACAGCGATGTGCTCCCCGACTCGCGCATCGCTCCTGACCGGGCGGAACCACCACCGTGTTGGAAGCGGACAGATCGCGGAGATGGCCAACGACTGGGACGGCTACTCCGGGGTCATTCCCAAGAGCGCCGCGACCGCCGCGGAGGTGCTTCGCCATTACGGCTATACCACGGGCGCGTGGGGCAAGTGGCACAACACGCGGGCCCCGGTGGAGGTCGAGATCCTGGTCGAGATCTCGGAGGCAGAGCCGCCGGCGGAGCCGTCAGCGGTGAAGATCCCGATCCCACCGATCCCCCTGCCCGACCACGTGGTGGAGGCGGCGCGCGAGTACGACGAGGGGCGGCGCGAGCCGGTCGAGCCGCGGGACGCGGCGACCGTCATCCTGCTGCGCTCCTCCGAGCGCGGCCCGTCCGTCTACTACCTGCGTCGTCAGGTGTCGATGGACTTCGCCGCGGGCATGTGCGTCTACCCCGGCGGCGGCGTCGACCCCCGCGACTTCGACCACGACGTCGCCTGGGCCGGGCCGGCGCCGTCCGAGTGGGCCGAGCGGCTGGGCTGCGACGAGGAGAAGGCCCGCGCCCTGGTGTGCGCGGCCGTGCGGGAGACCTTCGAGGAGTCCGGGGTGCTGCTCGCCGGCACGTCGCCGGACGAGGTCGTCGCCGACACGACCGGCGAGGACTGGGAGGCCGACCGCGAGGCACTGGTGTCGCGCGAGCTGGCGATGACGGACTTCCTGACCCGGCGCGGACTCGTGCTCCGCACCGACCTGCTCGGCGTGTGGGGCGCCTGGCTGACGCCGGTGTTCGAGCCGAAGCGCTACCGCACCTGGTTCTTCGTGGCCCTGCTGCCCGAGGGCCAGCGCACCCGGGACGTCTCGACGGAGTCGTCGGAGGTGACCTGGCTGCCCGCCGCCGACGCGGTCGGGATGGCCGAGGCCGGCGACATGCTGATGATGCCGCCGACGTACCTCACCTCGCTCGAGGTCAGCCAGTACGCCGGGCCGGTCGAGGTCATCGACGCCGCGCACGGCCGGACCGCCGAGATGCACACGCCCGGCGTCGAGCCGCTCGAGGAGGGCTGGACCCTGTCCATCCCAGCCCACCTGCGGCCCGTGCTCGGCGCGCCGGCGGCACCGCCGCATGAGCGAGCCCTGGGCCGGCGGCGACTTCGGCGAGCGCGGCCCGGTGCCTGCTCGCGCCCAACCCCGGCCTGATGACGCTCGACGGCACCAACACCTGGGTGCTGCGCGAGCCCGGCGCCGCCAAGGCCGTCGTGGTCGACCCGGGCCCCGTCGAGGAGGGCCACCTGGACCTGCTCGACGAGCAGACCGGCGACGTCGGGCTGGTCCTGGTGACCCACCACCACTTCGACCACTCCGAGACCGCCGAGGAGCTCGGCCGTCGCAAGGGCTGCCCGGTCCGGCGTGGGGCCCGACCTACACCTTCGACGCCGACCCCATCGTCGACGGCGAGGTGATCGAGGTCGACGGCCTCCGGCTCGAGGCGGTGTTCACGCCCGGCCACACCGACGACTCGCTCTCGCTGCTGCTCCCGGCCGAGAAGACGTTGCTGACCGGCGACATGGTGCTCGGCCGCGGCACGACGGTGATCGCCTGGCCCGACGGCGACCTCGGCTCGTACTTCGAGTCGATCGAGCGGATGCGCGACCTCGCCGCCTCCGGTGCGGTGGAGACGCTCTGGCCCGCGCACGGCCCGGTGCTGGACGACGCGCTCGGGGTGCTCGAGTACTACCTGGTCCACCGCCGCCAGCGGCTCGCGCAGGTCGAGGGCGCCCTGAAGCAGCTGGACATCGACGACGCCCGACCTCGAGGACGAGGAGCTGCCCCGGCAGGTCGTCGAGATCGTCTACCAGGACGTCGACGAGTCGCTCTGGGGCGCGGCCGAGTGGTCGGTCCGCGCCCAGCTGGCGTACCTGGCCGCGCGGTAGCGGCGCCACGACCACCCCGCGCCAGCGAGCACCGACAGCGCGCCGGCCACGCCGAGGCCGACGAGCAACGACGTCGCGGGCCGCCGTTCGGGCTCGTCGCCGACCGACTCCGAGACGGTCGGCCGCTCCGCGGTCATCAGATCGACCGCAACATCGGTCACGTCGCCCACGAAGCGTGCCGACCGAGGTCACCTCCCCGGTGCGAGGGTCCAGGAGCTGGAGACGAAGGGCCGGCGGGGTCGGGCTCATCCGCTCCTCCACGGTGCCCGCGAGGAGGACGACCACCGTGCCGTCGTCGAGCTGCCCGAGCTGGCCGACCAGCTGCCCTTCCACTCGGGGACGTCCGGTCCGGACGTCAGGCGGTAGTCGACCGCCACATCGAAGTCATCGGTGGTCGCCTCGACGAGCACGCCGTCCCGTGCGGTGACGGCCACGGGCGCCGGTCCCGGCCCGGTCGGTCCTGTCGATGACCTCGCCGTCCCAGCGCAGCACCTGGTCGGGGTGGCGACGAGCACCCGGCCGTCGTCGCCGACCGCCAGCACCGTGTTCTGGTGGTCAGACCGAGGCAGCGGCACCCGCACCGAGGTCCCGTCGGGTCCGATCCGGCCGGCGGCGACGCCATCGGCCGCATCGGTCTCCACCGCGGTCCAGACGACCCAGCGCCCGTCCGGTGACCAGGAGAGGGAGTAGACGAAGGTGCCGTCCCTGGCGTCGCGGAGGTCGTAGGAGTCCCACTTCCCGGTGTCCAGGTCGACCACGCGGATGCCGATGCCGTCACGGAGTTGTCGTCCCCGCCGGACCAGCCCCAGGCCAGCCGGCGCCCGTCCGGTGAGAGCGAGAGCACCCCGCCTCGGCCCTCGAACCCGGGCAGGGAGAGGGCGCGGTAGGTGCCGTCCTCCGCGTCGACGACCACGGGCTCGTAGTCCAGCGACTTCAGGGTGACGGCCTGGGTGCCCACGGCCAGGTCGCTGGTGGGGGTGAGCTCCTTGTAGCCGGGGATGCGCACGGTCTCAGGGACACCCGGGGCACCCTCGGCGACCGGCGGCGTCGTGCCGCGCTGCGGAAGCCACGACACCAGCCCGGCCACCAGGGCGACGACGGCGACGGCGGCAGCGACGGCGGCGATGCGGGTCCGCCGCACCGACCGTCGACCCTGCTGCCAGGTGTCGGCCGGCACGTCCGCTGTGGGGGCTCGGTCGGCGATGCGGCTCAGCTCGCGCTGCAGCAGCGTCGGTCACGACGCCTCCCCCACCAGCTGGGCGAGCTCGGGAGACAAGGTTCGCAGCCGGGCGAGGGCCTGCCGAGCGATGGACTTGACCGTGCCTGGACGGATGCCGAGGACGGCCCCGGTCTGCACCTCGGTGAGGTCCTCGAAGTAGCGCAGCACCAGGACCGTCCTCTGGCGGCTGGTGAGACGGGCGAGCGCCTCCTCCAGCGTGAGCCGCAGGTCGCTGTCAGCGGCGGTGGGCGCGGGGACGTCGTAGGAACCGATCGACGTCTCCGGACCTTCCGGGCCCGCCACCACGAGACGTTCTGGGTGTAGAGGATGCGGCGCACGTAGGGCTCGGGGTCACCGTCGATCCGGTGCCAGGCCTTCGCCGCCTTGAACAAGGCTGTCTGCACGAGGTCCTCCGCGAGATGGGCGTCCCCGGTCAGGAGGTACGCCGTGCGCGACAGGGCCGGTGTGCGGGCGTGCACGAACTCGCGGAACTGCTGCTCCGCGTGAACGCGTCCGTCAGTCGGCCCCCTGTCACCTGCTCCTACGCCGGAGCAGTGGGGTTCGGGGGTCGGCCAGCCGGAGATTTCTCCAGCGGGCCCGTCGGGCCAGGCGCTCGACGTCCATGATCACGACCGAGCGGGGCTCGAGGCGCAGCCAGCCGCGGGACGCGAAGTCGGCCAGCGCCTTGTTGACGGTCTCGCGGGAGGCGCCGACCAGCTGGGCCAGCTCCTCCTGGGTGAGGTCGTGGTGGACGTGTACGCCGTCGTCGGCCGTGCGGCCGAAGCGGTCGGCCAGGTCGAGCAGCGCCTTGGCGACCCGGCCGGGGACGTCGGAGAACACCAGGTCGGCGACCACGTCGTTGGCCTTGCGCAGCCGGCCGGCCAGCTGGGCGAGCAGGCCGCGGGCCACGACCGGGCGGCCCTCGAGCCAGCGCAGCAGGTCCTCGTGGGACAGCGAGGCGAAGGTCGAGTCGGTGACGGCGGTGACCGTGGCGGAGCGCGGACCGGGGTCGAAGAGCGAGAGCTCGCCGAACATCTGGCCCGGGCCGAGGATCGCCAGCAGGTTCTCGCGGCCGTCCGACGACGTACGACCGAGCTTGACCTTGCCGTCGAGCACGACGTAGAGCTTGTCGCCCGTGTCGCCCTCGTGGAACAGCACGTCGCCGCGGCGCAGCCGGCTCTCGGCCATCGACGACCGCAGAGCGGTGGCCGCCTCGTCGTCGAGGGCGCTGAACAGCGGCGCCTGACGGAGTACGTCGTTGTCCACGGAGAGTCCTTCCAGTGGGCTGCAGGCTCGAGCGACGGCAGGGGCGAGCGCCCGACCGCCGTGGGAATCCTACCAGTGGAATGGATCACAGTCACCATCGGCACCATCCGTCCAGGCGTCCGACCTCGCGCTCCGCGGGCCGTCCGGACCGGTCGGCGCCGCCGCCTATCCTTTCCGCGTGCCCCGCGCTGCCGCCGTCCCGCCGACCCGCACCGGGCTGGTGCGGCAGGCGCGCAGGATCGACCGGGTGCTCGCCGACACCTACCCCGACGCGAAGTGCGAGCTCGACTTCGACAACCCCTTCGAGCTGCTCGTCGTGACCGTGCTGAGCGCGCAGACCACCGACAAGCGGGTCAACGCGGTGCGGCCGACCCTGTTCGCGGCCTACCCCGACGCCCCGGCGATGGCGGCGGCCGACCGGGAGGCCCTCGAGGGGATCATCGGCCCGCTCGGGTTCTTCCGCGCCAAGACCGAGTCGCTGCTCAAGCTCAGCGCCGCCCTCGTCGAGCGGCACGACGGCGAGGTCCCGCCCCGGCTCAAGGACCTCGTCGAGCTGCCCGGCGTCGGCCGCAAGACCGCCAACGTGGTGCTCGGCAACGCCTTCGGCATCCCCGGGATCACCGTGGACACCCACTTCGGCCGGCTCGCCCGCCGGTTCGGCTGGACCGAGGAGACCGACCCGGTCAAGGCCGAGCACGCCGTCGGGTCGCTGTTCCCCAAGCGCGACTGGACGATGCTCAGCCACCACCTGATCTGGCACGGCCGCCGCTGCTGCCACGCGCAGAAGCCCGCGTGCGGGGCCTGCCCGGTGGCCAAGGTGGTGCCCGTCGTACGGCGCGGGCCCGACCGACCCCGAGACGGCGGCCAAGCTGCTGCGGACCGAGGGCCGGGCATGAACGCGGCGCCGCTCGTCACCGCCGCGGCCTGCGTGCTGCTGCTCGCCGGCTGCAGCGCCCGACGACGACAAGGCCGACATGCTCCCGCCGCCGGACGGTCCGCCGCCGTCCTCGGTCGAGGTCGACACCCCCGAGCTGCGCGAGCTCAAGGCCGAGGCCGGCATCGAGGACTGCGAGCCCGGACCGGGCGGAGGCGCGCTCCCGGCGGTCGAGGTGGCCTGCCTGGGCGGTGGCCCGACCGTGGACCTGTCCTCGCTGCGCGGCCCGATGGTCATCAACTTCTGGCAGAACCAGTGCGTGCAGTGCGAGCAGGAGATGCCGATCCTGCAGGCCTTCCACGAGGAGTACGGCGACCGGGTGGCCGTCCTCGGGGTCGACTCGGCCGACCGCTTCCCCGGCACGGCGCTCGAGCAGCTGCTCGAGCGCGGCGTCACCTACCCGCAGCTCGCCGACCCCGGCGGCGACCTCCAGGACACCGAGACGTTCGCGCGGGTCCGGGGCTACCCCTACCTCGCGTTCGTCGACGAGAGCGGCACGATCACCTACGAGAAGTACGGCGCCGTCGAGTCGGCCGAGGAGCTCGAGGGCCTGGTCGAGGAGCACCTCGGGGTGCGCCTGTGACGACCTCGGCACCGACGCCCGGGCTGCCGGACTGGCTGCGTCCCGTCGAGGACGCGGCCCGCTCGATCACCGTCCACGACCTCACCCGGTTCATGCCGCCCGAGGACGAGGAGACCCGGGAGTCGGCGGTGCTGATGCTGTTCGGCGACCACCCCGACCACGGGCCCGACCTGCTGCTGACCGAGCGCAGCCACACGATGCGCTCCCACCCCGGGCCAGGTGTCCTTCCCCGGCGGCACCCTCGACCCGGGCGAGACCGCCCAGGAGGCGGCGCTGCGCGAGGCGCTGGAGGAGACCGGCCTCGACCCGGCCGGGGTGGACGTCTTCGCCGAGCTGCCGCCGCTGTGGATCCCGCCCAGCGGGTTCTCCGTCATCCCGGTCCTCGGCTGGTGGCGCGAGCCCAGCGTCGTACGCGTGGTGTCGCCCGACGAGGTGCACGCCGTCTACCGGGCGCCGCTCTCCGAGCTGCGCGACCCCGCGCACCGGATCGTGGTCCAGGGCCCGGTGCCGGGCTGGAGCAGCCCGGGCTTCCTGATCGGCGACGACCACGACGTCATCTGCTGGGGCTTCACCGCCGGCGTCATCGCCCGGCTGTTCGAGTACCTCGGCTGGATCGAGGACCTCCCCGACGCGCCCGTGCAGGAGCTGCCCGACTACATGCTGGTCGGCCGCCGCGTGCTGACCCCCGAGGACCTCGAGGACCTCCCGACGCCCAACACCGACTTCATCCGCCGCCGCGAGTGACCACGCGGTGAACTTCCTCGACTGGCTGCTCATCGCCGTGGTCCTCGCCTACGCCCTCTCGGGCTACTGGCAGGGCTTCGTCACCGGCGCCTTCGCGACGACCGGGCTGCTGCTCGGCGGGCTGCTCGGCGTCTGGCTGGCGCCGATCGCGCTCGGCGACGCCGACCCGTCGCTGCTGGTCTCCCTCGGGGCGCTGTTCATCGTGATCCTCTCGGCGTCGCTGGGGCAGGGCCTGTTCCAGTTCGTCGGCGCCCGGATCCGGGACCGGATCACCTGGCAGCCGGCGCGCGCCATCGACGCCGTCGGCGGCGCCGCGCTCAGCGCGGCCGCCGTGCTCGTCGTCGCGTGGGCCCTGGGCGTGGCGATCTCCGGGTCCCGGATCGGCGGGATCACCGGGCCGGTCCGCAGCTCCGCGGTGCTCGGGCAGGTCAACGAGGTGATGCCGGAGGCCGCGGGCCAGTTCCTCGACGCCTTCAACGACGTCGTCGGGACGACGTTCTTCCCGCGCTACCTCGAGCCGTTCTCGCCCGAGCGGATCGTCGAGGTCAGCCCCGGTGACGAGCGGATCCGGCGCGACCCCGACGTCGAGCGCGCCGGCGAGTCGGTGCTCAAGATCCGCGGCACCAACGACTGCGGCCGCGGCGTCGAGGGCACGGGGTTCCTCTACGCCCAGGACCGCCTGATGACCAACGCGCACGTCGTCGCCGGCGTGGACGACCCCGAGGTCGAGGTCGGCGAGGACAACGTGCCCGCGACCGTCGTCGAGTACGACCCCGAGCTCGACATCGCCGTCCTCGAGTTCGACAGCGGCTCGCTCCCGCTCCTGGCGTTCAACGACCCGGACTCGCCGGCCAGGTCCAAGGACGCCGTCGCGATCCTCGGCTACCCCGAGGACGGGCCGTACGACGTGCGGGCCGGCCGGATCCGCGACCAGCAGCGGCTGCGCTCCCCCGACATCTACGGCGACGGCAAGGTGATCCGCGACGTCTACTCCGTGCGCGGGCTGGTCCGTCCGGGCAACTCCGGCGGCCCGATCGTCACCTCCGGCGGCGAGGCCGTCGGCGTGGTGTTCGCCGCGTCGGTCACCGACGAGGACACCGGCTACGCGCTGACCTCGGCCGCCGGTCGCCCAGGCGGCGGCGCTCGGCGTCACCAGCGACGTCCGCGGTCGACACCGGCGACTGTGCCGGCTGAGCGGCCTCGACCCCGACGCGACTCGCCGAGTCGGCGCTACTGCCCGTCAGTAACGACGACTCGACGCCCGGCTAGGCCTGGCCCTTGAGCGCCTGGGGGATCTCCTTGCCCTGCTCGATGGCCAGCTCCGGCGCCTTGACCTGCTTGACCTTGCGGAAGCCGAGGAAGCCGAGCAGCGCCGCGAGCAGGACGTAGAGGAAGAACACGATCAGGAACGACCAGTGCAGGCCGATGCCCGGTCAGGTTGATGAAGTACGCGATCGCGACCGACAGCATGATGATGCCGAGCAGGGCGATGAACGCGGCGACGGCGAAGAACGCGACGCCGATCCCGCCGGCCTGGACGCTCACCTTGAGCTCGGACTTGGCGAGCTCGATCTCCTTGGTGACCAGCGACGAGATGTCGCGGCTCGCGTCGGCGACGAGCCGGCCGATGGTCGGGTCGTCGGGGCTGGGCCTGTCGCTCACGTGCGCCGACCCTACCCAAGCGCACGGGGCTCAGGCGGGGTCGTCCCGCTGGTAGACGTCGGGCACGCCGTCGCCGTCGAGGTCCTGCTCCTCGGCCTCGGCGATCCGCCGGTAGACCCGGTTGCGGAGCCGCAGCACGACGGCCGCGAGCGCCGCGGCGATCAGCGAGCCGACCAGCACGCCGACCACGACGTGGTCGTGCTGCGGCGTGCCGGCCGAAGGCCAGCTCGCCGATCAGCAGCGACACCGTGAAGCCGACGCCCGCCGAGCATCGACAGCCCGATCACGTCCACCCAGGTCGAGGTCGTCGTCGAGGTCGGCCCGGGTGAACGTGGCCAGCAGCCAGGTCGAGCCGGCGACGCCGACGGTCTTGCCGAGGACCAGGCCGAGCACGACGCCGAGCGCGACCGGGTCGCTCAGGGACCGCTGGCAGGCCGTCGATGCCGCCGACCGTCACGCCGGCGGCGAAGAACGCGAAGACCGGCACGGCGAACGCCGGCCGAGACGGGCCGGACCAGGTGCTCGAGGTGCTCGGCGAGCCCGTGCGCGTCGGTCCCGCCGTCGCGGCGGCGTACCGGCACCGTGAACGCCAGCAGCACGCCCGCGACGGTCGCGTGCACGCCGGACGCGTGCACCAGCGCCCAGGCGACCAGCGGCGAGCGGGCAGGAGGACGTACGCCGCGCTGCGACCCGGCGCTGGACGCAGGACCGCGAAGACGCGCGATCGGCAGCAGCGCCAGCCGCGAGGTAGGCCGAGGTCGAGGTCGCTCGGTGTAGAAGACCGCGATGATCGTGATCGCGAGCAGGTCGTCGACGACCGCGAGGGTGAGCAGGAAGGTGCGCAGCGCGACCGGCAGGTGGGTGCTGATCACCGCGAGGATCGCCAGCGCGAACGCGATGTCGGTGGCCGTCGGGATCGCCCAGCCGCGCAGGTCGCCGCCGCCGGCCGCGAGTCGACAGCACGTAGACGAGCGCCGGGCACGACCATGCCGCCGACCGCGGCGACGACCGGCAGCGCGGCCCGGCGCGGGTCGCGCAGGTCGCCGGCGACGAACTCGCGCTTGAGCTCCAGGCCCGGCGACGAAGAAGAAGATCGCCAGCAGGCCGTCGGCCGCCCAGGTGCCGAGGGTCAGGTCGAGGTGCAGCGCCTCCGGGCCGACGACGAGGTCGCGCAGGTCGTCGTAGGACGTCGGACCACGGGCTGTTCGCCCAGACCAGCGCGACCGCCGCGGCCGCGATGAGCAGCAGGCCGCCGGTGGTCTCGGCGCGGAGGATCTCGCCGACCCGGGTCGTCTCCGGGAAGGTGCCGCGCGAGAAGAGCCGCGGCCGGGCGCTGGCCGGCGTGGTACGCTCGGCACGGGGCTCCTCCGGGGTCGGCGACGTCATGCCGACCAGACTTCCCGGCGCACCGCGTCCACCCTACGGATTCAGTCGGCCTCGACTCACCCTCGTGTCGAGACACGGCGCCAGCGCGCCTCCTCGACCACGCGCCGCTCGCTGCGCTCGCTAGTCCTCGCCCTTGCCCTTGTCGATCCCCTCGGAGATCAGGTCCATCACCGAGGAGTCGGCGAGGGTGGTGACGTCGCCGACCTCGCGGTGCTCGGCGACGTCGCTGGAGCAGCCGGCGCATGATCTTGCCGGAGCGGGTCTTCGGCAGCTCGGCGACGATCATGATCTGGCGCGGCTTGGCGATCGCGCCGATCTCCTTGCGGACGTGGTTGCGCAGCTCCTCGACGATGTCCTCGCCGCCGTCGCCGGCCTCCTCGCGCAGGATCACGAACGCGCAGACCGCCTGGCCGGTGTCCTCGTCCTTGGCGCCGACGACCGCGGCCTCGGCGACCTTCGGGTGCGAGACCAGCGCCGACTCGATCTCGGTGGTGGAGAGCCGGTGGCCGGAGACGTTCATGACGTCGTCGACCCGGCCGAGCACCCAGAGGTCGCCGTCGTCGTCCTTCTTGGCGCCGTCGCCGGCGAAGTAGTAGCCCTGCTTCGTCGTACCGCGACCAGTAGGTGTCCTTGAACCGCTCGTCGTCGCCCCAGATCGTGCGCAGCATCGACGGCCACGGCTCGGTGAGCACGAGGTAGCCGCCGGAGCCGTTGGGCACCGACTCGCCCTCCTCGGTCACGACGTCGGCCGCGACGCCGGGGATCGGGATCATCGCCGAGCCGGGCTTGCCGTGGGTGACGCCGGGCAGCGGGCTGATCATGATCGCGCCGGTCTCGGTCTGCCACCAGGTGTCGACGACCGGGGTGCGGTCGCCGCCGATGACGTGGCGGTACCAGATGTAGGCCTCCGGGTTGATCGGCTCACCGACCGAGCCGAGGATCCGCAGCGACGACATGTCGAACCGGTCCGGGATCTCGCGGCCCTGCTTCATGAACGACCGGATCGCGGTGGGCGCGGTGTAGAAGATCGTGACCTTGTAGTCCTGGATGATCTGCCACCAGCGGCCGCGCTCGGGGCTGTCCGGGGTGCCCTCGTACATCACCTGCGTCGCGCCGTTGGCGAGCGGGCCGTAGACGATGTAGGAGTGGCCGGTCACCCAGCCGATGTCGGCGGTGCACCAGTAGACGTCGGTCTCGGGCTTGAGGTCGAAGACCGCCCAGTGCGTGTACGACGTACCGATCAGGTAGCCGCCGGTCGTGTGCAGGATGCCCTTCGGCTTGCCGGTGGTGCCCGAGGTGTACATGACGTAGAGCGGGTGCTCGGCGTCGAAGCCTCGCAGGTCGTGCTCGGTCGAGGCCTTGTCGACCGGCGTCGTGCCACCAGACGTCGACGTCGTCGTCCCACTCGACGTCCTGGCCGGTGCGCTCGACGACGAGCACCTTGCTCGACCGTCGTCGCCCTGCTCGGCGGTCTTGGCGCGCGCCTCGTCGACGGCCGGCTTGAGCGCCGAGGCCGCGCCGCGCCGGTAGCCGCCGTCGGAGGTGATGACGACCTTGCGCCTGGCAGTCGACGATCCGGGAGGCGAGCGCGTCGGCGGAGAAGCCGCCGAAGACCACGGTGTGCGGGGCGCCGATCCGGGCGCAGGCCAGCATCGCGACCACGGCCTCGGGGATCATCGGCATGTAGATCGCGACCCGGTCGCCGGTCTCGACGCCGAGCTCGGTCAGCGCGTTGGCCGCCTGGCAGACCTCGTCCTTGAGCTCGGCGTAGGTGATGGTCGCGGGTGTCGTCCTCGGGCTCGCCGACCCAGTGGATCGCGACCTGGTCGCCGCGGCCGGCCTCGACGTGCCGGTCGACGCAGTTGTACGCCGCGTTGAGCTTGCCGCCGACGAACCACTTCGCGAACGGCGGGTCGTCCCAGTCGAGGACCCGGTCCCACTTCTGGTCCCAGTCGAGCCGCTCGGCCTGCTCGGCCCAGAACGCCTCGCGGTCCGACGCGGCCCGGTCGTACGCCTCCTCCGTGAGGTTGGCGTGCTCGGCCAGCTCGGCCGGCGGCTCGAACCGGCGCTCCTCCTTGAGCAGGTTCGACAGGGTCTCTTCGCTCACGGACTGCTCCTCGATCGTCACCAGGGATCGGTGGTCAGCCTGCACGGACTCTCCACCAGACAGGGTTGCCGGGGGGTTGCCGCCGGCAACCGCCCGGCCCAGGTGCGCCTCAGTGGTGACCGCCTTCTCGGACGCCGGCGCCGGTCAGCGCGCGGACCTCGAGCTCGGTGTAGCGGTCCACGGCCTCCGGCTCCTTCGAGGTGACCGAGCCGAGCCAGCCGAGGAAGAAGCCGAGCGGGATCGAGATGATGCCCGGGTTGCTCAGCGGGAACCACGAGCAGTCGCTGGTCGGTGAACAGCGACGGTCGGCGTACCGCTGCCACCGACCGGCGAGAAGAACACCAGCCCGACGCAGGAGATCAGGCCGCCGTAGATCGCCCAGACCGCGCCGCGGGTGTTGAAGCGCCGCCAGAACAGGTTGTAGATGATCGACGGCAGGTTGGCCGAGGCCGCGACCGCGAAGGCCAGCGCCACCAGGAAGGCGATGTTGAGCTTCTGCGCCGGGATGGCCAGCGCGATCGCGATGCCGCCGATGACGAACGCCGCCGACCCGCGCGACCCTGACCTCGTCCTTCTCGGTCGCCTCGCCCTTCTTGACGACGGTCGGCGTAGATGTCGTGCGCCACCGACGACGCGGAGGTCAGCGTCAGCCCGGCGACGACCGCGAGGATCGTCGCGAACGCCACCGCCGAGATCAGCGCCAGCAGCACGGCGCCTCCGGTCGAGCCCTCGCCGCCGCCGACGGCCTCGGCGAGCAGCGGTGAGGCCAGGTTGCCGCCCGAGGTCGCGACCTCGCTCTCCGGGCCCGTGTCGAGCAGCGCCGCGGCACCGAAGCCCAGCGCCAGCGTCATCAGGTAGAACGACGCCGATCAGGCCGATCGCCCAGAGCACCGACTTCCGCGCGTCCTTCGCGGTCGGCACGGTGTAGAAGCGGATCAGGATGTGCGGCAGGCCGGCGGTGCCCAGCACCAGGGCCAGGCCGAGGCTGAGGAAGTCGATCTTCGAGGTCAGGTCGACGCCGTACGCAGGCCCGGGCTCGAGGAACGCCTCGCCCTTGCCGGTGTTGTCGGCCGCGGCGCCGAGCAGGTCGGAGAGGTTGAAGTTGAACTCCGCCAGCACCAGGACCGTGATCAGCACGGTGCCGCTCATCAGCAGCACGGCCTTGACGATCTGGACCCAGGTGGTGCCCTTCATGCCGCCGACGGTGACGTAGAAGATCATCAGCAGGCCGACGCCGACGATCGTGAGCGTTCTTGACGCCCTCGGACTCGACGCCGAGCAGCAGCGCGACGAGCGCACCCGCGCCGACCATCTGGGCCAGCAGGTAGAAGATCGACACGACGACCGTCGAGGTCGCCGCGGCGGTCCGGACCGGGCGCTGCCGCATCCGGAAGGCGAGCTGGTCGGCCATCGTGTAGCGGCCGGAGTTGCGCAGCAGCTCGGCGACGAGCAGCAGCGCGACCAGCCAGGCGACCAGGAAGCCGATCGAGTAGAGGAAGCCGTCGTACCCGTAGAGCGCGATGGCGCCGGAGATGCCGAGGAACGACGCCGCCGACATGTAGTCGCCGGAGATCGCCATGCCGTTCTGGAAGCCGCTGAACGACCGGCCGCCGGCGTAGAAGTCGGCGGTGCCGGTGGTCTGCCGGCTGGCCCAGAACGTGATGCCGACCGTCACCGCGACGACGGCGAGGAAGAGGATCGTGGTGAGGGTGTCGGAGCTCATGCCCGGCCTCCCTGCTGCCGGGCCATCTCGTCGACGTAGCGCTGCTCGAGCTCACGCGCCAGCGGGTCGACGTTGCGTGTTCGAGTAGCGCGCGTAGAGGTAGGCGATCAGGAAGGTGGTGACGAACTGCAGCAGCCCGAAGACCAGGGCGACGTTGATGTTGCCCCAGAGCTTGGTGCCCATGAAGTCGGGCGCCCAGTTGCACATCGACCACGTAGAGCAGGTACCAGGCCAGGAAGGCGACCGTCGCCGGGAACACGAACCGCTGGTAGCGCCGCTTGAGCTCGGTGAAGTCCGGTGACTCGTGCAGCTGGTCGTAGACCGGGTCGTGGCGTTCTGCCTGTTGATGGGTGGAGGTCATGGCCGAGAGCCCTCTCGTCCGAGGTGTGAGTGCCGTCACGTTAGGTACCCCCGGAACGGGCCGGACAGGCATGCGCGACCGCTCAGCGGCCAGCGGGTCGCGCGGATCGGTGAGCGGTCGGTCTAGGACGACGAACGGTCGAGGGCGAGGCTCTCGGGGGCGTGCAGGCGGACCAGGAAGCGGCGGGTGTGCACCGGCACCCGCTGCGGGGTGGCCAGGCTGACCACGACCATCGTCGCGAAGGCGAGCGGCACGGACCACGCCGCGGGCTGCTCGAGGAGCACGGCCGCAGCCGTCGGTGGGCCGCGACGCCATCGCCCAGAGCACCGCGCTGCCGGAGCCGACGAAGCCGACGAGCAGCCCGGCGACCGCGCCGACGTCGGTGAGCCGGCGCCACCAGATCCCGAGGACGAGCAGCGGGCAGAACGTCGACGCGGCGACCGCGAACGCCAGCCCGACCGCCCGGGCCACGCCGAGGTTGGGCACGGCTCAGGGCGATCACGCAGCGGTACGACGACGGCGACGACGGCCCCGAGGCGGAACGCGGCCACGCCGCGCAGCCGGCGGCCGAACGCCCGGTCGAACACGTCCTGGCCGAGCACGCCGGCCACCGCGATCGACAGGCCGGACGAGGTGGAGAGGAAGGCCGCGAACGCGCCCGCGGTCACCAGGCCGCTGAGCACGTCGCCCATCGGTCCGTCGATCATCAGCCGCGGCAGCTCGAGGACGAGGACGTCCGAGCGCCCGGACGACGCCAGCTCGTCGGCGTACACCCGGCCGAGCGCGCCGTAGACCGGCGGGATGACGTAGAAGAGGCCGAGCAGCCCGAGCACCACGAGCGTCGTCCGGCGGGCGGCCGGGCCGTCCGGGTTGGTGTAGAAGCGGACGACCACGTGCGGCAGGCCCATGGTGCCGAGGAACGTCGCCAGGATCAGCGAGTACGTCAGGTAGAGGCCGCGCCCGCCGCCGTCGCCCGCCAGCGGGTTGGACCACTCGGCGAGGTCGGCCGCGCCGCCCGCGGCCGCCGGTGCGCCGTCGCCGGCCCAGACGGCGAGCAGGATCGCCGCGGGCAGGAGGAGGGCGGTGAGCTTGAGCCAGTACTGGAACGCCTGGACGAAGGTGATGCTGCGCATCCCGCCGGAGCTGATGCCGGCGAGCACGACCACGCCGACGATCAGCGGACCGACCCAGGTCGGGGCGCCGACCGTCGCGCTCAGCGTGAGACCGGCACCCTGGAACTGCGGGACCAGGTAGAGCCAGGCGATGGCCACGACCAGCAGCGAGCAGGCGGCCCGGGCACCGCGCGAGCCGAGCCGGGCCTCGGCGAAGTCCGGGAGCGTGTAGGCGCCCGAGCGGCGCAGCGGTGCGGCCACCAGCGCGAGGAGCACGAGGTAGCCCGCGGTCCAGCCGATGGGGTACCAGAGCATGTCGGCGCCGAAGGTGAGCAGCAGGCCCGGCGACGCCGAGGAACGAGGCGGCGGAGAGGTACTCGCCGCCGATCGCGCTGGCGTTGAGCCGCGGGTTGACCGTGCGCGAGGCGACGAAGAAGTCGCTGGTCGTCCGGGACAGCCGCAGGCCCCAGCTGCCGATGACCAGGGTGGCGATCGCGACCAGGCCGACCGCGATGACGGCGGGCAGGTCCTCGAGCGTCACGGCGCGTCACCGGCCCGTCACCGGGTGCCCCGGGTGAGGTCGACGAAGTCGCGCTCGTTGCGCTCGGCCCGGACGACGTAGCGCCAGCCGAGGAGGATGAGCACCGGGTAGACGCCCGAGGCCGAGCACCAGCCAGGACAGCGGGATCCCGGCCAGCTGCCTCTCGGCCAGGCCCGGCAGCACGAAGAAGACCAGCGGCAACGAGGCCGACGGCGAGCCCGAGGAGACAGCAGGATCCGTCCGGCCAGCCGGAGCTGGGCCGCGAGCAGGGAGTCCAGGTAGACCTCGCTGAGCGGCGACTCGGCCTCGAGGTCGACCGGCCGCTGCGCGACCTGGCGACGGCGCGGCGGGCCGGTGACCCGGACCCGCGTCGGCGGTGGCTCGGTC
This sequence comes from uncultured Acidobacteriota bacterium, assembly GCA_963826865.1. Lineage (GTDB taxonomy): Bacteria > Acidobacteriota > Vicinamibacteria > Vicinamibacterales > CAVPJW01 > CAWGYQ01. The sequence continues at coordinate 406,184 of CAWGYQ010000003.1, forward strand.
ATCGGCGGTCACTGGCGGTCACTGGGCACGCCGCAGGTAGAGCTCGCGCAGCTCGCGGGTCTGTCGCCGGCTGACGCCGAGCTCGGTCCCGTCGCTGAGCCGCACCGAGCAGCGGCCGCCGTCCATCCGGAGCTCGGCCACGTGCGCGAGCGCGACCAGCAGCGAGCGGTGGATGCGCACGAAGCCCGGCCGGCGCCCACTCGGTCTCGAGCTGGGTGAGCGGGACCCGGAGGAGGTGCGACCCGTCCGCGGTGTGCAGCCGGGCGTAGTCGCCCTGCGCCTCGACGTGGGTGATCTCGGAGCGCCGCACGATCCGGGTCACCCCGCCGCGCTCCACGGGCACCTCGAGGTCGTGGTCGGCCGGGGCGCCGTTGCCGTCCACCACGCGGCGTACGGCCTCGGCCAGGCGGTCGGCGCGGACCGGCTTGAGCACGTAGTCGACGGCCCGCAGCTCGAAGGCGTCGACCGCGTGCTCCTCGTGCGCGGTCACGAAGACGATCGCGGGCGGCGTCCGGAAGCGGGTCAGCACCTGCGCCAGCTCGATCCCGCTCAGCCCGGGCATCTGGATGTCGAGGAAGACCGCGTCGACCTCCTCGGCCTGGAGGGTCACCAGCCCCTGCGTCGCCGAGTCGCAGGTCAGCACCTCGCCGACCCGGTCGTCCTGGGCGAGGAGGTAGGCGAGCTCGTCGAGGGCCGGCCGCTCGTCGTCGACGACCAGGACCCGGAGGCCGGTCATGCGTGGACCCCGGGCGCGAACTTGGGGACCCGGACGGTGACCTTGGTCCCGGCGCCGGGCGCGGTCTCGACGACGAGCCCGAACTCGTCGCCGTAGGCGTTGCGCAGCCGGCTGTCGACGTTGCCCAGCCCGACCGAGTCGGAGGCGGCGTCGCCGGCCAGGGCGCGGCGCACCTTCTCGGGGTCCTCGCCGATGCCGTCGTCCTCGACCTCGATCACGCACTCCTGGCCCCGGTCCTGGGCGTGGATCGAGATGTGGCCGACCCGCTCCGAGCCCGCGAGGCCGTGCCGGACCGCGTTCTCGACCAGCGGCTGGACGCACAGGAACGGCACGGCGACCGGCAGCACCTCCGGTGCGATCCGCAGCGTCACCCGGAGACGGTCGCCGAACCGGGCCTGCTCGAGCAACAGGTAGCGCTCGACCGAGCGCAGCTCCTCGGCCAGCGTCGTGTAGTCGCCGTGGCTGCGGAACGAGTAGCGGGTGAAGTCCGCGAACTCGAGCAGCAGCTCGCGGGCCCGGTCCGGGTCGGTGCGCACGAAGCTCGCGATCGCGCCGAGGGAGTTGTAGATGAAGTGCGGGCTGATCTGCGCCCGCAGCGCCCGCACCTCGGCCTCCATCGCCCGGGTCCGGCTCGCGTCCAGCTCGGCGAGGTCGAGCTGGCCCGACACCCACCGCGCCACCTCGTCGGCCGCCCGCGCCAGCCCCGCCGTGTGGTGCGGCGAGAACACCTGGAGGGTGCCGACGATCCGCTCGTCGGCCACCAGCGGGGTCACCACCGCCGTGCGCACCGGGCAGCTGCTCTCGTCGCACGGCAGCTCGTCCCGGTCGACGACCCGGGTGGCGCCGCGCTCGACGGTCTCGCGGGCCAGCCGGTCGACCTGCGCGGCGTGGTGGTCGCCGGCGCCGTCCCACGCGAGGAGCGCGTGGGTGTCGGTCAGCGCGAGCGCCGGGCCGCCGAGCAGGGCGCGCAGGTGCCTGATCGCCTTGGCCGCGCTGTCCGCGGTGAGCCCGGACCGCAGGGCGGGGCTGGCCAGCGACGCGGAGTGCAGCGTCCGGAACGTCGCGCGGTCGGCGTCGGTGCCGAGATGAGTACGCCGCCAGGCCCGGGCCATGGGGGACATGGTGGCACTAGAACTCCTGGTGGAGCGGGCGCCGGCCCCAGGTGCTCACCATCGCCGGCATCGAGAGCGGCACCCGACTCCTGGGGTGTCGGCACCGCGCTCATGACGCCTCCTCCAGCCGGCCGGGCTCGACGGGGGTATGCGGTCGACGAGCCGCCACGCCGCCGCGCGGGCTCGGCAGCAGGCCGCTTCGGGCCACGGCGGCGACCCGGGCCGGGTGCAGCAGGGTCGATGGCGGGTCCATGAGGTGGGCGACCCGCGCGAACGCGTGCGCGAGACCGGGGTCGTCGGCCCCAGCGCGCAGCAGTCGCTGGAGGTAGGCGCCGACCACGGTCCTGGGCACGTGACCGCGCTCGTCGGGGACCTGGCCCGCCGCGGTCGTCCACGGCGTGTCGACGTGCCGCGCGACCCGGCGATGGAAGCGGCGAGCAAGGTCCGTCCCGGGTTCGGCCAGCACCCGGGCCAGCTCCTGCGCGGCGAGCGCCGCGACCGTCATCCCCTGTCCGTAGACCGGGTCGAAGGCGCACAGCGCGTCGCCGGTGACGAGCAGGCCCTCGGGGAAACGCGGCAGGTGCTCGTAGCGGTGGCGGCGGTTCGCCGGGAAACGGTACGTCGCGCCGTCGTCCACCGGCGTGAGCCCCTCGACCAGGCTCGCCGATCACAGGGTTGGAAGCGAGCGGGCGAACGCCCGGAACTCGATGAGGTCCAGCGGCGGCGGACCCCGCCCGACGCCGTTGAGCGTGACGACGTGAGTGCCGTCCTCGGCTGGAAGCATCACGGCGCCCCGCGGGAGACCCGGCCGGGAGGCCACGGCGGCGGCCGCGGGCAATGACGGGAACGACCGGAACCGGCGGGTGGCGTAGCGCTTGTCGACGCGACGTACCTCCTCGAACGGCGGCGGGTAGCCGCGCCGCGCCAGCCACTCCGGCGTCCGCGACCCCCGTCCGGTGGCGTCCACGACCAGGTCGGCGTCGAGCACGTCCACGCGGTCGCCGTCCCGGGCCTGCGTGACGACGCCGGACACGCGAGCTCCGGGCCCGCTGAAGCAGAGGTCGATCGCGGCCGTGTCCTCGCGGGCTCGACGCGGGGGTGGGCCAGGACCCGTTCCCGCAGGTGCCACTCGAAGCAGCGGGCGGCCCACCATCAGCATCCGCAGGTCGGTGTCGAACGGTGCCAACGGACGATCGGTGAAGCACCAGACGCCGTCCCGGCCGACGTCGGCCAGCCGGGCACCGTGCCCGACCAGCGCCTCGGTCGTGCCCGGGACCAGCTCGTCCAGGACGAGCCGGCCCCGGGCCAGCAGCCCGTGCGCGTGCCGGCCCTGAGGTACGCCGCAACGCTGCTCGGGCCGCCGGGGGATGTCGTCGCGGTCGAGCACGACGACCTCGTCGTGGTGGGCGGCCAGCACCTGGGCCGCCAGGACCCCGGCCACGCTGCCGCCGATGACGACTGCGCGGCCGGTGCGCCCACTGCCGAGGGTCGCGCTCATGACAGCGGTGCGAGGATGTCGCCGACCGTTCCGCCGATCCGGTCGATCCGGACGGTGACGAACTGCGGCTGGTAGCCCCGAGCTTCGCCCTCGGCACCTTGCCCACCTCAGGGCTCGGGCAGAAGACCTTCTCGACGTCCTTCTGACGGACGGTCACGACGGGGCTGCCGTTCACGTTGAAGCGGACCAGGAACTGCGCGCCAGCTTCTCGGACTCCGGGACGGGCACGATCGTGCAGCTGAAGGTCGGCTGGCCGTCGATGTCGACGTGCGGGATCTTGCGGCCGTTCTCCCTGGTGATGAGCAGCGCGCCGCTGGCGTCGGGGACGAAGGGCGCGAAGACCATCGAGTCCTTGCCCTCCTGGCCGGCGAACGCGTCGCTGCCGTCGCCCGGGGCCCAGATGTTGATGTCGTCGCCGTACTCACCGACGAGCACGTCGCTGTTGATCGGCGCGAACTTCTCCGGACCGCCGATCAGGATGTCATCGTCGTCGCCGCCCAGCAGGGTGTCGTCGCCGAGGTTGCCGACCAGCAGGTCGTCGTTGGCCTTCCCGAACAGCACGTCGGTGTTGTCCATGTGCTGCTTCGCGGCGACCCCGGGGGGCTGGATGAAGGTGTTGGTCGCGTTGTCGTTGTCGCGGCCGAAGGTGACGTCCTTCTTGTCCGTGCCGGGCTCGAACAGGGCGTTCGAGCTGGCGCCGAGGCCGAGCGACGAGGGCGCCGGCGGCGACGATCGTGCCCGGCCAGCGCCGACGCCGGCTGCGGATCGAGGTTGTTGTGGGTCTTCATGGTGTGTCCTCCTGGGCGGATCTCGGTTGGCTCTGGCCGTGCAGACGCTAGGTAGGCCGGTGAGGCCCGAGAGGCATCGGGCAGGCACCTCAGATCCCGGCCCGGGCACCTCAGACCCGGCGGCGCGGGGGCGGTGGGCGGGAACGGGGTGGCGCGCGCCCCGGATCGGGACGCATCATGAGCGGATGGTCGAGCCGTCGGCGGCGGTCGACTGGTGGGACGCGGGGAGTTCCTGCGCAGTCTCGGGTCCGCCGTGGACAAGGCCGCCGGCGGTACGCCGACGGCTGTCGTGGTGTCGGGTGAGGTCGGCGTCGGCAAGACCCGCCTGGTGCGCGAGCTGCTCCTCCGCGACGACATCGTGGTGTTCGCCGGATCATGCCTACCCGTGGTCGGCGAGCCGCTGCCGTACGCCGCGCTGACCCAGGCCCTGCGCTCGAGCAGCCCGCACCTCCTCGCCCGCGAGGTGGCTCGCGCGCCCGAGCTCGCCAGGCTGCTGCCGGCGGCGCCGAGCGGTTCCGGGTCGTCGGACGACGACGTGACCGACGTCGGCGAGGGGTCCCGGCTGCGGCTCTTCCAGAGCGTGCTCGGACTCCTGGGCCGGATCGGCGGGCCGCACCCGGTCGTCCACGTCGTGGAGGACCTCCACTGGGCCGACCGGTCCACCCTCGACCTGCTCTCCTTCCTCGCGGCCAACCTCGAGCGGGAGCGCGTGCTACTGCTCCTCACGTACCGCAGCGACGCGGTCGGCCCGGGCGACCCGCTCCTCGGCTGGCTGGCGGAGCTCGGCCGTCTGATGCCGCTCGAGCGGCTGGACCTGGACCGGCTCACGCCGGAGGACACCGCAGCGCTGATCGGCGACCTCCTCGGCAGCGGGCCGGACCCCGAGGTCCTCGAGGCGGTGGTGGCGCGCTCGGCGGGCAACCCCCTCATCGCCGAGCAGCTCGCGCTCGCCGGGGGCGCAGACACGGCCCTGCCCGCGACGGTCCACGACCTGCTGCTGTCGCGGGTCGCCGGGCTCCCCCAGGACACTCGGGCCCTGCTCGGAGCGGTGGCGGTGCTGGGCCGGGTGTCGTCCGTGCCGCTGCTCGCCCGGACCCTGGAGCAGGACCCGACCGGAGTGGAGGACGCACTCCGTCCGGCCCTCGCCGCCAACGTCGCCGAGCTCACCCGCGATGGCCGCGTCGACGTCCATCACCCGGCGTACCGCGAGGTCGTCTACGCCGAGCTGATGCCCGGCGAAAGACTCCGCCTGCACACCGCCGCTGCGGCCGCCCTCGAGGCGGACGTCGCCCGCACCCCGGCGGTCTCTGGCGAGATGGCCAGGCACTGGTACGCCGCCGGCGACCTGGCCCGCGCGCTCGAGGCCTCGGTGGCTGCCGGCCGGACCTACGACCGGCTGTTCGCTCCCTCGGACGCCTACGCGGCGTACGCGCGCGCGCTCGAGCTGGCCGAGCAGGACGGCGCCACCGTCCCGGTCGGCCTCGACCTGGTGGACCTGAGGGTGCGGGCGTCCGACGCGGCCGGGATGACCGGCGACAACGAGGCCGCGGTGCGGCTGCTCGAGGAAGCCCGGCTGATCGCGGCGGGAGCGGCCCGGGCCCGGGTGTGCGAGCGGCTCGGCACGATCCACCGGCAGGCCGGGGACGGCGAGGCCTCGGAGGCGCGGCTCCGTGAGGCCCTCGCCCTGCTCCCCGCGGACGAGGTCAGCGTCCTGACCGCCCGGGTCCACGCGGGGATCGCGCTGCTCGGGATCGGGTGGTCCCGCCTGGACCAGGCCGAGACCGCGGGGCGCCGGGCGCTCGAGATCGCCCGAGCGGTCGGCGCCAGGAGCGAGGAGGGGCGGGCGCTCAACGCGTGCGGCAGCGGGGCCGCCATGCGTGGCGACTACGACGACGGGATCGCGATGCTGCGTGAGGCGCTGGCGCTGGCCCGCGAGGAGCAGCACCCCTACGACCTCGGCGTCGCCTACATCAACCTCAGCCACGTGCTCGGGCTGGCCGGACGCCTCGACGAGCTCGTCGAGCTCGGGCGCATCGGCATCGTGGAGCTGAGCAGGGTCGGCCAGGGACGGCAACGCGGCAGCCTGCTGCTCGCCAACGTCGCAGAGGTGCTGTCCGAGGCGGGGCGGTACGACGAGGCCGCCGAGCTGGTCGCGGACGCCCTGGCCCGCCACCCCCGCGGCATCATCGCGGCCCCGGTGCTGCGGGAGTCAGCCCGCATCGCCACGGTGCGCGGCGATCTCACCGCGGCCTGGGAGTGGTGTGAGCAGGCCCGCGTGGCCGTGGAATCGGCGAGCTCGCCGGTGTCATGGGTGCGGGCCGTGGCCGAGACGGCGGTCGAGGTCGAGCTGTGGGCCGGCCGGCCGGACGCGGCGTACGAGCTGGTCGTCGACACGCTGGACCAGGTGGCCGGGACCGACGACGAGACCAACGCCGGGGTCCTGGTCGCCCTGGGGCTGCGCGCCCTCGCCGACGACGCCACGGTGCGGCGCGACCACCGCTCCCGGTCGCTTCGCGGCCCGCGCCGGACCCGACTGCTCGTCGTGCGGGACCGGGTGGACCCGCGGGCGGCCGACACCGCTCTGCCCGAGCACGCCGGCCGTGTCGACCTGGGCCGCCGCCGAGCTGGCCCGACTGGACCACGGTCCGGCCGCCGGCGCCTGGGCCGCCTCGGTCGCGGCGTGGGAGGAGCTGGGCCGGCCGTTCCGGACGGTGTACGCCCTGTGGCGGCAGGCGGAGGCGGCGCTGGGCGAGGGAGTCTCCGCGGAGTCGCTCCGGGTGCTGCGCACCGCGCACGCCTCGGCCCGGGCGCTGGGCGCGGCCGGGCTGACCGAGGAGCTGGAGCAGCTCGCCCGCTGGTACCGCGCCGATCTGTTGCCGCCCCCCGACCACGCCTGCCGAGGAGGTCACTCCCCTGGCGGCGTACGGCCTCACCTCGCGTGAGCTCGAGGTGCTCGACGCCGTCGCGGCCGGCCACACCAACCGGGAGATCGCCGACGAGCTGTTCATCAGCGTGAAGACCGCCTCGGTCCACGTCTCCAACATCCTGCGAAAGCTGGACGTCAAGGGCCGGCAGGACGCGGCGCGGATCGCGCACCGGCTGGCACCACGTAAGCGACGGTCCGTTCGAGAACTGAGGTGGTCTCCCGATGTCCGGGGCGGCCTCGCCTTCCTAGCGTCGCCGCACGCCGTGTCACCCGACGCGGTCGTGCCGCCGTATTCGCCTCAGGAGGTGGAAGGGATGAACATCGCCGTGCTGGCCGGTTCCTTCTCGACCGCGCTCTTCGTCGTCGAGCTACCTGCCGATGCTGTGCAAGGCGCAGCGCACAGGGACCTCGTCTCGTACAGCCGCGGCAACCTGGTGCTCGCCACGGTCGGCAACGCGATCTACTCGGTCTACGTGCTTCAGCCTGCCGGTCGGGCCGATCTGGTTCCTGCACACGTTCTACGTCGCCTCGACCCTGGTGATGCTGGTCTGGCACGTCCGGTACGCCGCCAGGCCGGCCGGCCCCGCCTCGTCTGAGGAGCCGGGCCCGGGATCTGAGGTGCCTGTCCGATGCGGGTGTGCCTGATGGACCCGCAGTCTCGTCGGGCCACGGGACCCCGAGAGAGGAGCACGTCATGGAGGATGTACCGCTGCCTGTGCGGCCAGCCGCTGGCCGCGCTTCGTCGTCCCGCCGTCCCCGTTGCCGGTGGGCAACGCCTACGTGCGCCGAGCCGTCGCAGCCGCCCTGGTCGCCCACCTGGGACGGGTCGACGTCGAGGTGGACGAGAAGGCGGGCGTCGCCCACGGCGTCGCCGCCGACACCCACAGCGACGGGGAACCCTGGGTCCTCGGCCCTGCCGTCGCCGGCGCCCGGCGTGAGGCCGTGAGCGGTGTGAGGCCGTGAGGACAAGTTGACGGTACGGAGACGGCGTACGGACGGGCCGACACATCGGGCTCCCACGATCGGGCCATCCCGATCACGCAGGAGACCCGATGACCCTGACCGACGACCACACCGAGACCGGTGCGCCGACCGCACCCCGACGCCGCACCGGCCGCTGGATCGACGACTGGCGTCCCGAGGACCCGGAGTTCTGGGAGACGACCGGGCGACGGGTCGCCCGCCGCAACCTGATCTGGTCGATCTTCGCCGAGCACCTCGGCTTCTCGGTGTGGCTGATCTGGAGCGTCAGCTCGGCGTTCCTGGTCTCGATCGGCTTCGAGTTCACGCCGCAGCAGCTGTTCTTCCTGGTCGCGCTGCCCGAACCTGGTCGGCTGCGCTGCTGCGCGCTGCCCTACACGTTCGCGGTCGCCGAGTTCGGCGGCCGCAACTGGACGATGGCCAGCGCCGCTGCTGCTCCTGATCCCGACGCTCGGGTTCGCCTACGCGGTGACCAACCCGAGCACGCCCTTCTGGGCGTTCTGCCTGATCGCGGCGACGGCCGGCTTCGGTGGCGGCAACTTCGCCTCCTCGATGGCGAACATCAACTTCTTCTACCCCTCGTCGAAGAAGGGCACGGCGCTCGGCCTCAACGCGGCCGGCGGCAACCTCGGCGTCGCGCTGATCCAGTTCCTCCTGCCGGTCATCGTGGGCGGCGCCGGCGATCTTCGGCCTGGTCAAGGCGGCCGACGGGCGGCGTCCACCTCGAGCGCGCCGCGTGGGTGTACGCCGGCCTGGCGTGGTCGCCGCGCCGTCGCGGCGTACCTCTTCATGGACAACCTGGGCACCGCGAAGTCCGCCCCGCGGGAGCAGCTCGGTCGTCCGCAAGCACAAGCAGACCTGGGTGATGTCGTTCCTCTACATCGGCACCTTCGGCTCGTTCATCGGCTACTCCGCCGCGATGCCGCTGCTGATCAAGCTGAACTTCTGGCGTCAGCCGATCCCGGCGTCGCTGGGCATCGGCATCAACTTCGCCTACTACGCGTTCCTCGGGCGCCCTCGTCGGCTCGATGACCCGGCCGCTCGGCGGCTACCTGGCCGACCGGTTCGGCGGCGCGAGGGTCACCCTGGTCGCGTTCGGCGGCATGGTGCTCGGCACGCTCGGCTACGTGCCTGTGGACGCTGACCCCGCTGCCACCCCGAGACCGCGATCGGCCGACCCGCTCGTCGAGTTCCGCGGTCGGACCGCGTCAACGCCAACGGCGTTCCCGTTCTTCCTGGGCATCTTCCTGCTGATCTTCGTCCGCGACCGGCATCGGCAACGGCTCGACCTACAAGATGATCCCCGCGATCTTCGCACCGAGGCCGAGCGGGCCACGCGCGCCGGGCACGCCGGAGCGGGACGCGGCGCTCGCTGGCGGCCACCAAGCAGGCCGTCCGCCGCGGTCGGCATGATCGGCGCCGTCGGCGCGCATCGGCGGCTTCCTGATCCCGATCACGTTCGGCTCCCCGTGGGTCACCGACCCGCTGGCGCCACCAAGACCGCGTTCTGGTCGTTCACCGCGCTTCTACGTCGTCTGCGCCGCTCGTCACCTGGGCCGTCTACCTCCGGCCGCCCGGCCGGGCCACGGCCGCGACGAGCTACGCGGGCGTCGGGATCTAGGCCTCGTGAGCGATGACCGACACCCACTGCCCGTACTGCAGCCTGCAGTGCGGCATGACGCTCTCGCCACGCCGGGCGCGCGTCGCGCGCTCGAGGTCTCGGCGTGGCCGGAGTTCCCGGTCAACGAGGGCGCCCTGTGCCGCAAGGGCTGGACGGCGGCCGGCCTGCGCGGCAACCGCGAGCGGCTCACCACGCCGCTGGTCCGGGACCGGGCGACCGGCGAGCTGCGCGCGGCGTCGTGGGACGAGGCGCTCGACCTGGTCGCGGTCGCGCCTGCGCGACGCTGCGCGAGTCGCACGGGCCGGACGCCGTGGCGGTGTTCGGCGGCGGCGGGCTGACCAACGAGAAGGCCTACCAGCTCGGCAAGTTCGCCCGGGTCGCGCTGCGGCACCAGCCAGATCGACTACAACGGCCGCTGGTGCATGTCGTCGGCCGCGTCCGCCGGCAACCAGGCGTTCGGGATCGACCGCGGGCTGCCGTTCCCGCTCGCCGACGTCGAGCAGACCGACGTCCTGGTGCTGGTCGGCTCCAACCTCGCCGAGACGATGCCGCCCGCGGCGCGCCACCTCGACCGGCTCCGCGAGCGCGGCGGCCGGGTCGTCGTCATCGACCCGCGGCGCACCCCGACCGCCGAGCGCGCCGACCTGTTCCTGCAGCCGGTGCCCGGCACCGACCTGGCGCTCGCGCTCGGGCTGCTGCACCTGCTCGACGCCGCGGGCGCGGTCGACGAGGACGTACGTCGCCGCGCGCACCACCGGCTTCGACGAGGTCCGCCGCGGCGCCGCCGCGTGGTGGCCCGAGCGGGTCGAGCGGGTCACCGGCGTCCCGGCCGCCGAGCTGCGCGAGCTGGCCGACCTGCTCGCCGGGCGCCGAGCGGGTCGACGGTGCTGACCGCGCGCGGCGCCGAGCAGCACGCCCAGGGCACCGACACCGTGCTCGGCTGGATCAACGTGGCGCTGGCGCTGGGCCTGCCCGGCAAGCCGTACGCCGGCTACGGCTGCCTCACCGGCCAGGGCAACGGCCAGGGCGGCCGCGAGCACGGCCAGAAGGCCGACCAGCTGCCCGGCTACCGGATGATCGACGACCCGGCGGCCCGCGCGCACGTGGCCGGCGTGTGGGGCGTCGACGCCGACTCGCTGCCCGGCCCGGGCCGCTCGGCGTACGAGCTGCTCGACGCGCTCGGCACCGGACGGCGGCCCGAAGGCGCTGCTGGTGTTCGGCACCAACCCCGTCGTCTCGGCGCCGCGCGCCACGCACGTCACCGAGCGGCTGGCCGCGCTGGACCTGCTCGTCGTCGCCGACTTCGTGCTGTCGGAGACCGCGGCGATGGCCGACGTCGTGCTGCCCGTGACCCAGTGGGCCGAGGAGACCGGCACCATGACCAACCTCGAGGGCCGGGTGATCCTGCGCCAGCAGGCCGTCGCGCCGCCGGCCGGCGTCCGCAGCGACCTCGAGGTCATCGCCGGGCTCGCCGAGCGGCTCGGCTCGCCGGTGCCGTTCGCCACCGACGCCGAGGAGGTCTTCGCCGAGCTGCGCCGCGCCTCGGCGGGCGGCCGCGCCGACTACGGCGGGATCACCTACGACCGGATCCGGGCCGAGCACGGCGTCTTCTGGCCGTGCCCGGACGCCGAGCACCCGGGCACGCCGCGGCTGTTCGCCGACACGTTCGCCACCCGGACGGCCGGGCCCGGTTCGTGCGCCGTCGAGCACCGCGGCCCGGCCGAGGCCGTCGACGACGAGTTCCCGGTCCACCTCACGACCGGCCGGGTGCTCGCGCAGTACCAGTCCGGCGCCCAGACCCGGCGGGTCGCGCGACCTGCCCGACACCGGCCCCGTTCGTCGAGCTGCACCCGATGCTCGCCGACCGGATCGGCGCCCGCGACGGCGAGCTCGTCGTGGTCACCACCCGGCGCGGCGAGCTCAAGGCACCGGCCCGGGTCGTCGACCACGATCCGGCCGGACACCGTCTTCGTGCCGTTCCACTGGGTCGGCGCCAACCGGCTGCACCAACGACGCGCTCGACCCGTCCAGCCGGATGCCCGAGTTCAAGGTCTGCGCCGTGCGCGGTGCGCGGCATGAGCCGGCATCGAGTGGTCGTCGTCGGGGCCGGGATGGCCGGCCGCCCGGCTGGCCGACGGCCTGGCCGGCCACGACGTGGTGATGCTCGGCGACGAGCCGCACGCGCCGTACAACCGGATCCTGCTGTCCGCGGTGCTCGCGGGCACCCACGACCGCGTCGACAGCCTGGCGCTCCGGCTCGCCGGACCACGTCGACCTCCGGCTCGGCGCGCGGGTCGTCGAGATCGACCGGGAGGAGCGGGAGGTCGAGCTCGCCGACCGGCTCGCGCCTGCCGTACGACGCGCTGGTGCTGGCCACCGGCAGCATCCCGACCCTGCCGCCGATCCGGGGGATCGTCCGGATCGACGGCCGGCTCGACGAGCGGGTGCACGCGTTCCGCACCCTCGACGACTGCCTGCGGCTCGACGCCGCGGTCTCGCCGGCTCGACGCCGCGGCGCGCGGCGGTCGTCGTCGGCGGCGGGCTGCTCGGGCTCGAGGTCGCCCGCGCCCTGGCTGTCCGCGGCCTGAGCACCGAGGTCGTCGAGGGCGGCGACCACCTGCTGCGCAGCCAGGTCGACGACAAGGCCGGCGCGATCCTCGCCCGCGACCTCGCAGCGCCTCGGGACCACCGTCTACACCGGCGCCCGGGCCACCCGGCTCACCGAGGCGGGCCTGGTCCTCGACAACGGCTTCGTCCTCGACACCGACCTGGTCGTGCTGACCGCCGGCGGCCGCCCGTCGACCGCGCTCGCCCGGCGGGCCGGCCTCGAGGTCCGCCGCGGCATCGTCGTCGACGACGGGCTGCGCACCAGCGACCCGCACATCTACGCGATCGGCGACTGCGCCCAGCACGACGGCCGGGTCACCGGGCTTCGTGCCGCCCGCCTGGGAGCAGGCCGGGGTGCTCGCCCGGGTCCTCGACGGCGAGCCCGGCGACGTACGACGGCAGCCGCACCGTCGCCCGGCTCCAGGCCACCGGCCTCGACGTCGCGGTGCTGGGCGACCCGCTGCAGGCCGAGGGCCAGGTCGTCGAGGTGTCCAACCCGGTCGTCGGCTCGCACCGCAAGCTCGTCGTCCGCGACGGCGTCTGGTCGCCGCGACCCTGGTCGGCGACCTGTCCCGGATCGGCCTGATCACCCAGCACTTCGACCGGCGCACGGTCCTCGGCCCCTCGGAGCCCGGCGCCCTGCTCATGCCCGACCGGCCGCCCGCCGCCCACGTCGGTGCCCGACGACGCCGAGGTCTGCGCGTGCGCCGGCGTCAGCGCCGGCGCGGTCCGGGCCTGCGCCTCCCTGGCCGAGGTCCGCGACCGGACCCGCGCCACCACCGGCTGCGGCGGCTGCGCCGACACCGTGCGCCAGCTCCTCGCCCAGCGAACCGTCCCCACCCTGGAAGGAACCCGCACATGAGTCCCCAGTACCGCCGCCGGCTCGTCGTCGTCGGCCACGGCATGGTCGGCCACCGGTTCGTGCAGGCCGCCGTCGAGCGCGGCCTCACCGAGACCCACGACGTGGTCGTCCTCGGCGAGGAGCCGCGCCCGGCGTACGACCGGGTCGGCGCTCACGTCCTTCTTCGAGGTCGGCGCCGAGGCGCTCTCCCTGCTGCCCGAGGGCGAGTACGACGACCCGCGGGTCGAGCTCGTCCTCGGCACCGCCGCCGCGGGGTTCGACCCCGAGACGCAGACCGTGCTGCTCGACGACGGCCGGGTGCTCCAGTACGACGAGCTCGTGCTCGCCACCGGCTCCGCGCCGTTCGTGCCGCCGGTGCCCGGCCACGACGCTGCCCGGCTGCTTCGTCTACCGCACCATCGACGACCTGGAGGCGATCCGCGAGGCGCGCGGCCGGCGCGACCGTCGGCGCCGTCGTCGGCGGCGGCCTGCTCGGCCTCGAGGCCGCCAACGCGCTGCGCCCAGCTCGGCCTCGAGACGCACGTCGTCGAGATCGCGCCGCGGCTGATGCCGGTGCAGGTCGACGACGCCGGCGGCGCGACGCTGCGCCGGCACATCGAGGACCTCGGGCTGCACGTCCACACCGGCGCCGATGACCACCGAGGTCGTCGAGCGCGACGGGCGGGCCGCGCGGGCTCGGCCTGCACGGACGCGCGACGCCGATCGCCGCCGACCTGGTCGTCTTCTCCGCCGGCATCCGGCCCCGCGACGCGCTGGCCCGGGCGGCCGGCCTCGACCTCGGCCGAGCGCGGCGGCGTCCTCGTCGACGAGCAGTGCCGGACCTCCGACCCGCACGTCTGGGCGATCGGCGAGTGCGCCGCGCCCGGCGGCCGGATGTACGGCCTGGTCGCCCCCGGCTACGCGATGGCCGAGGTGGTCGCCGACCGCGCTGCTCGGCGGGCCGGGCACCTTCACCGGCGCCGACATGTCCACCAAGCTCAAGCTGCTCGGCGTCGACGTGGCCTCGTTCGGCGACGCGTTCGCCACGACCGACGGCGCCCTCGAGCTGGTCTTCGCCGACGCCGGTCGCCGGCGTCTACAAGAAGCTGGTGGTCACCGACGACGGCCGACGCTGCTCGGCGGCGTCCTGGTCGGCGACGCGACGGCGTACGGCGCGCTGCGGCCGATGGTCGCCAGCGGCATCGAGCTGCCGGCCAACCCGGAGGAGCTGATCCTGCCCGCCGGGCCGCGGCGCCGTCGACGCTCGGCGCTGCCCGACGAGGCGCAGGTCTGCTCGTGCAACGACGTCACCAAGGAGCGATCCGCGCGATCGCCGACGGCGCGCCGACGTGCCGACATCAAGGCGTGCACCCGGGCCGGCACCGACCTGCGGCTCCTGCAAGCCGCTGGTCAAGAAGATCGTCGAGGACTACTTCGAGTCCGTCGGCAAGGTCGTGGACCGCAGCCTCTGCGAGCACTTCCGGCTGACCCGGCAGGAGCTGTTCGACGTCGTCGCGGTGCACGGGTACCGCACGTTCGACCAGATCGTCGCCGGCCACGGCACCGGCCGCGGGCTGCGACATCTGCAAGCCGGCGGTCGCCTCGATCCTCGCCTCGCTGCTCAACGGGCACGTCCTCGACGGCGAGCAGACCCGCACGCTGCAGGACACCAACGACCACTTCCTCGCCAACATCCAGCGCAACGGCACCTACTCGGTCGTGCCGCGCATCCCCGGCGGCGAGATCACCCCGGAGAAGCTGATCGTGATCGGCGAGGTGGCCCGCGACTTCGGGCTCTACACGAAGATCACCGGCGGCCAGCGGATCGACCTGTTCGGCGCCCGGGTCGAGCAGCTGCCCGCGATCTGGCGGCGGCTGGTCGACGCCGGCTTCGAGTCCGGGCACGCCTACGGCAAGGCGCTGCGCACGGTGAAGTCCTGCGTCGGCTCGACCTGGTGCCGCTACGGCGTGCAGGACTCGGTCCAGCTCGCGATCGACCTGGAGCTGCGCTACCGGGGCCTGCGCTCGCCGCACAAGCTCAAGCGGCGGTGTCAGCGGCTGCGCCCGCGAGTGCGCCGAGGCGCGCGGCAAGGACTTCGGCGTCATCGCGACCGAGAAGGGCTGGAACCTCTACGTCGGCGGCAACGGCGGCGCGACGCCGCGCCACGCCGAGCTGCTCGCCGGCGACCTCGACACCGAGACGCTGGTCCGCTACCTCGACCGGTTCCTCATGTACTACATCCGCACCGCCGACCGGCTGCAGCGCACCGCGCCGTGGGTCGACTCGCTGGAGGGCGGCCTCGACCACGTGCGCGAGGTCGTCGTCGACGACGCGCTCGGGCTCGGCGCGGAGCTCGAGGCCGCGATGGCCCGGCACGTCGACGGCTACCGCGACGAGTGGGCGGCGACCCTCGACGACCCGGAGAAGCTGCGCCGGTTCGTCTCCTTCGTCAACGCGCCGGACGTCCCGGACCCGCACATCACCTTCCGCGACGAGCGCGACCAGGCCGTGCCGGGCGACGTCGTCCGGACCGGTCGTCCTCGGCGCCGACGATCCCGGTGGGAGCGCCGCGATGACCGAGCCTCGCGGACGTGTCGACGTACACCCTCGTCTGCCGCCTCGACGACATCGAGGTCGAGGGAGGTGTCGCAGGTCTCGTCGACGGCGAGGCGGTGGCCATCTTGCGGACACACGACGGAAACGTCTACGCAATCAGCAACTACGACCCTTTCTCCAGGGCCTCGGTGCTCGCGCGCGGCATCGTCGGCACCCGCTCCACGGAGGGGGGCGACGTGCCGTTCGTGGCCTCACCGATGCACAAGCAGGCCTTCGACCTGCGCACCGGCCAGTGCCTCGACGACGCGGACGTCCGGATCCCGACGTACGACGTGCGCGTGCTCGACGGCAACGTGCTGGTCGGTCCACCGCCAGGAGCACCTAGTGACCACCTGCCTCTCACCGGCTACCGGATCGGCGTCACCGCCGCCCGCAAGGTCGACGAGCAGGTCGGCGCTGCTGGAGCGCCGGGGCGCGGACGTCGTGTGGGCGCCCGCGCTGTCGCATGGACCCCAACCAGGTCGACGACGCGTCCCTGCGGGCCGCCACCGAGGACGTGCTGGCGCGGCCGGTCGACCTGTTCCTGGCCACGACCGGCATCGGGATGAAGGCGTGGTTCGCGGCCGCGGAGTCGCTGGGGGCTGCTGCCGGACCTGCTCGCCGCCCTGGGCGACGCGGAGATCCTCGCCCGCGGTCCCAAGAGCGTCGGCGCGCTCCGCCGGCGCGGGCTGCGCGAGGTGTGGGCGCCGGACTCGGAGTGCTTCGACGACGTGCTCGCGCACCTGCGCGACCGGCCCTCGAGGGGCTGCGGATCGTCGTCCAGGAGCACGGGCAGTCGCTGTCGATGGTCGCCCACGCGCTGCGCCGCCAGGGCGCCGACGTCACCACCGTCACCGTCTACCGGGTCGCCTCGGCCGACGACCCCGAGCCGATGTTCCGGCTCGTCGACCTGGTCGCGGACCGGGCGCTCGCACGCCGTCACCTTCACCTCGGCGCCGGCGGTCGCCGCGATGATGGAGGCGGCCGGCTCGACCGGCCGCCGCGACGACCTGGTCGGTGCGTTCCAGGCCGACGTCGTGGCGTCGTGCGTCGGCCCGGTGACCGCCGCGGCGTTCGAGATGTGGGGCGTGCCCACGATCTTCCCGGACCGGTCGCGGCTGGCCGCGATGGTCAAGCAGCTCGAGACCGAGCTGCCGTCCCGGACCGCGGGCACCACGCTCGAGGTCGCCGGCCACACGCTGCTGGTGCACGGCGAGGCGGTGCTGCTCGACGGGGTCGAGATCAAGCTGTCCCCCGCGCCCTTCGCCGTGCTGCAGAGCCTGATGGTCAACCCGGGGCACGTCGTGTCCCGCCGGGACCTGCTGGCGGCGCTGCCCTCGGGCACCGCCGGGTCCGAGCACGCGGTCGAGATGGCGGTCGCCCGGCTGCGGGCGTCCCTCGGCACCCGGACCGTGCAGACGGTCGTCAAGCGCGGCTACCGGCTGGCGGTGACCGCCATGACATGAGGCTCGTGACGGTCGCGCACGGCACCCGGTCCGCCGCCGGCAACGCAGGTCGCCCGCGAGCATCACCGCCGCGGCCGGCCGGCTGCTCGGGCTGCCCGCGACGGCGGCGTACGTCGAGCTGTGCCCGCCCTCGCTGGACGAGGTGCTGGCGTCGTCGGACGAGCCCACGGTCGTCGTGCCGCTGCTGCTCTCGACCGGGCCACCACGTCCGGCACGACCTGCCGGCGTCGCTCGCCTCGGCCGCCGGTCCCGTGTCCCTGGGCCCCCACCTCGGGCCGCACGCGGCGCTGGCCCGGGCCCAGGCCGACCGGCTGCTGCGCGGCGGCGCCGTGCCGGGTCAGCCGGTGCTGATGGTGGCCGCCGGCTCACGCGACCCCGGAGCGCCTGGCGGACCTGCCCGCCGCCGCGCGGCTGCTCGCCGAGACCTGGGGCGGGCCGGTGTCCCTGGCCACGCTCGGCGGCCTCGGCACTCCCCCGGAGGAGCTGCTCGGCCGGGGCGTCGCCGTGTCGCCGTACCTGCTGGCGGAGGGCCACTTCGCGGACCGGCTGCGCGAGCGGTGCCGAGCCGGCGGCGATGGTCGCCGACGTCATCGGCGCCGCACCCGGCGTGGCTGGACCTGGTCGCCGCGCGGGCCCTCGCTGCGCTAGCGGAAGTCGATCAGCAGCATGTCGGTGTCGGTGCCGTCCGAGGCCTGAGCCGGCTCGGCGCCTGACGTCGTCCCCGTCGTCCCCGTCGTCTCCGTGGTCCCGGAGTAGGACGCCGGTCGGTCCAGCACCCGGCTGCGGAAGCAGCGCGCGGCGTAGGGGAGCTGCATGCCGTCCATGCCGCGGCCGTAGTCGTCGTAGAACGCGGCCACCTCGGCGAGCTTGGCGTCGCGCTCGGCCGGCGGGAGGGTGGCGATGTTGGACCGGGAGAGCACCAGGTCCTTGATCGAGTGCTGGTCGATGGTCTGGCGGAACCGGAACTCCGTCTCCTCGACCTCGTCGAACAGCGCCGAGCCCTCGAGGGCCGCGGCCGGCTCGCGCAGCTGCTCCTGGGTGCCGATGATCGCGCCGAGCTTGCGCACCCACGGGACCCGCTCGTCGCGCTGGTTCCACACCAGCGACAGGCGGCCGCCGGCCTTGAGGACCCGGGCGATCTCGGGCAGCGCCTTGTCGAGGTCGAACCAGTGGAAGGCCTGGGCGCAGACGACGACGTCGTAGGAGCGGTCGCCCGACGGGATCTCCTCGGCCGGGGCCTGGGAGGTCCGCACGTCCGGCAGTCGCTCCTGGAGCCGGGCGAGCATGGCGGCGTCCGGGTCGGTCGCGTGCACGTCGTGGCCCGAGGGCCACGAGCTGCTCGGTGAGCTTGCCGGTGCCGGCGCCCAGCTCGAGCACCGACAGCGGCGCCTCGGCGGTCAGCCACGCGGCGGCTTCGCGCGGGTACGTCGGGCGGCCGCGGTCGTAGGCGTCGACCACGCCGCCGAAGGAGTTCGCGAAGTCGGGGGTGTCCTGGCTCATCGCGTCCGAAAGTAGCCGGTGCCTAGCGTTTCGCCCGTGACCTCGGCCGCCGCGTCCTCGCTGAACGTCGCTGGCGACGCTCGAGGGCGTGCCGTCGGCGTTCGCGGCGGCCCGCGACGGGATCGACGCGCTGCTGCGGGACCGCGGGCTGCGGCGGACGCCGCCGGAGACGACCGCCGAGTCGCTGCTGCGCGGCGCCCACGCGAGCGCCGTGCTCGAGGGCTCGGCGTCGTCGCTGGACGAGGTACGCCGCGGCGCCGGCGACGAGGTCGCGCAGGACGCGGTCCGGGTCTCGACCGAGCTGCTGTCGTGGGGGCCGACCCTGTCCCGGTCGCCGCTGCAGGTGCTGGCCCGGCTGCACACGCGTGGCCGCGGCCCGCTCGCTGCCGGACGACCGGCTCGGCCGGCCGCGCGACGCCGGAGGCCGCCGCCAGGCTGCGCGGGGTCGCCGACGTGCTCGTCGGCCGGCGCCGACGTCCCGGCCATGCTGGTCGCCGCGGTGGCGCACGCGGAGCTGGTCGCGGCGGCGCCGTTCGGGTCCCACAACGGTGTCGTCGCCCGCGCCGTGGAGCGGCTGGTCCTGGTCTCGCGGGGCGTCGACGAGAAGTCCCTGGTGGTGCCCGAGGCCGGCCATCTCGCCAACCGCGCGGCGTACGAGTCCAACCTCGGCGCGCTACCGCGACGGCGGTCCTGCCGGGGTCCACGCCTGGCTGCTGTACGCCGCCGAGGCGTACGCCGCGGGGGCCGAGGCGAGCCCGCTCAACGACCGCTGAGGACTCGTCGAGGCGTGCGTGCTGCGGCCTCCCCGAGGCCGCACCCACTGCTCAAGATCCTCTCATCGGCGGCCGATTACAAGGCCTTGTCTGACCGCCCGAAGGGGCGTACACATGAGGCAGACAACTTCACGAGCAACACGAGAGTCGGGTACCCACGCGGCGATCTACCCTCTCGAAGAGGGTGCTTGCCACACCGGAAACTGTCCGGGGCAGCAGTTAGATGTTGCACGCCTGGTAGCCCACGACTCACGTGTCAGCGGTGGCACTCGAGATCCTGGAGAACTCGGGTGCCACCTGCATGTGGAGCGCAGGGTGTGAGCGCGACGCGAGCGAAGCGGGCAGGCCCCCAAGCCGCCGCTTCCGGGCGTTCGCCCACAGCACGCCACCCACCGCCAGCACCCCACCGACGGCGAGCACCGCGATGGTCTGCTTCGCGGGCGGCAGCGGCACCCGGCTGCGCAGCGCGACCGGCTTGGTGAAGACCAGGACCGGCCACCCGTTGGCGGTCGCGGCCCGGCGGAGCTCCTTGTCCGGGTTGACGGCGTGCGCGTGGCCGACCGCCTCGAGCATCGGCACGTCGGTGACCGAGTCGCTGTAGGCGTAGCAGTCGGCGAGGTCGTAGCCGCGCAGCTCGGCGAGCTCGACCACCGCGCGGCCTTCTCCTCGGCGTACGCGTAGTACTCGATCTCCCCCGTGTACTTGCCGTCCACGACCTCGAGCCGGGAGGCGACCACGATGTCCGCGCCGAGCATCGCGCCGATCGGCTCGACCACCTCGGCGCCGCTGGTGGAGACGATGACGATGTCGCGGCCGGCGGCCTTGTGCTCCTCGATCAGGCCGACCGCCTCGTCGTAGACCAGCGGGTCGACGATGTTGTGGAGCGTGTCGGCGACGATCTCGCGCACCGTGGCCACGTCCCAGCCCGCGACCAGCGTCGACATGAAGGCCCGCATCTTCTCCATCTGGTCGTGGTCGGCGCCGCCGAGAACGTAGACGAACTGGGCGTACGTCGAGCGCAGCACCGCGCGCCTGGAGATGAGGCCACCGGCCTGGAACGGCTTGCTGAACGCCATGGTGCTCGACTTGGCGATGATCGTCTTGTCGAGGTCGAAGAACGCCGCGGTGCGCCGGTGCGGCCGCGATGACGTCCCCGGCGCGGCCATGCCTCCATCGTAGGTGCGCCCTCCTCCCCTCCTTGGGACATCCATCTGCCACTCACAGGTACGCCGCCGAGCACGCCGTCCACAGGCGGCGGCGTCGTCGAGGGGCAGCGTCCGGGCGCAGCGACAGGGTCGTCGTCATGCATCCGCCCCTGGTCGTGTCGCGCGACGGGTCCCTCGTCGACGAGGTGACCCGGCTGGCGGCCGCGGCCGGGGTCACGCCCGAGGTGCGGCCGCCGGGCGTCTCCGCGCTCCAGGGATGGTTCCTGGCACCGCTGGTCCTGGTGGGCCACGACGCCGCCGAGGAGCTGACCGCCCTCGCCCCGCAGCGACGCCCCCAGGTGCAGGTGCTCTGCTCCGTCGTGGAGGAGGAGAGCGCCTTCCGAACCGCGGTCGCACTGGGCGCCGAACGCGTGCTCGCCCTCCCGCGCGACGACGCGTGGCTGACCCAGCGGCTCATCGACGCGGCCGACGACGGCCTGGGCGCCGGCCGGCTGGTCGGGGTCGTCGGGGGCTCGGGCGGCGCGGGCGCCACCACGTTCGCGTGCGCGCTCGGCCAGGTCGCGGCCCGGCACGGCACCGCCG